>JAVHYX010000003.1:0-160906 GCA_032470195.1 Burkholderia sp. | reverse complement strand
CTAATTGCACCAGTTGCGATGGAAGAAGGCCTTCGATTTGCAATACGTGAAGGTGGTCGAACTGTAGGCGCAGGAGTCGTTGCTAAGGTTATAGAGTAAAGTTGATCTTGAGATCCATAGGGGTATATTTTGATAAACAATGTGTGATAATATACTTGGAATAAAGTATCAAAAAAACAAGTATCAAATTTTAGAAATCGCATTATTATTAGTTAATAAAGCAACATATATATGTTGACTTCATATAGAATTAATTTTCTTATGATAAGAAGTTATCATAATTTCTAATATTTACTTTTGATCTTATGTTCTTTTATAATGGCAACGCAATATCGCTAGCGGCGCTTTCGAGGAATTGACATGCAGCAACAGAAAATACGTATTCGCCTAAAAGCTTTTGACTATCGTTTGATTGATCAATCAGCAGCCGAAATAGTAGGTACAGCAAGGCGTACTGGTGCAATTGTACATGGTCCAATACCATTGCCAACTCGAATTCAACGCTTCGACATTCTGCGATCACCACACGTCAATAAAACGTCGCGTGATCAACTTGAGATTCGTACACACCAACGCATGATGGATATAATCGATCCAACAGATAGGACAGTCAATGCTTTAATGAAGCTTGATTTACCTGCAGGCGTCGATGTAGAAATAAAGTTGCAGTAAATATTACTAACGTAGTAGCATCGATCAATTAATCATTACTTGTATGTAATGCTTGTTAGAAATGAAATGAAATAAATTAAATTTATTATAATTTCGATTATATATACGAATTAGAGATTTTCTGCAGGTGTAAAATTTTAATTTTTATAGATCAAAGCTCCGGACAATTGGAGCCAAGAATGGAGAAATGATGAGCCTTGGGTTGGTAGGTTGCAAGGTAGGAATGACTCGTATCTTCATGGCCGATGGGGACTCGGTCCCAGTAACTGTACTTAACGTGTCAAATAATCGCGTGACGCAGATTAAGACTACAAAAACAGATGGATATACGGCTGTACAGATTGCATTTGGCTCTCGTCGTGCATCGCGTGTAACAAAGCCGATAGCAGGGCACCTTGCTAAAGCCGGTGTACAGTCTGGAAATATTCTTAAAGAATTTCGTATAGCCTCAGAAGAGGCTGATCAGATGTCTATCGGGTCCGTAATTGCTTTATATATCTTCGAAGTTGGTCAGAAGGTTGACGTTCAGGGTACATCTATTGGCAAGGGCTATGCTGGAACGATTAAGCGCTATAATTTTAGTTCTGGCCGTGCGTCGCATGGCAATTCTCGATCACATAACGTTCCTGGGTCAATCGGTATGTCGCAAGATCCAGGTCGTGTATTTCCAGGTAAGCGTATGACCGGTCATATGGGCGATGGGACTGTAACAGTGCAGAACCTTGAAGTCATTCGTATTGATGAAAGATATAGTCTTTTATTTATTAAAGGTTCTGTACCAGGAGCAAGAGGTAGCAAAGTTTTCATAAAGCCGACTGTAAAGATAAAGGGAGCGAAATAATGGAACTGAAGTTCCTAAATGAAGAAGGTAATGAAAGTTCTACTATCAACGCTACCGACGATATCTTTTGTCGTGACTATAATGAAGCATTAATACATCAAGTTATTGTTGCATATAAGGCAAATGCTCGCCAAGGTAATAGAGCCCAAAAAGATCGAGGTCAAGTTAAACATACAACAAAAAAGCCGTGGCGCCAGAAGGGTACTGGTCGTGCTCGAGCTGGTATGTCATCGAGTCCATTGTGGCGTGGAGGAGGTCGAATTTTCCCAAGCTCTCCAGAAGAAAATTTTTCACATAAAATTAATAAGAAGATGTATCGTGCAGCTATTTGCTCAATCTTCTCGAGATTAGCCAGAGACGGAAATCTATCAGTTGTTGAAGACATTTTTCTCAAAGAGCCAAAAACTAGTCTGCTTGCTAAAAAGCTCAAGGCCATGGGTCTCGAATCTAAATCTGTATTAATCATTACTAAACAAGTTGACGAAAATCTTTACCTTGCTTCACGAAATCTATTTCACGTATCACTTATTAAACCTCGATATGTAGACCCTATATCGCTGATTTACTTTAAGAAAGTACTACTTACAAGGGCTGGAATATCAGGAATTGAGGAGTTATTGTCATGATCGACATTCGTAAGAATGATCATCGTTTGATGCAAGTTCTTCTAGCACCAGTAATCTCTGAAAGAGCAACGCTTGTTTCTAGCAAAAATAGACAGATTGTTTTCGATGTTACTTTAGATTCTACTAAGCAAGAGATAAAGGCTGCCATTAATTTACTATTTAATGCAGAAGTTAGTTCTGTTAACTTACTTATTCGTAAAGGCAAGAAAAAACGTTTTGGCCGTTCTATTGGTCGACATAAGGATGTGAAAAGGGCCTATGTATGTCTAAAATCTGGCCACGAAATCAACTTTGAAGCAGGAGCAAATTGATTGTGGCAATTATTAAAGTTAAACCGACTTCGCCTGGTCGTCGTGGAACAATTAAAATTGTAAACAAGGACTTATATAAGGGCAAGCCGTATTCTAAGCTACTAGACATGCAGAGCTCAAAGTCCGGCCGAAATAATAATGGTCGTATTACAACACGTCATCAGGGTGGCGGTCATAAGCAGCACTATCGCGTGATTGATTTCCGTCGCAATAAAGATGGAATTCCTGGTAAAATTGAGCGTCTTGAATATGATCCAAATCGCAGTGCGAATATCGCCCTTGTTCTATATGTAGATGGAGAGCGTCGCTATATAGTTGCCCCGAAAGGGATATCTACTGGCCAGGAGATTATATCCGGTCAAGAGGCGCCAATTCGATTGGGTAATGCGCTGCCAATCCGTAGTATTCCAATTGGTACAACGATTCACTGTATCGAAATGATGCCTGGAAAGGGTGCACAAATTGCCCGTTCTAGCGGTACGTCAGCAATGTTACTAGCGCGAGAAAATAAGTATGCCCAGATACGTCTTCGCTCTGGAGAAATCCGCCGCTTACATATTGAATGTCGAGCAACTATTGGAGAAGTTGGAAACGAAGAACATGTTCTTCGTCAGCTTGGGAAAGCAGGTGCAAACCGCTGGCGAGGTATACGTCCTACTGTACGAGGTGTTGTTATGAACCCAATCGATCATCCACACGGCGGTGGTGAAGGTCGTACTGCAGCAGGTAGAAACCCTGTAACACCTTGGGGTACGCCAACAAAAGGTTTTCGAACTCGTCGAAACAAACGTACAAACACAATGATCATCCAGCGCCGTTACAAACAACGCTAAAAGATAAAAAAAATGGCACGTTCTATTAAAAAAGGTCCGTTCTGCGATGCGAATTTGCTAAAAAAGGTTGAGATAGCTTCAGCTTCGCGTGATAAGAGACCAATAAAGACTTGGTCACGTCGTTCTACGATTCTGCCAGATTTTATTGGATTAACGATCGCTGTTCATAATGGCCGTCAACACATTCCAGTATATATATCTGAAAATATGGTTGGTCATAAACTTGGTGAGTTTGCACTTACTCGAACGTTTAAGGGTCATGCAGGTGATAAGAAGCTGAAGAAATAAAGAGGATTAATTAATATGGAAGCAAAAGCAATTCATCGTAGCGCTAGAATTTCTGCACAAAAGACTTGCCTAGTAGCCGATCAGATCCGTGGTCTACCGGTAGATAAAGCTTTAAATATTTTGACATTCTCACCGAAGAAATCTGCTTTTCTTATAAAGAAAGTTGTACTATCGGCGATAGCTAATGCTGAACATAATAAAGGAGCTGATATTGATGAGCTTAAGATTAAAAACATTTATATTGACAAATCTAAATCCATCAAACATTTTATACCACGTGCTAAAGGTCGTGGCAATAAGATTGAGAAACAATCTTGTCATATCACTGTAACGGTCGGGAATTAAGGAACCATATAATGGGACAGAAAATTCATCCGATTGGTTTTCGCTTAGCTATTAACCGAAATTGGGCTTCTCGTTGGTATGCAAATAATAGTAATTTTGCAAATATTTTAAAAAAAGATATTAATGTCCGTGAATACCTAAAGAAGAAGCTTAAGACTGCTTCAGTCAGTCGTATTGTTATAGAGCGTCCGTCGAAAAATGCACGCATCACTATTTTTAGCTCACGTCCTGGTATAATCATTGGTAAAAAAGGACAAGACATCGAACAACTAAAGATTGAACTTCAACGACGAATGGATGTACCAATTCATGTTAATATTGAAGAAATACGTAAACCAGAAATAGATGCACAGATAATTGCTGATTCAATTACTCAACAGCTTGAGCGTCGAATCATGTTTCGACGTGCAATGAAACGTGCAATGCAAAACGCGATGCGTTTCGGCGCTCAAGGTATTAAGATAATGAGTACTGGGCGTCTAAACGGCATTGAGATAGCACGTAAAGAATGGTATCGTGAAGGTCGCGTTCCACTTCACACATTACGTTCTGATATTGACTATGCAACTTCAGAAGCAAAAACAACCTATGGAGTTATCGGCGTTAAAGTATGGGTATATAAGGGTGAAATGTTCAACTGTAATGATGTTCCTTTTATAGAAGAGACAATTGAAAATAAGCGCTCTTCACGTCGAAATTCAGGAATAAAAAAGGGAGGGAGTGACCATCGTATATTGCCTTATCACAGCGAAGGTAATATTTCTTCTACTGCTAAAAATGAACTATATCGTAAGCCTAGTAAATCGGAGAAATCTGTAAGACTGGAGAGTAACAATGCTGCAACCGAAACGCAGGAAATATCGCAAAGAACAGAAGGGTCGTAACACCGGTAAAGCGACGCGTGGAAATGCAGTGTCATTCGGTGAATTCGGTTTGAAGGCTATAAGCCGTGGTCGTTTAACATCTCGTCAAATTGAAGCGGCACGTCGTGCTATGACACGTTACATTAAGCGCGGTGGTCGAATTTGGATTAGAATTTTCCCGGATAAGCCGATCTCTCAAAAGCCAGCTGAAGTACGTATGGGTAATGGAAAAGGTAATCCAGAATATCATGTCGCCGAGATTAAGCCAGGTAAGATGTTATATGAAATGGATGGCGTATCTGAAAAACTAGCACGTGAAGCATTTCGCCTTGCTTCAGCAAAGTTACCGATCCAAACAATATTCAGTATACGTCAACTCGGCACGTAAGGAATGGTATATGAAATATACTGAGCTTCTCCATAAAAATAAGACTGATCTCAACAAGGATCTATCTGAACTGTTAAAGTCTCAATTTGGTTTACGCATACAGCTTGCAACTCAGCAGCTCAAAAATACGAGCCAGCTAAAGAAGATTCGTCACGATATCGCACGTATTCGAACAGTTTTAAGTCAGAAAGTAAAAGAATATGAATAATAATGTAAAAACATCGCTAAAGCGGACAGTTATAGGGAAAGTGGTTAGTAATAGAATGGATAAGACTGTTACAGTTTTAGTAGAGCATCGTGTAAAACATCCTATCTACAGTAAATATGTAGTTCGATCAAAAAAGTATCACGCTCATGATGAGATAAACGCCTATAACGAAGGGAATATCGTTGAAATTCAGGAAACACGTCCTATTTCGAAGACAAAGTCTTGGTCAGTTTTATCTCTTATTAATTAGACCCCTAATAATAGGGGTAGATATTTTAATAAATATATAAGTAAAAAATTTTTATTTATATGTTAGAATTATATTCTAAAATCTGGTTTTGGTTTTTTAAAGTTATTATTCTATGATTCAGACCGAATCTCGGCTCGAAGTAGCCGATAACACAGGTGCACGCGAAGTTATATGTATTAAGGTTCTTGGTGGCTCAAAGCGCCGCTATGCCAATATTGGTCACCTTATTAAGGTAAGTATTAAAGAGGCTATACCACATGCACGAGTCAAGAAAGGTGAAATCTACAATGCTGTTGTAGTTCGATCTGCTAAAGGTGTACGACGCAAGGATGGTTCACTGATAAAATTTGATAACAATGCTGCTGTACTTTTGAACAGTAAACTTGAGCCAATTGGTACTCGTATATTTGGTCCAGTGACTCGTGAGCTCCGAAATGAGCGATTTATGAAAATTGTTTCTCTAGCACCAGAAGTATTATAAGAAATTAAAATATGAATAGGATTCGAAAGGGTGATGAAGTAGTTGTCACAACGGGTAAGGACAGAGGGAAACGTGGTACTGTACTCAAAGTACATGGAGGACGCGCAACAATTGATGGTATTAATTTAGTAAAAAAGCATATGAAGCCTAATCCAATAAAAAATAAAATAGGTGGTCTCGAATCTAAAATGATGTCTGTTCATATATCAAACATTACATTTTTTGATAAGAATGGAAAGGCTTCTCGTATTGGAATTAAAATAGACGATGGAAAAAAGATTCGTTTCCTAAAATCGACCGGTGCTATTCTTAGCACATGACTAAAAAGTCTAAATAAAATGGCTCGCTTTCAAGAGTTTTATAAAGAAAAAGTCGTATCTTGTCTTATTGATAAATTTATGTATAAGTCAGTTATGCAGGTACCACGTATTACTAAAATCACGCTAAATATGGGTCTCGGTAAAGCAGTCGCTGACAAGAAAATAATTGAGAGCGCTATAAGTGATTTAGCAAAAATTTCTGGCCAGAGACCAGTCGCTACAAAGGCACGAAAGTCAATTGCAGCTTTTAAGGTTCGACAGGGCTATCCTATCGGTGTGATGGTAACACTGCGAGGTAGAATGATGTATGAATTCCTCGACCGTTTAGTAACAGTTGCTCTTCCTAGGGTTCGTGACTTTCGTGGTATATCAGGTCGCGCATTTGATGGCCACGGTAATTATAATATCGGCGTAAAAGAGCAGATAATTTTTCCAGAAGTTGATTATGATAGGATTGATGTAGTTCGTGGTCTTAATATAAGCATAACGACTACTGCGAAAACAGATGATGAAGCAAAAGCAATGCTTACTTATTTTAGGTTCCCTTTTAAAAATTGAGGTTACTTGTGACTAAACTAGCAATAATAGAACGTGAAAAGAAACGCTCTCGCTTAGTTAAAAAGTTCTTAGAAAAGCGTGTAGCGCTCAAAACAATTATCAATGACCAAAGTAAATTGGAAGAAGAACGTTACGAAGCTCGACTTAAGCTGCAGCAACTACCTAGAAATGCAAATCCGACCCGACAACGTAATCGCTGTGCTATTACAGGTCGTCCTCGTGGCACATTTCGTAAATTTGGTCTTGCACGTAATAAAATTCGTGAAATTGCATTCCGTGGTGAGATTCCTGGATTAACTAAAGCAAGCTGGTAATAGGTGAAACTAAATGAGTATGAGTGATCCTATCGCCGATATGCTGACTCGCATTCGCAATGCACAGATGGTTAAGAAAATTTCAGTAGCAATCCCTATGTCTAAGGTTAAATCTGCAATAGCACAGGTTCTTAAGGATGAAGGTTACATTGATGATTTTTCTGTAAAGACAATGGAATGTGCGAAAGCAGAGTTAAATATTATACTAAAGTATTACGCAGGCCATCCTGTAATTACACGTCTTGACCGAGCATCAAAGCCAAGTTTGCGCATGTATCGAGGTTGTAACAACATCCCACAGATTATGAATGGTTTCGGTGTTACAATTATATCTACTACAAAGGGCATGATGGCTGATAGAAAAGCACGTGCTATTGGTATCGGTGGCGAAGTTATATGCTATGTTGCCTAATTCTGATGAGAAAGAAGTATGTCTCGAGTAAATAGTAAGAGTCCAATAACTCTAAAAGGTGCAGAAATAAAGTTACTTGATGGCAAGATAGTTATCGATGGACCTCTAGGTAGTATTACGCAGGTAGTCAGTCCATCTATAAACTTGTCGATAAATAACGATGGCGCGCTTAATTTATCAGTACTTGGCGATAAATATAAAGAAAATGTACTATTAAATACGATACGTGCAATTATTGAAAATTCCATATTCGGTGTAACGAAAGGCTTCGAACGTAAGTTAATTCTAGTTGGTATTGGTTACCGTGCGCAGGCACAAATAGACAGGCTAAATTTATCTCTTGGCTTTTCACATCCAATAATTTATCAGATGCCAGATGGAATTAAGGTTGAAACACCAACGCAAACAGAAATTCTGATCAAAGGAATTGATAAGCAGAAAATTGGCCAAGTAGTTGCAGAAATTCGTAGATATCGTCCACCAGAGCCATATAAAGGCAAGGGCGTACGATATGCTAATGAGATTGTAATTATTAAAGAAACAAAAAAGAAATAATACAATTATGAATAAGATTCAATCTCGCTTGCGTCGGGCTCGTCAAACTCGTATTAAAATTGCTAATATGCATGTTGCTCGTTTAGCTGTTCACCGTACAAATATGCATATCTATGCTCAGATTTTCTCACCGTGTGGGACAAGAATACTTACAAGCGCATCAACACTTGAAATTGAAATGCGATTGAAGTTTGTTGATAAATCAGGAAAAGGTGGAAATATTGCCGCTGCCATTATTATTGGTAGACGTATCGCTGAGAAGGCTAAAGCAATTGGTATTGAATCAGTTGCCTTTGACCGTTCTGGCTTCCATTACCATGGCCGCGTAAAGGCACTAGCCGAAGCAGCTCGTGAAGCTGGGCTTAGATTTTAAGAAAAGGGATTATCAATCATGGTAAAGTCGCAATCAAAAATGCAGACCGATGAATTAGATGATGGCCTTCGAAAGAAAATGATAACGGTTAATCGTGTGACTAAGGTAGTAAAGGGTGGTCGTATTCTCGGTTTCGCTGCACTGACTGTAGTTGGAGATGGCGATGGACGCGTAGGCATGGGCAAAGGTAAGGCAAAGGAAGTTCCGGTCGCTATTCAAAAATCTATGGAACATGCTCGTCGAAGTATGTTTAAAATTTCTCTGAAAAATAAAACATTACAACATCAAGTTCGTGGTAAGCATGGTGCATCTACTGTTCTTATTGCTCCGGCGAAGGAAGGTACAGGAATAATTGCTGGTGGTCCTATGCGTGCTGTATTCGATGTGATGGGCATACAAAATGTTGTCGCGAAAAGTCACGGTTCGACAAATCCATATAATCTTGTTCGTGCTACACTAGATGGTTTACGGAAACAATCAACTGCATCGGATATCGCAGCAAAACGAGGTAAATCTGTAAAAGAGATTCTAACCTTTTATGCTAAGGGTAGAGAGAGATAGTCCATGTCTGAAGAAAAAACTATGAAGATTCAGCTCGTGAAAAGCATAATCAGCTCTCGAAGATCGCACAGAGCTGTAGTGCGTGGCTTAGGACTTCGACGACTTAATTCAATTAGTGAACTGCGAGATACGCCAGCAATTCGAGGAATGATTAATAAAGTCTCGTGGTTAGTAAAAGTTATCGATTAAGAAAGTTGTAAAAATTAGATCTCTAAAATTTAGATCATCTATTACAGAATTAGAAGAAATTATATTAATATCCATAAGATAATTATAAGTTCTTCAAGGAATTAATATGGAATTAAATAATTTAAAGCCTGCCGAAGGTGCAAAACACGAGAAGCGTCGCGTTGGCCGAGGTATTGGTTCAGGTCTTGGAAAGACAGCTGGACGAGGTCATAAGGGCCAGAAATCTCGTTCTGGTGGCTTTCATAAGATTGGATTTGAGGGTGGTCAGATGCCAATTCAGCGTCGTCTACCGAAACGTGGTTTTACATCGCCTATAAAGAAATTTTCTGCTGAAATTCGCCTAAGTGATATTAATAAGCTATTGCTTGACGAGATTGATTTATCTTCTATCAAGAAGGCTTCTCTTGTTAGAAAGATAATTAAGAATGTAAAAATTATTTCCACTGGTGAAATTAAGCGTAAGGTTATTCTTAAAGGAATTAATGCGACGAAATCTGCGCGTCTAGCAATCGAGAAGGCAGGCGGTTCATTTGTTAAATAACATAAATTATTGCAATTTGTCACTCATATTTATATCGGAGTCATGCATTTGTCTAATAAATTGAGTATTGCAAAATCTAACCGTGGCATGAAAAAGATTAGTGATCTTCGTCATCGGGTAATTTTTTTATTGTTATCGCTAATTGTATACCGCATTGGAGCACATATTCCTGTACCAGGAATAAATCCAGATCAATTAGTTAGGCTATTTCAGAGTCAAATAGGTATTATTTTAAGTATCTTTAATATGTTTTCAGGTGGCGCTCTTTCTCGGTTTACAATCTTTGCGCTTGGAATAATGCCATATATTTCTTCATCGATTATTATGCAATTACTAACAATTATATCGAGAAGACTTGAAAATTTAAAGAGAGAAGGCCGAACAGGTCAAGGAAAGATTGCTCAATACACAAGATATTTTACAGTAGTACTTGCAATATTACAGGCATTTGGAATAGCAACTGCATTAAAAAACCAACCTGGTCTTGTCATCGATACTGGATCAATGTTTTATTTGACAACAGTTGTGACATTATTAACTGGTACAATTTTCTTAATGTGGCTTGGTGAACAAATCTCTGAGAGAGGTTTAGGAAATGGCATTTCTATTATCATTTTCAGCGGAATTATATCAGGGTTCCCAAATGCAGTCAGCGGATTATTAGAGCTAGTTCGTATAGGTTCAATATCTATCATCTCTTCAATAATCGTTCTTGTACTAATAAGTGCAGTAACTTATCTAGTTGTTTTTATTGAGCGTGGTCAGAGAAAAATCCTCGTAAATTATGCAAAACGTCAAATTGGTAGTAAAATTTATGGTGGACAGTCATCACATCTACCTCTTAAGCTAAATATGTCAGGCGTTATCCCGCCGATATTTTCGTCATCAATTATTTTATTTATAGCAACAATATTAAGCTGGTTCAGTTCAAATAAACAACCGTCGTGGATTTCTAATATTTTGTATAATGTAGCAGAAGCTTTAAAGCCTGGTAAATTAGTATATGTTTTACTATATGTTATAGCGATTATATTTTTCTGTTTTTTTTATACTGCATTAATGTTTAATAGCAAGGAAACAGCTGAAAATCTAAAAAGAAGTGGTGGCTTTATACCAGGAATTCGACCTGGCGAACAAACCGCACGATATATTAATTGTATTCTCACACGTTTGACATTAGCTGGCTCTATTTATGTCGTTTTCGTATGTCTATTACCAGAATTTCTTATATTGCATTGGAACGTACCATTTTATTTCGGCGGGACTTCGCTAATGATCGTTGTTGTTGTTACAATAGAATTTATGTCGCAGGTTCAATCATATGTTATGTCTCAACAGTATGAGTCACTGCTCAAAAAATCTGCAAATACTAAGGGCAGCAAAATACCAATTTTTTAAAAGGGGATTATGGCCAAGGATGATGTAATCCAGATGCAGGGTGAGGTGATTGAAAATCTCCCCAATGCAACTTTCCGCGTAAAACTAGAAAATGGCCATATCGTATTAGGACATATTTCTGGAAAAATACGAATGCATTATATTCGTATCCTACCAGGTGATAAAGTGAAGGTTGAATTAACGCCTTATGATCTATCTCATGGACGTATTGTATTTCGAGCGAAATAATTTATAAGGGCAATTTATGAAAGTTATGGCTTCTATTAAGCGAATTTGCCGTAATTGCAAGATTGTTAAACGAAAAGATGTTGTACGTGTGATCTGTAGATCAGATCCTCGTCATAAGCAACGTCAAGGTTAATTATGCTTTTGTTTGAGGAAAGTAATGGCTCGTATATTAGGGATTAACATACCGAACCACCAGCATATAGAAATTGGTCTAACAGCTATTTTTGGTATCGGACGAACTCGTTCTCGTAAAGTTTGTAAAGCAGCTAATGTTAATTTTTCAAGAAAAGTTAAAGATTTAACTGACACGGATCTAGAAAAACTTAGAGAAGAAATAGGTAAGTTTATTATAGAAGGTGATCTACGCCGTGAAGTTACAATGAATATTAAGCGCTTGATTGACCTTAGCTGCTATCGTGGTATTCGCCATAGAAAGGGATTACCAATGCACGGGCAGCGTACTCGTACTAATGCACGTACTCGTAAGGGTCCGCGTCGTGCAGCTCAAGCGTTAAAGAAGTAAAGAAAAATAATTTGACGGTTACAGGAAAATTTAATGTCTAAGGTTTCAAATATTGGAGCGCAACAGCGCGTTCGAAAAAAAGTTAAAAAGAATGTAGCTGAAGGAATAGTTCACGTTCACGCTTCATTCAACAATACAATTGTTACAATTACTGACCGTCAAGGTAATGTCTTAGCATGGGCAACATCAGGCGGGCAAGGCTTTAAAGGCTCACGAAAGTCAACACCTTTTGCTGCTCAAGTCGCTGCCGAATCAGTTGGTCGTGTTGCAATAGAATACGGAGTAAAGAATTTAGAAGTTTTTATTAATGGACCAGGGCCTGGACGAGAATCAGCAGTACGCGCACTACATGGTCTTGGAATTAAGATTACTTTAATTTCAGATATAACACCTATTCCACATAATGGTTGTCGTCCGCCGAAGCGTCGGCGTATTTAATATATTTATATAAGTACGATTAAATCTATACACCTATATAAAAATTATCGAATTAGCACATGTTCGAATCTGAGTGGCTGAAAATTAATAAAGAGGAATATATAAAGTGGCACGTTATATCGGCCCAAAAGCCAAACTTTCCCGTCGTGAAGGTACTGATCTGTTTCTAAAGAGTGCGCGTCGGTCACTTTCAGATAAGTGTAATCTTGATAGCAAGCCCGGCCAGCATGGCAGAGCTTCGATTGTCAGCAGCCGTATATCGGATTATGGTATACAACTTCGCGAAAAACAGAAGGTCAAGCGTATATATGGTCTGCTTGAGCGACAATTCTGGCGCTACTTTTCTGAAGCTGAGCGCCGTAGAGGTAATACAGGAGAAACTCTACTTCAATTACTTGAGTTACGTTTGGATAATGTTGTGTATAGAATGGGATTTGGTTCGACCAGAGCTGAAGCACGTCAGCTAGTAAGTCATAAATCAATTATAGTAAATGGTAGAATTGTTAACGTGCCATCACAGCAAGTAAGATCTGGTGATCTTATATCAATTCATAAAAATTCGAAGAATCAGGCGCGTATTAGTGAATCACTATCGTTAGCTCAGCAAGTTGGAATACCGAGCTGGGTTTCGGTAGATATAAAAAAGTACGAGGGTATATTTAAACAAGTACCGGAACGCGATGATATAGCCGGCGATATCAACGAAAATCTAATTGTCGAATTATATTCACGTTGATTTGAAACGAGGCTCAGACTATTTTCTTGTTGTCAACTGTTAAAGCCTTATTTGTTGTAGCAAGTTTAGGGTATTAAGAAGGAAAGCCCATGCAAACTAGTTTACTGAAACCTAAGATCATTGCCATGGAGTCTCTTGGCGAGAATTATACAAAAGTGATTATGGAACCATTCGAACGTGGCTATGGCTATACGTTAGGTAATGCACTGCGCCGCGTACTACTATCTTCTATGGTTGGTTATGCACCGACTGAAGTAAAAATAATAGGTATTGTGCATGAATATTCAACGCTTGATGGTGTACAGGAAGATATTGTTAATCTTTTATTAAACCTAAAAGGTATTATCTTTAAACTATACAACCGAGATGAGGTAATAGTCACCCTATCTAAGGAAGGTGAAGGTATCGTTAGAGCAGGAGATATCAATCTTTCGCACGACTGTGAAATAATTAACCGTGATCATATCATCGCACATCTAACAAAAGGTGGAAAACTTGATCTTCAAATTAAAGTCGAGAAAGGTTGCGGCTACGTTCCAGGTAATGTCCGATATTATGGAAATAATATAGCTAAACCTATTGGACATATTGTTCTCGATGCTTCATTTTCACCGGTTCGTCGTGTTAGTTATGAAGTTGAAAGTGCGCGTGTCGCGCAGAGAACAGATCTTGATAAACTTGTTATGAGCATTGAAACTAGTGGTGTAATTACACCAGAAGAGGCAATCTGTCAGTCGGCTAGAATTCTTATGGATCAACTGTCTGTGTTCGCTGCGATAGAAGAGATAGAAATGAAAGAAGAAGTCCAATCTTCAAAACCGGAGATCGATCCGATTCTCCTACGTCCAGTTGATGATCTTGAGCTGACTGTTCGTTCAGCAAACTGCTTAAAGGCTGAAAATATCTACTACATTGGTGACTTAGTCCAGCGTACAGAAAATGAGCTTCTAAAAACACCAAATCTTGGACGAAAATCATTAAATGAGATTAAGGAAGTACTTGCTTTACGTGGACTTAGACTTGGTATGAAACTTGAGAACTGTTTACCAAATCAGTCTCTTGATAAAAGCTAAAAAGCGATATTTTGTCTGTCTCCTATTAGGGCAGAATAGTTAGATAAAAATGTTTTTCAAGGAAATTAAGATGCGTCATCGTCATGGTCTACGAAAATTAAATCGTACAAGCAGCCATCGTCTAGCTATGTTTCGTAATATGTCTAACTCCTTAATTAAATATGAAATTATTAAGACGACTTTACCAAAAGCAAAGGAATTACGTAAGTTTTTTGAGCCACTGATTACTCTTGCCAAGAATAGATCTCTTGCGCACCGTCGACTTGTATTCAATCGATTGCGCAGTCGTGATTCTGTCTTAAAATTATTCGATACTCTTAGTTTGCGCTTCGAAAAACGACCGGGCGGTTATTTACGTATATTAAAACTCGGATTCCGAACTGGCGATAATTCACCAATGGCATTAATCGAACTTCTAGATCGAAATGACTCTAATCAAGAAATAAATAAACTATCTTCATGATAGTACTTTAAGCCTTATAAAGGAAGGATGTAATGATTAAGAACTATAGATTATAGTTAATATGACAAAAGATACTTAAATGATATAATCAAGGATTGTTTAGCAGTATATTTCTTATATGGAATACTTGTTATTTTTCTTTAAACATATCTTTAATACTATTAAAATATTCGTTTAAATCTTTAGGACAGCGATAATGGAAGGAAGATGTACTTTCATAGCGCAGATTATCTCTATTTATATAGAATTGAGCAACGAATGATTTTCTTTTCTGTTCTTCTTGCTTTTATTATTGAACAGTCTTATTCATTATCGCCAAGAAATCCAGTATCTGGACTATTACAATTTCATGTAAAAACTGTAGTAAAATACTTTGATAAAAGTAAATTTAAGAATAGCTTATTTTTGTGGATAATAGTGGTTTTACCGTGGATACTTATTATTTCACTAATCTATTTCCTACTTTACAAGATAAGTTTTTTGTTTGTGTTGGTATGGAATGTTATTGTTATATATTTTACCCTTGGCTTCGGTAAATTTAATTGCTATATTACTAATATTCATTCAGCATTGAAGAATTCCGATATTAATCAGGCTAGAGAAATTCTAAATAAATGGACCGGAATTGATACTAGCAATATGCCAGTCATTGGAGTTGTACGATATACATTAATCTATACGATTATCGCATCACACCGTAACCTATTCGGAATATTTTTCTTGTTTGCGTCGCCAGTAGGTATCTCTGGAGTAGTGTTATATAGAATTTCAGAATATCTAGCGTGTAACAGCTCATCATATCTAGATAACGATAGCATCGCTACGTCTTTCTCAAAGTTTTCACACCGCGTTTTTTTTATTATTGACTGGATACCTGTACGACTTACTTCACTTGGCTTTGCTATTGTCGGTAATTTTGAGGATGCGATTTACGAATGGCGTAACTATGCGCATCGATGGTCAGATTCAAATATCGGTGTGTTGCTTACAGCTTGCAGCGGTGCTCTAGGCACGAAGCTTATAAGGGATACGACGCTATTTGAGCCATCTAACATTCTCGAAAATACACTAGAAATTGACAACAATGGTACTCTCAATAAAGATAATAGCCAGGTTGATAACAGTATCAGTTATGTAATAAATATATTGCAAGATGTTATCAATCTTGTAGGGCGAAGTGTGGTCCTATGGGCAACTTTGCTATTAATGCTTACAATTGCTTCTTATATATCCTGATGACTGTTATATAAAGAACCTAATGAAAGTAAAGTGAAATCAAAGATCTAATTCAACAATTATTGTTAACTTTTATAAGTTTAAGATACTTAAATATTAAGTTATTTAGAAGTATGCATAATGGAAATATAGTATCCTTATATTAAGGAGGCGTGGTATTACTGGTAGTACAGTAGCGCCTAAATGTTAAATTTTAGGAAAATGATTCGATGGTTAGTACTACTTATGCTTTAGATACTGCACCTACGCTTGTATGTAATGATCTAAATCTTGTGTGGATTGATATGGAAATGACCGGGCTTAACCCGGACATTGATCATATTATTGAAGTTGCGTCTATTATTACGAATTCAAATCTTGATATCGTAATTGAAGGACCAGTTTTCGCAATCTATCAGAATGATGAAATTCTTGAAAAAATGGATAGCTGGAACAAAAGTACACATAGCCGTTCTGGTTTAATTGATCGTGTACGTGCATCAAATATTGTCGAATCTGATGCAGCTGCCTTGCTTAAGGAATTTATGGTAAAATATGTCTTACCAGGAAAATCTCCAATGTGTGGTAATTCAATCTGCCAAGATCGCCGATTTATGGCACGTTGGATGCCAGAGTTAGAACGTTTTTTTCATTATAGAAATCTTGATGTTAGTACTCTGAAAGAGCTATGTCGACGCTGGAAGCCAGCTATCTATAAAAAGTTTGAAAGACGAGCAATGCATACCGCACTTGCAGATATCTACGAATCGCTTAATGAACTTATATACTACCAAAATAATTTTCTAATTACAGCGGTCTCGGATATATAATCCGAATCAGATTTCTATATTAGATTTTTATAAAAATCTTTCATTATTTTAATAATTGGAATTACATTTCTAAATTTCATAATATTTACAACAGCTGTATTAGAGACAGTTATATTTTTGTATATCTTCATGGTTTTGTTTGAAGAATTTTTTAATTAACTTTGATTGTCCAGTATATTTATATCTAATTACTATACATTTTCTAAATATTAGAAATCCTAATAGGAAGCTCTCTGCTAAATATGTGTTTTACTAAAGTAGTAAATAAATTTATAAAATGTTTACGGGCTTTATTATAAAATATTTTATAAATTCATGTGTCCTTTAAAAAAGTATTAAAATAAATCAATCAAATAAAACTCTTACAAAATGGATGCATCCTTATCGGAGGATTTCGCAACAAATAAGAGTACGAATTTTCCTATATCCATAATGGCTTATCCCTAATAAGGATAAGAGTTTTAATAAAAGACTAAATACGACAAAAGATGTCAGTTAATCCCAGCGTGCAAACAGGTTATTTTTTATATACACAGGATCATCTTAAAGAAGTTGCTTCCGATATTCTTCGCTATGCAAAAGCACTTGGTGCGTCAGATGCTGCAACTGAGATTTCAGAGAGCGAGGGTTTATCAGTATTAGTACGATGTGGTGAAGTTGAAACGATCGAATATAACCGTGACAAGATGGTTAGTGTTACACTATTTATTGGCAAGAAGCGTGGTAGTGCAAGTACATCAGATTTTTCTAAGAAGGCATTAAAGGATACGGTTACAGCCGCATATAATATTGCACTATTTACAGCCGAAGACGAAGCCGCAGGACTTGCAGAGTCTGAGTTACTAGAAACTAGCCCATGTGATCTTGATCTCTATCACCCATGGAAAATATCTACTGTCGAGGCAATTAATATTGCGTGTCATGTAGAAGATTCTGCGTTTGAAGTCAGCCCGCAAATTAAAAATTCTGAAGGTGCAAGTGTATCTACACAGCATTCGCAGTTCGTTCTTGCTACGTCTGATAGTTTTCTAGCCGGTTATCCACACTCACGGCACTACATTGCTTGCTCTCCGATTGCTGGAACCCGTCAAAATATGCAACGAGATGAATGGTATACGTCAAAGAGAAGCCCATCTGATCTTGCTCTACCAAAAGAAGTAGGCCACTATGCTGCAAGAAGGGCACTTGCGCGTATGGGAGCACGACGACTTAGTACTCATAAAGGACCAGTACTCTTCGAAGCTCCACTTGCTGCTGGACTGCTTGGCACATTCGTTCAAGCTGTTAGTGGTAACATGTTGTATAGGAAGATATCGTTTCTTATGGAGAGTATTGGAAAGCTAATATTCGCTCCACATGTACAGATTATTGAGGATCCGTATATTTTACGTGCGATGGGTAGTGCACCGTTTGATCAGGAAGGCGTACGCACACGAGCACGTAATGTTGTCAAAGATGGTATTGTCGAGGGTTATTTTCTATCTACTTATTCAGCGAATAAACTCGGTGTAAAAACAACTGGAAACGCAGGTGGTTCACATAATATTTCTTTGCTTAGCTCAGAAACGCAACCAGACGATAATTTAGACATGATGTTAAGGAAACTTAATACTGGGCTATTTATAACAGAACTTATGGGACAGGGTATAAACTATATGACTGGTGACTATTCACGTGGCGCGATTGGGTACTGGGTTGAAAATGGCGTGATACAGTATCCAGTAGAGGAGATTACAATTGCAAGTACGTTATCGGATATGTTTCGAAAAATTGTTGCAATTGGCTCTGATACAATAGTACGAGGTACGAAGGAATCCGGTTCTGTGCTAATTGAACAGATGACAATTGGAGGTCAATAATACTCATAAAAGTTCTATTATAAATTTAGACAATATACATTTTAAACCGCCATTGGCGAAGTCAATGGTTCATGATGTCGATATCCTTCTAAAGAAAAATCAGAAGGCTCAATCTTTTCTAGCCATTCTGGCGCATAAATACCAGTCTTTATGTATTCAGGAACACGATCTGATATAACAAGTCGAGGACTTTCATATGGATTACGGTCAAGTTGATGTTGTAGCATATCTATCTGATTTTCATAGATATGCGCATCACCAATAAAATATGTAAACCAGCGCGGCGTATACCCTGTTAAACGACCAATAAGTGATAGCAAAGCTGCCCCTTCTACCATATTAAATGGTGTACCAAGACCAATGTCATTACTTCGTATATATAAACACAATGATATCTCATGATTTACAGAATTTGGAAGAAATTGATATAGAAGATGGCATGCGGGAAGTGAAATTTGATCAAGTTCCGCCGGATTCCATCCATGAAATAAAATTCGTCGGTCCGATGGATTCGACATGATCTTATCTAGACATTGGCGTAACTGATCGATTTCCTTATATAAGAGTATCTTCGATACTCCATCTTTGCTGTTGAATTTCGTAATTATTTTAAATCCGTTTTGTATTGCGTCACTAATTTTTTCGCAAGCATCAGCATATAATACCTTATAACCTGACCAGCGTCGCCATTGTGCACCGTATATATTACCAAGATCATCTGTGCCATTACGATATGGATTTGAAAGCCACTGTGTATTCACATTTGCATTTGCATCCCAGATATTACAGCCAAGTGCCCGAAAATCAGCTGCACTTGTTGCCGAACGTAAGAAACCGACTAGCTCACCGAATGCAGACCTAAATGCAAGCTTTTTCGTTGTTACTACAGGAAAACATTGTTTTAGATCGAAGCGCAGCATCGCACCTGGGATACTGATTGCACGGACGCCAGTGCGGTTTTCTTGCCACGTTCCAGTGGAAAGAATAATTCGAACGAGATCAAGATATTGATTCATATGTTTATAACAGAACTACCTCGGATTAGTATATGTGGAAATTTAATATAAACTCTATCGATCTTGAAAACTTTCTTTCTTTCATATTATTTTAACTTTTATGACAATACTAACCATTATTGTTGCACGCGCACGAAATGGAATTATAGGTCGGAATAATAAGTTACCATGGAAACTTTCTGAAGATATCAGTTTCTTTAAACGAACGACAATGGGTGCGCCTATATTAATGGGTCGTAAAACTCATGAATCGATTGGCCATCCGTTGCCAGGAAGACGCAATATTGTTATTACTCGTGATCCTATGCATTTCTTTAGTGGCTGTGAAACGGCTACATCACTTCTAGATGCAATTACACTCGCTAAAAAAGATAAAGTATCAGAGGCATTTCTGATTGGTGGCGCTCAGTTGTATATGGAAGGTCTTCCACTTGCTAAGAAATTGATCATTACTGAGATTGATAAAGATTTTGACGGTGACGTATCGTTCCCGATTCCTGATCCTCTACAATGGCAAGAAGTATCACGCAATTCACATCAAATAGTATGGCCAAATATGCTTGCGTATGCATTCGTTATCTATATGCGCCGAGCATGAATATAGGATTTTAGGACTAAAACTATAAAAATTAATATTTTATTCCTTTTCTATAAGCGTTACACGAGCAAAGCGTCGCTTACCAACTTGTACTATATATTCTCCTGTATTAATTTTTAATGCCTTATCTGACACTGTTACACCATTAATTTTTACACCGCGCTGCTCGATGTTGCGTAGTCCATCACTTGTTGACAATGCTAGGCCTGATCGCTTTAGAAATTGGCCAATTGCAAGTGGTGCGCCAGTAAGTATCACTGACGGAATATAGTCATCTAATAAAACACCATTCGATCGATTATTAAAATTTTCTAGAGCGCGATCAGCGTCAGCTTCTGAATAGAATCGAGCTACGATTTCCTTTGCTAGTAGAACTTTAAAATCTCTCGGATTGCAACCATATTCCGACTGACGTCGGAATCTGGCAATCTCGTCAAGACTCCTGAATGATAAAAGCTCAAAATAACGCCACATTAGAATGTCTGAAATACTCATTATTTTTCCAAATATATCGTTTGGATTTTCTCTAATTCCAATGTAGTTATTCTTTGACTTCGACATTTTTTCTACGCCATCAAGTCCTTCAAGCAGTGGCATCGTTAAAATACATTGCTGTTCCTGACCATATTTTTTCTGTAATTCTCGACCGACAAGTAGATTAAATTTTTGATCGCTTCCTCCTATTTCAAGATCTGTGTTCAATATAACAGAATCGTGGCCTTGTATTAGGGGATATAGAAATTCGTGTATTGAAATCGGTATACCGTTCTGGAAACGTTTTGTAAAATCTTCACGTTCAAGCATTCGTGCAAATGTGTAACGTGATGCAAGATCAATTATTCCATTAGCGCCAAGCGGTATTGACCATTCGCTATTGTAGCGAATCTCAGTTTTCTCGCGATTTAAGATGAGCATTGCCTGATCAAAATAAGTCTTTGCATTTAACTCTATTTGCTCAAGAGTTAGTAGTGGCCGAGTCGTATTTCTGCCAGAAGGATCACCTATTAATGAGGTAAAGTCACCAATCAGAAAAATTACTGTGTGACCAAGATCCTGTAATTGGCGAATTTTATTCAATACAACTGTATGGCCGATATGAATATCAGGCGCAGTCGGATCAAGGCCAAGTTTAATTCGAAGAGGCTTTCCTATTGCTGCGCTCTTCGCAAGCTTTTGTGTAAATTCTTCTTCAATTAGTAGTTCTTCTGCGCCATGTTTCGTGATAGTAAGCGCGTGGCAAACTTCTTCAGTGACAGGGAAAGTGAGCTGCTTAAATTTAATGCTCATCGATATTAGAAGGAAGAGAATGGCAAATAACCATATTTTATCTTATATAACTTTTAGCATTTCGCTTAATCTCTATCCGCTCAATTATGCATGAAACTCTGATTAAATCTTATTGGTTTCTTGAATGCCGCTATGTTTATCACAGGTAAACCTACTAAACAAATTAGTTATACTAAACTTATTAAATCGAGAATGATGACCCGCACCCGCACGTTGTTGTCGCATTTGGATTCTTAATTACAAACTGAGCTCCGTTTAGATTATCTCTATAATCGATCTCAGCACCAATTAGATATTGATAACTCATCGAATCGATTAGTAATTGAACACCACTTTTGTTTACAACAATATCATCCTCGTTAATTTCTTCATCAAACTTGAATCCGTACTGAAAACCAGAGCAACCACCACCTTGAACGAATACGCGGAGTTTTAGATTTAAATTTTTCTCCTCCTCTATCAGTTTTTTTATTTTATCAGTAGCTGAATCTGTAAATATAATCGACGATGGCATTTCGATTTCAGAGTTAATTTTCCCAACTTCATTCATATAAATTCTCTTAGAATATTTTTCTAATCTTCGATATTTAATTTAAATATTTAAATTAACTGTATAAGTAAAGTATTGATAAGCAGGATATAAAGGATTCATTTAATCAAAAAAATAGCACTATGATTAATTTAAGTATAGAAATAAGATCAACGCTTCGAAAACTGTCTTGCGCGGCGTGCTTTCCGTAAACCAACTTTCTTACGTTCAACTTTACGTGCATCACGTGTTACAAATCCTGCATTCGATAGTACTGGTTTCAATGCAATATTATAATTAATTAGTGCGCGAGTGATGCCATGCCGTACAGCACCTGCCTGACCAGTTTCGCCGCCACCTGTAACATTTACTTTGATCTGAAAGTTCTGACCGTTATTTGTAAATTCAAGTGGCTGACGTACGATCATTAATGATGTTTCTCGCGAGAAATAATCAGAGATAGATTTACCGTTGACAACGATTTCGCTTTTTCCAGTTTTAATAAATACACGAGCAACTGCACTTTTTCGTCTTCCTGTACCGTAATTCCAGTTACCGATCATATAATTTATCTCTCCTCATATTCTTATAAGCTTAGGCTGTTGAGCTGAGTGCGGATGTGTTGTTCCAGGATAAACTTTTAGTTTCTTAATCATAGCATAGCCAAGTGGCCCCTTCGGAAGCATGCCCTTAACCGCATTCTTAAGAACTCGTCCTGGAAAGCGTTCCTGCATTTTCCCAAATGTTGTTTCGTAGATACCGCCTGGGTAGCCTGAGTGACGATAATATTTCTTATTTATAATTTTATTGCCGGTAACCTTAATTTTACTTGCATTAATAATAATGATGAAATCACCAGTATCGACGTGCGGAGTAAATTCAGGTTTATGTTTACCACGAAGGCGACGAGCTACTTCACTAGCGACGCGACCAAGAACTGAATCTGTCACGTCAATCACATACCACTCACGTATAACTTCATTAGGCTTTGCGGAAAACGTTTTCATGATCGATCCAAAAATAATCTTGCCGCGATACTATTATATGCGATACCTCTTTCAATATGCTCTAAACTGTTGATTAGAGGTCTTTTATCTGATTTATCTTTATTGAGAAATAAAGCGTAAAATTATCAGAAAACTTTTTTAGTTTACATGAGAATATATGATAACGTCAAAAGTTTATACTGATTCTCTTATTTTCTACTAAATAGACTTCAGACTATAATCTAGATTTATAAATTTAACAAAACACTGGAGCATAGATATGAAATGTAAAGTGAACTGGATGGACAAGGACAAAATGTCTTTTTCGGCAGAGACTAATACCGGTCATTTTATATTAATGGATAGTGCTCTAGAAAGAGGTGGTAATAATCTTGGACCAAGTCCAATGGAATTGGTACTCGCTGGTACTGGAGGATGCACTGCGCATGATATTGTATTAATCTTAAAGAAAGGTCGTCAGAAAGTTACTGGTTGCTCGGTCGTTTTAGATGCTGAACGCGCGATAGAAGATCCTAAAGTTTTCACGAAGATCCATTTTAACTTTACTATAACCGGATATAATCTAAATCCAACAATAATTGAGCGTGCGATTAATCTTTCGAGAAATAAATATTGCTCAGCGTCAATTATGATGGCGAAAACAGCCGAAATTTCTTATTCATTTGAGATTATTGAAGATTGAATAGAGGCAAAGTGAACTTATAAGCCGGATTCTGTGCACGTTTCGCGTTTGAATACGCTCAGCCCATGTGACAGTCATTTCTCTAGACACGCTATTGCTAGTGTGTTCAAGCTTCCTACCCGCAGACTAAACGAGGGCACCCGCCGTTCTTAATTTAAAGATATGCGTCTGCTTACTTGGAATTGCTCCGAGTGGAGGTTACATCCGCCGACGAACGTCGCCGTCGCCGCGGTGCGCTCTTACCGCACCGTTTCACCCTTACCTGATCCTAGTTTTCATTAGGCCATCGGCAGTTTACTTTCTGTTGCCCTATTCCGCGTGTTACCACGGATGGCTGTTAGCCATCACCCTTGCCCTGTGGAGTCCGGACTTTCCTCACCCACGCAATAATATTGCCACTGAAGGCTGCGAGGCTGCGACTGCCCAGTGCACTTTGCGTAAATTATTTTACACTATATTAATTCAATCTATGTATTGTTTTAAGTTTACTTAATTAAATAAATTAATATTAAAATACTTTAGATGAGTTTCCATTTGACCGATTCGCCAGAGCGAAGTGGAACAACTTTCTTATTTCCTATTATAATCTCTTCTGGAAGAGTCCATGATTCTCGTTGAAGGGTTATTGTCTTAGTACAGCGTTGTAGGCCATAGAAATCTGCTCCATAAAAGCTCGCGAATCCTTCTAATCTATCGAGAGCACTTGCCTGATCGAATGCTTCTGCATATAACTCCATCGCATGTAGTGCAGTGTAACATCCGGCATATCCGCATGAGGATTCCTTAGTGTCACGGGCGTGAGGCGCGCTGTCAGTTCCAAGAAAAAATCGTGGATTGCCAGATATTGCCGCTTCGACTAGTGCAATGCGATGTATTTCACGCTTCAGTACTGGAGAGCAATAGTAATGCGGCCTGATTCCGCCAACGAAAATAGAATTTCGGTTATATAGTAAATGATGTGCAGTAATAGTTGCGCCAAGTAAACCTCTTGATGAGGAATCGAGTACGTAGTCAACAGCGTCCTTTGTTGTAATATGCTCGAATACGATTTTTAGACACGGAAAATTTTGACGCAATGGAGTCATTATACGATCTATGAAAGCCTTTTCACGGTCAAAGATATCAATAGATATATCGTTAAACTCGCCGTGTACAAGGAGTGGTATCCCAATATCTTGAATCTTTTCTAGTGTTTTCGAGCACTTATTAAGATTAGTAACACCAGTGTTTGAGTTTATCAGGCTTTCGCTAGATGGATAAAATTTGATACCGTACACGAAACCACTCTCACTTGCCCGAATAATTTCATCAGGCTGTGTATTATCTGTTAGATAAAGCGTCATTAATGGTTCAAATAAAATACCTGATGGAATCGCTGAGAGAATTCTATTTCTATACGCCAACGCTTGTTCTGTCGTTGTAACAGGTGGTATGAGATTTGGCATAATGACTGCACGAATGAACTGACGTGCAGTATGTGGCAAAACTTCGATAAGTATGTCGCCATCACGTAAATGAAGATGGCAGTCCGTAGGACATGAGATTGTTAAAGTCGCCGCCGAAGAAATGGAAGAGGTATTTAATGCGACCATATAGGTAAAAAGTAGAGCTCTTAAAAGATAGAAATAAGAATGGAAGGACCGACGTACGGATCTAAATATATAGATCTGTAATATAAAACAATATGTCTATAGAAGTGCTTGTTCCTGTAGAACTTCTGATCTACTGTACAAAAATTATTATTGGCTATTATTATTTTTCTAACTTTCCAACTAGAAAAATAAAATTTATGGATAAAGACCGCGTATTTCACGCGCCATAAGAATTCGCTTGCATGCCACAATAAACGCAGCTGTACGTACTGATACGCGATTCTCTTTAGCAACCGACCAAACGCCTGCAAATGCTTCCCGCATTACCCGCTCGAGACGCTGATTTATTTCGTCCTCAGTCCAAAAGAAGCTTGAGAAATCTTGAACCCACTCAAAATATGACACGGTTACGCCGCCAGCATTTGCTATAACGTCTGGTATTACAAGTATCCCATTGTTGTTTAGAATATCGTCTGCCTCAGTTGTTGTCGGTCCATTAGCGCCCTCCACAATAATCTTTGTACGAATATTTGCTGCGTTCTTCTCGGTGATCTGATTTTCAAGAGCTGCCGGAATTAAAATATCAGTTTCAATTTTCCAGAATTCGTTATTCGATATTAACTCTGCGCCAATGAAATTGGTAACACCACCGGTCTTCTCAACATGTTCAAGAAGCTTTATGACATCAATACCATATGAACTGTATACTGTTCCAGTATGATCTTGAACAGAAATTATCTTTGCGCCAGCTTCCTGAAACAACCTGCATGCGATGCCACCAACGTTACCTGATCCCTGTACTGCAATACGTGCATCTTTAATCTTTACTCCATTATGTTTCGCAGCTTCACAGGCGATAACGAATACTCCACGACCCGTCGCCTCCTTGCGGCCAAGAGATCCGCCGAGAGAAATAGGTTTACCGGTAACAACGCCAGTTGCTGTTTGACCCTGATTCATCGAATATGTATCCATCATCCAAGCCATAACTTGTTCATTAGTATTGACGTCAGGGGCCGGAATATCAGTATTTGGACCGATTATGATGCCAATCTCGCTCATATATCGTCGCGTTACACGTTCGAGTTCTCCACGTGACAGTTTCCGTGGATCAACTCTAATACCGCCTTTAGCGCCGCCGTATGGCATATTCACTGCTGCATTCTTTATTGACATCCAAGCAGATAGTGCCATAACTTCTGATAATGTCACATCTTGATGATATCTGACTCCGCCTTTTCCTGGTCCTCGAGACACATTATGCTGAACACGATAACCTTCGAAATGCGCGACTGTTTTATTATCTAGCTCGATTGGTACATCAACAATTAGAATACGCTTCGGACGTTTCAGCGTTTCAATCCAGCGTGACAGTGAGCCAAGATATGGTTCTACGCGATCCACTTGACGCAGATAATTACCCCACGGCCCTAAATTATCAGTATTTAAATATGATGGTATTAATTGAACGGAAGAATACTTCGATGAAGAAAACATAGATACTCCAAATGACAACAGATAGATCACGACTTGTCAAAGAACTCTTATATAATACCAGGTTTCTCATACACTAAATTATAAGTTAGTATATGAGAACGATCTAGTTATCGTTATACATAAACTGTTATAAATTCAATATAAAAATAAAAAAAGAATTTATCCAAGCTCATTATTTCACTATTCACTATTTAATTAATATTTTATTTCTAAGTTTTTTTAATATATCTTTCATCTCATATTGTCAAAAATACAGATACTGCAAATATACTTCAGATAATTTTACTAAAGATAATAAATATTATTTAAGAGTCAAATGCTCTTACATATTGGTTGTAGGGTTATTCTACAATGCGCATAATAGTGGCGCACTGTCTGTAAACTACATGTAAAACGGCTGAAGATTTTTTCTATTTATCGAACAGTAGCAGATCTTTTTTGTTTTAGATTTACAGAAATTAAAGATAATTAATCAAATCTATAAAAAACTATTTTAGTTATGAGAGATACTCTTGACCTTTATTTACTTTAACAACCGAAATTAATAATTCCTTGATGATTTCTCTTTCAGTAACTAGTGCAGCGTTATTTAAACAAAGTAGTACAAGCTTATACCTTACCAAGTTAACTATATAAAATTATGTCAGAAATTGAGCTAAATACACTTTTTTCTCTTAGAGCAATTTCACCTCTTGACGGCCGATATGCTAGAAAGACTGAGGCACTGCGCGATTGGTTATCTGAATTTGCTTTCATGCGACATCGTGTTACTGTTGAAATACACTGGCTGATCGCGCTGTCACGTTCTGGCCTTTCTGGAATTCCACGATTTTCTAATAATGCTGAAAAATTCCTACTCGACTTAGTTTTACACTTTTCACCGAAAGACGCTATGCGCATTAAAAATATAGAGTGCATAACAAATCATGATGTGAAAGCCGTAGAATATTGGCTAAAAGAGTCAGTGAAAGATCTATTCGAATTTAAGAAAGCAAGTGTGTTCATACATTTTGCATGTACATCAGAAGACATTAATAACACATCATATGGTATGATGATCAAGGGTGTTCGTGAGAATGTTATTATACCGGCACTTCATGCTGTTCATCGACGACTTATTGAAGTTTCCCATATGTTCGCTTATCAGTCAATGCTATCACGCACGCATGGTCAATCTGCTAGTCCTACGACATTAGGAAAGGAAATTGCAAATGTCGCCGCTCGTCTCTCACGTGCAATTGATCGTATCGAGAAGGTTGAAATACTTGGAAAAATGAATGGTGCAGTCGGAAATTTCAATGCACATATGTCTGCATATCCCGAATTTGACTGGGAAATGTTCTCACGTGATGTTATAGAGGATCGTCTGAAACTTACATTTAATCCCTACACGACTCAAATCGAGCCACATGACTATATAGCTGAACTATTCCATTCATTAGCACGTACTAACACTATATTAGTAGACTTTAACCGAGACTTATGGAGCTATATTTCCATCGGATACTTCAAGCAAAAAATAAAAGCTAGTGAAGTTGGATCGTCAACTATGCCCCATAAGATTAATCCTATTGATTTTGAAAATTCAGAAGGTAACCTCGGTCTAGCAAATGCGATACTGAATCATCTTGCAGACAAGCTTCCAGTGTCACGTCTGCAGCGTGACTTAACAGACTCAACAGTACTTAGAAATATCGGTTCCGCATTTGGATATGCACTACTCGCATATAATTCATTAATTATCGGCCTTGATAAGCTCGAAGTAAACCCATATCGATTAAACAATGATTTAGATAATTCTTGGGAAGTAATGGCAGAACCAGTACAGACTGTAATGCGTTGCTATGGAATTGACAACTCGTATGAACAGCTGAAAGAACTAACACGTGGCAAAGGAATTACTCGGAGTACGCTACAACAGTTTATTATCGAACTTGAAATTCCAAAAGATGCAAAAGACAGACTTCTATCAATGACTCCAGCTTCATATATTGGCAAGGCTGCAGAATTAGCAAAGCGAATTAAATAATAATAATAAGAATACTTATTACTTTAGATGCAGCGTAATATGTTTATCTTTATTCATCATCTTCTTTATAAGAAAACAGATAAAAACTCTATAAGTACGTAGAATTATGCTTAATTCTGTAACTGATAACTTTTTGTATATCTTTAGATAATTTTATCAGCGATTGAAGTTAGAGAGTAAAAATCAACAACAAAAAATTATGTTCGCTAATTTAATCTAGAGAAATTAACATCTCTCTCTTTGAGAAGGTTTTTCATAGCCTCATTTATAAAAATTTAATATTTAATTATTAGATATATTTTATATGTCAAATATAATTAATACTGTTTTTATCTTAGAAGTGTATATGAGCGGTCACCTTGTGCAAATCCATCAATCGTATGCGCCTTAGACATATCAATCCCTCGAGTAAATGAGATTACTTTAATTAGCTCTCCCATTTCTGATTCCGAGATTAACTTATGTACTGCATTTGCTGCTTGGAGAAAGTACTGATAATTTAATGAATAAATATTAGTGAGCGCATCGATAATTCCTGCGTTTAGCAGGAAGCGTGCTTGTGATGTATAGCCAAGAAGGTTTGCACCAACTGAAGTACCTGCCTTGTATATTCCTGTAAATTCAACATGTGATGTAATATCTTGTAATCCAAGGTAGGAAAACGGGTCATCATGTACATGATGACGATAGTGACACATTAGTGTTCCCATATTTCGTTGTGGATGATAATACTCATATGCCGGAAAACCATAGTCAATCAAGAATATAACACCGCGAGTGAGCATCGTACAAACTGTTTTCGTAAATGCAAGTGCTGCCTGATGCGTTTCTGTTACATAACCATCAGCAACATCAAGACTATTAAGTATAACTGGCAAATCGTTAAAGGTAACAGGTAAGTCATAGAAAGCGAATTCACCATTATGAATCACAACTCCACGCTCTTGCCACCCCCCGACTGCTTTTGAAAAAAGTCGAACAGGCATCGAATCAAGGACCTCATTACAAAGAATTACACCTTCAAAACTTTGTGGCAATTCATCAATCCAACGTATGTGCGTTGTAATATTGTACAAGGATGTATTGATTGTATCGTGTTGCCGTTCCCGAAGTTCACCAGACAGATCGACGATTATATATTCATCTAGTTCGATATGTAGCTTAGAGAGTTCTAAGAGTAATCCTAATGCAAGTTTTCCGGTGCCGGCGCCGAACTCTATAATACTGCGCGTGTTACTTATAGTTAGCGATTTGGCAATCGGTCGTGCAAGCGTCTGCGCAAAAAGTGGCGATAGTTCAGGTGCAGTTACAAAATCACCGCCATCATTTGTATGTTCGCTGAACTTTCGTGTGCCACTACTATAATAACCGAGATTCGGCGTGTAGAGTACAACCTCCATGAAACGAGAAAATGACAACCACCCTCCTGCCTCGACGATGTACTTACGGAGTTGTATAGCAAGCATATTCGATTGCACAAGCATTTCTTGATCTAGAGCAGGTAGACTTGATAAATTCATAATTTCTTCATCAGATTTATACTATAATTAGTAGTATCTGAGTTATTTCTATAGCAATGATCTCAAGCATAGGATAGTAGCTAGAACACACTACTACTCTAGTAATAAAAATTAGACAAAACTAAAGGTTACATACGACGCTTTTATAGAATAACATTATTGTAATCTTGATTATTTAGAGCGACTATGTCTTTAGTTTTCTTTCATCATAAGCTTGCTGATTGTCGAAAGATTTATCTGCGAAATCATGAGATATTTATTAATATCGGAGCTCTTGATCACGAGAAGGGTCGTGATCAACGCGTCATTGTTAATGTTGATCTGTTTGTACTACTCATACACAGTACACCGGTTAACGACCAACTGTATGAAGTCGTCGATTATAATCTAATTAAGCTGAGCATCGCAGAATGTATTGAGAAAAACCATATCCGTCTTCAGGAAACGCTGTGTGATGCGATCGCTTCTCGTTTGCTTCTACACGAATCTGTGATTGCTACACGCGTTTCCACTGAAAAACCAGATGCATATACAGATTGCGATACTGTTGGCGTAGAGATTTTTCGAATTAAAAATTAAAGGAATATAAAAGCGTTTATAAAGGATTTTTCATAATTTAATAAACAAGGATCGGATTATTAAGATAATCGTGAATTATAAGGCCATTCTTAAAGAATCCTTATAAGAGGAATTCATATTATAAGTTGTGAAGTCTTTGCTGAAAATATATAGTTAATTACATTGTACAGAGGCTCTTCCTTGTAAGGATATTTAATATTTAAGTTAAACGGATATACAATAATGAGAATATCAAGTCATACAATTTTTATGCCCACTTTATAAATAAGTCATTATGCTAGAATATAAAATATTAAATTTGTCAAAATGCTAACACGATGAATATCGTGATATTAGCCGCAGGAGTCGGTAGTCGTATGCGTTCTACGTTACCGAAAGTACTTCATCATTTAGGCGGGAAGCCACTCCTACTTCATGTTGTTCAAGTTGCACGTTCGATGAAACCATCTAGGCTCGTTATTGTTATCGGTCACGGTGCGAAATCTGTGCAAATGGTAATTAACATGCCAGATGTACAGTTTGCTTGGCAGAGTCAGCAGCTCGGTACTGGTCATGCTCTATCCCAGGCTCTTCCACTTCTCGATTCTGAAAAGCCAACTCTTGTCCTATATGGTGATGTACCGCTTATAAGGACATCAACGCTTAAACGTCTTATTAATGCATCGTTTGGGGAAAAGCAATACGGAATACTGACTGTCTCGCTTGACGAACCGACTGGTTATGGACGTATTATTCGTAATAAGGCAGGATTTGTTACACGTATTATCGAACATAAAGATGCTTCAACGAAGCAAAAGAAGATTTCTGAGGTAAATACTGGTATTGGCATCATGCCAACAGCACAGCTTAAAGTATGGCTCAATGCACTAAAGAATGAAAACGTACAAGGTGAATTTCATCTAACTGATGTTGTCAACATGGCGATTAATGCTAACTTTAACATTGTAACAGTACAACCTGATACTAAATGGGAAATATTCGGTGTAAATTGCAAGATGCAACTAGCGAAACTAGAGCGTATATATCAATACAACATGGCTAGCATTCTCCTAGCTAATGGAGTGACTCTAGCTGATCCAGCTCGATTTGACGTGCGTGGAATTTTAATTTGTGGCCAAGATGTATCAATCGATGTGAACTGCCTATTTGAAGGCGATGTAACGATCAAAGATGGGGTATCAATTGGCCCGAACTGCGTAATTCGTCATTCATCAGTCGGTTCAGGCACCCACATCGATGCTTTTTCATATATCGACGGCGCAGTACTAGGTAATCGAGCTATAATTGGTCCATATGCACGTCTTCGCAAAGGAACGCAGCTTGCAGATGAAGTACATATAGGAAACTTCGTCGAAGTAAAAAATGCGGTAATTGGCCATGGTTCAAAAGCAAATCATCTTGCTTACCTTGGTGACGCAGACGTGGGCGCACGCGTAAATATAGGTGCCGGTGCAATAACGTGCAACTACGACGGCGTAAACAAATTTCGTACTGTGATTGAGGATAATGTATTTGTCGGATCCGATACACAGCTTATCGCACCAGTTCGCATCGGCAACGGTGTAACAATAGCAGCTGGTACGACAGTTTGGAAGGATGTTGATAATAGCCTCCTTGCATTTAATGATAAGACACAAAATGTAAAGAGTGATTATGTACGCGGCCAAATCAAGAAGAAAAGCTAAGAGCAAGACTAGTTCCTCATCATAATAAAAGGATTGATTAATGTGTGGTATTGCTGGCGCAGTTTCCAGGCGCAATATTGTTCCTGTTCTAATTGAAGGATTGCGGAAACTCGAATACCGTGGCTATGACTCGTGTGGTATCGTAGTTCTTGTATCTGGTGCACTACGATGTGCGAAGAGCCTCGAGCAAGTTTCTTGTTTCGATATGCAAATCCGCGACTTAAATATTGAGGGAGTAACTGGCATTGCACACACGCGCTGGGCAACGCACGGAGCGCCAGTCATCGACAATGCACATCCAGTTTTTTCGTCTGATACGCTTGCAATTGTACATAATGGGATTATTGAAAACTTCGAGTCGCTGCGCGACACACTGCGCTCACAGGGTTATGTGTTCATATCACAGACTGATACAGAAGTGATCGCACATCTCGTACATAGTTTCTATTGCGGTGATCTATTTTCTGCTGTTCGTAAAGCTGTTCTCCATCTTCATGGATCGTACGCTATTGGTGTAGTACATAGAGATCATCCACACACGGTTGTTGGAGCTCGAGCGGCATCATCTCTCATTATCGGCCATGGAAACGGAGAGAACTTTATTGCCTCCGATGCGCTCGCGATCGCAGGCAGTACTAATCGCTTCACCTTCCTTGAGGAAGGTGATGTCTGTGAACTATCGATTGATAATATAAAAATTGCTGACCGTAACGGTAATATAGTCAAGCGTGAAGTACAGACTGTCAGCTCATACAGCCAAGATGTAAAACTTGGTTCATATCGTCACTTCATGCAAAAAGAAATTTTTGAGCAGCCAAAAGCTATCGCCAACACAATCGCACAGGTCGAGAAGTTCGACGCTACACTGTTTGGAAATGACGCAGCAGAAACGTTCGCTGGAATTGATGGAATTTTAATACTTGCTTGCGGTACTAGCTACTACTCAGGTATGACAGCAAAATACTGGCTTGAATCGATGGCGAAAATACCAACTCAGATTGAGATTGCAAGCGAATACCGATATCGAGATTCGGTTATGAATTCGCGTCAGCTTGTAATCGTTATTTCACAATCAGGTGAAACTGCTGACACATTGGGCGCACTTAGACACGCACAGTTACTTGGTCATCGGCAAACTCTTGCTATATGTAATGTACCGACGAGCACGATGATGCAACTTACGAAATACACATTCCTTACTCAAGCTGGAATCGAGATTGGTGTAGCTTCAACAAAAGCATTTACAACACAGCTTGTCGCCTTATTTATTCTTAGTGCGATACTCGGTAAACTTCGAGGACATATCAGTGTCAGTCAAGAAGTTGAATATATAAAGCAGTTGCGTCATTTACCAAGCACATTGAACAATGTTCTTAAAACGGAGCCACAGATTATCACGTGGGCAAATGAATTTGCAAAAAAGGAAAATGCCTTATTCCTTGGCCGTGGGCTACACTACCCAATTTCACTCGAAGGCGCACTAAAACTAAAGGAAATATCATATATTCATGCAGAAGCTTATCCAGCAGGTGAGCTAAAACATGGGCCTCTTTCACTTATAACAAAGTCGATGCCAGTTGTCACTGTTGCACCAAATAATATATTACTCAAAAAGTTAATGGCGAATATGCAAGAGGTACATGCACGTGGAGGGGAGCTTTATGTATTAGCAGATGCTGATACATGTATCTTTAATGGAGATAAGGAGTTAAACATAATTCGAATGCCAGAACATTATGGACTATTATCTCCGATCTTACATATTGTACCGTTACAGCTTCTTGCATATCATACTGCATGCATACGTGGTACAAATGTTGATAAGCCGCGAAATCTCGCGAAGTCAGTGACTGTTGAGTGAACGCGTGTAGAGATATTCACTTCATCCTCTCTTTTACTGGAGTGAATATAGAACATATACACATGCTACATACTTATTATATCTATAACTTTTGTTTATAAACTGAAATAGAATAGCCTAATACTTTATCCACATTTGCTTAGCTGATTTTAAAGTATTTTAGTAATAGTACATTTATGCTTATTCATCCAAATTTTGATCCTGTTGCGATACATCTCGGTCCGATTGCCATACACTGGTATGGTTTTATGTATCTTATTGCATTTATTATGGCCATTGTTATCTCTAGAATTCGCATAAAATACCTATGCTATGTAAAGCAGCAGGGCTGGAGCGCAAAGGAAATCGACGATATAGTATTCTACGGTATACTTGGTGTAGTCTTAGGTGGTCGGCTTGGCTATGTACTATTTTATAAGCCGAGTTTTTATCTTACTCATCCGCTTGAAATATTAAAAATTTGGGAAGGCGGCATGTCATTCCATGGTGGTTTTCTTGGTGTAACTATAGCAATGGCGATATTTGCTCGGCAGGGGTGTCGTAAATATCTACAAGTAACTGATTTTATAACGCCAATGATACCAACTGGACTCGCTGCTGGTCGGATCGGTAATTTTATAAATGGCGAACTATGGGGTCGCGTAACAGATCCCTCTGCGCCGTGGGCAATGATGTTTCCTAGAGCAATAAGCGACGACGTGATATGGTTTAGGGATCATACAGACCTTGTTAGGATGTGGAATCTAAATGATGTGTTTATACAGTATCATATGTTACCGCGTCATGCATCTCAGCTATATGAAATTGTACTTGAAGGTTTCATGTTATTTATTATAATATGGGCATATTCATGTAAACCTAGGCCAATTGGCGCTACTTCAGCTCTATTCCTAATTGTTTATGGACTTGCACGCTTTATGGTTGAATTCGTTCGAGAACCTGATAATTTTCTTGGTCTATTAACTTTTGGATTATCGATGGGACAGTGGCTGTCGCTGCCAATGGTATTAGCCGGTGTTTTTATGATGAAATATGCATATCGACATCACGTATCAAATTAATTAAGATATACTTTCATATATTCTGTGCTGAAAAGATAGACGAAATACTTTCGATATTTGTCTACGATGATCAGATTACTGCGATTCGTACTGTGTAAGAGCTACATTTAGGCTTTCATTCATTTCTTGTATTGTAGAGCGTATTTCCTCTACAGGAAATGATTCGCCTTGACGAATACTTTTCTGTAATCTTAATAATTCTGATGCGAGCGAAATCGATGTCATAACTGCAATCCTATCGATACCGCGTATAGAACTATTCGAATGGATTTTCGTCATCTCGGAATCAACATACGAAACCGCCTCGAGTAGTGTTTTTTCAGTATCTGGAGAGCATGCAAGACGATACGTCTGGTTAAGAATTAAAACTTCAATCTGCTTCGTTGTCATATTTAGGCACTCCATAAACTATGATATAGTATCATCATCGTATATTTTTAATTTTTTTCTATCAGCTCTCTATATGTTTATTTAGCTCTGTTTTACTCTTTGAAAGCGATAGTTTATTTAGTATTACGTTTAATCTTATCTGTGTATCATTAATTCTTGATGACAATATATCACGTTCCGACTCAAGAGCATTTCGCTCATTGCGTAATTGCTCGAGTTCCTCGCGCACCGTATCTACATTTATGCTTAGCTTAGCAACTTGCTCTTTTAGAGCAAGTAGTTCAGAGTGATAGCTCTGATTTAGAGCGATTAATTGACTAATATTACGAGATAAGGTTTCAAGATCGTTTAGCATTTGTATATCCTTTCAGTGATGAGTAGAAGAAATTCTATCTCGAATAAATCTTCTATTTTTTGTAATACTGTCAGATTATTAGAGTATTTGAACATTAGATTCTTTACCATACATATTAGAAGCTAATTATTAGCTTATCTAAATGATATAACTTAAGTATATAATCTATCGAAAAACAAAGCCGATATCAAAATCTTGGATCTAATTTGAAAAATTTTGTTATGGCTCAACGTTGTCTAAAATACTAAAATATACGAAATTCGTAGACAATTTTTAAATTAGTTTATGCAGCATTCAATGTGATTGAACTGCTCAATATTCTTTCGATATTCTATAGTTTACAGATTACCGATGATGATCTGTATTTTCTTTATGTCGTGTAATCCTTTTAGGAACTTAGGTCGAATACGAGTAGAACTGCGCTATTTCTTAATTTCTCTAGGCTATTTTACGCGTATTCCCATTCCAGCTTGGCTAAATTATACTAATAAAAGAGATCTCCATCATGCTATGCGTTATTTCTCGCTGGTTGGCATGTGTATCGGTGTATATAGTGCACTCATCTATTTAGCTGCATTGCATGTATGGTCAAAGTCAATATCGATTGGTATATCAATAGCTGTGACGCTAATTACAACCGGCGCACTACACGAGGATGGTTTGGCTGATAGCTGTGATGCATTCGGCGGCGGCTATACGCGTGATGAGGTGCTCAAGATTATGAATGACTCCCAAATCGGGACATTTGGTGCGCTAGCACTTATTGTTATAATAGGCCTAAAATGGCAAGCGCTCGTCTTAATGCCGCCAATTCGTGGTGCATTGACACTTATTGCTGCTCATACGTGCAGTCGAGCTATGGCAAAAAGCTTTCTTATAACACTTAATTACGTGAGAGCAGAGGGGAAGGCAAAGTCAGTCACGCATCGGATGCGTACGAATATTTATGTAGCTTCAACAATGTATAGTATGCCATGTTTATTTTTATCAGATTGGCCTACAGGACTTACGTCACTCGTTGTGCTCGTTATTATCCGTATATGTCTCGCGCGATATTTTTTTTTACGGCTTGGTGGATATACAGGCGATTGTCTTGGCTTCGCTCAACAGATAGGTGAATTAGCAATTTATTTAACATCATTAGCATGGACATCATTTTAATTCGTCATCTACCTATTGATATTAATGATAGCGTTTGCTATGGATGCAGTGATGTTCCACTTGCCATTTCCGATGAAATTGCTATTCAGGTTACCCTTGATCGACTAACCTATCTAGGTGCGCCTATTCCTTATAGGATCTGGTCCAGTCCTCTAATACGCTGCTCAAAAGTTAGTGAGAGGATTGCGGCATCATTAGATGTACCATTCCAATCTGATATTGGTTTGCAAGAAATTAACTTCGGTAGTTGGGAAATGCATAATTGGAATAATATCGATCGTACAGATCTTGATGCATGGGCTAATAATCTTATGGAGACACGCATACATAAAGGTGAGAGTGTTGCTCAATTCGCTAGTCGCATAAATCAGATCTTTGATGTAGTATCTTCTATTAATTTTCCACAGTGGGTGTTCACCCATGCAGGCGTAATTCGAGTATTCACGGAGATAGCGTTACGCCTACCTATCTGTACGCTACTTGCAAGATCGATACCATTTGGAGGTATTGTATGGCTTAGGAGAGATGCTTTATATGATGTGTGGAAAATTATACATTGGGATAATAGTAACGGATCTACCTATAATATCAATAATGTTGCTAATTAATAGCACCCAGATTACAACTCAGAAATATACGCCTCGAGAGAGTTGATAAGACACCGCCATTGATTTTTATCAGCCGGTAGTCCAATACGAATACTCAACGGCCTTACAAACTGACGTGTCCAGATTCCATGAGAAGCAAGTATTGAATGCAATACTGCAGCATGTGGATCAACGATCCATGAAAAAAGGAATGTTGCGCGTACTGAAAATCCGTAGCTTCTTAGCAGAATAGAAAGGCGTTTACTATCAGATTTGAGACGCTTTCGAGCTACATTTTGCCACTTAATGTCAGTAAGTGCTGTAGTAACGACATAACGTGCTGGTCCGCTGACTGTCCATATCCCCAGTACATTACGCAGTGTATTGATTGTCGCTTTGTTGGCAAGAACAAATCCGACACGAATACCGGCAAGCCCAAAAAACTTTCCGACTGACCGTAAAACAATAAGTCCAGGACGATCTATATAAGGAGCAAGAGATCTTCTTTTATTATCGTCTGCAAATGCTTCATCTACAATTAGTGTTCCACCTCGCTTGGTGATTTGTTCATGCCAACAAAGAAGACGATCAATGCTGATCTGATCAGCAGTTGGATTATTTGGATTTCCAACTATCACGTGTCGTATATTTGATTTAAGTATATCATCTTTGATATTAAGAAATTCAATTGAATAACCATGCCGTGCAAATGCTAATGTATATTCGCAATATGTAACCGGCGCGATTCCAACAACATCACGTGGTAACAGTATCTCCGGCAAAGTGCGAATCGCAGCCTGACTTCCAGCAACTGGTAGCACGTTATCAATACTTGGAACAAGATAATACTGAACAGCACATTTTAAAAGTGACTTATCTTCGTCATCTGGCAGGCGACGCCATATTTCTTCAGGTATATCACTAGGTATCGGATAACCAATAGGATTAATGCCCGTTGATAGATCAATCCAATTCTCATGTGCTATGCCATAGCGCCGTACAGCTTCATGAAGATTTCCGCCATGAATATGATAATCGGCAATCGAGTCTTCAGAAAAACTTTCTAACTCGCTCACAGGATGCTCTGAATAAAATATACATTACCGATCGTAGATACAACATAGTTGTAATGTTTTGTTGATAAAAGAGAAATATATATTTTTATATTTTAGTTGATATAAGATTTAAATAATATACTCAATCACTAATCTAATTGGTCCGCATAAGACTAGTAAAGCTATCCATAAAACAAGTGTGCGCATAACAAGCCTCATTGCTATATCGATGTGTTTAGGTGTCGCTTTTTCACCGGCTCCGAGAACTAAACGGTTCTGATAAATTACGCCATTATAAATGGCTGGCCCACCGATTTGTATGTTTAGACTTCCTGCGCCTGCAGACATTACTATACCAGCGTTTGTACTATCCCAGTGATGCGCTTGCATACTCCAGCAGCGCCACGATGTAGTAGTATCACCAAGTAGTCCATAACTTATAGCAGTTAATCGTGATGGCAACCAATTCATCACATCATCAATGCGCGCAGCGGCATAACCAAAGTGGAGAAAATGTGGCGTCTTGTAGCCCCACATTGCATCAAGAGTATTTACTAGACGAAAAATTAGTGCACACGGTCCGCCACCGACAATAAACCAGAACAACGAACCGAAGATTGCATCATTACCGTTTTCAAGTGTTGATTCGATAGTGGCACTAGCTATCTCATGCTCATCAGCATTTTCTATATCACGAGATACTATCCTTGCAGTTAGAGCCCGCGCGCTACATAGATCACCACGTAGTAGTCCAGTTAAGATTGGATAAACATGATCAGTAAGACTTTTTGCGCCGAGCGAAAACAAGAGTAACGTAGAGTGAATTATAGCGCTGAATGGAGGTGGAAGTATAGTTATAAGTACAAAGACAAATAAGACTGGTGGCACGATAACTAAAATCAATGCAACTACACCTAAAATGCGGCTAATCCACTTAATATTACGCTTAGTATTTAATATTTTCTCTATGCGATTCGCGAATCTACCAAATATTGCAAGTACATGCTGCTCAGAAGGTGGTTCGCCAAGTAAGTAATCAGAAATAACCGCAATGACTGCTAGTGTAGCAATATCAGGTAAGAACATCATTAACATTGCATTTTATTATTTTATGGAAATTGGTAGACCGGCAATAACAAAAATAACCTGCGTCGCAAATTTTGCTATACGTTGATTCAACTGTCCAAGTTCATCGATATACCATCTAGTTACGTTTCCATTTGGAAGAATACCAAGACCAATTTCGTTGCTAACCACAATCAACTTCATAGACGATAAGCGTAGTACATTTTCAAGTGCATTAGCATAATCAGCGTATTGTGCTGCTTCGAAAGGTATGCCATTTGTTGGAATCGGACATAATAGGTTGGCGAGCCATAGAGTCAGACAATCAACAAGTACGCACGTACGTGGACGATCTAGTTTCTGGAGCCTATTAGCTAATTCGATAGGCTCGTGAGCCTCATCCCAGTTTTCTGGTCTGCGAATCCGATGTTTCTCGATACGTGCAGATAATTCGTTATCATCTACATATGCGGTTGCGATATAGGTGACGGGATAACCGCTTTCAGCAGCAAGCCGTTCAGCATATGCGCTTTTCCCAGACCGAATACCACCTAAGACAAAAGTAAGATCGCATGGAATCATTATTAAAATTCTACTAATTCAGATTTAGATTAATATTAGAAATATACTATTCTTTAATAGGAAGTAAGTATGTTCTCTAATATTGTTATATCGATAAATATCGGACTGTACACAAGTTTCCTGTGTTAAGTAAAACTGTTGTTAAATTATATCGACACCGATTTTAGCTCTATGCAAGTATTTAATACTTTGAACTAAAAGATTTTGAAAATTCTGGATATATGTTTAAGGCTTTCCAGCGTGACTTGAATGGTTTAAAACCATATTCCTCAAAACATTTAAGCATAGGCGCTAGTGTATTCAACGACCCGGAAAGAGAATCTGTTATATTTGCATCGGGGTACACCGACGATAATGCTGATGGTTGTAGTCCTCCTTTCTCAAATATAATTGCGCGGCGTACACGCTGTGTAATGCTATGTATATTAATGCCAAATCCAATAACAACAGCAGTAGCGTTTAATGTTGTCCAAGCGGTTTCGATCAGAATACCAGCAAGTTTTCCTGAAATTACATGCGTGCTGGATTCATCTCTGATTAGCAGTATATCATTTGACCATTTAAATACGATTCTTGAATGGACATCAATTGGTAGTGTCCTAAGCCATTCTATAAGCGCAACGCCGACTGCGATACTAAATCCATTAAGCGCATTGATTGGGCGTCTAATTATATATCCGATAGAACATAAAAGTGCAGAGCCTGGTTCTGCAAACCAGCGTCGCCCATGTAATCCATGACCATCTGACTGTTCAAGAGCAACTCTAATAAATGGCGTTGATATGGAATTTATCTGATGTGGTAGCGCCTTCAAACGAGCAATAACATCACTGTTAGTAGATCTAGTTATAGAAACTATTTCAAGTGGCCATGAACGAGGAACTATATCTAAACAAAGAAAAAGTCTACGATGAGATATATGTGATGTATCGTCTAATAACATGCTCGAAATATAATTTATCTCTTAAGAGAATAATAATTTATATATGATATCAGTATTCTATAATAGGTAGATTATGTCTTACTCTATTCTTTCTTACGCTATACAATATAGTTTCTTCTAATATTTTCATATATTTTCTATAAAGTCTATGAGAAGAATCTAATTATAAGGCTCTAGTAACTCTTATAAGAAGAGTGTTTTATGTAGCACCTCATCCAGATTTAATCATGAATACTAATACAAAAAAATTTGTGATACCCGGACCGGTAGGTTGGATTGAATTTATAATAGACCGGCCAAACATAGTTCGTGGGATCGCGCTCGTCGCGCATCCACATCCACTATTCGGTGGAACTATGGATAATAAGGTTACCTATATACTCGCACGTACGCTCATGCAATTAAACTACCTAGTATATAGGCCAAATTTTCGTGGCGTTGGTATGAGCGATGGTGTACATGATAATGGTATAGGTGAGATAGATGATCTACTCTCGGTAATTAAGCATATACGTGCTCAGCCTGGATGTGCGCTACTTCCGCTAGTGCTTGCAGGATTTTCATTTGGAACATTTGTCTTATCACATGTCTACAAGAAACTTGCCGATGATCAGCAAATCGAGAGAATTGTGTTCGTAGGAACAGCTGTAAGTTTCGGAAAAGTTGAAGATGTCCCAGGGAATACGCTTATAATACACGGTGAGATCGATGATACAATACCAATTCAGTTAGTGTATAATTGGGCGCGTCCTCAGGAGCTGCCAATTGTAGTAATTCCTGGTGCTGAGCATTTCTTTCATAGAAAACTGCATATTCTAAAACGCATCATCACTGATGCATGGAGATAAATAAGATAATTAACTCCTGTAGATATATTTCTATCCAAAGTTTTTTTGACTTCATTGGTAGTCGATCGACACATATATAAATGTGCTATCTAAGCTGAGATATGTATAGTTTTCTACGAAATTTACAGAGTGTTAAATTTATGGCCTGTATGGTAAAGTTACACTTTACTTTTTAAGTATTGATATAGTGATCATCAGTTTTGGATACTAGCGTTATTTTGTCAAGGAAATAGTATTTGATTAAGTAATTTTAAGAATTAAATTACTTATTATCTTCTATATAAAATAGATAGAGTTATAAACAGAATTCAATAAATTAGTACTTATCCTTTTATCAAAGGATTCGTTTCATCTCGTTCAACATGCATTATCCCGTTTATCCTTCTTTTTCTATCTGTTCTGATAGACATAGGGGGTCATATATCTCAGACTCTTCTAATGCTAGATTAACATCTAGTCCTATTGTAGTACGATGGCGCGGTATTGAGCCCTACGAGGCAAGTTTCGATGCAATGCGTATATTCACTAATACTCGTACGATTAACACTATCGATGAAATCTGGATTGTAGAACATCCGCCAGTTTATACATTAGGACAAGCAGGAGATCCTGCTCATCTTCTGGTTAGTAATAGCACTATCCCAATTGTGAAAGTTGATCGAGGTGGACAAATTACCTATCACGGACCTGGACAAATCGTTATTTATTTATTGCTTGATCTGCGACGGCGAAAGTTAATGGTACGTAGACTTGTCAGTCAGATAGAGACGACAGTGATCCACATCTTATCGACATATAATCTTAGCCCTGTTCGTAAAATAAAAGCGCCTGGTGTCTATGTTAAATATGATGATAGCAAGGAGTATGCAAAAATTTCAGCTCTTGGATTGAGGATTCGAAATGGCTGTAGCTATCATGGATTTAGTTTAAACGTTAAGATGGATCTACGTCCGTTTTATGCAATCAATCCTTGTGGCTATGTTGGATTAGAAACCATTGACATGGCGAGTATTGGTATTGATGCTAATTTAAACGATGTTGCACATGCTCTAGTTCTTCATCTGATTAGTAATCTTAATAACGAATCTAACTACGTTGCATTACCTCTCAATGTTTAAATATTTATGACTAAATTTTTAAAGGACTTTTTTAATCTTAGAATCAGTTGTGCCAAGCTATTTACTAATCAACTACTAAGCAGAGATCGAAGAAAAAATGGCGTATATCCCGATTAAGACTATTCAGACTGAAAAGCTAAAAAAACCAGAATGGATTCGTGTGAAGCTATCAAATAGCAATTCACGATTTAATGAAACTAAGGCTATTCTTCGTCGATATAATTTACGCACAGTGTGCGAAGAAGCGAACTGTCCTAATATCGGTGAGTGTTTTGGGAGGGGTACTGCAACTTTTATGATAATGGGCGACAAGTGTACACGGCGCTGTCAGTTTTGCGATGTTTCTCATGGTCGTCCTGATAGGCTTGATGCCTCTGAACCAAAAAATATCGCCCGTACAGTTTCTGTGTTAAAGCTTAAGCACGTAGTAATTACAAGTGTTAATCGAGATGATCTCAAAGATGGTGGAGCTACACATTTCGTCGAGTGTATTAGTGAAGTACGTAATCAATCACCAGAAACACGTATTGAAATACTAACACCGGATTTCCGCGGACGACTTGATCGCGCACTAGAAATTCTAAATACTATGCCGCCAGATGTAATGAATCATAATATTGAAACAGTTCCACGTCTATATAAGGAAGCACGACCAGGCGCAAATTATAAGCATTCATTAAAGTTGTTAAAGGATTTTAAAGAACTTCATTCTAAAGTTATAACAAAGTCAGGATTGATGGTCGGTCTTGGTGAAACTGAAGAGGAAATTATTCAAACAATGCATGACCTACGTGATCATAATGTAGATATGCTAACAGTTGGTCAATATCTACAGCCATCTAGATACCATCTACCAGTACGCGCGTACGTGCATCCAAACGTCTTTAAAATGTATGAAGAAGAAGCCTATAAAATTGGATTTTTTCACGCGGCTCTTGGGCCGATGGTTCGGTCGAGCTATCATGCTGATATTCAATCGTATAGGATAGAGATAAAACGTAATAAGTAAGTGCTCTCCAGATCAAATACACATTTATGTATGAAACATTCTAGGAGAGTTGATCTCCATCAATAAAATAGGAGATGGTATCTATACAACTATGGGATATCGACTTAGCAAAATTGTTACGCGTACTGGAGATGATAGTACGACTGGACTTGGAGATGGTCAACGTATAGGCAAAGATAATGTTCGTATTGCTGCAATAGGAGATATCGACGAACTGAATTCACAAATTGGTTTACTGCTTACAGAACAGGTATCTAGTGATATTCGTAAATTACTTATAATGATTCAGAACGATCTATTTGATCTTGGTAGTGAGCTCTCTATTCCTGGTAATATAGTTCTCAGCGAGTTTCACCTTGCACGGCTTGATGACTGGATCTCTGCCTATAATTCAACTCTTCCGAAATTAAGAGAATTTATCTTACCTGGCGGATCACGTGGGGCAGCTATTGCACATGTATGTCGTACAGTTTGTCGACGTGCTGAGCGATCGATTATTCTGTTATTTAGACAGAAAAATATAAAAGATGATAAAGATCAGTCAATTGTGATAAATAGTCTATCTCAGAAGTATTTGAATAGGTTATCCGATTTATTATTTGTACTTGCGCGCATATTAAATCGCATAAACGGCTGTTCGGATATACTTTGGCATACTATTAAATTAACAGAGTAATCTACTAATCTAATTTAGAACAATAATTTCAAGTATAGATTCTAATAAATATTAATAAGGAAAATTGCAAGTTTCTGTAGCTTAATTTCCGCTACAGCGTGCAATTCGACGTGCTTTGACAGATTCTGCAAGACATTTGAGTGCTTTTACACTATCTTCCCAATTAATGCATGAATCAGTGATACTTTGTCCATACGTAAGTGTGCAGCCTTTCTTTAGGTCTTGTCGACCTTCTATAAGATGGGATTCAAGCATTACGCCAATGATCCTCTCATCTCCAGTTCCAAGCTGGGAACCAATATCCTCGCAAACTCGAATTTGGTTTTTATGATTTTTTAAGCTGTTTGCGTGACTCGCGTCGATCATTAATCGAGCGGTAAGCCCAGCCTTTCCAATGTCTACACACGCGGCGTTTACACTATCGGCATCGTAGTTTGGCGTCTTACCACCTCGCAGAATCACATGACAATCTTCATTTCCTGTTGTTGATACGATCGTTGAATAGCCACCTTTTGTTACAGATAGGAAGTGGTGTGGCTGCGATGCAGCTTTAATTGCATCAACAGCAATTCTAACATTACCATCTGTGCCATTCTTGAAACCAACCGGACATGAAAGTCCAGATGCGAGTTCCCTATGCACTTGTGACTCTGTTGTACGAGCACCTATTGCTCCCCATGATACTAAATCTGCAAGGTATTGTGGGCTAATTACATCCAGGTATTCGCATCCGGCTGGCAATCCAATCTCATTAATTTGTAGTAGTAGGTTGCGTGCAGTACGCAGACCATCATTGATCTTGAAGCTATCATCAAGATAAGGGTCATTAATTAGCCCCTTCCAACCAACAGTTGTTCTGGGTTTTTCGAAATATACACGCATCACAACTTCAAGCTCATCTAAGAAGCGTGTACGTTCTTTTACAAGCCGACCTGCATATTCAAGCGCTGCTTTTGGATCATGAATCGAACATGGTCCAATAATTATAATTAGACGGTCATCTATTCCATGTAAAATATTATGCATTGACTGCCGTGAGTTATAAATTAGTTCTGCCATGTCTTCAGAGCACGAAAATTCGCGAATCAGATGAGCAGGAGGAATAAGCTCTAGTTCTCTAACACGAATATCGTCGATGTTATGCTTCATGACCATATTTCTCCATTGTTCAGTTAGCATCTCAGTAGCTTTAGAATTAGTTTATGTTAAGACTTATATCTTATAAACCACGTAGAAAGAAAATTGCCTACTTCAAAGCAGATCGTTACGATTTACTCGCTAATTAATATAATATCTTGTATAGCAAATATAGAACTATTTCGTCCGATATTTATACTTCGACCGAAGGGCTATTGAAAATTTCTGTAATGATGAAAATCTAGACTAATCGTGACCTTTTAATTGGAAGGTCTATGAACTGTTGTTAGATTAATTTGATTTAAACTTGATTTAAAGTGGTGTTATGGAAGTTTATGCCGTACCACCAACAATCATCTTATCGATTCGTAACGTTGGTTGACCAACGCATACTGGGATATTTTGCCCTTTTTTTATGCAGATACCCGTTCCAGCATCAAACGACATATCGTTGCCGATCATACTTATATCTTTTAAAGATTCTGGTCCGCTTCCAATCAACATTGCACCTTTAACGGGATACGTAATCTTGCCGTTCTCGATCATATGTGCTTCACATGCTGAAAATACAAATTTGCCGTTTGTAATGTCGACTTGCCCCCCACTAAAATTTGCTGCGTACAAGCCATTCTTCACAGATGCAATGATTTCTTGTGGATCCTTGTCGCCGTTCAGCATATAAGTATTTGTCATACGAGGCATTGGCAAAGTAGCGTATGATTCTCGTCGTGCGTTTCCAGTCACAGACATATTCATTAATCTTGCATTTAGCGTATCCTGCATATATCCCGTTAGGATACCATCCTCGATTAAAGTTGTACATTGTGTTGGATTTCCTTCATCGTCTATGTTTAACGATCCGCGTTTATTCAAAAGCGTACCATCGTCAACAATAGTCACACCTCTGGATGATACAAGTTGTCCAATCTGACCTGAAAATGCTGAAGATCCCTTTCGGTTAAAGTCACCTTCGAGTCCGTGTCCAATTGCTTCATGTATTAGAACGCCTGGCCACCCTGGGCCAAGTACGACTGTCATTGGGCCAGCAGGAGCAGGGCGTGCATCAAGATTAATAAGTGCTGAACAGACAGCATTATTAACGTAGTTCGATAACACGTCATCAGAAAAATAGCTGTAATCGAACCGGCCACCACCACCAGATATTCCGATTTCACGACGGCCGTTATATTCGGCTACTACAGTAATTGATACACGAACTAATGGTCGAATATCTGCCGTGACTAAACCATCGCCTCGAGCGATAAGAACTACATCATAATCGCCTGAAAGAGTAGCCATAACCTGCGTAATACGTGAATCATGGGACCTTGCCATCTGTTCGATTCGCTCAAGAAGCTTTACCTTTGCCATTGAGTTAATAGACCCGATCGGATCAACTGAAAGATATAGTGTGTGGCTAGGTATTCTTTTTGAAGACGACAAAGTTTGCACTTTTCTGCTACCACCGCCAGTAGATGCGATTTCCTTTGTAGCATCTGCAGCCCGTCTGATTGCGTCCGGTGATAGATCATCTGAGTATGCAAAAGCGATATGATCACCAGAAACAGAGCGCACACCGACCCCTTGGTCAATACTGAAGCTTCCAGATTTAACAATTCTTTCTTCAAGGCTCCAGGCTTCACTTCTAGTCATCTGGAAATAAAGATCTGCGTAATCTACGCGATATTTAAGAATATCATCGATTGTACGAGTAAGCAGAGATTCTTCGAGGCCGTAAGGTGCAAGTAAAATATCTTTCGCAAGAGCTAATTTACTAAGATAAGGTTCAGTAATATTCATTTGAATTCGTTGAAGTCGTTATTTAGGTTGAGGAGCGTATATTATTCATCTTCCCAAAATCAAATTATCTAGCCAGAATAACAAAAATTACATCCCTATTAGTTTAGATTCTAGATGTCGATCTATAGCGGTGTTATTTAGTCGTATTTTCTATTTGTTGTAATTTACTGCTAGATCCCGATTCATCTAGTCTATGACTCCAACAGACTTTTTGTCTATTAAGAGCTTGAAAGAGTGCCCAGGATGAAAATCCAAACATTCCAAATTTGAGTAACGTACCTATTCTATATCGCAATAGTGATTTCATCGTTTTCATGAAAATTATAGATGATATCGATTTCACTATTGAATATTTTATAGCGAACTTATTTATCTTATTTATTATTCCATTTACTGACTGACGAAGTCGGATACTCTTTAATAGCTCATGAATTAGTACGTTTAGATAGCTAAATGTGATACTACACCGTTGTATATCAGTCCAGGCATTACAGAGCTCATATCGCTCGATATCTGATCGTAAAATTATTATTTCTTTACGTATTCTAAGATATTGAGTAGTATTCAAGCCTGAATGAAAAGAAGAATATTGCTTCTGACCATTATCATTCTGACTCATGATATTTAATATTAGAGTACGAAAAATAAAAAATTATAATAAGTTTATTCATTCAAGACTTAGTACAGAATAGTTCATGATCCTTCTCAAGTTCGTTTAGAGTCGATTGAAGAATAATCGGTGAATTTCGAATATTTATCCACACCTTTAGTATAGAGATTATACAAGCTAGTGCATACAAGGCACCAAGGGCTGCAAGTGCTTGTAGGCGATACGTATTCCAAAATATGATCACAACCAATGCAGTTAGAACAATAAGCGTCATTATCGCTGATATTACTGTGATGAATCCTAGAAAAATAAAAACAATCAATCGTTTTTTTTCTTCAGCGAGTTCGATGCTAATTAGCTGGAAACGTGTTCGCAATAGTCTAAATATAGATTCGACTAAGCGATGAAATGTATCAACATTTGACTGCATTGATGTATGGTGGTCTATCATCATTAGTAGAACATTTTAGTCTGAGATTAAATGATTCGATAGAAGAAGTTCAGTAATTAGCTACTCTTTTTTTATTAGACAATTCAAGAATCACTTAATAGATGATCAGCTTTTCGAATAGAAGATAAATCTTCGAAGATCTCTTTATTTCCTATTAATTAGGAGGCCGATTAATATGCCAACACAAGCTGAAATACCAATTGATGCCAATGGATGATTGTTCATATAATCTTCTGCAGCACGCACAGCTTTTTTGCTTTTTTCAACAATAACAATCTGAGCATGGGCCGCTTCATCTTTTGCCTGCTTTAGGCAAGCTAATGCTTTTTCATATAACTCTGCTGCTCTCTCTCCTGTACTATTCGCTGCTTGTCCAAGAAAATCTTCTGCATCTGTAAGAATAGTTTTAATATCCGACATTCGTTTCTCCTTTAGTAAGGAATAATTAAAATTATAACAATTTCCTTTATACTTCGATACCGTTCTGCTGTTTATCAAAATTTAGCAACAGTCTAGAGCCTATAAATATTGAACTATTCATTATTATTTTTAGATCTTTTGTATTTTTGATATAGTTAAATTTATTAATCTATCTAGATAGAGCGTTTCTATTTAACATAGATCTTAGCGAGGATATTTAGGATGTATTGCGTACTTTTTCGCCAAAAAAATATTTTTTTATCTCTTTGACTAAATACTGACGTGCGCTCGGATCTGACATATTAAGTCTATTTTCATTTATTAGTATAGTCTGTTGCCTAAGCCAGTCTTGCCATGCTTCTTTTGACACATTTTCATACAGACGTTTTCCGAGTTCTCCTGGGAGAGGACAGAAATCTAGTCCTTCTGCTTTTTTATTGAGCTTCATGCATTGAATCATACGAGCCATAGTATTTTTTATCTTCACGTATTTAAATTGGTACAGTAAATTCGTTTACAACTGCTTCATTAGCACAAGTGACTTACGCTGCCAATTGTAAAGTTTTCTACGGTCTTCTGGCAACTCATCAATAGGAACTTTTGTAAAACCACGCTTCAGAAACCAATGTTCTGCACGAGTTGTCAGAACGAAAATACGCGTAAGGTCTTGCTCACGCGCCCGTTTCTCGATCCGATTTAGGAGACGCTCGCCGTTTCCTAGGCTCTGTAAATCTGGCGCTACAGTTAGACAAGCCATCTCGCCAATCTTTTCCTGTTTGTATGGATATAGTGCTGCACATCCAAATAACACACCATCGTGCTCGATTACTAAGAAGTTATTGATATCTCGTTCGATCTTGTCACGATCACGACGCACTAGTATACCATCTGTTTCAAGAGGTTCTATTAATGTTAGGATTCCACCAACATCGTCAGCTGTCGCTTCGCGTAGGCTTTCGAGATTTTCGTTCGATATCATTGTACCAACTCCATTATGGAGAAATAGTTCAAGCAGCACGCTGCCATCAAGTGTCTGTGGAATAAGGTGTGCACGCTTGACGCCACATTGACATGATCGGGCTGCATGTTTCAGATAAAATGCATCATCATTTTTCAAATTACCGGAATGAATAAGTTCTGTTGCTGTATCGAGCGACATTTCTCGAATTAATTCACCTTTATCACTAAATATTCCATGAGATTCGGTTAAGAAAATAATTTTATCTGCACGAAGTGCGATCGCTGCTGACGACGCCACATCCTCCATAGATAGATTGAATGCTTCACCAGTCGGCGAGAAACCGAGCGGTGAAAGTAGAACAAGCTTTCGACTAGAAAGCGAATGACGAATTGAATCAGCATCGATTTTACGTACGATGCCAGTATGTGCGAAATCTACGCCATCAAGAATGCCAACTGGCTGTGCGGTTACAAAATTACCGGAAACTACGCTAATGTAAGCATGTGCCATTGGCGTGTTTGGAAGGCCTTGACTAATTGCAGCCTCTATATCGAGGCGCACTTCACCAGCCGCCTCTTTAGCTGACTCGAGAGCAAGCGCGTCTGTGATTCTCAGTCCGTGCGAAAATTCAGACTGGACGCCGTGCAGACTTAATTGTTCTTCGACCTGTGGACGAGAGCCGTGTACTAGAATAATCTGAATGCCCATTGCTTGTAGAAGTGCAATATCTGATACAAGAGCGTTTAGTAGTCTTTGTCGAACTATTTCGCCACTAAAGCCGATTACGAATATTGCGTTACGAAAACGATGTATATACGGTGCAACAGAACGCATCCAGCCAACAAATTTATCGTATTCCTCCTCTATGGAGGAGTTATGTAGGTTTGGCAATGTGCTCACTAGTTATGTAGATGTAAAGGATGTGAAAGCAATCTACAAATTCATTATTTGAATTATAATTTGCTGTTATATTTAATAATCTAAAAATCAAGTTAAAGCATGAACTTATCATCAATATGACAAACAGATAAATATAACGAGCAATATAATTGCTTAGTAACAGAGAAATTATTTATGTATTTAATAATAGTAACCTATAAACTATATATTGTTTCGAATAATTGAATTGACCACCGAAATTATGTAATAGATCATTTCATTATTGACTTTGAGGCTAGTTTTATAGAGAAATTCATTTGATGAAGAACATCAAGATATGCACTATTTCTATAACAGATCTAATGGAAAATGAATTATCTTGAACATTTAGAATATTTCTGTAAAGCAAATATATTCGTAAGAATTTTAATTAAGATCTAGTTGCTCTCTCTTCTCTTATGCCTTTCATCTATAAGTCGATGGAATATCTATTTATGTATTTCAATATATATATATTGATAGGCTTTATTATAGTTCAATCCATGGCTCTAGCGTAATCTAACTCAAGGCGAACTATTAATAGTTAATATTCAAATAATATATCTTAAGGAGAATTACATACATACTCACAAAATTCTAGGAGGACAGTATTTGTTCAAAGCAATACATATGTAACATGTATTTAGTACTACTGTTACGATTTCGAGAAAATCATTACTGTATTCGTGCAGGCTTAAAAACCAGAAACGAAAAAAATCATGTACTCTTATTGAATTAAATATATAAGCATATCCTTTGCAAATATATTAAAACATATTGTTCAATCAGGAGAAAAAAGTTATGAGTAAATCCGTTGCTGACATCATGCAGCTTGTAAAGGATGAAAATGTTAAGTTTATCGATTTCCGATTTACAGATACGCGCGGCAAAGAGCGGCATGTATCAATCCCAGTATCTACATTTAATGAAGATAAATTTGAAACTGGTCATGCTTTTGATGGCTCATCAATAGCAGGCTGGAAGGGAATTGAAGCATCAGATATGTTACTTATTCCAGATCCTAATGCTTCATTTATTGACCCATTCTACGAAGAGCCAACGCTTGTGTTGACCTGTGATGTCATCGAGCCGTCCGATGGTAGTGGATATGAACGTGATCCACGTTCCCTTGCAAAACGAGGTGAGGCCTATCTAAAGGAGACAGGTCTTGGCGATTCAGTATACTTTGGCCCAGAACCAGAATTCTTTATTTTTGATTCAGTGCAATGGAATAATAATATGTCTGGTAGATTCGTGAAGATTAATTCAGAAGAAGCGCCATGGTCATCTGGTAAAGAATTAGAATCTGGAAATACGGGCCACAGGCCAGGTATCAAGGGAGGATATCTCGCAGGTGCGCCAGCTGATATGTTTCAGGATATGCGCTCTGAGATGTGTATGCTTCTCGAACAAATCGGTATTCCTGTTGAGATGCATCACCACGAAGTTGCGGGTCAGGGTCAAAATGAAATCGGTACGAAGTTTTCAACGCTTGTCGAACGTGCTGACTGGACAATATGGCTGAAATACATTATCCAAAACGTGGCACATTCACACGGTAAGACTGCAACATTTATGCCTAAGCCAGTTATTGGCGATAATGGTTCTGGTATGCACGTACACCAATCCATCTGGAAAGACGGAAAAAATTTATTCGCAGGTAATGTCTACGGTGGGTTATCCGAATTCTCATTATTTTATATTGGCGGTATTATCAAACATGCACACGCGCTGAATGCAATAACAAATCCGTCAACTAATTCGTACAAGCGTCTCGTTCCGCACTTTGAAGCGCCTATCAAACTTGCCTACTCAGCTGGCAATAGATCTGCATCTATCCGTATTCCATATGCCTCAAATCCGAATAGTTGTCGTATTGAAGTACGATTTCCAGATCCTATGGCGAATCCATATCTTGCGTTTACTGCATTAATGATGGCTGGTCTTGACGGCATACAAAATAAAATCCATCCAGGAGAAGCAATAGATAAGAACCTATATGATTTAGATCAAAAAGAAAGCAAAAAAATCCCGACTGTTTGTTCTGGCCTTGACCAAGCACTTGAAGCTCTCGATAAGGATCATGAATTCTTGACGCGAGGCGGTGTGTTTACTAATAGTATGATCAACGCATATACTGACCTAAAAAAAGAGGAATTTGAGGAGTTCCGTATCACACCGCATCCTATCGAATTCAGTATGTATTATTCATTATAAGTTCTAATTAAGAGAAAATACTCCTATCTAAATAATATGGATCTAAGGATAGATATCAGAATCAATTTGATAGAATTTCACATAAAAGTTGTATTATTATCATAATTTAGTATACAGAATATATGCTGTAATGATTATATACTTCCCTTTTAAGGCTTGTAATAATTTATAGCTCTTTCCAAATTCTTTTAATTTTACATATAGAAGATCTTGTTACTATGAAATGACTCGTAAATATAATTTTACGTGAATCTTAATATTAAATCATTATGAGATGATGGCGAAGACTGGAGCGTGATCAGAAGGTTTTTTCCATTTACGCGGCTGTAAATCTACTTGGCATGCAGTACAAATTTTGGTAAGCGATGGAGATAGAAGAATGTGATCGATCCGTAACCCTTCGTTTCGTCGGAATGCATACATTCTATAATCCCACCATGTAAAAAGTTTTTTTGGTTGTTCAAAATACCGAAATATATCGATGAGGCCGAGATGAAGTAACTCATCGAAATGCTTTCTCTCCTGCGGAGAGATAATATTATTATATTTCCATTTACTTATATCGTGAACATCTCGATCTTCTGGTGCTATATTATAGTCGCCCAGTAGTGCTAGCTTTGGATAACGCAATAATTCATTACGTAACCAAACTCGCAAAGCGCTAATCCATTTCATCTTATAGATAAATTTATCTGAATCTTGGTCTTGGCCATTCGGGAAGTACGCAGAAATTATTCGTATATTATTAATCGTTACTGCAATCAAGCGTTGTTGTAAATCGAAAAAACCTGGAATATTTTGTACTACATCGAAATTATTGAAGGACAGAGTATTACGTGCGATAATCGCGACGCCGTTATAGGCTTTTTGGCCTATAAACCAGCAGTGATAACCGGCTGATTTAAAATCAGTGTACGGAAATTTTTCGTTTGTTAATTTTAGCTCCTGTAAACATAGTATATCAGTTAAGCTCTGCTCTAGCCAATCGAGAACGTGCTGCTTACGGATGTTTAATGAATTTATGTTCCATGTGGCAATTTTCATGATAGGAATAAAATGTATGTGACTAGACCACTTTATTACGCTTGTGTTCTATTCTCTATTCATCTTATAGAAATATATATAATTATAGCCTTGTCTAAGGCCAGACTTTAAACATGTCTGCTTTCGCAGTTAGAGACTATCTCCATTAATTTAAATACTAGGTATCTTGACCTTCTTGTAGAAGGTGAATTCTCTAACTATGTAGGACAAAACTTCATTGTATATCTCAAGATATTAGTCCACTATGCCGTAAAAATGCGTCAATTTTGGGTTCGCGGCCACGAAATGCTTTAAACGATGTCATCGCTGTTCGACTTCCACCAACTTCAAGAATCTCATGTAGATAACGCGCTCCAGTTGATATATCAAGTACTGTGCCATTTTTTTGCGCAGCATCTTCAAATGCTGAGTATACATCAGCGGATAATACTTCTGCCCATTTATAGCTGTAGTAACCTGCCGCATATTCTCCAGAGAAGATATGACTAAATGTATTCGGCCACCGAGAGAAAGATGGCTGCGGAATTACATGGAAACGCGCGTTGATTTCGCAAGCAAAATCATTTATACTAATTGCACTGTTAGGATCGAAATCAACGTGTACTAACATATCAAACATAGATAGAACGATCTGCTTTAGTGTGCTAAGCCCGATATGAAAATTCTTTGCATTGATCATCTTATCAAGTAGATTTCTTGGTAGTGTATCGCCAGTTTCGATGTGCGATGAAATCGATGTGAGTACATCTGGTTCCCAGCAGAAGTTTTCCATAAACTGTGATGGTAACTCAACTGCATCCCACTCAACACCGTTAATTCCAGATACGCCAAGCTCATTTACTTGTGTTAGCATATGATGTAGTCCATGCCCAAATTCGTGAAATAGAGTGATTACTTCGTTGTGCGTGAAACACGAAGGCTTACTACTAGTTGATTCAGAAAAGTTGCATATTATATATGCGATGGGCGTTTGTATGAAATCATCTCGTTTAATACGGAATCGAGCATTATCCATCCATGCACCGCCACGCTTACTTTTGCGTGCATATAAATCGAGATAGAATTGTGCGATAAGTAAACCATCGATATTCTCAATTCGGAAGAAAAGTACACTTGGATGCCAGGTGGATGTATTATCTGACCGGATCCGGATGTTGAATAGTGCTTCTGCTAGATTAAATAGTCCTTTTAGAACGGCTGACTCCGGAAAATATTGCTTTACTTCATTTTCTGAAAATGCGTAACGTTGCTGACGCAGTTTCTCAGATACATACGCTATATCCCAAGGCTCGATTTCTTTAAGGCCAAGCATCTTTGATGCAAATACACGCAGTTCATTCCATTCGCGTTCTCCATAGGATCGCGCTCGTTTAGCAATATCTTCCAGGAACGTGATGACTTTCTTTGGAGATTTAGCCATTTTTGAAGCAAGAGATACCTCGGCAAAGTTGTTGTATCCTAATATTCTAGCTTCCTCTCGGCGTAGATTTAATTCTTCAATAATGATTTCTGTATTATCGAATACGTTTTGACTGTTTCCAGAATATCTTTGGCTGAGTTCGGACGCGCGTGTTACATAAGCACAGTATAGCGTTTCACGCATCATACGATTATCAGCGTATTGAAGCACTGGAAAATACGAGGCGAAATTTAATGTAAATTTCCAGCCTTCCTTACCGTCTTTTTGAGCAGCCTCGCATGCAGTGGCAATCACATCATTTGGAAGACCAGTAAGCATACTTTTTTCTTGAGCATAGTATGTATACGCTTCTGTTGCATCAAGAACATGTTCAGAAAACGTTTTAGATAATATAGCTTGTCGTTCTCGTAATTCGATAAAGCGCAGTTTTTCATCTTCACGTAATTCTGCGCCAGATAATTTGAAATCTCGCAGTGCATTATTTAGTATCTTCTTCTGCTCTGTAGATAGAATTTCGTATTCAGCACTTTCGGAGATAGCCTTATATTTATCGTATAGAGCAAGATTTTGACCGACGCTTGCCCAAAATTCTGTTACTCGTAGTAGATTCTGACTATATACAGTTCGTAACTCTGGTGTATCAGCGACTGCATTTAGATGACTAACGACACTCCACACTTGATTGAGCAGTTCAGTTGCGCGCTCAATCTTCTCAACAACGTTCGACCATGTTGCTAGTGTTTCATGGGCACTTGCCATATTAACTGCAAGGTTTGCCGATTCTAGAAGTAGATCTAGCGCGGGAGTTACATGTTCTGGATGTATCTTGTCAAAGCAGTATAGATTTGAAAAATCGAGAAGTGGATTTATTTTAGTATTAATAGACATGAACTTCCTGCTTATTGCCATGTAAATATGGGATAATATAATATCTGATGTACTATTACACTACGGTGTTAGTTAATAGTAATAAAAAGCATATTACAAAATTGTGAGAATTTATTTTTAGTAAAGCTTTTTATTCGGTTTATATTATCTTAATTAGCTTCTTGAGGCCTTGAATTTTTGTAATAAACTTACACTGAAATAGTTTATCGAATTAGCTTTTTTGCTTTACGCTCGGCAGCTTCGATCGTATTGATTAGCAGCATTGTGATTGTCATTGGTCCGACACCGCCTGGTACAGGTGTGATATATCCTGCGATGTCCTTCACACTAGAAAAATCAACATCACCGCATAGTTTTCCTGAATTATCTCGATTTATTCCAATATCAATCACTATTGCGCCTGGCTTTACCATATCAGATGTCAAAGTATTCTGCTTTCCGATTGCAACAACTATGATATCAGCAGTTTGCGTATGAGTTGAGAGATTGCGAGTTTTAGTATGACAGATTGTAACAGTCGCATCTGCTTTAACAAGTAGCATTGCCATCGGTTTACCGACGATATTAGACCGGCCTACAACGACCGCATTCTTACCTTGTAGAGAAATGTTGTAAGCTTCGAGCATTTTCATTACACCGTATGGTGTACACGGTCTAAATAGAGGATTGCCATTTATTAGTGCTCCAACATTCGAAACATGGAAGCCATCTACATCTTTCTCTGGTGAAATCGCATCGATCACCTTGTATCTATCAATATGTTTTGGAAGTGGTAATTGAATGAGAATTCCATGAATTTTAGAATTGTGATTTAGTTCATCGATGCGTGTAAGTAAACTATCTTCAGAGAAGCCTATAGGATATTGCTCATTTATTAAGAAAAATCCTACATCTTTACAGGCTTTGATTTTATTACGCACATAGATTTCACTAGCCTGATTGTTCCCAACAAGAATTACTGCAAGACCAGGTTGAAAATCTAGAATAGCCACCCGTTCAGCTACTTTAGCTCGTAAAGTCTTCGATAGAGCGTTACCATCAATCAGAGAAGCTGTCATGTAAAATTTCTAGAGATATAGGATTAAAAAAGAGTCAGTAGAACACTGGCATATAAATTTTGTTTATTATTCGACCTTCTCAAGTAATTCTGTGAGTTATACAATAGATGATATTAACGGTCGTACAATAATTTTGATAACGATGTCACTAATTTTAAGGCATTTCGGAAACTTGTTTTTAGTTAGATCAACTTTGAAAGTTTTTATACTATGGACTTAGTCCTGTCTTATTCTCAATAAATGACAAAATATAGAAAAATTACTTTCGTGATGTGTTTATAGATTTGTAGATCACGTAGATCAGAGAGGCTCTGAGTACTTTACAATATCCTTATGAACGCAGAATCTAGTTCATATAGAATAAAGTGGAGAAAGTTTCAAAAATCGAGGGTAAAATTAACTATGACGCGCGTTTTTATTAAAAAAACTAATATCTAGAATAGATTACTTCAATGATTAACTAAATCTTATTTCCTATACTATCTTATAGAAACGCTTAATAAGCCTATATAGAATTGAATGTATACCTTCTATCTATCTGTTATAAGATTGATCAATTCAAAAGACTGAACTATAAACTAAATGAGATTATAAACTGAACAAAGCAAAGAGTACTAAGAAAATACTAATTTAGTAAATAATACTATTATGTTGCTCTGAACACTCAAGGTGTTAGATATATATTATCATTTTATAGGTTAAGTACAACAATTTTAACTTGTATAGATTACTTATAAAAACTATTAATATGAAATTTAAGACTAAGTAAATAACCTTTCTTTTACGAAGCGTAAATAATACTCATATTATCCAAGGAGCCAGGAGACGCGCATGTCCGCTGTACAGAACGAACTGATTAAATATGCTTTCGATAATTATGATGATGATCCGCAGGAAACCGCTGAATGGCTTGAAGCGCTTAGTGGCGTTATCTCTTCTGTTGGTACTGAACGTGCTCACTTTTTAATAGAAAAGCAGATTGAATTTGCGCGTCTTCATGGTGAACACCTTCCATTTTCATTAAATACACCATACATCAATACAATTTCTGTTGAAGCACAGGCTCCAATTCATGGTGATCAAGACATTGAGCATACAATTCTTTCATATACTCGATGGAACGCTCTTGCGATGGTACTTCGTGCAGGTAAGAACACAAATGTAGGCGGCCATATTGCGTCATTTTCGTCAGCTGCTACACTATATGACATTGGCTTCAACCATTTCTGGCACGCACCATCTGATACACACGGTGGTGATCTTATATTCGTACAAGGTCATTCGTCTCCTGGAGCATACTCTCGTGCGTTTTTACTCGGTAGACTGTCAGAAGAACAATTAGATAACTTCCGTCAGGAAGTTAATGGTAATGGAATTTCCTCGTATCCACACCCGTGGCTGATGCCTGATTTCTGGCAGTTTCCAACTGTATCGATGGGTCTTGGGCCAATTATGGCTATCTATCAAGCACGTTTTATGAAGTATTTAGAATTGCGTGGCGTTGTAAAGACTTCTGAAAGAAAAGTGTGGGCTTTCATTGGAGATGGTGAGACTGATGAGCCAGAATCAATAGGCTCAATTGGAATGGCAAGCCGTGAAAAACTAGGTAATCTGATATTCGTAATCAATTGTAATCTACAGCGGCTCGATGGCCCAGTACGTGGAAATGGCAAGATCATTCAAGAACTTGAATCAGAATTCAGAGGAAGTGGATGGAATGTAATTAAAGTAATTTGGGGTGGCCTTTGGGATAAGCTATTCGCTCGTGATAAGTCTGGAATATTAATGAATAGGATGATGGAAGTTGTCGACGGGGAATATCAAACGTATAAATCAGAATCTGGTGCATATATACGGGAACATTTCTTTAATACGCCTGAACTAAAGACACTTGTATCAGATTGGTCAGATGATGATATTTGGAATCTTAACCGGGGTGGGCATGATCCACATAAAATCTATGCAGCGTTCCATGAAGCCTGTAAAAAAAGAGATATACCGACCCTAATTCTTGCTAAGACTATTAAGGGCTATGGAATGGGAGAGTCAGGGCAGGCTATGAATATCACACATCAACAGAAAAATCTTCCTGTTAATCAATTAAAGAAATTCCGAGATCAGTTTCATTTACCGATTTCCGATGATAATATCGAAAATATACCATACCTGAAATTTGATGAAGGTTCTAAAGAACTCGAATATATGCGTAAAAGGCGTATGGACCTTGGTGGTTACTTACCTCAGCGTCGTAAGAAGGCTTCCGAATTACTTTCAGTGCCGAAACTTTCAGCATTCGATACCATCTTGAACGGAACAATAGAAAGTCGGAAAATTTCAACTACAATGGTATTTGTCAGGATCCTAAATATCCTTCTAAAGGACAAAGTACTTGGTAAGCGCATTGTACCAATTGTTCCAGATGAGTCACGCACATTTGGTATGGAAGGCCTATTTCGACAGATTGGTATTTGGAACCAGGAAGGGCAGAAATACTTACCTGAAGATTCAGATCAATTGATGTTCTATAAAGAGTTAAAAACTGGACAGATCCTTCAGGAAGGGATTAACGAAGCTGGCGGTATGTGTGACTGGATTGCAGCAGCTACGTCATATTCGACGCACGGTAAAATCATGATCCCGTTCTATATCTTTTATTCAATGTTTGGGTTCCAGAGGGTTGGCGATCTCGCTTGGGCTGCAGGAGACATGCGCTCGCGCGGTTTCTTACTTGGCGCCACTTCTGGACGAACAACATTAAACGGAGAAGGATTGCAGCACGAAGATGGTCATTCATTGCTATGGGCATCATCAGTTCCGAATTGTGTAAGCTACGATCCAACTTTCGGATATGAGCTCGCTGTGATCATCCAGAATGGACTAAGTAGAATGGTGCAGAACCAGGAAGATTTATATTATTACATTACAGTGATGAACGAAAACTACGAACATCCAGCAATTCCACATGGAGAACACGTGGTTAACGACATTATTAAAGGAATGTACGCATTCAAAATGGCCGATAATGATAAGTTACCATGTGTACAACTACTCGGCTCAGGGGCAATATTTAATGAAGTAATTGCTGCAGCCAAACTTCTAGAGAATGATTGGAATGTCGTCGCTGATCTATGGAGCGTACCAAGCTTTACAGAACTCGCCCGAGAAGGTCATGAAATTGAGCGTTGGAATATGCTTCATCCAACTAATGAGAACCGTCTATCACACGTACAGAAATGTCTAAAAGGTAGACATGGCCCAGTTATTGCATCGAGTGACTATGTTCGCGCACTCATTGATCAGATTCGCGGACAAATAGATCGGAGATTTATTGTACTCGGCACTGATGGATATGGTCGCTCAGATACTCGAGCGAATTTACGTAACTTCTTCGAAGTTGATCGTTATTGGATTACCGTTTATGCACTGAAGGCTCTCGCTGATGAGGGGACAATCAATCATAAAATCGTTGCCAGCGCTATCGTAAAGTACGCGATCGATCCATCGAAGCCTAATCCAATAACGGTTTAATTTTCCTTTATCTCACTTTTTTAAAACAACCGACATCTAGCAGTAGATACATTAAGTAACTAAGAAGACTTAGGACACATTAAAAGATGAGTCAATCAATAGAAGTAAAGGTACCTAATATTGGCGTATATAAAGATGTACCTGTCATCGACATTCTTGTGAAAGTAGGAGATACAGTCGATATTGAACAGTCGCTAGTCACGCTTGAATCTGATAAAGCAACAATAGATGTTCCAAGTCCGGCATCTGGTATTGTAAAAGACGTGAGTACGAAGCTCGGTGAGCTTGTGTCTGAAGGATCGCTGATTGCTTTGCTAGAAACAGATTCTAGTACATTATTGGCATCTTCATCGTCAGTTGTTACTACTACTACAGACAGTTCAACTCAGACAGCTTCTGCTGTATCGGACACTTCTAATAATATGAGAGACAGCGAGCATTACTCAAGCCATGCATCGCCGTCAGTGCGTAAGCTTGCTCGAGAACTCGGTGTTGATGTATTGCATATACATGGAACTGGCCCAAAGGGACGCATAACTAAAGATGATGTAACAAAATTTTCGAAATGTAATAACTCTTCATTAGTTGATGCTGCTACCTCGATTAATGAGGAACTGAATTTGCTTCCGTGGCCAAATACAGATTTCTCTAAATTTGGATCATTTGAATTAAAGCCATTATCTCGTATTAAAAAGATTTCTGGTGCAAACCTACATCGTAACTGGGTAATGATTCCACATATCACGAATAACGATAACGTAGATATAACTGATATTGAAGAATTACGCGTTCAGCTTAACGAAGAATACACAAAAGAAGGTATCAAGTTTACGGTGCTTGCCTTCATAATTAAGGCAGTTACATCAGCATTAAAGAAATTTCCAATGTTTAACGCAAGCCTTGATAAAGATAATATCATTTTAAAAAACTATTACCACATTGGATTTGCTGTTGATACTCCAAACGGACTTACCGTACCAGTAATTTGGGATGCTAATAAGAAGGGACTAATCGATATCGCGAAAGAAATCTCTAAGTTAGCAAGTGCCGCACGTGAAGGCAAGCTAAAGCTTAACCAGATGCAAGGCGGATGCTTCTCAATTTCGTCTATAGGCGGGATTGGTGGAGCTCATTTTACCCCTATTATTAATGCGCCTGAAGTAGCTATTCTTGGAATATCGAGAAGTATAATGAAACCAATCTGGGATGGGAAACAGTTTGTACCACGGTTGATTATGCCACTTTCTCTTTCTTATGATCATCGAGTGATCGATGGCGCTGAAGCAGCTAGATTTAATGCTTATCTTGTAGAGACACTTTCTGACTTTCGTCGTGTGAGCCTTTAATATTTAAAATAGATTTATTTTGCATTGTAGCTGATTAATTAATGAGATTATATAACTATACATTTTTATCACTACGTTTAGTGAGGCCAGCCATAAAATTGTAACCGTGCTGATAATATACCATTGAGTAATTCTTGGTATATACAAAAGTATCATGGATAATTATGACATCTATGATATATAAAATACATGACTTAGAACAAGAACATAATACATACTAAATCTTTAGTTTTCTAATTTTCTAATATTAAAAATGAGGGTCTACAATCTGGACTTTCAGCTTGTTTTCTTATATCAAGATCTTCTAATTGGAGTCGATCACAATGTATCAGCACAATATTAAGACTCCTGAAGTCGGTGATAGAATTATCGTTAATAAAGATTTCTCACTCATTGTACCTGATAACCCAATTATTCCGTACATTGAAGGTGATGGAATAGGTTTAGATATTACGCCAGTAATGTTAAAAGTTGTTGATGCGGCTGTTTCGTATGCTTACAAAGAAAAACGCAAAATACACTGGATGGAAATTTATGCTGGAGAGAAGGCTACAAAGGTATATGGTCCAGATATTTGGTTGCCAGATGAAACATTACAAGCGCTGAAGAAATACGTAGTATCAATTAAGGGACCACTAACGACACCAGTTGGTGGTGGAATTCGATCACTGAATGTATCATTACGTCAAGAGCTTGATTTATACGTATGCTTACGGCCTATTCGATATTTTAACGGCGTACCGTCCCCCGTACGTGAACCGCATAAGATCAATATGGTGATTTTTCGTGAAAATTCTGAAGATATTTATGCTGGAATCGAATGGCCTGCAAAATCTGAGCAGGCAAAAAAAATTATCCATTTTATGCAGGATGAAATGGATGTAAAAAAGATTAGATTTCCAGAAACATCTGGGATTGGCGTTAAAGTAGTCTCTACTGAAGGCACTGAACGTCTTGTTCGAAAAGCAATACAATATGCAATCGATACAGATAGAAAATCAGTTACATTCGTTCATAAGGGTAACATCATGAAATTTACAGAAGGTTTATTTCGTGATGCTGGTTATACACTTGCCAAAAATGAGTTTGGCGGCAAGTTAATCGATGATGGTCCTTGGATGCATGTGAAAAATCCGAAAACTGGACGAAACATTATAATCAAGGATTCAATTGCTGATGCGTTTTTGCAACAGATCCTGTTGCGCCCAATTGAATATGACGTAATTGCCACACTAAATCTGAATGGTGATTATATTTCTGATGCTCTCGCTGCGCAGGTCGGTGGTATTGGAATCGCACCAGGTGCAAATTTGTCTAATTCAGTAGCGATATTTGAAGCAACGCATGGTACTGCTCTAAAATATGCAGGTAAAGATTATGTTAATCCAGGATCTGAAATACTTTCTGCAGAGATGATGTTGCGTTATCTCGGCTGGATCGAGGCTGCTGATATAATAATCTCTTCAATGGAGAAATCTATATTACAAAAGCGCGTTACGTACGACTTTGCACGTTTAATGCACGGTGCTACTCAGGTTTCATGTTCTAAATTTGGTGATATTTTGATCGAAAATATGCAGTAATAAATAGTTAATCAGAACTAATAGATTATTATAAAACTTTTATATGGAAAGGGAAAGATATTCAGTTTTCCCTTTCCATATATTTTACTTGATAGCTTATTCCTTTATAAACAAGAACAGTAATTACTCAGACAAAATGTAATATAGTTGTCTTATTAGACTTATATGAAATCAAAGTACTAAGAAGACTATGAGGAAATATCGATTTCTTTATGTATAAATTTCATATTAGATCATTAGATTTCTTGTATATTTGATGCCTGCTTCCCTTTTGATCCTTGTACGATTTCAAAGCTTACTCTCTGACCTTCTTTCAGAGTCTTAAAGCCCTGCATATTGATAGCTGAGAAATGCACAAACAAATCCTCTCCCCCCTCATCCGGGGTGATAAAACCAAAACCCTTTGCGTCGCTAAACCACTTGACGGTACCATTTGCCATGCCTAACATCCCCTGTTATACAGTCGTTACATATTAAATAGGCTAAAATATAAACTGCGATCGGAAAATAAAAAAACCATTATAAATTTATATAGGTTTTGGCTATCTATTTAGATTAAGTAAATTTAAAATTCTAGAACAATATTCTGCCTTTAATTAGGGAATAAAAAATTTAGTTTTATATAAAAACTCTATAAATAGATCCATTATATAAATTTTAGTATCTCCACACGGGATAAATATCTTACAGGATATATTTATACAGTATACCAAATACAATTTGGTCCCTATCTAAATAATAGGGAAATTATGACCAATTTTAAGTTATAAGTCAAACCTATATAGATATATATAATTTTTATAGTACTATACAAGTATGTTCTTATATAGATTTATTATTGGTTAATAGATAGTTGGAGATCTATTCTTAATAAGAAAGTGTAGTAGTCAATTAGTTTAATATTCTAAGAATTTCTTAGTATCCCCCTATAAATTCTAGATAAAGACTAAAGAGTATTTTCTTTAAAACAAAATGGCTTAATATTAAGTAATAAGATGTATAGATCTACTATTTAGTAACGACCAGTGCTTCCAAATCCACCTGTATTACGTTCGCTTTCTGAGAATTTATTAACAATATTAAATTCCGCTTGAGCTACAGGAACGATTATAAGTTGTGCAAGACGTTCAAATTGATTCAATACAAATGTTGTTTGTCCGCGATTCCATGTAGAAATCATTAATTCACCTTGATAGTCTGAATCGATAAGGCCGACTAGATTACCTAGAACAATTCCATGTTTATGACCGAGACCAGAGCGTGGTAGAATAAGTCCAGCGTAATTGGGATTCGCTATATAGATAGCAATCCCTGTTGATATTAGTGCTGTGGTATTTGGCGTAATTTTTATAGAAGTATTATCTATGCATGCTCGAAGATCAAGACCAGCGCTTCCTAGCGAAGCATACATAGGTAGATAATCACGTATTCGTACATCGAGAATTTTAAGCTCAAACTTTATCTTTTTATTTCTATATAGTTTCTTCAATTCGTATCTTCTTTATATCTCTTCATATAAAGGCAGTTAAGTTACATTCATTACTTCTAAAGTAGACTACTATAAATAGATCCAATTGATTTATTTCCAGAATCCTTTAATTTAACTTAGTAAATATAGATTTATCGATCATCGTATTATTTCTTGACGTAACTCTCTATAAAGCAGCATTGCTGTACCCAGCGTAATCGAAGAATCAGCGAAGTTAAATGTTGGCCAATGCCACGCACCGATATGCAAATCTAAAAAATCTATCACATAACCATATGTAATACGATTAATTAAATTACCTAACGCACCACCTAAAATAAGTACGAGTGATAAGCCTAGAAAATGCTCATGAACACGGTATTTTAAAAAATAACAAATAAAAAATATCGATATAACGCTAATTGCTATGAGGGCAAAATTTTTCCAACTACCAGCTGTTCCTAGGAAACCGAACGCAGCGCCGTGATTATATATGAGCATAAGATTAAGGAAAGAAGTTAGTATGTATTGTGTACCATATGTTAGTGTATTCATGATTATGATCTTAGAGAACTGATCGAATAGAACAATAATCAACGATAAGCTAAACCATAGAAAAATCGTACTACCTTTTGCTTTGCAGTTAAATTTCATTTAAATTCTCACTATTCTACGCTACGCTTCGTATTTCACCATTATTAAATAAATTTAAAATACAACGACCACATAGTGTTGGATGGTTATCTTGCATACCGACATCATTTCGATAATTCCAACAGCGCTCACATTTTAAACATGTTGAAGCTACGACATCAATACCTTCGAATTCTTCGTTTTCAACCTTGATAGCCGTTGCAGAAGACGTGATTAATACGAATTTTAGGTCATTGCAAATGCTAGCAAGCACATCGTATCGCGCGCCACTCGCACGTATTGTTACTTCAGCTTGCAACGATGAGCCAATCTTGTTTACTGCACGCGCCTCTTCTAGCGCCTTCATTACATCGTTTCGTACCATGCGCAGCATGGCCCACTTGTTAATTAGATCATCTAATGCATTAATTTCTGGGCATTTGTAATATGTTTCAGTAAAGATCGTATCGGTATCAGGCTGGAATATCTTCCATGCTTCCTCTGCTGTAAAGGAAAGAAACGGAGCAAGGATACGAAGTAACCCATGTGTCAGATGATATAGCGTCGTTTGCGCAGACCGACGAGCTTTCGAGTTTACAGCGCTTGTATATAGACGATCCTTTAGGATATCTAAATAGAAGGCACCGAGATCTTCAGAGCAATACGTATGTAATTTTGAGACAATCAGATGGAATTCATACTTTTCATAGTGCATAAGTAATTCATTCTGAAGATTCGTATAAAGCGCAATTGCATAACGATCTATTTCAAGCAATTCATTAGCAGGTAATGCATGTTTTATAACGTCGAAGTCAGATAAATTTACGAGTAGGAAACGTATAGTATTTCTGATCCGACGATAACATTCGGTTACACGTTTTAGTATTTCTTCAGAAATAGTTAACTCACCTGAATAGTCAGTCGATGCAACCCATAGCCGTATAATTTCTGCGCCGAGCCGGTTTGCAACTTCGTTAGGATCAATCCCATTACAAAGAGATTTACTCATCTTATGACCTTCGCCATCGACGGTGAAACCATGCGTCAGTATTCCTTTATAAGGAGCCTGGCCATCAAGTACTGCTGCTGTTAGCAAAGATGAATGGAACCATCCTCTATGCTGATCTGATCCCTCTAAATATAGATCAGCTGGAAATCGAAGATCCCGTGAATGAGAATGGCGTAGAACATGCCAGTGCGTTGTTCCAGAATCGAACCATACATCGAGCGTGTCATAATTTTTCTCATACAGATTCGCATCTTCGCCGATTAGCTCACGCGGATCAACTGTCCACCATGCTTCTATACCAAATCGCTCGACGCGCTGTGCTACAACTTCGAGCAGTTCTATCGTTCGAGGATGTGGTTCGCCTGTTTCTTTATGCATGAAGAATGCCATTGGGACACCCCATTGTCTCTGTCGAGATAATGTCCAATCTGGTCGATTCGCAATCATGCTAAATAGCCGTTTCTTACCATAAGATGGATAAAATACTATTGTATCGAGCATTTTAAGTGCGGTACAGCGCAAAGTCTGACCGCCATCATTCGGATTTAAATCGATCCCTATAAACCATTGTAATGTTGCACGATAGATAATCGGCGTCTTATGACGCCAGCAATGCATATAGCTATGAGTGTATTTCTCGCTACATAATAAAGAATTAACTGAGTGTAATGTATCAATAATTTTTTGATTCGCGTCCCAAATCTTTAGACCACCGAAGATGGGTAGTGAATGGGTATAGTATCCGTCACACATAACCGGATTGATAATACAGATATCCTTCATGCCATGTGCCTTGCACGATTGAAAATCTTTTATGCCATAAGCTGGAGATAAATGAACTATGCCCGTACCAGTATCTGTTGACACATAATCACTAAGATAGACTGGTGAAGTACGCTTATAGTCTGGATGAGCTGATGCAAGCGCATGATAAAACTGCAAATTTACTAGAGATTCACCACGTGTTGTTGCAAGAACTTTTCCAGTAATCAAAAAATTACTCATGCATGCATCAACACGTTCCTCAGCAAGGATCATCAGACCGAGCTTAGTATCAACGAGTGCGTATATAGTATCAGGATGGAGGCTTATAGCCTGGTTTGAAGGGATAGTCCACGGAGTCGTAGTCCAGATTACAATGCCACCAGAGTTGTATGGCAGCGAGGATAGTCCGAAAGCATGTGCGGTTTTTTTAGGTTCAGCAAAAGCAAATAGCACGTATATAGCTATATCAGTTCGATCTTTATATTTGACTTCAGCTTCAGCAATGGCTGAACTGCAATCGAAGCACCAGTTTACTGGTTTCAGTGCACGATATAAATAACCTTTCTCGAATATCTTGCCAAGCGCGCGTATTTCTGCTGCCTCGTTCACGAAGTCCATAGTCCTATATGTGTTCTCCCAATCACCAAGAACACCAAGACGCTTAAAGCTAACTTTCTGTTTTTCGATTTGTTCGATCGTGTATGCACGTGCCTTCTTTTGCATCTCAGTAACTGGAAGCAAATTACCAAATTTCTTCTCAATTTGGATCTCAATTGGCATCCCATGGCAATCCCAGCCAGGCACGTAAGGCGCATCGAAACCAGCCATGTTTCGTGATTTGATAACAATATCTTTTAGAATCTTATTAACTGCGTGGCCAAGATGAATGTCGCCGTTTGCATATGGCGGTCCATCATGCAGGATAAACTTCGGTCTACCTTTACTTGCTGCACGGATTTTATTGTATACTCCTCTCGCTTCCCAATCCTCAACCCATTTAGGCTCCCGTTTCGGAAGATTTCCTCGCATTGGGAAAGGTGTATCGAGAAGATTTATCTTATATTTGATTTTCGATTTTGAATTGATTTTCTTGTTGTTGATCGTCATGAATATATAATTCGCCCTCAAATCAGTAAATACTGTCAAATTTTAAGCTGTATGTTTGATTAAATCGATAAAGAAAGAGTCAACTTCTTAAGTTACGATCAGATAATGACATCCCTTTCTGGAAAGAATAAGCTAATTATCTTATCCAGGTAAGTCGATAGACTAATCGTCTTAGCTTTTCTTTATAGAATTTAGTAATTGACAGCGTTTTCAGAGAAGTATTTACGTGCGATTTTCACATCACATGAAATTGCATGTGATAGCATTTTGAGATCGTCGAATTTTTCCCCGTTACGCAATTTTTTTATGAACTCTATACGAACGAGCTTACCATATGCGTTACCTTGCCAGTCAAGCAAATGTGTTTCAAGCAATATTCGATTTGAATCATCAACCGTAGGTCGTAGCCCAAGACTAGCTACACCAGACAAAGGCTTGTCTATAACACCATGGACCAGAACAACAAAAATACCAGTAAGTGCAGGTCGTTTATGAGTAATATGTATATTTATTGTCGGGAAACCAAGATTACGACCGAGTTTCAATCCATGTGATACATGCCCACTGATCGTATAACGATGACCAAGCGCTATAGCAGTCGTATCGAGATCTCCATCCTCCAGGGATTCTCGAATATTAGAACTTGAAATTCTTCTGCCATTAGAATCTATAAATGAACTCATTTGCTCAACTTCAAAACCGTATTGCCTTCCGGCAATCTTCAATGTATCGAACGTACCTTCACGTTTTGCACCGTATAAAAAATCATCACCGACAATCAGCCAACGCGCTTGCAAGCCATTCACGATTTCATTCTTGACAAAATCTTTTGGTGACTGATTCGCAAACTTGCTATTGAAATATTTAAGGATGACACGGTCAACGCCATGCAAATGTAGTGCTTCAAGCTTGTCGCGTAGCATCGAGATCCTTGCCGGAGCAGTTTCTCGATTAAAGAATTCACGTGGATGTGGCTCAAAAGTCATTACACAAACTTCAAGTCCACGTGCATCAGCAACTTTCCGCGCACAGTTAAGTAGCTCCTGGTGACCACGATGAACACCGTCGAAGTTACCTATTGTTACCGCACACGGTACGCGGCTTTCTAGTGATGGTAATCCTCTGAAAATTTTCACGAAATAGTGATGATAATAAATATGGTAGACAATACCTAGAAAAAATTAGTATTTCCATATAGATAATTATAAACTATTCTAGCCCTAGAGTTTCAATTTATAAATTACCAAGTGAAAAATCTTGTCATACTAATTTCTGGCCGAGGCAGTAATATGGAAGCCATCGTTCGAGCAGCTACTAATGAACGGTGGCCAGCTCGAATTACGGCCGTGATTGCTAATAAACCAAATGCAGTTGGACTCGCACGTGCTGCTTCTCTAAGAATTAGAACGGCAGTCGTTGACCATAAGTTATTTAATGATCGAGATTCATTCGAGAAAGTGCTTGCAAATAAGATAGATCACTTCGACGCTGATCTTATCATTCTTGCAGGCTTTACCCGAATTCTGACATCAACGTTTGTCAAACGCTACAAAAATAAAATTTTAAATATTCATCCATCACTTCTACCAAGTTTCAAAGGAGTCAATACGCACCAAAGAGCGCTTAATTCTGGTGTTGTGATACATGGTGCTACTGTACATTTTGTTAATTCTGAACTTGACAGTGGAACAATTATTGCACAGGGTGCTGTTCCAGTAAGAACTGGAGATGATGTTAACATGCTAGAAAAACGGGTACTTGCTATCGAGCATAAGTTATATCCATTAGCAATAAGCTGGTTTGTCAACGATTATCTACATTTTGATGGAACTCGTGTTTCAGTATTAAAAAATGAACACAGATGGATTTTTTTAGAAAAATAATGCGCCAAATATATTAGGCTTATAGAAAAAACAATTCTTATGTATTTTATTCTCTAGCTATTTCTGTAATTTAACTGCCTAGGGTAATTCATTTTATTAATCATTGCAAGATATGCTCGATCAATATATCACTATATACTGGAAGTATTATAAAGTAGACTGGATGATAGTAAATTCTATTAATTTGCAAACTTAATGGTCTAGCATGTACATTATTAAAATCTGAGTGAATCTGTCTTAATTTTTTATAGTTATTAACTGCTTTCGCAACTGAAACTGCCTGTTACGTTAAAAAAATTAAATATACACGTGCGATTATCCTTGATATGCGTAAGATGATTACATATCTTCGGCTTGCGCAGAAAAGTATGTATAGCATTTGATTGGTATAGCACGAACCAGCGGATTATCATTATACAATATCTTTTAATTAAAGAGAGCCATATCACAGCAGCTGGTGGTGTTAAGGTACTCGATGCTACATTCGCTCTTAATTCTGATTTACCTATACAAATCGAAGTTCAAATACTTGAAAAGCTTGACAAAGCTTTGAAAAGTGGCGTACTTGTCCGCATCAGCTACATATAGTATACGTCGGTAACTATGTCCAATTTCTTACGTTAAATGTAGCCAGAATTCAGTTTCTTTATCCCTTGTAAAAGGGAGCCTTGTTAAATAAAACAATTCAATTACTTCTCTGCTATTCTAGATAATATATCCCGTGTCACTAGCTCATTACAGAGATTGCAACCCGCAATTATTGTATCGATAACATCATTTTCTATACTGTCTGCGGAATCAAATACATCATACTGAGTCTCCATCATTTAAAATATTAACTGATTTAGTTATCTTTAAATAGATCTAAATATGTTATAAAAAAATAATATCCCCCCCTTATCAATAGATAAAGGAAATCGAAATTATTACTTAATCTTAGTTTCTTTATATACAACATGCTTTCGAGCAACTGGATCAAACTTAGTAATCTCAATTTTCTGTGGTAGATTACGTTTGTTTTTTGTAGTCGTATAGAAATGACCCGTTCCAGCAGTTGATTCTAGCTTAATCTTATCTCTAGCGCTCTTTGACATATGATTATTTAATCCTTGAAGTTTATTTAAAATTTTGTACGTATGCGTACATCTGCACGTACAGAATCGATCCCGTTCTTATCTAAGAGACGCAATCCAGCGTTTGAAATACGTAAACGTACCCAATGATTCTCACTCTCAATCCAGAATCGGCGATTTTGCAGGTTTGGTAGAAATTTACGTTTAGTTTTATTATTTGCGTGGGAAACTTTATTACCACTCATAGGTACCTTCCCAGTGATTTGGCATATACGTGCCATAAGATCACCCTCCATTATTCTAATAGCGTTTCCATTATCCTTGTTTCTAATAGGAATTTTAAGCAGTCACATGAAAGTAAACGGCATATGGAAACTTTTAATTTTAATAAGTATAAGTACTACTTTATTCCCTAGAAAGGGGGGGGAGAAACTAGCTAGAGAGTAAACAATAGTTTATATTCTAGCAAAAATCTAATAAAGTTAGATCATTTCAAAGAATTTAAAACAATTAAACTTTTTTAAAAGTATTATATAAATTCTTAATACACCAGAGCTTTAATGTAAATTTTATAAGATATTTTTCTATATCATTTCTATTTTCAGTTACTTGTGGAGTAGGTATTCATTTTCTAAGTAAAAATCATTGTGATTTCACTATTATGAGCTGCACAAATTCTACGGATATGAACACTACTACTATAGATAGTCGGATATTACTTGCGAAACCGCGTGGTTTCTGCGCAGGCGTCCATCGTGCAATTGAAATTGTCCATCGCGCACTCGCGATATTTGGCGCCCCGATCTATGTTTTTCATGAAATTGTCCACAATAAATATGTTGTCCAGAGTCTTCATAAAAAAGGTGCAATATTTATTGAAGAACTTGATGAGGTTCCTACTGGAAGTACACTAATCTTAAGTGCGCACGGCGTATCAAATACACTCCGTCAAAATGCATCTACGCGAAGATTACGTATTTATGATGCAACCTGTCCACTTGTTACAAAGGTGCATATTGAAGTTCAGAAGATGCATCAGGAAAAGCTTGATGTCATAATAATCGGCCATAAAGGCCATCCGGAAGTTGAGGGTACGATGGGTCAAGTCAAATTTGGAATACATCTTGTCGAAAATATTGAAGATGTTAAAAAGCTCGAATTATCAGATCCAGCACGAGTCGCGTTCGTTACCCAAACAACATTATCCGTCGATGATACAGCTGATATTATTGCAGCATTAAAATCTAAGTATCCATATATTCGAGGACCAAAGAAGCAGGATATCTGCTATGCGACTCAGAATAGGCAAGATGCAGTAAAGATAATGGCAGCGCAGTGCGACATCATAATCGTCGTTGGTAGTCAAAATAGCTCGAATTCGAACCGTCTTCGCGAAGTTGCTGAGAAACGAGGCGTTCCTGCTTATATGATTGACTTACCTGAACAAATCAATCCGGAATGGATTGTAGGAAAATATAGGATTGGTGTAACGGCTGGTGCATCAGCACCGGAAATACTTGCGCAGGCAGTTGTTGCACGGTTGCAAGAATTAACTGTATGTAATATTTATCTTCTTGATGGTATAGATGAGAAAGTATCATTTCCATTGCCACATGGATTAAGTATTCATCTTCCACTTGACCAACATGATTACAATAATAGTAAATGGTTACACAATTTATCCTATTGATTGACGACAATATATTGAGAGTAAACTAAATTCTTTCTATCTTATCTTTTATAAATTTAAAACGAATCTAATACTAATCGAAGTATATCAATCATCTGATCGATTTCTTCAATAGTCACATTAAGAGCAGGCATAAAGCGCAGTATATTTGGCTGTGGAGCATTTATAAGAAGGCCGTCCGGATCTATATTACGTGCCTTCTCAACAATTTTTTGGCCGATGTTACCACTTAAAAGAAGTGCGCGTAGTAGGCCTTCGCCACGTTCACCTTCGAATCCGTATTCTTCTGATAATTTAAGTAACCGATGTCTTAGATGTGAACTTGTTACGCGAACATTCTCGAGAAACCCTGGAGCAATAAGTTGTGAAATCACTGCATGACCTACTGCTGTCATTAGAGGATTACCATTATATGTGCCCCCTTGATCTCCAGATTCGAATACCGCAACATCATTTCTTGATAGCAGAGCTGCAAGAGGAATGCCACTCCCGATGCCCTTGCCTAATGTCATAATGTCAGGCTCTATTCCGGATAATTCGTATGCAAATAGTGCACCAGTTCGGCCACATCCACTTTGAACTTCATCTAGAATCAAAAGTAGTCTATGCCGTTTTGTTAGGGCATATAGCTCTCGCATGAATTCATTTGTAGCAGGAATAACGCCGCCCTCTCCCTGAATAGGTTCTAGCATTACAGCGACTGTTTTTTCGTCAATTAGCTGTTCTACAGATGAGATGTCATTTAGATTAGCCTTTGGAAAACCAGATACCTGTGGTGCATAGATCGTATCCCAACCTACTTTGCCACTAGCCGACATTGTTGCAATTGTTCGTCCATGGAAGCTATTTGTGAATGTAATAATCTTATATGCACTATTTTTAAACTTGTGACCCCATTTACGCGCAAGCTTGATTGCACCTTCATTTGCCTCAGCTCCACTGTTTGCAAAGAACACTTTATCAAAAACACTGTATTTCGTGAGTAAGTCTGCAAGTTTCGCCATAGGTTCATTATAAAATGCTGGCGACGGATTTAATAGCTTTTCTGCCTGAGATTTTAACGCGCTAACAACACTGCTATTACAATGACCGAGACTATTGACCGCCCAGCCCTGTATAAAATCAAGATAACGTTTTCCTCTATGATCGTATAGCCACGATCCCTTACCATATGTAAATATTAAATCTGGTCTGGCTGTAATATACATTAACGAATCGATTGGATAATTATTTAGCGGCATCGTATATATTTCAATCGTCAATGATCATTGGTAAATATAGTTATATTTATAGTCTATAATCCAATTCATCTATAGGCTTGTAACTCTAGTGTAAAAGTAAATAATTAGGCGATATTATATATTTGATAGTTAAATAGATTATGTAAATGACCTATCAACTATATCACGTGAATTAAGTTAATTTAACACGTCTATTAAATCTCTAATTTAGAGCTTAGGCGACACCCGATTATATGGAAAGTTTCCTATAATTTATTAATTCATTGTTCATTAATATATTTTTGCAAGCTTATTAAGCAGATAATTATTTATAAGTCAAAAATATAAATATAGTTAGTCATTAACTATGTTATATTAGGTTTTTTTGCATTTTCAATGGTCATTTGATTAGAATAAAATTTATCTTTACGGAGTTTGGAGATAAAATAAACTTATTAAAAAGAACGAGACCATTTAATAATAATATCTGCTATTAATTTAGCTTCTTCTTAATAAGAACTTTGCATTAACTTATATGCTTATTAATTGCTAGCTTTCGCTGATATTAGATTTAGCTACATTAAATGTGTATTTTCCAAAATCATATTCAGATCTTCTGATCATTAGACTAATACGAATCTACTCTGATATTCGAAATTATGAGAAGTGTTTACATACTTTCATCGTTGAATTTAATAAAAGTTTTATACATTTTTAGGATTGTGTATTCATCTCAGATGACAGAAGAACGCTAGTAAATAGCTAATGCTTACATCTTATTTCTTTCCACGTCTAAAATATGATTTGGCTTTTATTACTAAAGCAGAGGTGAAGCGCATATGAAATTTACAGAAAATTTCTCAATGTATAAATAATGTATAAAAAGAATTTTAAGTTTAAAAAAGTAAAATTCTTTCTCTCGTAGAGAAAGAACCACTTACTATCAAGTGAACGAAATATTCAGCAATAAATAGACTAGATTAGAACACTCTAAGAACTCTATTTTATAAAAAATGTTTTATTGATATCATGATATACTATATCATATGAATTATATTAGAAATATATTTTCAATGTGCTACTAACTAAGAAATTTAGTAACCGCTATATTCGATTTAATATTATTTCTTATTACTTTTTATACTGATTAATGATTTATAATAATTTCTTGTGTAGAAGAACTGATAAGTGAAATTATGCTCCAAATAGAGATGACTTATAATGTATAAGAAAAATTTTTTTATTAGTATAATACTAAGTGTTTTATTGATAATTAATACAACTGAAGCCTACGCTATATCACACGAACCAGGCATCGTACTTTACAACGCTCAACATGAAAGATTAGCTTGTGAGTGGGCTACTAAGTTCACACGTGAAACTGGAATTAAAGTTATTATTCGTAACGGTAGTGATACAGAACTTAGCAATCAAATCATTCAGGAAGGTTCTTATTCGCCAGCTGATGTATTTATAACAGAAAATTCGCCAGCAATGGCACTAGTTGATAGCTATGGTTTATTTGAACGACTTCCATTGAGCATCCTAAATCAGGTAAAACCAAATTACAGACCATCGCATGGTCGTTGGATTGGTATTGCTGCACGTTCAACTGTATTTGTCTATAATAAGAATAGACTTCAGAAAGATAATCTTCCAAAATCACTTGATGAGTTAGGAAAACCGAGTTGGAAAGGCCGATGGGCTGCATCGCCAACAGGTGCAGATTTTCAGGCAATTGTTAGTGCAATGCTTGAACTGAAAGGGGAAAGTGCAACGCTAGCATGGCTAAGGATGATGAAGGCAAATTCACTTTCCTATAAGGGAAATAGTACGGTAATGAAGGCAGTAAACTCTGGTCAAGTCGACGGCGGAGTAATCTATCATTATTATTATTTTGTTGATCAGTCGAAAACTGGCGAGAATAGTAATAATAGTGCTTTACATTACTTCAATGGCAAGGATTCAGGTGCATTCATCAGTGTATCTGGTGGCGGCATTCTTAAATCAAGCAAGAATAAGGAAAAAGCACAGAAATTTTTAAAATGGGTAACTAGCAATAGTGGTCAAGATATATTAAAGAATGGTAATTCTTATGAATATACTGTTGGTATTAATTCGCAATCGAATCCGAAACTTGTTCCATTAAATGAACTTAACTCGCCAAAGATTGATATGAGAAAGCTCAACAGCAGAAAAGTAGTTGAACTGATGATGTGTGCTGGTTTACTGTAAAAAAATGCTTATTTGTTCTAAAATATCTGCTCCAAAAAAGTGGAATTATCTAGATACAGAATTATCCACTTATTTAGTTTGTTCCTGTGTCTATTAATCTTATCGATAAAAAATACATTATAACCCTTCCTATTTGGAAGGGTTATATTCCTTTTTGGTTGCGAAGCTCGGCCTTTTTTATTTCTCTTTTATTGTTGTTCCCATCCAGTTTTATAGTGTGTATTGCCATTCAAACAGGGTGGCATAAAAGTATTTCTTTGATTTTTCAACTACGTGTTGCAGAGCTTTTTTTTAATTCGGTAATTCTAATTGCACTAACAGTACCAATCTGTATTGTACTAGCGATTGCACTTGCATGGCTAACAGAGAGATGCAATATGACATTAGGTCGTTGGTGGTCGCTGTTGTTTACCACAACACTCGCCATTCCATCATTTGTACAAAGCTATGCATGGATTAGTCTTATCCCTTCTTTGCATGGGCTATTAGCAGCTATACTGTTTTCTGTGATTTCGTATTTTCCATTTCTGTATCTACCGTTAGTAGCTGCATTACGTCGTCTTGATCCTGCACTTGAGGCTGTGGCAGAAACGCTTGGTCTGCCACCTCATATAGTATTTCGGCGAGTTGTTTTTCCACAATTATATATAGCGATTAGGGGTGGCACACTAATGGTTGCCATTCATTTACTTGCTGAATATGGTCTATTTGCAATGATACAGTATGATACGCTTACAACTGCGATTATAGATAGATTTCAGTTTAGCAATACATCAGCGAATATTCTAGCTGCATTGCTTGAGCTTTGTTGTCTCGCTTTTCTATCTATTGAAGCTTTTTTTGGACGAAAAAGAAATAAACGGCACTATGCACAGGTTGGTAGTGGTAGTCCGCGTATAGCATCACCAATACAGTTGAGTCAATTTTATCAGAATGCTGGACAGTTGCTTGCGAGCATAACAGTTATATTATCGCTCGGTGTGCCGATAGCTATGATTAGTAAATGGCTATTTGTCGGTGGCCTCAACGTATGGCACTGGTCAGAATTATGGGAAACATTAAAGCAAACGCTTGCATTGTCAATGATGAGTGCGTTTCTAACTTGTTTTTTTGCAATTCCAATTGCATGGTTATCAATTCGTAAATTAGGTTGGTTGCAACGTTGGCTAGAAGGATGTAATTATATCGCAAGTTCTCTGCCCGGAATAGTAGTTGCACTGGCGCTTATTACGTTGACCATTAGAATAGCTAGACCGTTATATCAAACAATATTTACTGTTTTAATAGCTTATTTGATTATGTTTATACCTCGTGCTCTCATCAGTTTACGTGTTGGTATCGCACAAGCTAAGGTAGAACTAGAATACGCGGCATATAGTTTGGGATTATCTACGTTTAGAATGTTATGCAAAATTACGTTGCGGATAGCTGCATGCAGCATGACGGTTGCAGCTATTCTAGTTTTCTTTGCCACGCTAAACGAGTTGACGGCAACACTTCTTCTATCGCCAAATGGTACTCAAACTCTAGCAACAAGATTCTGGGTATTGACGAGTGAAATTGATTACGCGGCTGCTGCACCGTATGCTCTTATTATGATTATAATATCTTTACCACTGACGGCATGCCTTCATCATCAGTCTAGACTATTAGCAGGTCGATGAGCAATCTTTTGTTAAGTAGAGTATATAAATATTACGATGCTATTTGTGCTGTTAACGACGTTAATCTAACAGTTCTTGAAAATAGTCGTACTGCGATTGTTGGACCATCTGGCTCTGGAAAAACAACACTATTACGGATGATTGCAGGATTCGAGTCGCCAGATTCTGGTCATATCTTTTTTAGAGATATGTTAATTGCTGATAGTAAACGATTAGTACCCGCATATCGACGGCAGATTGGTTATGTTATGCAGGATGGTGCGCTGTTTCCGCACTTGCGGGTTGCTGAAAATATTGCTTTTGGATTAACCTGTGATATTAATACGCGTGAACACCGTATTAATACATTAATTGAACAGGTCCAACTCGATAAGACATTGCTACAACGTTGGCCACACGAACTATCTGGTGGACAGCAGCAGCGTGTAGCATTAGCACGATCCCTTGCATTGAAACCTCGCCTTATGTTATTTGATGAACCATTTTCTTCTCTAGATGCGAAGTTACGTGCGTCACTGCGTAAGATAGTAATACAATGTTTGTGTGAATCTGAAATCAGTGCAATACTTGTTACACATGATCAGACAGAAGCATTATCTTTCGCACACCAGCTTGTAATAATGTGCAATGGACATCTTATACAAACTGGCTCTCCTACTACATTATATTGGCATCCGAATAATATTGAGACTGCGGATTTTCTAGGGCCGGCAATCATATTGCAAGCTACACTTACTAAAGGCCGTGCAGAATGTGTACTTGGTACCTTGCCTATATATAATAATATTTCGGCAATAGGTTTCAGAAAGATTATGCTACGTCCAGAGCAAATCACTCTTGAAATGGCGGACAGAAGTAAGAGCGATACTAGTTGTATCGGTGTCGTAATAGAGTGTGAATTTGGCGGCCCAGTTTGTTCACTAATCGTCGTACTTAAAGATGGTTTTATATTACCTGTTCAATGCTTAAGCATCGACGTATTACCTCTTGGTAGTCGGGTTAAAGTTTCAGTAAAAGGAATGGTTCATGTGTTTGAAGATACATAGACAGCTTAATCTAAGTAAATTTTAATTACTTAAGTTTAAAAATTTTTATTATTTAGAAAGGAATATCTCTTGCCTATACACTGTGTATGTACTGCTCGAAATTAACAAATAAGCAGGCACGATAATAAAATAAAAGGATAATCCAATGATAGATAAAATTGGAAAAGAACGCTCCGTGCACGCAGTGTTAATTACTGCTCAGGAAAAGGCAAAAAATGAAGGGCTATCATATTCAGGTGGAATATCTCCAAGGGATGCATGGATGTTAGTGACAGCTGGTAAGGCAGTTCTTGTTGACGTACGAACAGCTGAGGAGCGTATGTTCGTTGGGGAGATACCAGGTAGTATCCATGTACCGTGGTCAACGAAAGCATTGCTAGACTATGATCACAGTTTTATTACTGAATTAGAAGAAAAAACTAGTAGCAAGGATATTGTGCTATTGATGATATGTCGAAGCGGAAATCGTTCTGCGCTAGCCGCTGATGCTGCAGCAAAAGCTGGTTTTACAAACGTCTATAATATCCTAGAAGGATTCGAGGGTGATTTAGATGAATTTAATCATCGTAGCTCAGTTAACGGTTGGCGTTTTATCGGTTTACCTTGGAAACAATCCTGAACTAAACTAGTTCTATATCTCTATAATCCAGTATAAGATTAAGCTGAGATAGCAATAGTCCTGCGTCAATTAAACTTGACAGTGACTTATAAAGTAGCTTTCAACTATAAAATCTCGTCTACTCTTCGGCAATGTATTTATTGACATATACAACGGGCTCTATTTTGCCCTTTGTTTTTTGAATACTTATAAGTTTATTTATGTAGCCAAAGTAAGTGGGAAGGGGGAGGGGGGGAAGGGCGATGACTAATGAAGTCAGCTTAATTGCTTTACTCGCAGCTAGTTTTGGTCTAGCGATGATTTTTGGTTATATTGCATCGCAACTATACATGCCACCTCTTGTTGGATATTTGCTTGCTGGAATTGTTATTGGACCAGAGACACCAGGTTTCGTTGGTGATATTCCTCTGGCACAACAACTTGCTGAAGTCGGTGTCATGTTTCTAATGTTTAGTGTTGGCCTACATTTTTCACTTATAGATCTGCTATCTGTACGCAAAATCGCTTTGCCTGGCGCAATTGTACAGATCATTGTAGCGACGCTATTTGGAAGTGGTCTTGCAATGACGTGGGGATGGAGCGCTGGTTCAGCTCTTGTACTAGGTCTTGCGCTATCTGTAGCGAGTACAGCTGTGATGCTGTGTGCTCTTGAAGCACGTGGTCTCACTGACTCAGTCAACGGACGAATTGCAATTGGTTGGCTGCTTGTTGAAGATCTCGTTATGATAGTAATACTTGTTCTTCTTCCTGTCTTAGCAAGTTTTCTATGCAAAAATAAGTCTGGCGATGTTGGATATGTACTTGGCTCGTACGTCTGGACGGCGCTTCGTATAACACTGCTAAAGATTACAGTATTTATTGCGCTGATGCTTATTGTTGGCAAACGTTTTTTCCCTCGCATGCTATGGCTTTTTGCGCGCACTGGCTCACGTGAATTATTTACGCTATGTATAATAGCAGCGGCGGTTGGAATTGCTTTTGGCGCTGCAAAACTATTTGATGTTCCGTTCGAGCTCGGCGCATTTTTTGCTGGGATGATGATGCGTGAATCAGAATTTAGTCGTCGTGCTGCTGATGAAACGATACCATTACGCGATGCGTTTTCAGTGCTGTTCTTTATATCGGTTGGAATGTTATTTGATCCACATGTCTTGATTCAAGAGCCGCTTCATGTAATTGAAGTTACGGCGATTGTGCTTATTTGCAAGACATTAGCAGCAGTAGTGTTTATTCTTACATTCCGCTATCCGCTAAGAACAGGACTTATAGTTGGAGCAGGGCTCGCACAAATAGGAGAATTTTCATTTATTCTCTCTGAGCTTGGTAGATCACTCAACCTACTATCCGTAGAAGGACAGAATTTAATTCTTGCTGTTGCGCTGATATCTATTTCGTTCAATACACTTCTCTTTGCAATGATCGAACCTATACTTAGGTGGACTCGACAATATTCTACGTTTGTACGACAGCTTGAAACAAGAAATGATGCACTAGCTACTCTGACAATGTCTATACCAGGAGAAGTTAATCTAATTGGACAGGTTATGATTGTTGGCTACGGGCGTATTGGTAGGCGAATTACACGAGTACTTGATGAATGTATGATCAATTATATTGTTGTCGAACAAAACCAAGAAACAGTTAAAAAGCTGCGCGAAGACAACATTCAAGCAATATCAGGGGACGCAGTATGTTCAGGAGTATTTTTGCAGACACATATTAGTCGTGCTAGGATACTTGTTATTACTCTTCCGGATATCTTTAATACAAAGAATATCATTGAAGCATCACGGATTTTAAATCCGAATCTTGAAATTATTTTATGTACAAATAACAATGATGAGGCGAAGTTGTTTAGCCATGATGGTATCACAATGGTATTTGTAGCTGAAATGGAACTAGTGCGAGGAATGATGGAATATATTCTTGATCGAATTAGCAAGAATACAAAAAAGGATAAAATAAGAAAGGTTGTATATTGATATTGCTCTTTCGTTTGAAAAACTATATTTTATCCTTCATTTATGAATATTTAGATCAATAGCATCCGGTAGTACACTAAGTAATTGTAATCCTCTGCTTGTAATCGATGAAAATATAGGACCAGCAACTGCTCCGCCGTAATAACTATTACCACTCGGTTCATTAATCATCACTGCAACGATCAATCGTGGATTACTTATAGGCGCAATGCCGATAAACGTTGACAGATACTTACCTTTTACATATGATCCTTTCTCCTGCTTTAAGGTAGTTCCAGTCTTGCCACCAACACGATAATTTTCAACTCGTGCAGCTTTACCGGTTCCACCTTCGCTCACGGTAAGTTCAAGCATCGATCGGATTATAGCTGCAGTCTCTGGCGTTGTTACTCGATATTCAGATTGCGATGTAATAGATCGATCTTCTATATTATCATCTTTCTTCAACAAAGAAGCTAAATGTAATATACCATCGCTAGCATATGCCGTATACATCTGCGCAACTTGAAGTAGTGAAATTGATAATCCGTAACCGTATGCCATAGTTGCTTGCTCGATTGGTCGCCAATTCTTATAATGTCGAATTCGTCCTGATGCAACACCGGGAAACATAATTTTAGGCTTACAACCAATTTTATATTCCCGATATTTATTCCAGATCATTTTTGGTGGTAAATTTAGAGCTAGCTTTGCTAGTGCAATATTGCTCGATTTCTGGAGCGCCTGAGATACTGTTAATTTACCGTAATTTGAGGTGTCGTGGATTACGGAATTTCCTATCTTGTAGGTACCGAATTCTGTATCGATAACTGTTTCAGGACGAACTTTACCTGCATCGATTGATAGAGCAATAATAAGTGGTTTGATCGTCGATCCGGGTTCAAATGTATCAATTACAGCGCGATTACGAACATGCTGTCCTGTAAGTTGTGTTCGATCTTTTGGATCAAAGCTTGGATAATTTGTTAGTGCGAGAATTTCTCCGTTTTGTGCATCGAGAACGACGACACTACCTGATTGTGCTCGATTCTTAATAACTGCGCATTTTAGTTGGCTATAGGCAACTTGCTGCAAGCGATTATCAATTGTTAATTTTATTGACTGACCACTTTGTTCAGAGATTTCAGAGATATCTGGAGAAGAATAAGATACGATCCTGCCGAATCGGTCATGGATTACTTGATACTGTTGTTTAGGTTTTCCAGATAGTATGCGATCAGCAATTAATTCCACACCTTCTTGCCCTCTATTCTCCATATTTGTAAAACCGATCACTTGTGCTATTGATTCGCCTTCTGGGTAGGCGCGTTTTATGTTGTTTATTTGAGTGATTCCTTTAAATTTGCACTGCTCAATACGATCCGCTATATCCTTATCGACATATCGTTTAAGTATAACGAAGGTGCGCTTCTTATTAAGACGCCTCTTCAATTCCTCGATCGACATCTTAAGCAGACGTGCAAGGGACGGATAATCTTCTTTAGAAAGCAGTTTTGGGTTTGCTAAGATTTCATGTGTAGATAAACTAACTGCAAGAAGTGCACCGTTTCGATCAAAAATGCTCTCGCGTTTTTCCTCAATTTTAGCGGTGTTCTGGTAACGTTTCTGACCTTCTATTATATAGAAATTATGATTTTTTATCTGAATCCAGAAGGCACGTATGATTAGTGATAAGAACGCTATAAATAGACCTATTACTATGAATTTCGATCTCCATGCTGGCAAGGATGGTTTAATCAAGATTGGAGAACAAATGGTTCTTTTCACTAGGAAATAGAATATTGAATTGGATATAAGGTTGAGTCTAAACTAGATATAGGAAAATAAATTATTTTATCTTTCTAAGAAATTAGATTAAATATAAATCTATATATCCGAGCAAAGTGGAGGCGGCGGGAATCGAACCCGCGTCCAGAAGCGATCTATAACTAGCTCTACATGTTTAGTTTCGTCATTTAATCTAACTGCAGCTACGCGGACAAACACGCTGAGCTGCAGTGATTCGCACTTATATTTTCGACCATAGACGTCGCGACACCGCCATAAGGCTTAACTGACATTATATAATCTCATTCGGTATTTTAACTACCGGTCTTTCGACATTAGTCTATCAGTGAACTAAATAGAGAACGGCTGACATTAGGCAGCCAGTGCGAACGTATCGTCGTTTGCGGTTACTTTTTTCCACTGATTAACGAGGTTATGGACCCTCGACATGCCCTAGCCACTTCACAACCCCTGTCGAAACCAGATCGCCCCCATATATTCATAACCATAATTTTGTATTATATCATATATTAATTTAATTTTCTAAAAATCTAATCTAGCTTCATTTATAAATATACGATGACTTCAAATATATGCAGTATTGCAAAATATTACGAATGTAATTCGTATAAGAGCAAGGTATAAATTAGTTTTAATATGTGATACGACGGCATGCGATAATATAATTAATACTAGTATCACGCGATAGCATAAATTTTTTGGTGATTGGTTTATATGTAATTCCCTTTATATCAGCCACATTTAGATCCGCTACGCGTGCAAAGCCTGCAAGTTCCGATGGTCTGATAAAACGTATATAGTTGTGTGTACCTTTTGGAAGTAGCCCGAATATATATTCGGCGCCAATCACTGAAAATATATATGATTTTAAATTTCGATTTAGTGTTGAGAAAAATACCCAACCACCTGACTTTACAAGTACTGCACACGCTTTAACAATTTTAGATGGATATGGTACATGTTCAAGCATTTCCATACAGGTAACTACGTCGTATACACCTGGATTACACTCGGCAAATACTTCAGCTGCAATTACTTCGTAATCAACTGGTATTCCACTCTCATAGCTATGTAAATTAGCTATGTTTATTGCCTCTGTTGATAAATCGATTCCCTTAACATGCGCTCCGAGATTAGCCATTGACTCCGATAATATTCCGCCGCCACATCCAATATCTATGACATGCTTTCCTTTCAGATGAGCATGAGAATTAATCCAGATAAGTCGGACTGGATTTAAATCATGCAGAAGCTTTAATTCAGCATTTGGATTCCACCAACGATGAGCAAGATTGCTGAATTTCCGAAGTTCTTGGATATCACAATTAATCATAGAAGTAAATTCTGAAAAGAAAGTGGCAAATACTTTAGTCAGAACATAACAAAGTGAAAATGAGAAGCCCCCCGCAGTGGGGGGGGGAAGTTAACCATTCTTAGTTTTTCTATGTGATTAGATGCAGTGGTAGTAAAACAGTTTTTCTAATGAAATTTACTTTCTTATATCATTTTAGTTACTGTAATATCTACTCGACGGTCCGAAGATAGGCATGCAATAAAATTCTTTCTATCTTTCTGATTGCAGTGCGCTAAAGGCTTGGATTTACCTTTTCCCTCAGCATAAAGCTGACTAGCTGGAATACCCTGACTAATCAAATAAGATTTGACAGCTTTCGCGCGTTCTAGAGAAAGAAGATCATTATATTTATTAGAACCGATACGATCAGTATATCCCGTTACCAATATAGATTTGGTATCCATTCCGAGAATCTTACGTGATAGTTTACTTAGCTTACGTTTACTTATCGGCTTGAGAACCTTCTTTCCAAAGTCGAATAGCGTATTAATATGATATGTAACCATATGTACGGTAGCAGAAGCCGATTCATCTACCGGAGGAGATGCTTTGACAATAGATTCTAGATTTATCGGAGGATATACTTCGATAGGGGATTCTAGATCTACCGGAGGAGGAGATGCTTCGACAGGGGATTCTAGATCTACCGGAGGAGGAGATGCTTCGACAGGGGATTCTAGATCTACCGGAGGAGGAGATGCTTCGACAGGGGATTCTAGATCTGTCTGAGGAGGAGATGCTTCGACAGGGGATTCTAGATCTACCGGAGCATTCATAATCTCGTTTAATCTATTATTATTATCAGTTTTTGAAAGACTATCTTGCCAGAAAATCTCATTTGTTCCATTTGTCCATACTGATTCACCGTTTCGGTTACTCCAATCAACATTTGTTGGCTGGTACTCTGCCAGAGTTGATTGTGCTGAAGCAGACGAAGTTACAAGTACGGCAGCTGCAACATATGCGAACTTTGAAAGTTTATTCATAATTTTTCCTTTAGAAACTAACACTATTGCAGGTTTACCGTGAATCTAGTAATTATTATAATAATGTTTTGATCTATATAATATAATACCTTCTTTCTGAGAAATATATGCTACTACAAACGTAACAACCGTCATTAGTTATTTTAGATAGAATAATCTAGCTTAATAGACTTGTGTTGACATATTATTTCTATTTCTTTCTATAGAAAATCGTACGTTTCAAAAAGCCTCTTATTCTTATAAGAATAAGAGGAATGATGCTCTACTTAAGCTATAAAGCTTGTCAAGAATTTATTGAATTTGTCAAGTATCGATTTATTGTACATACTAATTATATATGTCTATATAGTTTCAGCTCATACCATTCAGTTAAAATCGAAGTATATAAAACGATATTACTAAAATTATCGGTAGTACATTCTTTGTATACTATTTAAAAGGAATAACTTCTATATTAAGTTTGAATAAAACACATGATAGAATATTGTTTCCATTGAGATTTATCGATTTACTTGAAAGGTCTTCCTATCTTTATTTTAAATAATATATCCTTATGATATATGGATCAATTTGCTAAAGAAACATTGCTAACCTCTCTTGAAGAGGAGATGCGCCGCTCATATCTAGACTACGCAATGAGCGTAATTATTGGGCGTGCCCTTCCGGATGCTAGAGATGGCTTAAAACCCGTACACCGGCGTTCACTGTTTGCAATGCACGAATTAAATAACGACTGGAATCGTGCTTATAAGAAATCAGCACGTATTGTCGGCGACGTAATCGGTAAGTACCATCCACATGGTGACAGCGCAGTCTATGAAACGATTGTTCGGATGGCACAAGATTTTTCATTACGTTATATGCTAGTCGATGGTCAAGGCAATTTCGGCTCGATCGATGGAGATAACGCAGCTGCAATGCGGTATACCGAAATACGTATAGCAAAGATTGGGCATGAGCTTCTATCTGATATAGATAAAGAAACCGTCGATTTTATTCCAAACTATGATGGCAGCGAGATGCAGCCGATTATCTTACCATCGCGCATCCCAAACCTATTAATTAATGGTTCATCTGGCATCGCGGTTGGGATGGCAACTAATATTCCACCACATAACTTGAAAGAAGTTGTCGATGCATGTCAGTATCTACTAAGAATTCCAGATGCAAAAATCGACGAACTGATCAAAATTATACCAGGACCTGATTTCCCAACAGCTGGCATTATTTATGGCGTCAGCGGCGTGTATGATGGTTATCGAACAGGACGTGGTCGTGTTGTAATGCGCGCTGCTACTCATTTCGAAGACATTGACCGAGGTCATCGTATAGCAATTATTGTTGATGAACTACCGTATCAAGTAAACAAACGTTGGTTGTTAGAACGGATCGCCGATCTAGTAAATAATAAAAAGATTGAAGGAATTTCTGACATTCGAGATGAGTCTGATAAGAGCGGTATGAGAATTGTTATAGAACTGAAACGTGGTCAACTTCCTGAAGTTATTCTTAATAATTTATATAAAACAACTCAGTTGCAAGATACATTTGGGATGAATATGGTCGCACTCGTAGGTGGCCAGCCTAAATTATTGAACCTAAAAGAGATACTTCAGTGTTTTTTATCACATCGCCGAGAAGTTCTAACCCGTAGGACAATTTATGAACTACATAAAGGACGAGAACGCGCCCATATACTTGAAGGCCTCACAGTTGCGCTTGCAAATATTGAAATATTTATCGAATTAATTAAGTTTGCAAAAACGCCACCAATTGCGAAGCAGAAATTAATGATTCGTGCATGGGATACAAAACTGATAAGCGATGCCTTAACTAATTCTAAAATTAATACTGGATCAATTTACGAACGTGAAGCGTATCGTCCTGAAGGATTAAATAAAAAATTTGGCATGCAGATTGATGGCTCATATCATCTATCTGATACACAAGTTCATGAAATTCTACAGATGCGTCTCCAGCGTTTAACTAGTCTAGAACATAATAAAATTATTGAAGAGTACTGTAGTATTACCAATAAAATCGCTGATCTGCTTAATATTTTATCATGCCCTGATCGAATTACGATGATGATTAACGATGAGCTTGCTGCACTGAAAGCAGAATTTGGAGATCTGCGTCGTTCGAAGATTGAGTTGAATACTATTGAACTCAATACTGAAGATCTAATCACACCACAAGATATGGTTGTCACCATGACGCATACGGGATATGTTAAATCCCAGCCTTTATCTGAGTACCGTGCACAAAAACGGGGAGGACGAGGTAAGCAAGGTACACAAATGAAAGATAATGACTGGATTGATACGTTATTTATTGCAAATACACATGATTCAATGTTGTTCTTTTCGAACCGAGGTCGTGTCTATTTAGTTAAGGTTTATGAAATTCCTCAGAGCTCTCGTAATTCTCGAGGCCGACCAATAGTTAATATGCTCCCACTGCAAGGAGATGAGAAAATTAATGTCCTACTTCCAGTTAAGAAATTTTTATCTGATAAGTTCGTATTCATGGCAACTTCGCTCGGCATTGTAAAGAAAACTTCAATTGAAGCTTTTAGCCGTCCACTAAAGAGGGGAATCATTGCAGTATCTTTGGATGAATCTGATTATTTAATTGGCGCAGCAATAACTGATGGTACGCACGATGTGATGTTATTCTCAGATTCAGGTAAAGCAGTTAGATTCTATGAAAATGATGTGCGTCAGATGGGTCGTGATGCACGCGGCGTGAGAGGAATGCAGCTCGAAAAGAACCAGAAAGTAATTGCATTACTAGTTGCAGCGCCACATGATAAGAATCAATCAGTATTGATTGCTACCGAGAATGGATATGGGAAACGCACGCCGATCTCTAAGTATACGAGACATGGTCGTGGTACGAAGGGAATGATTTCTATCAAGACATCAAAGCGCAACGGTCGAGTTGTAGCAGCAACGCTTGTCGATGAAAAAAGTCAGATTGTTCTGACAACAACTGCCGGTGTACTAATTCGAACCCGAGTTTCAGAGGTTCGTGATATGGGGCGCGCAACACAAGGTGTTACGCTTATCAATATAGAAGAAGGAACGAAGATATCTGGTCTTCAGCAGATTAAGGGAACAGATATAGGATTCGAGTCTGAAAATGAGGAAAGTATTATATAGAAAGAAATTATTTTTTAAAGTAAACTATGCAGCATGAGACGATTAGCTGAAAAATTGTCTTTCAATACTTAGATATACGAATATGATGTATAAAATATTTTTTCCTCTTCGCTTTTCAGGTGAAGTATCTCTTTAATTTCTCCACCAGACTTCTTTTAATATTAATTAAAAGATTTTCGCAAATTTTTTATAAAATACTTGAATAGTAGAAATATAGTTAATTCTAATATAGATAGAAGCATTGTATTAATTAACAAAGACCAATCGTTGATTACTATTCTAAATTATTGGAGATGTTATCCTTGATTCTATTTACAAGTATGTTTGATAACTAAGACTAAGATAATTGAAAGTATCTCAAGAATCAATATTCTTAAATATGAAAAGAAATTCTGAGTTTTGCCTGTACCTGACAGTTTGCAGAGATATTCATACATATACAAACATCAGGATGTTTGATCAAACATGGATGAATTGAATTCAATACTAAGGCCTTTGCGCGATCAAATTGACGTGATTGATGCCCAGATCATATCTCTACTGAATCAGCGAGCAACGATTGCATTGAAAGTTGGCAAAGTTAAAAAGAAATTTAATGCACAAGTATTCCGTCTAGATCGAGAACTGCAGGTAATTAAACGTCTAAAACATATGAACACTGGCCCACTTTCGGATGAACATATCGGTGCAATCTGGCGTGATATCATGTCTGCAAACCGTGCACTTGAACAGATGATCCATGTTGCATTCCTTGGACCTATCGGTACATATACCGAACAGGCAATGTTCAAATACTTTGGTCAGTCGATTGATGGATTAGCTTGTCAGTCTCTTGATGAGATATTTCGATCTGTCGAAGTTGGTTTAGCCACATATGGCGTTGTTCCAATTGAGAATTCAACAGAAGGCACAATTTCACGCACTCTAGATCTTCTATTACAGACGAAGTTGCTAATTGTCGGCGAAATAATATTGCCTATTCATCATAATTTACTTACACAGACTGGAAGTCTTGATGGTGTAACACAGGTATGTGCGCATGCACAGACACTTATTCAATGTCAGAAGTGGCTATCAGCGAATGTACCATTTCTTAAACAGAGAATTGTATCAAGCAACGCAGAAGGCGCCCGCTTAGCAGCATCTGATTCGACTATTGCTGGAATAGCAGGCGAACGAGCCGCCACATATTATGAACTATTAATTGCATCTGTTTTAATTCAAGATAATCCACACAATAGGACACGATTTGTAGTCCTTGGCAAAGAACCCGTCGGTAAGAGTGGACATGATCAAACGTCGTTGATCGTGTTTTTAAAAAATGAGCCGCTCTCTGTATTTAAGCTACTTCAGCCATTAGAAAGATATAACATATCGATTGTACGACTTGAGTCTCGCCCAGCTCAAACTAGTAAGTGGGAGTATTACTTTTATATTGATATAGAAGGACACCAGGAAGATTCAAAGATTACAGACTTTCTTGTAGATATAAGACAAGAGACAGCAATCCTAAAGGTTGTTGGCTCATATCCTAGAGCCTGCTCATGCTAAGTATGTTTCGATATGAGCCTTGAAATCCTTTTACCTATTTAAATAGGGAAAAATTTATTTTATGGAATATATTGATCTAGGTCCTTATAAAAGCGCATCTGGTACCATACGAATTCCTGGCTCAAAGAGTATCTCGAACCGCGTCTTGTTACTTGCCGCTCTTTCTGAGGGTAACACGACGATTAAAAATCTACTTGATTCTGATGATACGCGTGTTATGCTCGATGCACTTGAAAAGCTTGGTGTGTGCATTAAATCTAATGGTGATACATGTGTTATAACTGGAATACAAGGTAAATTTACTACACGTAGCGCAGATCTATTTCTTAATAATGCCGGTACCGTAGTGCGACCTCTGACTGCCATTCTTTCCGTAAATAATGGAGATTACCGAATATATGGTATAGATCGTATGCATGAACGTCCGATCGGCGATCTTGTTGACGGGCTGCGTCAAATTGGTGCTAATATAAATTACGAGCAGAATAATGGATTCCTGCCTCTACATATTCATCCAGCGGATACGATTTCAATAAACGGTCCAATTCAAATACATGGCGACGTATCGAGTCAGTTTCTAACTGCGTTGCTGATGACGATACCACTTCTAAAAAATACAAAGGATAGCCAGGTTGTCATTGAGATCCTTGGTGATCTGATTTCGAAGCCATATATTGATATCACTATTAAGCTTATGGCACGTTTCGGTGTCCACGTTGAGTGTGCTAATTGGAAAAATTTCATAGTTCCAACTGGGATTTCATATCAATCACCGGGCTATATTATGGTAGAAGGTGATGCATCTTCAGCTTCTTATTTTCTAGCAGCAGGGGCATTTGGCGGTGGGCCTCTACGCGTCGAAGGAATTGGTAACGAAAGTATCCAAGGCGATATTGCCTTTGCGCACATACTTGCACGTATGGGTGCGAATGTGATTATGGGCGATAATTGGATTGAAGTACATGGGATGACGAGCCGTGGTCGAGGAAAACTCCATTCAGTAGATATGGATTTCAATATGATGCCGGATGCAGCAATGACTATAGCAATAGCTAGCCTATTCGCCGATGGAATAAGTACACTTCATAATATTGCAAGCTGGCGTGTGAAGGAGACTGATCGGATCATAGCTATGGCCGCTGAGCTTAGAAAAGTTGGTGCAATCGTTGAAGAAGGGAAGGACCGTCTAATAATAACTCCACCAAAGAAACTTATACAGAATGCATCGATTGATACATATAATGATCATCGTATAGCAATGTGCTTTTCTTTAGTAAGTTTAGGCGGAGTATCGGTGCGTATTAATAATCCAAAGTGTGTTAGTAAGACATTTCCAAATTATTTTGGCTATTTTATGGCGATTGTAAAATATTGAATAAGTCAAGTTGTTCTTCTGATTATGTTCCTGTTATTGCTATAGATGGTCCAACAGCATCTGGTAAGGGTACGGTAGCTAGCCGTGTTGCGGCATATCTAGGATTTCATTTCCTTGATAGTGGGGTGTTGTATAGACTTGCTGCGCTTGCAAGTATACGATATGGCATTGCGCCAGATGAGGAAGACACGCTTGCGAAATTGATCGACAATCTAAACTTTACCTTCTATAAAGGCTCTGTGCATCTTGATGGTATTGAAGTAACAGATGAAATCCGAAAGGAAGTAGTTGGTAACCTCTCATCAGAGATTGCAGTACACGCTCTAGTACGGTCGTCGCTTATTGCGCGTCAGCGCGCCTTCCGTGAACCTCCAGGTCTTGTCGCTGATGGGCGTGATATGGGCACAATAATATTTCCTAAAGCTATACTAAAAGTCTTTCTAACAGCTAGCGTAAAGTCACGTGCGCTACGTCGATATAAGCAATTAGTCGAAAAAGGATTTTGTGATAACTTTGGAAGCTTGATTTTAGATTTGCGCAATCGTGACACACGTGATAGAAATCGATTGATAGCACCTCTGAAACCAGCAGAAGATTCTAAACTGCTTGATACATCTTCACTATCGATCGATCAGTCAGTAGAACAGGTTCTTAGTTGGTACAGATGCTTAGCTAGTTGGCCTTAAGTTGATTTAAGAATAAATAAGGATCTATCTTGAAAGAAAGGTGCTTTGCGATGCAAGCGAAGCTTGTGTTAAACCCTCTAACTCGCGTAGAATTATTGAATATAGCACAGCTATTCTATGGCTAATATCGTGAAACTACGTATAAAAATATTTTATGTCTGACCTGCAAAACTCTATCCAGAATACCGAATCCTTTTCCGACCTGCTCGAAGAGCTAACAACTAACCAAAACATGCGAGTTGGTGAAGTAATTTCTGCAGAAGTCGTACGCATTGACCACAATTTTATTGTGGTTAATGCTAGGTTAAAATCTGAGGCTTATATTCCTATCGAGGAATTCCTAAATCCTCAAGGCGAGATCGAGGTGCAGTTAGGTGATTTCGTGTCTGTAGCAATCGACGCTCTAGAAAATGGTTATGGAGATACGATACTATCACGCGATAAAGCGAAGCGCCTTGCTTCATGGCTATCTCTAGAAAAAGCTCTTGACAACAACGAACTTGTAACTGGGACAGTAACTGGTAAAGTCAAGGGAGGCATGACTGTGATGGTTAATGGGATCCGATCATTTCTCCCAGGTTCTCTTATTGACATTCGTCCAGTTAAAGATACAACACCTTACGAAGGTAAGACGCTTGAATTCCATGTAATCAAGCTTGATCGTAAACGTAATAACGTCGTATTGTCGCGTCGGGCTGTAATCGAAGCAACGCAGGGTGAAGAGAGAGCAAAGTTGCTTGAAACACTAAACGAAGGTGCAATAATTAACGGTGTCGTAAAAAATATTACGGACTATGGCGCATTCATTGATCTTGGCGGTATAGATGGCCTGCTACACATCACAGATATTGCATGGCGTCGTGTTCGTCATCCAAGTGAAGTTTTATCTATCGGTCAAGAAGTTACAGCAAAGATCTTAAAATTTGATCAAGAAAAAAACCGCGTATCACTTGGAATTAAACAAATAGGGGACGATCCGTGGGAAGGTATATCACGTCGCTATCCGAAGGGGACACGATTATTTGGTAAAGTAACAAATATTACAGACTATGGAGCGTTTGTTGAGGTGGAATCTGGTATCGAAGGTTTAGTTCATGTATCGGAAATGGATTGGACGAATAAGAATATTGCACCATCGAAGGTTGTCCAGCTCGGAGATGAAGTCGAAATTATAGTTCTTGATATTGATGAAGATCGACGTCGTATTAGCCTTGGTATGAAGCAGTGTAAACCAAATCCATGGAACTATTTTAGTCAAAATTTCAAGAAGGGTGATAGGTTAGTTGGATCGATCAAGTCGATCACTGATTTTGGGATATTTATTAGTCTACCTGGTCGAATCGATGGGTTAGTCCATCTATCAGACCTATCATGGAATGAAAATAGTGAGGAAGCTGTTCGAAAATATAAAAAAGGTGACGAAGTCGAGGCAATCGTACTCGGTGTTGATGTTGATAAGGAACGAATTTCTTTAGGTATCAAACAGATTGAAGGTGATCCATTTAGTAATTACGTTTCAATAAACGATAAAGGCTCAATAGTAAGCGGAATAGTGAAGAGGGTAGATTCAGCAGGCGCGGTTCTAGAATTAACAGATGACATCGAAGGCTATATATGTACCTCAGAAATTTCGATGGATCGGATCGAAGACGCACGAAGCGTATTGAAAGAAGGTGATAAAATAGAAGCACTAATAATTGGTGTTGATCGCAGATCTCGCAGTATTAGCCTATCTATTAAGGCAAAAGACTGGAGCGATAATAATTATGGAGCAATACGAAATGTTCAAGATGAAATAAGCTCGGCTTCTACGGGTACAACGAACCTAGGAGCTTTGCTGAAAGCAAAGCTCGAAGACAAAAACAATTAAAAAAACACTCATAGTAAATCACAAGTTGAACACTTTATATTAAAATGTATTGGGATATATGTGAGAAATCTATATAAGACTATCTAGATAACATTTTCTAGTTGTCAGATCTTAGTTAAAGAAAGCTAATCATATGAATATATTATGATAGTAACTTGATAGATCCATTCGCTATAAAAAGTTTTTTATTAAATAATTTATATATTTGATATTATTATTTTTTAGTCCCATAGTATTAACTGATATGCAAATCGCGAACATAAATTTCATAGGGGGGAGAATCCATCTGATTCTGTGATATGTCTTACGTTTTCAGCGTCAGTATACTACTGTACTTATTGTCCTATCCACCAAGACAATTTAGATATACTATTATTGTCTGATAAGATAAAACTCTGTTCATTTTCTCTTAAATAAGATTAACTGGACCATAGTAGAACTGTAAGCTACAGGTGTCGAAAGACTAATATTGGTATATTAATATACTTACTCGATATTACTTATTCATATAAAGTATATTGCTTAAGATTTACTAGGTTTGCTGAAATTATTAAGCATACTAGTAATGGAAGTGATGTTGTATTCTCGACTGAGAATAAAGTAATAGTAAATCATAACGAGATCAAACTTATTGCAATTGATATTCTATCTAACGATCGGTGTATCTCAACTAATCTCAAATTAATGTTTGTTAATTGTTGAGACGAATTGATTGTTTTTGTCTAAGTACTATTCAGTATGTTCGTAGCGCTATTTTATATAAGCATTCTGAGAGAGCATATGATGAAGCGCGTAGTTTCTAAAAAACTATCAAATCTAAATTTTTTAAAGAAAAGTTAACTGAAAAAATGTTTGATTTATACAGGACCGGATAGATGTTATTATTTGGACAGTGGTGATTTCAAATGAAATTTGATGAGTTTAAATTATTATGCACAAGGAGAAAGATTAACCGAAGTTGCAAATATTCAAAAAACCAATACTTCCATCTAATTTAGAAAAATTAATAGTAAAAGATAGAAAGGACACAAAATTATTTATGTAGTGTTCGTAAAATCAGTTATTTTTAATAAGCATGCTTAAATATGATAAGCCTAACAGGAGTAACGTTATGTTAGTTGCAGATGTTTGTTTAAAAACAAACTTATTATTCTGAAGCATTTTCATGGTTTATAAAAAGATTGAGGACACGATTGGTAATACACCGCTTGTGCAGTTAATTCGTTTGCCAGATGATGAGATTCATGCACGCAATAACGTAGTGCTAGCAAAGCTAGAGGGCAACAATCCAGCAGGTTCAGTAAAAGATCGACCAGCACTATCAATGATTAGTAAAGCGGAAGCACGAGGCAATATCAAGCCTGGTGATACATTGATCGAAGCAACGAGCGGAAATACAGGAATTGCACTCGCGATGGCTTCGGCAATTTATGGCTATAAGATAATACTGATTATGCCAGATGATCTGTCTATCGAACGTCGACAGAGCATGACTGCATACGGCGCAAAAATCATTCTAACGCCAATGATTGGCGGAATGGAGCTTTCGCGTGATCTAGCAAACCAAATGCAAACCGAAGGTAAGGGCATTATCCTTGATCAGTTTTCAAATTTAGATAATCCAAGCGCACATTATGAAGCGACCGGTCCAGAAATTTGGCATGATACAAAAGGTCGGATTACGCACTTCGTGTCTTCGATGGGTACAACAGGAACAATTATGGGGGTATCTAAGTATCTGAAAGAGAAGAAAAAAACGATAGAAATTATCGGCGTACAGCCTGAAGATGGCTCGAAAATTCCTGGTATTAGAAAGTGGGAAAAAGCATATTTGCCAAAGATTTTTGATCAGAGCCGTATAGATCGCATAGAGAGTGTGAGTCAATTAGCTGCTGAGACGATGGTTCGTAACCTAGCAATGCTAGAGGGAATTTTTACAGGAATTTCGTCAGGTGGTGCATGCGAAGTAACGCTGCGGATCGCGCGACATGTTGAAAATTCAACAATTGTTTTTATTGTCTGCGATCGTGGCGATCGTTATTTATCAATGAATGTATTTTCAACATAGAACAATTGAATTTTATTGTTTTTAGTTCTGATAAATTTAGATAATCTCAAGAGCTAGAAAGCTATCGTTACCTCTCGTCTTAGTGCGAATAAATTAACTAATTATGGTAAATTTAGAAGTTGTAGATAAATAGATTAAGACTGAGAAAAAATTTATCTTGGTATATTTTATTTGTATTTCTAGATTACATTTCTATTTCTAGAATAAATGGGTTTCTCAGGTAAATATTATCTACTCGTAGTGTATAAGGAAGTATCTATAGTAGATGACTACTACTAGTATAACTCTCTTCTTGTATCGTAGATAAAAGCGTTCGTATATAAACACAATATTAGTTCTAATCAGAAAGCTCTATACAATTCATATGTACGGTTAGTTATTATTTATTGTTGCTTAGGAGCATACGTGTGAAAATACTTGTACCAGTAAAAAGAGTAGTTGATTACAACGTTAATGTCCGGGTAAAGCCTGATGGCACTGGAGTAGATATTAAAAATCTAAAGATGTCTATGAATCCGTTTGATGAAATCGCAGTAGAGGAAGCAGTACGACTAAAGGAAGGGGGTATCGCAACAGAATTAATTGTAGTATCTGTAGGTATTATACAAGCGCAGGAGACGCTACGTACAGCTTTGGCAACAGGAGCAGATCGTGCAATCCTCGTAGAGTCAGAAAAAGATGTTGAACCACTTGGAGTGGCAAAAATTTTAAAGGCTATATTTTATAAAGAAAAACCAGATCTTATAATTTTAGGGAAACAGGCTATCGATGATGATTCGAATCAAACTGGACAGATGCTAGCAGCGCTAGCTGGATTACCTCAGGCGACATTCGCATCAAAGCTTACCATCATTTCAAATGGCAAGGCCATTGTAATACGTGAAATAGACGGTGGTACGGAAACATTATTACTTACGCTTCCAGCAGTTGTAACGACGGATCTCCGATTAAACGAGCCGCGCTACGTAACACTTCCAAATATTATAAAAGCAAGAAATAAACCTTTAGAGATTATGAAGCCAGATGATCTTTGTGTAGACATAACACCACGCCTCAGGGTATTGAAGGTAGTAGAGCCGCCAAAACGTAAATCTGGCATAAAAGTAGCAAACGCAAAGACTTTAATAGAGAAATTAAGGACAGAAGCTAAAGTACTGTAATAATGGAATGAGATAAATGACAATTTTAGTAATTGCAGAGCATGATAATGTATCAATAAAGACGTCGACGTTAAATACGATAGCAGCAGCAAAAAAGATAGGCGGCAATATTCACATCCTGGTTGCTGGATATAACGCACATGACGCAGCCTATTCAGCAGCTAATATTATAGGTGTATTGAAAGTTTTTCTAGCTGATGCGCCACAATTAAAAAACGGTCTTTCGGAAAATGTTGAATCGACAGTTCTTAGTATTGCAAAAAACTATTCATATATCCTTGCACCTGCTACAGTCTATGGAAAGAACATCGCGCCACGGATTGCTGCGAAGCTTGATGTTGCACAGATTTCAGATATTACAATGGTTATTAATAAAGACACGTTTGAACGTCCAATATACGCAGTTAATGCAATTGAAAGAGTTCAATCATTTGATAAGATCAAGGTAATTACAGTACGATCGACTAGTTTTGACCCAGTTAAGTCTTCAGGAGGCTGTGCTTTGATCGAAAAGATCGATGCACCGGCTGATGCTTGCATATCGAAGTTAATAAGCCAGGAAGTATCTAAGCTCGATAGTCCAGAATTAACGAGCGCAAAGATTATTGTCTCTGGCGGTCGAGGTCTTGGCAGCAGGGAAAACTATATGAAGGTACTAAAGCCTTTGGCGAATAAGTTACATGCAGCTCTTGGTGCATCACGGGCAGCGGTTGATTCTGGTTTTGCGCCGAACGATTATCAAGTTGGTCAAACTGGAAAAGTTGTTTCTCCGGATCTATACATCGCAGTTGGAATTTCAGGAGCGACACAGCATCTTGCTGGGATAAAAGATTCGAAGGTAATTGTTGCAATTAATAAAGATGAGGAAGCATCTATTTTCGATATAGCAGATTATGGTCTTGTCGGTGATCTATTTATACTTGTTCCAGAACTTGTAAATGCACTTGACTGATTTTATAGATGCTACTTTATTATAAAGTAATAGAACTACAACTGTATTACAAACTTCGTATAGATTATCTAGATATTTCCTTTAAAAAAATCAGAATAAAATTGAATGGTTAAAATCTATGCGACAAGTAATTTTATATTTTTCTAATTTTATATTTACACTTTTTTATTCAGAAGTATCTGTAAACAGAAAGATCATCATGTCTAATATCAGGTTGTTTTCGCGAGATCAGATCTGCAAGTAATTTGCCTGAACCGCATGACATTGTCCAGCCTAGTGTGCCATGTCCAGTGTTTAGAAATAAATTTGAAAACGGCGTGCAACCAATTATTGGTGTTCCATCTGGGGTCATCGGACGTAGACCAGCCCAAAATATTCCTTTCGATATATCTCCGGCACCAGGAAATAGATCATTCACACACATTTCAAGTGTTTCTCGTCGTGCAACACACAGCTTCTTGTCAAAACCAACTATCTCAGCCATTCCACCGACGCGAATTCGATCGTCAAAGCGCGTAATCGCAATTTTATATGTTTCATCAAGCACAGTAGAAATTGGAGCAGAAGCTTTATTAGTGATCGGGATAGTTATTGAATAGCCCTTTATGGGATAAACTGGAATCTTTAAGATAGATGAAATAAATTTTGTAGAATATGCGCCTAACGCGATCACATATGCATCGGCGTACATAATTTTTCCAGCGCATTGTACTCCAATTATTTTCCCTCTATTGATTATTAGTTCTTCGATTGGCATTTCGTAAAAAAACTTGACACCTAGAGTTTCTGCAATAGCGGCAAGACGTGTAGTGAAAATTTCGCAATCGCCTGTTTCATCGCCAGGTAGACGAAGTCCACCTGTTAGCTTATGCATAGTTGATACTAGTGCTCCCTCGATCCGAGGTAGCTCATTCGGCATTAGTAGTTCATAAGCAACATTCGCATCTTTCAACACTGTGATATCTTTTTCTACGCTATCAAGTTGCTTCTGTGTTCGAAATAATTGCAGTGTACCGCCAGCTCGTCCTTCATACTCAATTCCTGTATCAGCTCGTAGTGCTCGTAGACAGTCTCGGCTATATTCAGCTAGTCGAACCATTCGGCTTTTGTTTAATGTATAGCGTACAGCAGTACAATTACGTACCATTTGCCACATCCACTGAAGCTGGAATAATGATCCATCGAGACGTATAACAAGTGGTGAGTGCTTTTCAAAAATCCATTTTATGGCCTTCAGAGGTATACCCGGCGCAGCCCACGGTGATGCGTAACCTGGAGAGATCTGACCAGCGTTTGCAAAGCTCGTTTCGCGTGCAGGTCCATTCATCCGGTCTATAATAGTAACATCATGGCCTGCACGAACAAGATAATACGCGCTTGTTACACCTATTACACCACTACCGAGAACAATGATTCGCATCTTTGTCTCCTGAATTCTATATGCTTAAAAAAACCGATCAAAAGGCGGTGTACATATATATTGTTTATCCAATCCTATTTAGGTCATAGTCTAGTTGGAGACTAGTTTTTAATATTGTTTTGCTATTATATTTTAGTTTTAAGTAAACCAATAATGGAAATATAGGCTTTATTTCTAATAAGAAATCTTAGTAGATTAGAAATTCAAATATCAAATTATTAATTTAAATTATTTATACAGCATATAGGATATATAAGATATACGAATCTAATAAGGTGCTTAATTAGAAAAGTCTACTTTATAATGTAAAATTCTTATTTTATCCACTGAATTTTTGTTTAAATGTTTAATGATTGTTGTATTGCAGTAAATAAAGATTATTTTTACATGAATCAATTTGGTAAATATTCTTACAAAGAAAATATAAATGTATAAGAGGATCTAATATCATTCTTGTCTCTTATTTTCTATACTCTTACTAGCTCTTAAATCGTTATTCAAGCATTGAAGGTTACTATTATCTTATGTAACGACATATAACTTTTATCATAAGTAATTTATATACCTTAGATGGTAACCCATCTTTAAGCTATACATCGTACACTGTATATAGTGGTGGATATTTGTAGCTAAGGCGTAAATAACACATTAATGATAAGAGCTCTATTTATAGTGTAGATTCAGGATGAACTTAGTTTCAAAAATCTATTTTATTTGATAAATAAATTTGATATATGAAAGTATTTAAGCCTAAGCACTAGAGAAATGAAATACAATTCAGTATGAATTTTGTATATATATATTATCAATACTACTTAATACCTGCAGCAAATGCTCTTAAGCTATCTTATAAAGATTCATTATTACTTTGACTTTCTGCTATAATAAACTTTTTATAAGTTTAGGTTGATTTGAATCTGTTTTTCTAGAAAGGTTTTGTTATGGTTATAATACGTCTAGCCCGAGGCGGCTCAAAAAAGCGCCCATTCTATAATATAGTTGCTACGGATTCTCGCAACCGTCGTGATGGTCGCTTCATCGAGCGCATCGGCTTTTACAGCCCAGTTTCTCTGAAAACTGAATTACTACGTGTTTGCCAGGATCGCCTATACTATTGGAAGAGTGTCGGTGCTAAACTATCTCCAACAGTTGAGCGTCTGATAAGGAAAATTAAAAGTACACATATATCTACCTAGTTATATGTATTATGTTGTAGGAATGTAGTCAGATCTGTAGTCAGATATGACTCTAAACATTAAATAGTGATTGATTTTTGTATAATACATTTATCAATGGATTAGCCAAATATAGTTTGGCTAGACAAGTTAACCAAGAGATAGTAAGTGGTATTAAAAGTGTAAGGACATTGCCTAATGACGCAGTTGAAATAGGTGTCATTATTAATGCATACGGTCTTAGTGGTTGGATTAAAGTAGCAACATATTCAAATATCAGATTTAGCAGTAATACTATTCTTAGTGCGCGAAATTGGTGGTTACAGAAAGGTACAGACTGTCGTGCTGTAGTAATCATGCATGTAAAGATGCATGGGACCATATTTATTGCTAATCTAGCTAGATTAGATAGTCGCGATGCTGCAATGTCTATACGTGGATTTCGCATATTTGTGCGCCGCGCTGATTTTCCTGTACTCGCTAAAGATGAATTCTACTGGGTTGATCTAATTGGTCTAGATGTTATCAATAAACAATCTTTAGTACTTGGTAAAGTAACTGAAATAATTGATAATGGCGTACATTCAATACTCCAAGTTGAAGATCTATCGACCACAAAGACCAGAGCACCAACTCTAAAAAAGCGCTTGATTCCATTCATCTGCTTGTATATAAAAAAAGTGGATCAGTCAATGCGTCGAATTGTTGTTGATTGGAAAACAGATTACTGAGGACCACGAGTGCAATTTGATGTTGTAACACTATTCCCAGAGATGTTTTTTGCATTAACTAACTATGGAATTACAAGTCAAGCAATAAAGAAGAAGTGCTTCGGACTACGTACTTGGAATCCTCGTGATTTTACAACTAACAACTATCGTACTATTGACGATCGTCCATACGGAGGTGGTCCTGGTATGGTAATGATAGCTGCGCCGATCCAGGCAGCGATCCAGGCAGCGAAAGCTGCACAGTTAGAGCAAAGAATTGATAACTCGTATACTGTAATGATGTCACCGCAGGGTACACCTCTTACTCATAAGAGTGTTGTTCGTCTATCTCGAGAATCAGCTATAATTATATTATGTGGTCGATATAAGGCAATTGATCAGCGGTTGATTGATTTATTTGTAGATGAAGAGGTTAGCATAGGAGATTTTATACTAACTGGTGGCGAAATGCCAGCAATGGCAATGATAGACTCTATAGTTCGTCTACTGCCAGGAGTACTAAACAATGCGCACTCAACGGCACAGGATAGTTTTGTAGATGGCTTACTCGATTGTCCACATTACACACGCCCTGAAGAGTATGAAGGAATACGAGTACCTAATGTGCTACTCAGTGGTCATCATGTTAGAATTAAACGCTGGCGGCGTCAGCAGGCATTAAGAAATACATTAAATAAGCGCCCAGATTTAATTAATCTGGCGCGTCAGAATAAGCTGCTAAGCAATGTCGATGAGGCATGTATTTCGAACTTTGAGCATGAAGAGAAAGATGCTTAATATTTTGAATTTACATACCTATAAGGTTATATCATTTTTATCAGAAATATATAAATTCATTCTTTATCTTTGGATATTCAGAAAGAAGCAAGCCTTATATAAGTATTAACTAAATGGCTTAGGAGTCACTGATGAATCAGATCGAAAAACTCGAACAAGAAGAAATAAAGCGTGTTCTCTCAGGTAGAACAATCCCCGATTTTTCTATCGGAGATACGGTTATTGTAAATGTGAATGTAATTGAAGGCTCTCGTAAACGTGTCCAGGCTTACGAAGGTATAGTAATTGCGAAGCGTAACCGTAGTCTGAACTCAGCCTTTACTGTACGAAAGATTTCATCTGGGAAAGGCGTTGAGCGTACATTCCAGACATATTCACCACTACTAGCGAGTATCATTGTAAAGCGTCATGGCGACGTATGTCGTGCGAAACTTTATTATCTTCGTGGACGTTCTGGGAAATCAGCTCGAATTAAGGAAAAATTAATACCGAAGACCCGCAGCACGGTAACAGAAGTTGATCAGAATTCAGTCAATTACCCTGAATAAATATTTCAGATTATTAAATTTTTTCTCCATTTAATAGAGAAACTATCGCGGCTGGATTTGATGGCCAATACATATGCATATAGGTTGCTATAATTGAACCATGCTGATAGATAGCCTCTCCAGAACGAGAATAGTTGTCTGGTTGATACGCTGTCGCAGCAGGGATAAGCTTCGTATAAAATCTCGAATAGTGAAACGTGTGACCACGAAGTGGTCCATTTCGAGTATCAAATCGCTGCATTCCAAGCGCGATAAAACGGTGTTGTATCTTTGCTGTACCAGGCAGAAGACCGAGCATAGGTGTTGTTATACCATTAGCATCGACTACTGCATCACATAGATATATCATTCCGCCGCATTCAGCAATGATCGGCTTTCCAGCTTCAATATGTGCGCGTATCGTATCTGCACTTCTCTTATTAGAAGCAAGAGCTGGCGCATGAAGTTCTGGATAACCTCCTGGCAGAAATAGAGCATCACATATTTCTGGAATAGGTTCATTAGCAAGCGGAGAGAAAAAATGCAACTGTGCTTTAAGTGTATTATTAAGCAGTGCAATATTTGCAGGATAGATAAATGAAAATGCTATGTCACGGGCAATTGCGATATGTTGCCTTGTAAGAAGCTTATTAACGGGAAGGATCTCTGCTGGCCTTGGATTAGTAAATGTTACTGATGGAGGTAATACACTTAGCTCTGTTAATGAAAGTAGATCCGCCACACGTTCGAGACGTGCATCAAGCTTAGAAATATCTTCAGGTTGATATAGTCCCAGATACCGTTCTGGTAGCGTGATATTAGTATCTGTATCTAGATGTCCAAGCCATCGAACGTTATTCGGCAGTCTTTCCTGAAGTAGTTGTCTATGTCGAGTAGAGCTAACTTGATTTGCAAGTACTCCGTAAAATGGCAGATCCTGATTGAAATATGCGAGACCGAATGCTATTGCCGCAAACGTCTGTGCAACCGATTTCGCAGAAATTATTGCGACGACAGGAATACGAAATGCAATCGAAAGATCAGCAGTATTTGGCATCCCGTCGAACAGACCCATAACTCCTTCAATTAGGATCAGATCAGCATTATTTGAAGCTTGAGCGAGTAATGTATGACATTCGTTTTTGCCGACCATCCCAAGATCGAGTGAATAGACTGACGTACCGCTTGCATACTCGAGCAACATTGGATCAAGAAAATCCGGTCCAGTCTTGAAAACACGTATTCTATATCCAGTACGTCGATACATACGTGCGAGGCCAGCTGTTACTAATGTTTTACCATGCCTAGATGCAGGAGAAGTAATTATAAGTGCTGGGCATGTCGACATATCATTAGAACTCCACGCCTGGCTGTGCTTTTACATTGTGTCTGTATGGATGCTTAATAAGACGCATTTCTGTTACTAGATCTGCTGAATTTATTAATTTGACTGGTGCATGTCGACCAGTCACAATGATATGTAGTTCTTCGGGGCGTTTAGTTAGAGTTATGAGGACTTCATCAAGTGGAAGATAAGCGTATCTGAGTACGGTATTCAATTCATCAAGTATTATCATTTGGTAGTTTCTACTATCGATCATCTTACATGCCTCTTTCCAGCCACGGCGCGCGCTCATTATATTAGCATTTTGATCTTCCGAATTCCATGTATAGCCGTTACCAATCGTTATAAAATCACAATGTTCGAAAGAACCTAGAAAATGCCGTTCGGATGTGTGTAGTGCCCCCTTAATAAACTGTATAATACCAATCCTCATCCCATGCCCAAGAGCTCGTACGGCCATACCAAATGCTGCAGTTGTTTTTCCTTTCCCATTTCCAGTATGGATAATAAGTAAGCCTTTCTCGCATGTTGCAGCAGCTTGTTTTTTTTCATATCCTTCTCTGCGCCGTTGTATCATTCGTTTGTGCGAATCTAGATTAGATTTTATCATCTTGAATCGTCTTTAATTTAGTTATCGAAAGACGACGATAATATAGAGTCGCCTAGAGATGTATTTTCTAAAGATATTTTAATATTATTGTTCAGGCATTTTCTTACCTGAAATATTTTGAATATTTCTTCAAGAAAAGCAATGTAGGTATTTTATATATTCTCCATATTCGATATAACTCCTATCAATATAATATATGCACTCTATGCGAAGAGATAAGTTATATCTAATCTAGATTCATTTTACTAATAATTTAACAATTTATTTATTTCTATACTCGCCTCGTTTTAGTACTGTTTCGTGAGCTAAGAACACTTGCATTAAAATACTAATGGACTAACTTACTAATAAATTTTCGCTAAAATATATAATGTTATATTTTATGTTGTTTACAACCAATAATTAATTTTATAATTTAGGCTATATATTGTGATTAGGCTATGCAGTAGTTATAATTTGTATTTAGAAATTAGCATCTAAAATGAAGTCTATTTTATAGAGATGTAAATGCGCAAACTTCCTGTTACAATTGTAACTGGCTTTCTTGGAAGTGGAAAGACGACTTTGTTACGTCATATTCTTCGAAATTCAAACGATCGTCGAATTGCCGTTATTATTAATGAATTCGGTAAACTTGGAATTGATGGAGAGATTTTAAAAGGATGTGAAATCGGCTGCGATGATATAAATCATCAATCAAATAGCGAAAAAATACAAGACCGACTCTATGAGCTGGCAAACGGCTGCCTGTGCTGTACAGTGCAGGAGGAATTTTACCCAGTTATGGAAGCGCTCGTTGAGCGCAGAAATGATATAGATCATGTGTTAATTGAAACATCTGGTCTCGCACTGCCAAAGCCACTCGTTCAGGCTTTTCAGTGGCCCACGATACGTAATAGTTTTACTGTTGATGCAGTTGTAACCATCGTCGATGGACCAGCTGTAGCTAATGGACAGTTTGCTGATAATCCGAAAGAAATAGATTTACAACGTCGTGCGGATAAGAGTTTAGATCATGAATCATCACTGTATAAACTATTCACAGATCAATTATCTGCAGCTGATCTCGTCATCGTAAACAAATTTGATTTACTTAACGATACACAGTTCTCTAGAGTTAAAGCGTTGATTCATAACGAGGTGCCGCCACAAGTTAAGGTCGTTGGTGTTACGCACGGTCAACTAAATATCGAAATAATTCTTGGAATTCAAGCGGAATCCGAAAAAAAAATTTACCTTCGTCATGATTACCATGGATCATCTGATGATGATCATGATCATAATCATGATTTATTCAATTCTATTATTTTAAACGGAGACGCAGGTTCACGTGATGCAACAATTGCTGCTCTGAGAAAGCTTGTTGATATGTATGTAATTTACCGAATTAAGGGTTTCGCTGCTCTGCGTGATGTTCCGATGCGACTTGTAATTCAAGGGGTAGGTCAGCGCTTCGAAAGCTATTTCGATCGTTACTGGAGAAGCGATGAGGTACGAATAAGCCAATTTGTGTTGATTGGCAGAGATCTTGATATAATTTTACTAAAACAAGCCTTCGATAATGCATGCTGTATACAGCAGTCAGTTGTATAAATTGTAATTACATTGATAGAACTTGCCAGAGACTATGCATCTTCTGCGTACTATACCTGGTGGCTTCATCGAAGACACTGATGGTGTAATTCGGATTGATCAGAATCCAGCAGATATTGTAATTCTTAGTTCCGCTGATACTACCCTATCACTTCTTTCAAAAGTTGTACCGATGTTACCGGATGGGTTTCCGAGCATTAGACTTGCAAATATCACCTTTTTAAGGCAGCCTGCTTCAATAGATTTCTACGTTGATGATGTATTGAAACATGCTCGAGCAGTTTTAATTGATCAACTAGGAGGAGAGGCGTACTGGCCGTACGGGATTGAGCAAGCGATATACGTTGCTACAAAACATAGTCAACAGCTCGCAATGTTTTCTGGTGACTCGAATGAGGATCTAAATCTCATTGAAAAAAGTACAGTTTCTCCAGCGCTATGTCGTACATGGTGGCTATATCTACGTGAAGGCGGTTTACAGAATGCTGATTCATTATTACGCAGCGTTGCATATCATGTATTTAATTTTGGTGATAAACCGCCTATGCCGTATCAGCTTCCAGCTGCAGTTCTTTATCATCCAACACAACATGATCGGGTGACGATCAACGACTGGCTATCTCGCTGGAGAAGTAATACACCAGTCGCAGCAATCCTTTTCTATAAAGCACACTTGCAGGCGTCAAATACTGATGTATTTGACGCTCTTATCGACGCACTTGAATGTCAATGCATAAACCCGTTACCAATTGCAATTACATCACTAAAAGATCCTATAAGTCGAAAGATGGTTATAGATCATTGCTACAAACATAATGTATCACTCATCTTAAATACAACTTCATTTTCATCTGGATTGATTAATAATTCTACAAGTCAAAATTTCGAAGAAAGTATGCATAGTAAGAATTACCGCCATGTAGATGGTAGAAGGATATCTGCTTATGATGTAAAACAGGATCAGATAGGCTGTAACGCACCAATTTTCCAAGTAATTTTATCTAGTAGCAATCGCGCTACATGGGTTGTAGATAAACAGGGATTACACGCTCGTGATATAGCAATGCACGTTACACTTCCTGAAGTTGATGGGCGTATTATTACACGCGCAATCAGTTTTAAAGGACTCGCATACCGATGCACACATACCGAAGTCGATATCGTCCATTATCAGCCTGATGCAGAGCGAATAGAATTTGTTGCAAAACTTGCACGCCGTTGGTGCAAGCTACGTACACTCGACAATTCTAATAAGCGTGTTGCTCTAATTCTTGCAAACTATCCGAAAAGTGATGGACGAATTGGTAATGGCGTTGGGCTCGATACACCAGCATCCGCGCTATCTGTACTTACCATGCTGCACGAAACGGGATACCGAATTCCTAATATTCCAGAAGATAGCAATGCGCTGATCGCTAAACTAACAGAAGGTGTAACAAATAATCCGGAAGTATACGCTACTAAGCCTTCGTTCCAGAGCTATCCACTTTTGGATTATAATGCACGTTTTGTGAATCTGCCAGAAAGTATACGTCAGACAATAAACAAACGCTGGGGTACGCCAGAAAATGATCCAACACTACGGCAGAATCGTTTTACTATAGCAGGATGGCGTGCTGGAAATGTGTTCGTAGGGATTCAGCCTTCAAGATCCCTTTGCAACAACGATTATGCAAGTTATCATGATACGGATCTTGTGCCGCCTCATGCATATCTAGCTTTCTATTTCTGGATACGCGACACATTCGCTACTGATGTAGTAATCCATCTTGGCAAGCATGGTAATCTTGAATGGCTTCCAGGAAAAAGCATCGCTTTGTCTAATGCATGTTTTCCAGATCTAATACTTGGTCCAATGCCCAATTTATATCCATTTATTGTCAATGATCCTGGAGAAGGTAGTCAGGCAAAGCGTCGTATACAATCAGTTATAATTGATCATCTTATACCTCCACTCACACGTGCAGAAAACTACGGTCCATTACAAGATCTTGAGCGGCATGTCGATGAATATTATGAAGCTATGATGGTTGATGTACGACGCGCAAAGTTGCTACGTAAGACAATCCTTGAGACAATCATAGAGCACTGTTTACATGACGAACTGAGCATCGCACTACCATGCGATGCAAATGATGAGGATATACTATTAACTCGTGTTGATGCATGGCTATGTGAATTAAAAGAAATACAGATTCGAGATGGGTTACATATATTTGGTAAATCGCCTCACGGAACTCAGCGCCGGGACACGCTACTTGCACTCTCACGCTTTCCAGTCGGTGATGGAAAAATGGATCGAGATGGTTTACTCGGTGCACTTTCACACGATCTACAACTAGGAAATGATTTTGATCCTTTATCATCAACAGATTTTGCAAAACCGTGGTCTGGGCCACGTCCAGATGTACTTCAAGAAGTTAGTAGTGCGATATGGCGGCATACCGGAGATACCCGTGAACGGTTAGAATTGCTTGCAAGTAACTTGATTGCGCACCTTTGTAATAAGGTTGATAAAATTAGTGATAGCTCAAAGTCAGATTTTTTTTCTAGATTTGACTTTTTTACAGAGTACTGGCCGAATACAAACAGAGTATTATCTCGAATTGAGAGGAATATTCTCCCTCGTCTAGACGTATGTGGTGATGAAGAGCTTATTCAACTCCAAAATGGACTTAACGGTTTGTTTGTTCCGCCTGGTCCAAGTGGATCGCCATCCCGAGGACGACCGGACGTACTACCAACTGGCCGAAATTTCTATTCGATTGATGCGCGCTCTGTACCTACGCAAGCTGCGTGGACACTCGGCCTTAAATCCGCTAACCAATTAATCGAGAGACATCTTCAAGAACACGGAGACTATCCTAAAGCCGTAGGACTCTCTGTTTGGGGTACGTCGACAATGCGAACTGGTGGAGATGATATTGCGCAAGCGTTAGCACTTCTCGGTGTGAAGCCGAAATGGGCTCATGGCAGTTATCGAGTAATAGACTTTGAGATTCTTCCAATCGAAATTTTCGATCGGCCAAGAATTGACGTAACTCTCCGTATATCTGGATTTTTTCGAGATGCGTTTACAAATTTAATACATTTATTTAACTCGGCTGTACGAGCTATTTCGGAACTTGATGAGCCTATACAACTAAATCCAATTCGTGCACGTATTGAGCGTGAGCAGACAGAATGGATTAAACGTGGCACGCCTATTAAAGAAGCACGACGACGAGCTAGTTGGAGGGTATTTTGTTCTCGTCCTGGTAGTTATGGTACGGGACTACAGGAACTAATAGATACACAATGCTGGAAAAACGATGCCGATCTTGTTGATGCATACTGTCGCTACGGCAGTTATGTATATACACAAGACATTGCAGGTGATATAGCAGCACCTGATATATTCAGTTCGCGTCTTGCGCAGATTGATGTAGTTATACAAAATCAGGACAACCAAGAGCATGATATTCTCGATTCAAATGACTATTACCAATTTCATGGTGGAATGACAGTAGCAGTCCGATACCTATCTGGTCGGCAGCCAATCATTTATCATGGTGATCATACAAATCCGGGTTCACCTACAATACGTACGCTACGCGAGGAGATTTCACGTGTGATTCGTTCGCGCGTCGTAAATCCGAAATGGATAAACGGGGTAAAGCGTCATGCTTATAAAGGTGCAGCTGAAATAGCTGCGACAGTTGATTATTTATACGGATACGATGTGACTACACGAATTCTTGCCGACCATCAATACGCTCTTATCACTGATGCATATTTATTTGATGAAGATACACGAACATTTCTTGAACAGAATAATCCAAAAGCGCTGCATGGGATATGTGAACGCTTTATTGAAGCAATTCAGCGTGGTTTATGGAAAGATCCTGGTGACTATAGAGATCGGATCAAAGCAGTCTGGCTCGAAAGTGAACAACGCTATGAATTAGAGCAAAAATAAATAATCACATTATATGTTCATACGTCCTATATTTCCATTTACAGCAATCATTGGCCAGCCTGATTTACAGCAGGCTCTTCTACTAGTAGCTATAGATCAAGGTCTTGGAGGTGTTCTTATTAGTGGTCCGCGAGGCACGGCAAAATCAACGGCAGCACGAGCGTTAGCAGAACTACTGCCAGAAGGTCAGTTTGTAACACTTCCATTATCATCGACAGATGAACATGTTGTAGGTACGCTTGACCTAGCGCACGTACTTGCTAGCCAAGACATTCAGTTCAAACCTGGATTGCTAGCGCGCGCTGACCGTGGCGTACTCTATGTTGACGAGATTAATCTTCTTGCTGATGGACTAGTTGATATACTTCTCGATGTTGCAACAAGTGGCGTGAATGTCATTGAACGCGATGGCATATCACATGTGCATGATGCACGATTTATTCTCGTTGGTACAATGAATCCAGAAGAGGGAGAGTTGCGGCCACAGCTTCTTGATAGATTTGGATTGATGGTTGAAATTAAGAATTGCTTTGATCCAGATATAAGAAGACAGATAATCGATGCACGGTTCGCATTTGATATGAATCCGTCTAGATTTTGTGATAAATATAATGTAATGCAAGATAATCTATCTTGTCGCATTCGTGACGCCAGAGAACGGCTGTCTACTGTAAAGTTTCATGATACAGTACATAGTCTAGTTAGTAATCTATGCATTGCAGCAGCCGTCGATGGACTACGAGCTGATATCGTTATGTTGCGCGCTGCGCGTGCTCTCGCTGCGTTCGACGGACAGGACATAGTTTCGATAGATCACGTAGAACGAGTAGCAGAGTCTGTATTAGTACATAGGAGAACAATACAAAAACAAAATCCATCCGAGAAAAAATTGGAAGCTAGCAATCAGAAAACATTGCAGTCTCATAATGCCGTTCAGCAAGATATGAATAATCAGTTATATTTGCCATCAGAATCTGATTTCAGCGATACAGTCGATCAACACAACTGGGGTTATCTTCCACCAGAGTCTTCATGCACGACAACGGTAAAAGATGTTATTCCTATATTGTTTGAATCATCAAAAAAAAAAGTTAAGCCATTTATTAAACGTAGACGTGAACTTACTCATCAGCCTCCAGTATCAGAAAAACTTAACCGGTTTTGCATATCCGATAGCAGAGAATCTAAGACGATCGCATGGTTTGCTACCCTAAAAGCAAAACGTTCGGAAACGTTACAAGCTAATCATTTTCGTTTTCATAAACGTAGAACACTATTAACCCAGATCCATTGTCTGTTGCTTGATTCTTCCGCATCGATGCTAATGCACGGTCGACTCGCGCGCGCGAAAGGACTAATCATTTCATACTTTAATCGTGCAGCACGTGCTCGCATTAAAATAGTACTGATTTGTTTTAATGGAACAGGCATTGTTCGTCACTTCGGACCAGCAATACCTAGGTGGTGGAATGAACGGTGGCTTACGACAGTCAAAGGGGGTGGAGGTACACCACTTACAGACGGAATTAATGCTGCGGCGCAATTACTTGCGAACTCTGCACGTCGAGATCCATATCGACGGCGATTACTATGTGTACTATCAGACGGTTACACATCAGAAATACCAAACCGTCCAGACTTTGCTGATCACATGGTATTCGTTGATTTTGATACTAAAATTTTTCCGATTGGATGCGGTGATAAGCTAGCAGCTGCATGGAATGCGCAATGGTTAACACCTGATGAGATGCTCTCTGCATGTTTTATATAAGGAGTTAATAAAATCTGTGAGGTTATTTTTCTTTATCGATACCACCTAGGTGTATATACCCAATCTCGGCCATTATTTGCATTGAAATGCCGAGTTGTTGTTGATCCAATAATTACTGTTGTTCGCATATCAACCTGATTTGACGTTATTAAACCAAGTGTCGTATAAGTAAGCGTTTCACCTGGCCGTCCAATTTGTCGTCCAAGTATAGCTACCGTATTTGGTTCGCGATATTTGCGTATTATATCAAGTGCGCGTTGAAGTTGCCATGGTCTCGTACTCGAGATAGGATTGTACAATACAATTACAAGATCAGCACTGGCTACATTTCGTAGTCGTGTATTAATTATACTCCACGGCTTCAAATTATCTGAAATAGAAATTATGCAAAAATCATTACCAAGTGGAGCACCAGCTAGTGCAGCAGCCGCAAATGCAGCTGATATACCGGGCTCAATATGTAGCTCAACTTCTTCCCAGTTTGGATTGCGTGTCCTATCGAAGATCTCAAGAACTGCAGCTGCCATCCCAAAAACTCCCGCGTCTCCCGATGATACAACTACAACCTGTTGTCCAGAGGCTGCAAGTTCGAAGGCATTATATGCACGCTGAATTTCATTTCGGTTGTCTGTGCAATGTACTCGCTGATCAACACGGAACGGACCAGCCATCTTAACATAGGCTGTATAACCAACAATATCAGTCGCAGTAGAGATCGCAGTGCGTGCAGCAGGTGTTAGCCATTTGACGCCACCAGGTCCAAGGCCAACTATGGTTAACCGACTGGAACGAATATGGCCAAGTCTAGAGAGATCAACCGGTTGCGATGTAATGGCACAGGCAATCCGTCTTGAGATGTATTGAATAGAATATGGTACATGCAGTGCATTCTTGAGCAAAGTTAATGCATTGATATTTATGTCGTCAGATAATGTGTTTTTATCGACAAAATAGAGCGGAATACCGAGAGATTTTGATGTATTAATAAGCGAGGCATTAGTTCGATGTGATTTTGTCGCGATAATCACTGCAAGTGATTGTATGGCAAGATTGCATACTTTAATGATCTTATAAATACGATCGGTAAGTAATGTAGTAGGCAATATCTCATTATCTGCCAAGGCTATAACTGTACTAATAGGATAAATTACCAATACATTTCTCTCGTTATTGGAGATATATGGTGTTATTCGAATTGAATGAGAAGCGTTTTCGTCAAGAGGTAGTTTGATGTTGTTAAGCCATTTAGCCTCGCCTTCTACACGTGTTGACGCACCAGAAAGAAGATCAGATAAAAAGTGCTTTCCATGAGTAAGATTACTCAATATATAACCTTCTGGTGGATTTAGAATACAAGCTCCGAAACGTAATTCACCGCTTGTTGTAATAGCTGGATGGATACTGAGTATTTTACCTATTTCACGTGCAATTGTGTTTACACCAGTTAGCCCACCAAGAAGAGGCACAACAGCTGAGCCGTCCTCAGCAACTGATAACACAGGGGGTTCTATCTCCTTAGAGGCAATAACGGGTGCAAGACAACGAATTACAATTCCTGATGAAAACAGTGCAACAATTGGCACCGTCAGTGTATATAATTGACACAAATGTGAGCTAAGTGTTTCAAAACTAACATCTACGATAGAACCAACTCGCTTTGCAAGGCCATGTACCTGTGCATCCGGATATCGTTTTAAAATACGATGCGCAGTATTAAGCCCACTCATACTAAGTATTATGATTACTGGAGGTGTTATTATCCTTGCCATTTTTCTCCAGGTACGATTAATAAAGAAAAATAAGGAGATACCACTGGATCGACATCATTGATCGGCACGATCCTCTGATCTGCTGTCGTTGCATGTTCAACATATAAAGCGCGATTCATAAGCATAAGTGTGTCAAGTACTCTTCTTACCTTACTGAAGTTTCTACCAAGCTTCATTACAACTGCTGCATCCGCTTGAGCAAGCTGAGATCGAAGCTTGTTTTCTGGAAGCATACCAGATAAAACTGACAGAGTTTGATTTCTATAAACTAGTGGCACTCCTAGTACAGCAGTACTTCCAAGCATCGAACATACACCTGGAACCACCTTGGTGTCGTAGAATTTTGCAAGTCGATCGTGTAGATACATATAAGATCCATAGAAAAATGGATCACCTTCACAGATAACTGCAACATTACGGCCTGAATTAAGATGAATAGCTATGATATTAGCCGCAGTATCATAGAAATTGGTAATTATGTTTTCATAACAAAGAGGTGGAGGCAAAATCTCTGTTGTAACCGGATAGATAAGTGGTAAACGGATCTGCTCATCAAGTAGATGAGATTCGATTATTCCAAGTGCGTTACTTGCCCTACCTTTCGCAACAAAATATACAACAACTTGAACAGTTCGTAAAAGTCGCAATGTTTTCAACGTTATTAATTCTGGATCACCAGGCCCAACACCAAGTCCAAATAAACATCCACGGTGAGCTATCATTATTCTGTATCTATGCCAAGCGCATTGACTGTAGCAGCCGCGATAGCGCTACCACCACGACGACCGAGAAGTGTTATATATGGAACGCTTAGGTTATTCGCCGAGAGTAGTATTTTCGATTCAGCTGCACCGACGAAGCCGACTGGAAAGCCAAGAATAAGTGCAGGATGTGGTGCGCCGGCATGGATCATATCAAGTAGATAAAACAGCGCAGTTGGTGCATTACCAATTACAGCGATACTGTTCGCGAGATATGGACGCCATAATTCTAGTGCAACAGCTGACCGTGTGTTGCCAAGTTGCTTTGCTAGATCAGGTACTCTAGGATCACTGAGTGTACAGCGCACAATATTACGAGCTGGCAAACGCGATAATTTAATTCCTTCTGCAACCATTTTTGTATCGCATAGAATTGGTGCACCAGCAGAAAGTGCTGCACGACCAGCATTACCTGCGTTATTAGAAAAACGTAAATTGTCGACAATATCGGTCATTCCACACGCATGAATTACGCGCACAGTCAATTTTTCAAGATCTGGTGGAATGCGAGATAGGTTAGCTTCAGCACGAATAATTGAAAACGACTGTCGATAGATTTCCTGTCCATCTCGGAGATAATTAAGCATTTATAATATAATCCTTAGCTAGATTTCCCATTGCTATTTAGAAGTATTGTAACTTGATCAAGCGTTAAATGTTGAGCAATTGGTAGTGTTCTAAATCCAGAATCTTTGCTGAACCAGTAAAGAGTGTAATGTTCTGGCGAGACTGCCATTAGTGTAATGTTTGCTGGATACGATAGCGCACAATGACGCTCACAACCACTCAGATGGATAAGTTGTTTACTATAAGTTCGCTCGGATAGTGTGAGAGCGTCACGCTTCGTATCTGCACGTCCTTTCATACATCCGGTGCTACCAGTGCATGCTACAAATCTAGCAAGTGATGCCGATGGTGAAGTGACAAGGCCTAGTTTATTGAGTTCAGAAAGAAATGATCTTACGTTAGAAGCCGCGACGCCATGTATAAAAATACTTTTCCATGGTGTGATCACTATTGATCTATCGCCGTATGTGTCAATAAGCGAAGCAAGTTTAATAAACTTGTCAGCATTGATACGACTAAGTGCAAACTGTGCTCCAACCCTGTAGTAACTATCTTGATAAGACTCAATATGTGCACCAAAGCGCAGTGTAGTATCGCTTGGCGCACGACGCCAAGCACCAAGAGACGAATCACGTCTAAGCTGAAACGACAGATAGGACTGTGCGTTGGCAAGTAGCGCGACCGTGTCATGAGTTTTCATCAAATCGAATATCCGATACGTATCAATAGACGCCAGATCAAGAAATGAGAGTATTAATGCACGAACAAGATCGACAATCTCATGAGGTGCAACGTCTACAAGAGCAGGAGGATCATTTTGACGAACTGGCGGACAGCCAGCGATTCCACAAGCAATCCGTATAACACCGTCTTTGCGAATCCACGGTGATAACCAAATATCATGGCGATGATCGAGCACTGCAATACTTTCACCCCCATCAAGCTGAATTGAGAATTTCGGTGAAAGTTCAGTACGGCGTGATTCACGTGCAAGCATTATGAATAGCAGTTCAGCAAGCTTGCGAGTATTAAGCAGTGCGCTTGGATCACGGCTAGCAAGCGGATTTAGCATTATATTTCGGACATCATCGTTTGTAGAAAGCATAGTTAGATCAACATTTTCATTATGCTTATGTTCGATATATGGTCCAAGTCCAGAATTGATAAGCGCTTGAATTAGCTCGATTTCTTTACCATTTTGGATTCCTCGAATTTGTAAATTCGCGCGATTAGTTACTTCAATAACGCTTGAACCGTATATGCACGCTGCATCAGCAATTGCGTATATCTGTCTTGTATTAAGCTGACCTCCAAACAGCTTAATTCTACACAGACCACCGTCAGCTGCTTTGACAATTCGAACAAGACCTGGACAAGCAGATTGTCGAACTACTGGAGAAATTGGATGCAAAATAATAATAACAAGCTAATTCAGTAGTACACTTGTATAAATAAATATCCATTATACATTTCTTTATAAGACAAACTGTAATGTAATCTACAGTAAAGAAGCAATATTCTTACATATTTATGATAGAAAAATAGATGATAGGCAGCAATAATAAATGTCAGTATGGCTAACTATAGTTGGAATCGGAGATGGTGGATACTCTAGTCTTGCTCGAGATGGACGACGGGCTCTCGTTAATGCCGAGTTTGTGATCGGTGCTAAACGACATCTCGATATGCTTCCGACACGTCTATTAGCTACTCGTGAAGTATGGCCAATACCTTTTAATATTAGTAAACTACTCACTCGTCGTCATACGCCGACCTGTGTTCTTGCTAGCGGCGATCCAATGTTATTTGGTGTTGGCGGAATACTTACACGTGATCTACCAGCTGATGAATGGCGCGTGCTACCAACTCCGTCTTCTCTATCACTTGCAGCAGCACGACTCGGTTGGCCGTTACAGGATGTTATATCTATATCTCTAGTCGGCCGTCCATTCGCATCCATTAGGCGATATTTAATGCCTAAGAGACGTCTTTTTATACTAAGCATGGATGGCTATACACCGGCTAAAATTGCTAAAGAACTTATTAATTGTGGCCTTGGGTCGTCACGTATTATCGTATTTGAACATCTTGGAGGGATACAGGAGCGACGTATCGATACATTCGCTGATCATTGGGCGATACCTGAAACATCTAGGCTAAATCTCGTTGCGCTAGATTGCCAATCGAGCACTTCCACGCCATACTATAATACTTTGACGCCAGGGCTAATAGATGAAGCATATAGACATGATGGACAATTGACTAAACGGGATATGCGTGCAATAACGCTCGCCCGGCTTGCACCGTCTCCGTATGAACGACTCTGGGATGTTGGTGCTGGATGTGGCTCGATCTCGATCGAATGGATGCGCTCCGATCCTTCATGTAGTGCAATCGCGATCGAATCGAGCGTAGTGCGTCAGAGTTTCATTCAATATAATCGAGAAGCACTTGGAGTTCCAAGTTTACAGCTAATTTCTGGCTTTGCTCCAGATGCGCTTATTGGACTTCCTCAGCCAGATGCAATATTTATTGGAGGCGGTATAACCTCACCTGGCATGTTAGCCACATGTTGGGAAAATCTAAAACCAGGAGGTCGACTTGTCGCGAATGCTGTTACATTGCAAAGTGAAATTGCACTCGCTCATTGGCGTGATACACACGGTGGCACATTAACACGTGTGTCATTAGCATACGCAGAGTTGCTTGGACAATTCGATATATTACGACAGGCCTTGCCTATTATGGTGTACGAAGCACATAAAAAATGATAAAATCTGTGCATCATGACTAAAGTCTGTAAATTAGATATAGGTCATAGATATATACTTTTCTTCTTTAGAGAAAGACTTTGATTTATGGATTAAATCAAATTATCAATCCTGACAAACAAGGTTTCATAAGAAATTGTTTGATTTGAAGAGTTCAAAGTATAGTTATGAATAATATTATATGCGTACATATTTAGCCTTATATAAAGTTGATTCTAACAAAAATTATCATCTATTTAGATGGTAATGTAAGATTATGAGTTGCTCAAGAACAATATTGTTACTTGGTGGAACAGGAGATGCACTAAAGATCGCACGTGTTTTATCCATAAAAGACATATATAGTCTTTCTGGTCTTGGTAGAGTACCAGATGATCTCATGTGTACTATACGAACAGGCGGTTTCGGTGGTGCTGTTAAGCTAGCCTCTTATCTAAGGGATAAGAACATAAGTCTTGTAATCGATGCAACACATCCATATGCTAAGCAGATTAGTGAAAATGCTATTGCTTCCGCAAATGACGTTGGTATTCTATGTTGGTCGCTACGTCGTAAGCTATGGTTGCCAAATGTTGACGATAATTGGCATTTCGTCGACAATTGGTCTGGTATCGATGAGATGATTAGATCATTTTATAGACCGCTATTCACTCTAGGACGAGAACCGCTAATGCATCTTAATAAGATTCCACCACATCAGTTCTGGACTATTAGATGCCTTTATCCACATCCTGGAAATGCGCTTTCCCGTATCATAGCAGAACGGGGTCCATTCACGATAGAAGCTGAGCGTTCGTTAATTAAGCGCGCTGGCATAGACATAATTATTAGCAAAAATAGCGGGGGTACAGCGACTAAAGCAAAGATTGATGTCGCTCGAGAACTTGGATTGCCAGTTGTTATGCTGCGTCGACCATCGTTGCCAGATAGTGATCTTATATTCTATTCAGTTGATGAACTTCTTTCTTCTCTATATCAATATAAATAAAATATATATTTTCACGGAGTATTTATTCAAGAATGACAGTGTATTTCATCGGCGCTGGTCCAGGAGACCCTGAGTTAATCACAGTAAAGGGTCAACGTCTAGTGAGATCTTGTAAGGTTATCCTATATGCAGGCTCACTCGTTCCAGATGCAGTATTGAATGGACATCAAGCACATATAGTTAACACAGCAAACCTTGATCTTGATGAAATCATTAATTTATTTTCTGCCGCGCATTCGAAAGGTCAAGACGTTGCTCGTGTACATTCCGGTGATCCATCACTATATAGCACAATCAGCGAGCAAATTCGAAGGATAAAATTATTAGAAATTCCATATGAAATCATACCAGGTGTTACTTCTACATCGGCATGCGCAGCAGCACTTGGCTGCGAGTTGACCTTGCCTGGTATTACACAAACTATAATTTTAACTCGATATGCTAGAAAAACGAAGATATCGAAATATGAATCGCTCAGTGCACTTTCTTCTCATCAAGCAACGCTCGCTATTCACCTGAGCATTAGGCACCTATCCAGTATAGTTGATGATATTCTACCACACTACGGCGAAGATTGCCCAGTTGCAGTTGTTTATCGTGCAAGTTGGCCGGACGAAATATCTATTATAGGTACGCTTTCTAATATTGTATCTAAAATAAAATGTATATCAATTAAACGAACTGCGTTAATTTTAATTGGACGTGTTCTAGATAAAGAAGGGTTCACAGATTCAACATTATACTCGAGAGTAGCGTGTAAATTGAGCTAGATTTAGTGGATTTCTATACGCATGTTTTATTGTAAATTCTCATATTTTAAAGTTGTAATATATTTATCTGCAAAGTTAACGAATTTAGTCCTAACTAAATTTATGAGTCTTATTTACCTGTATAAGTTCTTGACACTTTTAAGTAATTATATTAAATGGCCCACCCTACACGACTCGAACGTGTGACCTACGGCTTAGAAGGCCGTTGCTCTATCCAGCTGAGCTAAGGGCGGATATCCCATGAAATAAATTACCATGGAACATTACCTAATTTTGATAGAAGTGTATTCGATGAGTATCTACTTTAATCTTGAGCAATAGGTGCTCATTCATATTTTTTTATGATATTAATAAATCTAAAATTAGATAAAGATAAATTCTATCATATGAGGATAAACTCATCTAATAAGAGCGGCTCGTGCTATTTTTACAGCTTTTCGTACCTGATTTGGCGAAGTACCACCAAGATGATTACGGCTTGATACCGATCCTTCGAGTGTCAAATAATCTAGAACGTCATCGTTAATAAGATGAGCGACATCAGGTAACTTCTGTCTTATTTCGTTAAGTGATAGCTCAGATAGATTACAACCTTCCTCATTACAAATTCGGACTGCGCATGCAACCGACTCATGTGCATCTCGGAATGGAAGCCCATTCTTTACAAGATAGTCAGCAAGATCTGTTGCAGTTGAAAATCCCTCTGATACAGCTGCACGCATTGCCTTGTGATTTACTATAATACCAGCAATCATCTCGGCAAATATTTTTAGCGTATCTGAGATAGTATCGACCGTGTCGAATAATGGTTCTTTGTCTTCTTGATTATCTTTATTATATGCAAGAGGTTGGCCCTTCATTAATGTAAGCAGTGAGATTAGGTGACCATTAACGCGGCCAGTTTTACCACGAGCGAGTTCTGGAACGTCAGGATTCTTCTTTTGCGGCATGATTGAACTACCTGTACAAAATCGGTCTGATAGATCAATAAAGCCAAAGCACGGGTTCATCCATAGTATAATCTCCTCGGATAGGCGTGATATGTGAGTCATTATAATAGCGGCTGCCGCTGTGAATTCAATCGCAAAATCGCGACTGGACACCGCGTCGAGTGAGTTAGCACAAATTCCATCGAAACCGAGTGTCTCTGCGACTGAGTGACGATCGATTAGATAACTTGTACCAGCAAGTGCTGCTGCACCAAGTGGCAAACAGTTGACGCGCACACGGCAGTCGCGCATCCGTTCAGCATCGCGTGAGAACATCTCAACATAGGCTAGCAAATGATGGCCGAATGTGATGGGTTGTGCTACCTGCAGGTGGGTGAAGCCTGGAAGGATCGTATCTGTATTCCGTTCGGCAAGATCAATCAGAACAATCCGTATATTAGTTAGTAGATTATTGATCTTGTCTATTTCATCACGTAACCATAGACGAATATCAGTCGCAACCTGATCATTGCGAGATCGTCCTGTATGTAATCTTTTTCCAGCGTCTCCTATAAGTTCAGTTAAACGTGCTTCAATATTTAGATGTACATCTTCGAGGTCAAGATGCCATTTAAATTCACCACGCTCTATTTCATTACGGATCTGTGTCATTCCTATCTCAATAGATGAAAAATCATCAGTACTAATGATTTTTTGTGCGGTAAGCATTTTCGCGTGCGCAAGTGAGCTAGTTATATCAACTAACGCAAGTCGCTTATCAAAAAATACAGAAGAAGTATATCGCTTGACAAGTTCCGAGATCGGTTCTGAAAATCTGCTTGACCAGATCTCGCTCTTTTTATACAACTGAGACATTATATTATTATGATTCTTCGAAATAGAAGTTCTAGTTGGAGATAAGGATATTAAGAATAGAAATTCTAACATTTGACCTAGTGTCTAGGTAGTTAAATTTGTTCTTTTTACCTACGTATTTAACTAAGTTTATTACTAATATATGATCAGATACAGGAGAAGTACTTAACTCTTTAGAATATGAATTGTCTTATAGATTTAGGAGAAGAAATAAGCTTAGAACAAGATAAATAGTTACTAGAATATGTGTATATAAGATAATAAATGCAGTTCTAAAGACATTTCTTTAAATTCATAATTTATATAAATAATTCTAATTATACTTTGATTATTTTATAGAAAAATTAATTTTTTCCACAGAGACATTTAACCTGTAAAACTATCAAATTCTCACTCGAGCTTATTTGTCGAAATTAAATTTTAATTTAAGTATACTTCTTAAGTTAGAAGAAGTTCGTATTTATGATACGAATGTTATAGTCTAATTATTAGAATGATAGCATCATTATTTATGTTGCAAAATTTAGGATACGAGGATCCGCTCTAATAATATAGAGAATTATTTAACACAGTTTAATCCTATTCCTAATAATTTTCGTAATGAATCTTGGAATTTTTCCTTATGAGAAGCCAGTTGTACTAACGATCGCATCGCGCAAGAGTCGTTTAGCAATAAAACAAGCCGAATACGTCCGTGCTGCTATACACAGACTGTATCCCATATTTGATTTGAAAATTCTTGGATTGACGACGCGTGGTGATCAAATTCTTGACTGCCCAATATCAAAAATTGGTGGAAAAGGATTATTTGTAAAGGAGCTTGAAATTGCACTCACCGATGGTCGTGCTGATCTTGCTGTCCATTCACTTAAGGATGTACCTATAGAACTTTCTACAGGATTATTGCTTGCAGCAGTTATGTCGCGTGATGATCCACGAGATGCATTTATATCAAATAATTATGTATCTCTAGATAAATTACCTGCTGGATCTGTTGTTGGTACATCAAGTGTTCGTCGGAAAGCAATGTTACATGCTCGTTATCCACATCTACAAGTACAGCCACTACGTGGTAATATAGATACACGGCTTGCAAAGCTTGATCGTGGTGATTATACGGCTATTATTCTTGCAGCAGCCGGCATGAGACGTCTTGGATTAGACGAACGAATATGTTCATTGATCGATGTTAATGAAAGTTTACCTGCTGTAGGCCAGGCTGTACTTGCAATCGAAATAGCATCTTATCGAGTTGATGTTTCTGAATGGCTTACACCGCTACATGACTGGAAAACTTCTCTTGCTGTCGAGGCTGAACGAACAGTATCACGGTTGCTTGGTGGTAATTGCAATGTACCACTTGCTGCTTATGCGATGTGGCAAGAAAGTGAACTATATTTAAGAGGATGCGTATCAACGCTCGACGGTGCAAGACTGATAATTGCAGAAGCAGTAAATACCGTGATATCAGTAGCAGACGCGATTGCGCTTGGCTGTACTGTCTCAAGAAAGCTAAAACAACAGGGTGCACTCGATATTATTCGTGCACTGACAGATAGTACAGGCTGTAACGAAAGATATAGATTTAAGTAATAATCTAATAAATATTACAAGTCACTACAGTAGTATTTTGATAGGAACGAGTTTTTTTAATGCATGTAGCTAATACCCATGCGTTTACTATTATTCTTACACAGTCCAGAAACTGTCTACAGTATCGAGTATTCGCTGAACAAATAGTTGCTTCTGGCTATACAGTTCTCGACTTTCCTTTGATAGATATCTCAGCAGCTGACGATCCTATACCTATCACTACTGCATTTAGATCACTCAATAAGTATGAGCTATCGATCTTTATGTCACCGAACGCTATCAATTATACGTTCGCCTCGCATAACGTAATCTGGCCAATTGATTTGTCTATTGGTGTTGTAGGACCGGGCAGTATCGCTGCGCTTGCACGCTACGGTATTGCTAAACCTTTGCATCATATAATTTCACCATCTTTATCTTCTAATGGTAATACGCCGGAATATGACTCAGAGCATTTGTATGATGCAATCAACAAAGCATATAGAAAAGGTGCTTCCACATTATCTGGCAAGCGTATTCTAATTTTTCGAGGAGATAGTGGGCGAGAGTGGTTAGAAAATCGTCTACGAGATGCAGGAGCTAACATACTAGTTGTCACTGCGTACCGTCGAACCATACCTATGCCATGCATCAAGACGTGGGAACGCGTACATAGAATTCTGCAAGGAGTGCCACATGCATGGTTCATAACGAGTTCTGGTAGTCTACAAAACTTAAACAAGCTGACTCAGGCAAATTTAACAAAATCGGATCTTGTCTTACTAAAGCATTCGCCAATCATTACTCCACATCCGCGTATCGAGAAAACCGCACGAGCACTAGGTTTTAATCAAATTATATTGATCAAATCACAGGATATGAAATACATAGTTCGGGCGCTTCGTGATAGATAAAGAATGCATTTAAACGAGAACAGCGGAATCGATAGCCTGTTGCTATATGGATTTTATATATAAACGATTAAAAAAGTGTTTTTCTATGTATTCATCTCTATTTCAAGTTATCAGACATAAGGTATGCAATTTAGCACTTTGGCTCGTAATCATCATATTTATTTGTATATTTGGATGTTGTAATTACTTTCTGAACTACAAGTTTGATAAACTTGATGAATTAGCTACCGCGCATCAGAAGACACTTGATGCTGAGATAGCAGAAGCATTGGTTAAGTTTGATCAAACATTTACAAAAATGCAGCAAGTCGGTATACAGATTTCAGAGCTAGAAAACAAAATTAATGACGTACAGTCCATACAGAATAACCTACAACTTCAATATCAAGATATTACTTGTAATCGCGATATATTTGTATTAGATAGAATCGAGGAGATGTTATCGAGTATGAATCAGCAATTGCAGATGACCGGCAATACGCAACGTGCAATAGTCGTATTACAGAAGGCATATACACAAGTTGCAGTGTTACAAAATGCACAGGCTATTGCTATTCGTAACGCGATCGCACAGGATCTTGAGAAACTAAAATCGATACCGTTCTCTGATATGCCTAGTCTTGCAACCGAGATCGATGCTGCAATTGAAAAAATTGATTTTCTTCCACTTATAGGAGATACAATTATTCAGCATATAGGCAAACAAAATTCTGATAGAAATATATCAATTGATACAACTATAAATACTACTAATATGAATGAGCCAGTCTGGAAGAGACAGCTACACAATTTTTTAGGTGATACTTATCAGTATTTCAAGAGTCTTGTACAAATACATAGGATTAATAATGCAGATACTATCGATATATCACAGGATCAACGTTATTTGATACGTGAAAATATAAAGCTGCGACTTTTAAGTTTACGGTTTTCAATGGTTACACTTAATGAATCCATGATAAAAACTGATTTGCGTTCTGTACAGGCATTACTCAGCCGATACTTTGATCAGCGTACGAACGATGCGCGCCTTATTGAAGATCTACTAAAGAAAATTGATGGCGTAGCACAATGGATCGTAATGCTAAATTTTGACACTAGTCTAAATATAGTTAAGAAATTCAAGGGTATACATCATACAAATGATATTTAGTAAAATCGTTTGGTTTGTTATACTACTTATAATCGCTTCAGTAATTGGAATAGTTAAATGTTGCAATACAGGACAGGTGATACTTATCTATCCACCATACTGGATTAATTTGTCAATGAATCTATTTATTATTGGAATCATCGTATTATTCATTATCATCTATGTATTTTTTTGGATTATACGAAGTATATTTCATAGATTACAGGCGAAATGAAGATTAATTTAATAATATCTTTTATATACAGGATAAAAATATATAGAGGTTATATAAATTAATGTAATCATATCTTTGATATTCTATATTTTTGTTTCACTAATTTTTATTAGCAAGACTGACTGGTTGCAACTTTTATTATTTTAATATGAAACGCAGGATAGAATCATACTTTTAAACTATTCAAATATATTTCACTTCTCAAATAGAGAAAACGATGAGCTTTAATCATGTTATAGCTGGTAAGGACATACCTCAAGATTTCAACGTTATTATTGAGATTCCTGCACAGAGTGATCCAATAAAATATGAATTAGATAACGAACTAGGTCTTTTAGTAGTAGATCGCTTTATTGGCACAGGCATGCGGTATCCAGTTAATTATGGCTATATTCCACAGACATTATCTGAAGATGGTGATCCAGTAGATGTACTCGTGATTACTCCATTCTCACTACTTTCCGGGTCAGTAGTATCTTCTAGATCGCTTGGAATGCTTAAAATGACGGATGAATCTGGAATTGACGCGAAGATCATCGCTGTACCTCATGATAAAATTTGCCCAATGACGGCAAACATGAAGTCAATGGATGATGTACCACTTTACCTAAAGGATCAGATTAAACACTTCTTTGAACACTATAAAGACCTTGAGAATGGAAAGTGGGTAAATGTAAATGGTTGGGCCGATGTTGATTCAGCACACAAAAAGATTATTGAGGGCGTTTCAAATTTTCATCGTGAGAAATAAGATTTTGTCGATTAGAATTTAGTAAGCGTAATTGGTGGAGCTATATAATGTTACTTATTAAGTTATAAATTTATATTTTGTCGTCTTTGTTGCTAATAAAATTTTTCTGAGCTTTTCTGAGTCTATACGGCAAAGCTACCAATCAATAGTCAGAGATGTTGGTCGACTAATATATGTTGAAACATAGCCCAGCGTGTTCTAAATGTTCTAAAAAATATTTTTAGATTTTTGTATTCTACAAGCGTACAACTGTACAAAATTCGTTATGAAAATACACATGTTGCTCTTACTCAGAGCAATGTCAAAGTAGGTGATTTCAATGGAAATATCGCTAGTCTTTATAAGAGCTACACATTGCATAGGACTATGGCCCTTATTTACTGATTATGCCAGAACTTGCTCTATCCGGCTATACGCTTGATGATCTTTTGCTTCGTCCTGCTTTTTATTCAGCATAGGCTGTTGCGCTAATTAATCTTAGTATACAGCGCTTAAAGTGCTTGATAATCTCGCTATTTAGCTTTGATCACGTTCTACTATTGATAGTAGTAATACAAATCATTTGACTAAGCAAAGTACATGTATAATGCAGCATCACTAGAATTATTAGTGGTGAAATTGCTTATACATATCGGAAATGTCTTAGACAGAGTACGTTATTTCATCAGATACAGAACCGTTTATATTCGAACTAAATAGCACAGAACAAATGTGAAGATGCATAGCATATATCGGCTACACAAGATTCGAAGGCAGCTAGTACAGAAAATCTAATAATTTTAAACAGATCACGCATATCATTTGAATAAGGAAGCAGAGCGGTTTGATGTCGCACGCTTTGGAATTCGATATACTGGAACTACCTTGTAGTTTACGTGAATCTCGTCGGTGTGCAAGATGAACTTATATTTGATGTCGGATAATTTTCTCTCGACTCACATGGAAAACTTGTTGGACGGATGTAACAGTTTAACGAAGGTTATGCGTTTGTTAAATTCAATAACTCCGTACTACAAATAAGTATCGATTGAGATGACGATGTCTTCTGACACTTAGAAATATTGAGCGCTTTGTACTAAAGGTGGTACAAGTCCATATAGATAAGAACGGTTTCTCTAAAGTGCTCATTGAACTGTCTGTCGGCGTTGATTCAGCCCTTGTATCGCGGATCGTGTGGATGCGCTCGATCGGTCCCGGATCGCTGTACATACTGCGCGATAATGCCATCTTATTATACAACTGATATATCGATTGATGTTCATTATGACAAAATACCAATAAATCCAATGCTTAATGTATTCAGATCATCATCGGTTCGATTGTTCTAACTACTAGCAATAAAAGCGATATAGTAGTTGGTTGTTGTACATTACACAGCGATATAGCAAATAGGTTCGCGGTTATAAAGGATATGAAAAACTTTCGTCTATAGATTATGTCAGTATAGAAAAACGGCTATAGAATATGAAAAGAGAGAGATATAATTCCAGAATAGGTTCTGATTTGTATTTCATCTGCTGAATTGCGATATGGCTCAGATAGATCTGAATAAACTTCTACCTTATAAGGCACTTAGTTCTATCATACGAATGTATTTAGAAGAGAATAAACAGCTTTCCATTTTCTTCTGGTTATAGCAACTTTGATGTAAAGTATGTTACACAATTAATCAAGATAAACGAATATAAGTAAAGACAGTCACCTGTTGTAATTCGTGTCACTCACCGTGCGTTCGGCCTAGATTAGTATTGTTCGATTACATCTCATTTTATTGAAAATATTACTATTGCTTAATAAATTTTAGATTAAAGATAATACATTATTTAGCCTATTTACATTCTATCTGACAGCATAGAACTTTTATTTCATCATTGCCATAGATATATAATTTTCTATCATTAAATAAAAATAAATTTTAAAAACTATCTTGTAAGATAGACAGATGCTTATAATTGAACTTATTCTGATCAATAGAAAGCTTTATTGATAAAAATCAACCATGTAAAGATATTCAAGAAACAAAAGAAATAAGTTTTTATCTAATCATTTATGGGGCGTGAGTGGCTCGAACACTCGACCTACGGATTAAGAGTCCGCTGCTCTACCAACTGAGCTAACGCCCCAATAGTAAATTTTACTACAGCCTTAGAAGGTTTAACAAAATTTATTTAAATAAGCATTAAAAAAAATAATACAGACAAGTGCGACCACTTATTACATTTTAATATAAATAGTTCATTGTTATAGCAACTCATTTTAGTTTTCGTTAATAAGATCTTACTCTTTTATACTTTTATTATATTTTTTCTTCTAGGAAGTTTAGCAGGCTTTTTTGAAAGTGATATTTTATTCTCTCTTTTTTTAAATTCGAACCCTATTTTGCCGTCAGTTTTTATAACTAGATATGCTGCAAAATTTTTACCTGTCCTTGACGATTTAAAGTTAGACAATAAATCTGTTCGACCTTTTTTGAGTAGATTTCCAATCTGTTCACATGTAATTTCCTGCTGTAAAATGAGCTTTCCAATCCGGAAATTACATGTCTTTGGATTGCGTATGGAGTGATCACAAATATAGTTCATTCCATGTTCAAAGATATATCCATGACAACATCTTGGGCATGACCCAACGGGTTTTCGTAATGAGAAATCTGGAACTTCATCGTCTTGATCTTGCCCAAAATCGAATTCTAGCTTATAGTTTTTAGCTTCGTCATTGAATGAAAGCTTAAGTTTTGCTGAAAAAGGTCGACCTATTTTGCTATGAAAACCAGATAGGGGACCGATGCTCTTATATTTAAGCAATTCTTCAACTTCGCTAATCTCGAGCTGACGACCTCCAGGAATTTTTGGAATCGAAAATCTACACTTTATACACAAGAAACGTCGATAGCTTTCCCTTATTTGTCCACTGCAGTTCGGACATAATGTTTCGAGCGCTACATAATCGCTAAGAATTATATTAGAATCGTATTCCTTTGCCTGCTTAACGATTATCTGTGTCATGCAAGAAATTTCTTCCATGAATGTATAACGTGTAAGTTTTCCTTGCTCAATCTGCGATAGTTTATACTCCCATTCTCCAGTTAGTTCTGGAGCAGTTAGCTCTTTTACCTCAAGATGACGTAGTAGCGTCATTAACTGAAATGCCTTCGCAGTCGGTATCAGTATACGGCTTTCTCGCATGAGATATTTTTCATTAATAAGACCTTCAATTATTGCTGCACGGGTTGCTGGTGTTCCAAGTCCTTTTGCAGATATGGCCTCACGGAGTTCTTCATCCTCTATAAGATTTCCAGCACCTTCCATAGCAGATAGTAAAGTTGCTTCTGAGTAACGTGTAGGTGGTTTCGTTGTTAGTTTATGTGCTGTAATATCACTAATCGTTACTTTTTCATCCTTCTGGATAGGAACAAGGTTCTTATCCATATATTCAGCAGCTCCGTAGCTATACACTTGCATCCAACCTGGATTGACGAGAATCTTGCCTTCTGTCTTAAAATGATAATTTGCAATTTCCGTTATTCTAGTCGTGACTTGGTATTCTGAAGCTGGAAAGAATACTGCAATGAAACGTTTTACGATGAGATCATATAGCTTCTGTTCAGGCTCGGATAGCGTTTTTGGTACATGCAGTGTTGGGATAATCGCGAAGTGGTCACTGACCTTTTCATTATTAAAGATTCGTCTGTTCGGCTTTATCCAATCTTTATCAATTACTTGCTTCGCGAAAGTGCAATAATTATTATTCTCTATCAACATATAGAACGTTGATTCTACAATCTTTAGGTAGTCTTCTGGTAGTACACGTGCATCTGTACGCGGATATGTAATAGCTTTATGTTTTTCATACAGTGCCTGTGCAAGCCATAGTGTACTTTTTGCTGAGAATCCAAATCGGCTATTTGATTCACGTTGCAAACTTGTCAGATCATATAGTATCGGTGATAGTTGAGTTGACAAGCTTAATTCCTCGCTTATTGTACCAATCTGGTCTCGACATGCATAAACGATATTCTCAGCAGCCTGAATATTCCACAGACGTGAGTCACGTTTTTCCTTATCATATCGACTGCGTTTAAAATTCGGATCGAACCATCTAGCCTCGTAGAAGCCATTCGAACAGATAAATTTAGCGTGTACTTCCCAATAATCATGTGGTATAAACCGTCGTATTTTCTCTTCACGCTCAACAACGATCGATAGTGTTGGAGTTTGAACGCGGCCAACCGTTGTCAGAAAGAATCCGCCATCCTTGTTATTAAATGCAGTCATTGCTCTTGTGCCGTTTATTCCAACTAACCAGTCTGCCTCTAATCGGCAACGCGCTGCATCGGCTAGCGGCTTCATATCCATTTCTGTACGAAGATGTAAGAAACTGTCTCGTATTGCAGCTGGCGTCATCGATTGCAGCCATAAACGATGTATTGGATGCTTAGCTTTCAAGTACTGAATTATTAAGCAGAATATTAGTTCACCTTCACGTCCTGCATCGCAGGCGTTAATTAGGCGATCTACATCCTTACGTTTAATCAACTTTGTTAGTATGCTTAGGCGAGATTTGTTTTTTTTTATTGGATTCAGTTTAAAATATGGCGGGATAATCGGTAAATTCTTAAATTTCCATTTATCCCGCTGAATTTCATATTCTTCTGGAGGAGCAATTTCTAATAAGTGACCGATTGCCGATGAAAGGATGAAATCTTCTCTTTCATAGAATTCATCATATTTAGTAAAACCACCTAAAGCATGTGCGATATCATTCGCAACAGAAGGTTTTTCTGCAATTATCAGTGTTTTTGGCATAACTCAAGCATATGTTATGGAGTAAACAAGGGCTTATGATAGTTGTTGTTCTCTTTTACGAAGCTTTAATAAGAACACTTTATTATTCGACCTGTAAATAGAGATTATCATGCGATGATGTAATGAATTAGATTTTCTCAATACCGAGAATATTGCGCAGTTTTGGCGCGTATGACAAGTGCGGTAACATAGGAAGTTTTACAAGCATTCGATCGATAATTTCTGCATTTGGCACGACAGCTCCGAAGAATCGGGCAATATTTTTATCTTCGATTAAAACAGTTGGAAAATTATCAATAACAAGCTCATCTAGCCAGTCTGCATCCATTTCTATGTCAATCCAGACAAAGCATGTCTTTTGATGCGAATCGGCAAGCTTCCAGAATATAGTCTTATAGTTACGACAAGTACTACACCATTCAGCGCATAGGCAAGCTACAAGCAATGTAGTTGGATCGCGAAGGCGTTCAGCAATGTTGCCTGCATCAGTTTCGAGATTTAAAGCGGGCATAGATTATCTTGAATAATTTTATAGAAACTGCTAAATTGCTAGAAAACATGTATCATATACCCACTTTTTTACTAAAAGTAATTATAAATTTTTTAATCAACTAATTCGATCGTTTCGATAGTTTAATTTCAAATCTACTGAATGGACTAAAATAGAGTTAGAATATGAAGCTATAGATTAGTAAGAGATTATTATCTGCTTAATGATACCACCTATGTTAGGTAGAGCTATACGTAGGAATTTATTTGCTCTAATATCTAAGCGCTAATTTAGTATATTTAACTGTATAAGTTAAATATTTTATGGTTATCTATTCAATAGTCTACCTGAATCTCTATGGCTTTACTTGATATTCTTTATTATCCTAATAATCGGCTTAATAAGGTCGCTAGACCAGTAAAAGTAGTCAACGACAGAATTAAGAAGAATATCATCGACATGGCAGAAACTATGTATGCGATGTCTGGTATCGGGCTAGCAGCAACTCAGGTCGATATTCACGAGCGTTTGATTGTTATTGACATCTCTGAGGAAAAAAATAAGCTAATCGTTTTTATAAATCCAGAAATTGTCTGGATAGCTGATACAAAGAAGACCTACAAGGAAGGCTGTCTATCTGTGCCAGGTGTTTACGATCAGATCGAACGATCAGATCGTTTAAAAGTACGTGCACTTAATTGGCAAGGAAAACAGTTCGATCTTGATTGTGATGGGCTATTAGCTGTGTGTATCCAACATGAAATGGATCATTTAATAGGACGAATATTTATTGAATATCTGTCACCTCTCAAGCAGGGCCTTATAAAGGCAAAGATGAAAAAAATCTCTACTTTAGGGACATAAATGTCATTTTTCCTAACTAAATCACACATTTTTATATGACGACGCATTTTTTACGCGTCATTTTTTTTGGTACACCAGAATTTAGTGCGGTAGCACTCGCTGCGATTCACAAAGCTGGCTTTCGTGTTGAGCTCGTATTTACTCAGCCAGATAGTCGGAGTGCGCGCGGAATGAGAATGCAAGCGAGCGCTGTAAAGCGCTACGCGATTGATAATGGCATACCAGTTGCTCAACCGATCTCATTAGTTAGTAGTAGTTCTGGAATGGTTTGTTCAGAAATACCTAATGCAATCGCACTATTACGAGCGACACCACACGATGTAATAATAGTTGCTGCGTATGGAATTATCCTGCCTCAGGAGGTGCTTAGTATCCCATATTACGGGTGTATTAATATTCATCCATCGCTTCTGCCAAGATGGCGTGGTGCTGCGCCAATCCATCGAGCAATAGAATCTGGCGATAAGGAAACAGGAATTACACTTATACAGATGGATACCGGACTCGATACTGGGGCAATATTAAAGAGTATACGTGTTCCGATATCGCTTGAGGATACAACATCTACATTGAATAATAAGCTTTCATATGTTGCTGCTCAGTTAATCGTAAACACGCTTACCCAACTTGAACAATCTGGAAGATTATTATCGACACCACAGTCTGAATATGGTGTAACCTATGCAGAAAAGATCAAAAAGCATGAATCTATACTTGACTGGCGAAAGTCTGCAAATACTCTCGCTCGTCAAGTACGAGCATTTGATCCTTCCCCTGGCAGCATTGGAATACTAAATGGCTTAATGATCAAGATTTGGAAAGCTGAGCCTATTGTAACGAATTCTAGAGAATTAATTGGCACAATCATTGAATCTGGTCCAGACGGCGTGATTGTAATATGCGGTATAGATGCATTGCGAATCATGCAGCTTCAGAGACCTAGCGGTAAGCGGCTATCCGCGCGCCAGTTCCTTACTGGTACAGCACTTGATGTTGGAGAGCGGTTCTCTATTTTAGATTCAGGTTAATTGAAATTTACATTACGACCAAGCGTAAGAAATATAAATTTATATAGTCTAATTCAAATACCAATCATAAAGATCAATGACAACATCTATCATATTTATGATATTTGCATTCATAATTAACTGAAAAACTTAGCAAGTTATCTAAAAAATGCATATTGATTTTTATAATTATCTTCATACGCAATCTTGATCCTTCGATCTATGCATTTATCCGGAATGTATGCGGTTTCACGTTCGCATAAGGAGTTGATATATGTCCAATTTTTTGAAAACAGCACTGATGATGACTGTTATTATGATGCTTTTCGTCGTTACTGGTTGGATAATTGATGGATCACGCGGAATAACAATTGCGCTATTTTTCGCGTTCTGCATGAATTTTTTCTCGTACTGGTTTTCCGAAAAGATCATACTATATATGTATAATGCTCGAGAAGTCGACGAAAGTACTGCTCCACAGTTTTGTCAGATTGTTAAAGAACTAGCAATGTGTGCTGAGATACCAATGCCGCGCACATACCTGATTAATGAAGATTCGCCAAACGCCTTCGCAACAGGTCGCAATGTAAATCATGCTGCGGTAGCTGCAACAACTGGCATTCTTCGAATCCTATCTGGTCGTGAAATACGTGGCGTGATGGCGCATGAACTTGCCCATGTAAAGCACAACGATATATTGATTTCGACTATTATTGCAACCGTTGCAGGTGCTATTTCAATACTCACAAATTTTTTTATAGTTCCTATAAATCGAAATAATGAGGAGAATCATTCATCGAATCCGATTACAACTATAATAGTTGTACTTATTGCACCGATTGCTGGTGCACTAATTCAAATGGCAATATCACGCGTTCGTGAATTTGAGGCAGATCGTGGTGGCGCAAGAATATCTCGTGATCCTCAAGCGCTTGCATCAGCACTAGATAAAATTCATCGCCATGCAACTAGTATTCCATTTTATTCAGCTGAGAAATATCCTACTACTGTACAGATGATGATTATGAATCCACTGAGCGGTCGTGACTTGCAGAATCTCTTTAGTACTCATCCAAGCACTGACGAGCGCATTGCTAGACTTATGGAGATGGCGAGAAAGGAGTATTCTGAATAATCTTCGATATAGAAAGACTATATAACTGTTTAGAAAAATTATTTTACTTTGTATGCGCTTATTAAGGTATATATAAAAACTGATATGAATAACCGTAGAGGAATAACAGCAATTTCTAGACTATGCAAAATAAATATTTCTCTGAATAAGAAATGATTACAGCAATTATACTGCCTGTTCAATTTATTTTTATCTATTAAAATCAACTAGATATATCAGTTTTGTAGAGTATTATATTCATATACACCTATACAGTTTTCATTTGAACTCTTTTAATTTGTAGCGAGTTCCACAATATGGACAATGTTCTTCTCCATATGACAGATCTATATATACGCGAGGATGCACTATTTCAGAGCGTGACATAGACGGGTTTGGGCAATAAGCAGGAAGATCTTTTTTATTTACTTCAACAAACAATACATTTTTCATATCGTTCAAAAAAACGTTCAATAAACATCAATATTTTATATTTTTGTAAGCCATTTTATATACTTCTCATTCTTTCCAGATATGACATCGAAGAATGCAGATTGTAACCTCTTAGTTATCGGATTTTCTATACCAATCTTGCGATTATCAAGTTCGCGTATCGGTGTAACTTCCGAAGCTGTACCAGTGAAGAATGCTTCATCAGCTGTATAAACTTCATCGCGTGTAATACGTTTTTCAATGACATCAATCCCAATATTCTTTGCAAGTTTTATGATAGTATCACGCGTGATTCCATCGAGGCATGATGACAAGTCTGGAGTAAATAACTTTCCATGACTTACTAGAAAAAAATTTTCCCCAGAACCTTCTGATACATAGCCATTGACATCAAGCAGAAGTGCCTCATCATAGCCATCGGTCGTTGCTTCATGATTTGCAAGAATAGAATTCACATACCAAGCGGATGCCTTTGCCCTAATCATTGATACATTTATATGGTGACGTGCAAAAGACGATGTCTTTACTCGAATACCCTTTTCGATACTATCTTTACCTAGATACATATCCCATGGCCACGCAGCGATTGCAACATGGATCTTGTTATCTTTCGCAGATAGACCAAGTTTTTCAGATCCAATCCAAATAATAGGGCGGATATAGCACGATTCAAATTTATTTTCTCGTACGACTTCGCACTGCGAAGATTGTAGTGTTTCCTGATCAAATGGGACTTCCATCTGGAATATTTTCGCTGAGTTTAGTAAGCGTTTCGTGTGTTCATTCAAACGAAATATTGCAGTATCACCATTTGTTGTTTTATAGGCTCGTACACCCTCAAATACACCCATACCGTAGTGTAGCGTATGAGTTAACACATGGATCGTGGCATTATGCCAATCGATTATCTTACCATCCATCCATATCTTGCCATCACGGCCGTCCATTGACATAGCGATTCTCCAAGATAAAAGTAAAGTAGTTTTCGCAAAACCATGAGAATAAATAGTTCCTACTCTATTTTATATTTTAAACTTAGAGAAAATAAATCAGAAATAAATACTAATAACTATAATATATTATTTTTGAGATTATCAATTTGTAATTTAAAAATAAGTATTTGTTTGCTATTAATCTTAATTAAATTAGGATCGACTAATCAATCTAAAGTGAACCACTAGAATTTTCTATAAAAATATTGTAGTAAATCTTAAATAGAGTAGAGTGGTACAAAATATTATCTTAATTAATTAATATTATGACATATAAAACAATATGTGCTATTGCACAGGTATAACCTGCTATACCTATTATTATAATAATTTAACTGGTCTCTCCCTATTTTAATTAATTTCATAAGGTTATGAACCAAATTAAATATCTTTCCGATTTGATTGCTGCTGACCAGGTTGCCAAAAAGCGTATATTTATACGCTCAGATCTGAATGTCCCGCATGACGGTGCCGGTAATATTACTGAGGACACCAGGATACGCTTATCTGTTCCAGCAATCCGTAGTGCGATGGACGCTGGAGCAGCTGTTATGGTTACATCTCACTTAGGTCGTCCTACTGAAGGGAAATTTAAGCCGTCTGATTCGCTTGCACCAATCAGCAATCGTCTTTCCGAATTACTTGACTGTAATGTGCCACTTATTTCAAATTGGATCGAGAACGGTGTGAATGTCTCATTCGGGAAGGTTGTTTTGCTCGAGAATTGCCGAATAAATAAGGGCGAGAAAAATAACAGTGATTCACTAGCAAGAAAGATGGCCTCGTTCTTTGATATTTATGTAAACGATGCGTTCGGTGCCGCACACCGCTCTGAAGCAACGACGCACCGAATCGCAAAATATGCGAATGTCGCATGTGCTGGTCCGCTGTTTGCTTCAGAATTTAGTGCACTTAATCAAGCGTTAAATAATCCGAAACGACCACTTATAGCTATCGTTGGAGGTTCAAAGATATCCTCAAAGCTATCAATACTGAAATCACTTGCAAAGAAGGTCGACGTGTTAATTGTAGGCGGAGGAATCGCAAATACGTTTATGCATGCATCCGGTTTACAAATTGGCAAGTCGCTAACAGAATCTACTTTAATTAACAAAGCAAAGGAAATTATTAATGTTATGAAACAGTCTGGTGCATCGTTAATAATTCCTAAAGATGTAGTAACTGCAAAAGAGTTAGAGCCTATGGCTATCTCTTCTGTAAAAAAGGTACTCGATATAACAGAAGATGATATGATTTTTGATATTGGCCCAGAAACCTCGTCTAATATTGCTACTCAACTTATCTCATCCGGAACAATAGTATGGAACGGTCCAGTTGGTGTATTCGAGTTCGAACAGTTTAGCAGTGGAACAAAAGCACTTGCGAATGCAATAGCTAAATCTCCAGCATTCTCAATCGCTGGAGGTGGAGATACATTGTCTGCAATAGCAAGGTACAATATTCGCGATCAAGTAAACTATATTTCGACCGGCGGCGGCGCTTTCCTTAAATTTCTCGAAGGGAAGAAATTACCAGCAATAAAAGCACTCGAAACTCGAGTGATTTGAATACAAGCAGCATATAGAGGAGCTATATTATCCTGGTACGCTCTTTCGGATTCGATAGGATAAATTTAGCATAGATAATCTTCTAGTTTAGACGACTAAATGAACTTCGCAATAAAGTATAGAATTTCATGTATTATATTTTCCAACGAATACCAGAGTTAGTCGCATGTAGTTTAGTCTAGTTTTTATTCAAGGAGTTTTCTGCGATGGCTATCGTATCGATGCGTCAAATTTTAGATCATGCTGCGGAACATGGTTATGGTTTACCTGCATTTAATATAAATAATATGGAGCAGGTGAAAGCTGTCATGTCTGCAGCTTATCAAGTTAGATCTCCGGTTATCATACAAGCATCCGCTGGAGCACGTAAATATGCTGGTGAGTCGTTCCTGCGACATCTTATAGAAGCTGCAATAGAGTCGTATCCATATATTCCTGTAGTGATGCACCAAGATCACGGTCAATCACTTGAAGTATGCATATCGGCAATTAAAAATGGTTTTTCTAGTCTAATGATAGACGGCTCATTAGAATCTGATGGTAAAACCATATCGTCGTACGAATACAATGTAGATATATCAAGAAAAGTTGTAGAAATTGCACACTCAGTCGGTGTGACAGTCGAAACTGAACTAGGTTTACTTGGCTCACTTGAAACAATGAAGAGTGATAAAGAAGATGGTCAGGGAGCAGAGGGCACTATGACCCGAGAGCAGTTATTAACTGATCCACAACAAGCTTCAGATTTTGTGAATCTTACTCAGTGCGATGCACTTGCAATCGCAATTGGTACATCACATGGTGCGTATAAGTTCTCGAAGAAGCCGACAGGTGATATTTTGTCAATCCAACAAATTAAAAAAATTCATGCTCGCATACCAAATACACACCTCGTTATGCACGGTTCATCATCAGTACCATATGAGCTTCTTGCAGAAATACGAAAATTTGGGGGAGATATAAAGGAAACATATGGTGTACCTATTGAGGAGATTCAAGAAGGAATAAAACATGGTGTACGTAAGATTAATATCGATACAGATTTGCGTCTTGCTGCTACTGGAGCAATTCGCCGATACCTATTCCAAAATCCATCGAGGTTCGATCCACGTGATTATCTTAAGCCCGCACACGATGCTATGAGACAAGTTTGCATTAGTCGCTATATTGCATTTGGCTGCGAAGGGCAAGCTGATAAGATAAAACCTATTGCTCTTGATAAGATGGCTGAAAAATATAAATTTGATGAATTCGTGAAAATCGAACACTGAGATGAATATATAATATTACAAGATTATCTAATCTACTTAATATAAATTCTCCATCTTAACTATAAAGAATAGCACTTCCATTTTTGCTATTTGTAAAAAAACGATGTCAGTACTTTATAAATCTACGATACGCTCACTTCCACTTCTTAGTCGTGGAAAAGTCCGTGAGAACTATGTTGTTGATAATGATAAGCTTCTAATCATTACGACAGATCGTATTTCAGCATTCGATGTGATTATGAAAGAGCCAATTCCGAACAAGGGTTTCATCCTAAATAAAATGACGAATTTTTGGTTCGATAAGCTTGCACACATCGTGCCAAACCATCTAATTAGTCATACACCGGAAGCTATCGTTGCTAACGATGAGGCTTGGCAAGTAAAAGACCGTGCCGTTATTGTAAAGCGTCTCAAACCTATTCCAATAGAAGCTATCGTTCGTGGTTATCTAGCAGGAAGTGGTTGGAGAGAGTACCAGGAAACTGGCAAAATCTGTGGTGTTATACTCCCATCTGATCTACAAAATTCGCAGAAGCTTCCAAGGCCAATTTTCACGGCATCCTCGAAGGCCAAGATAGGCCACGATCAAAATATTACATTCGAAGAAATTGAAGACCGAATTGGCATAACACTCGCCTCGACGATCCGAAAAATCTCGATCAATCTATACGAGGAAGCAGTACGTTATGCATCGATGTGCGGAATCATAATTGCTGATACAAAGTTCGAGTTTGGCCTAGACAACTATGGAAAGATCTATTTAATAGATGAAGTATTGACAGCTGATTCATCACGATTTTGGCCAATTAATCACTATCGAATCGGCATAAATCCACCATCTTTTGATAAACAGTTTTTACGTAATTGGCTTGAAAAACAAAAATGGGATAAAATCTCACCAGCGCCATCGCTACCTAAATATGTCATCGAGACGATTGCTGATAAATATCAGGAAGTTCTAAAAAGATTTAATGGACAGAGAATATTTGAGGAAAATCAAGATGGATAAGACGCAGATATGTCATACGCATCCTACTCCACTTGTTGCTGTACTGATGGGATCAAACTCAGATTGGAATGTAATGAAGCATGCAGTATTAATCCTTAAGGAATTTGGTGTTCCATACGAAGCGAAGGTTGTTTCTGCGCACAGAATGCCAGATGAAATGTTCTCATATTCGGAATCTGCACGCGAACGTGGAATTCGTGCAATTATTGCTGGTGCAAGCGGTGCTGCGCACTTGCCTGGTATGCTTGCATCGAAAACTACTGTGCCATTACTTGGTGTACCGATCGCCGGGAAATATTTGAAAGGTGTTGATTCATTATACTCTATTTTACAAATGCCGAAAGGAATACCAGTAGCAACGTTTACAATTGGTGAGGCTGGGGCAGCAAATGCAGCACTATTTGCAGTCTCTATTCTATCTGGAATATCATCTAATTATTTAGAAAGTCTTATGGCTTTTCGTGCGCGCCAGAATGAATCTGCACACTCGATGATGTTACCCCATCAACTATAAAAATATCTGTACTAATCAAATATATGACTATTAATTCTTCATCCGATTTACCAATCTTACCTGGATCGTGGCTAGGTATGATCGGTGGTGGACAGTTAGCTCGTATGTTTTGTTTTGCAGCACAATCAATGGGTTATCATGTTGCAATTCTTGATCCGAACTTAACGAGTGTAGCTGGCGCAGTTGCTGAACGTCATTTTCGAGCCGAGTACGATGATGAAACAGCGCTAATCGAGCTATCTAGCTTATGCAATGCAATATCAACAGAATTCGAAAATGTACCAGCCACTAGTCTAAACTTGCTTGCTCATAGAACGTTCGTAGCACCTGCAAGTCAATGTATCGCAATTGCACAAAATCGTATTTCTGAAAAGCGTTATATTGAGAAAGAAGGTATACAAGTTGTACCATATATCGTAATTGAATCGATAGAGGTCCTTGATACACTTAATAATAATCAGATCGATTCTATGTTGCCTGGTATTCTAAAGACTGCACGTTTCGGCTATGATAGCAAAGGTCAGATACACGTGCACTTCGCATATGAAATACGTGAAGCGTATGCTTCTATTGGTAGAATACCATGTGTTCTTGAAAAGATAGTACCGATTAAATATGAAGTATCCGCATTAATCGCACGCGGTGTTGATGGTAGAAGTGTGATATTTCCTATTGCACAGAACACATATCATAATCAAATCCTATCTATGACTATAGTACCAGCTCCATCAGTAAATGATTCACTTGCTATTCAGATAAAGAAGATAGCAACGCGGATCGCAGATAGACTTAACTATGTCGGTGTACTGTGCATCGAATTCTTTGTGCTCGAAGATAACTCTCTCATTGTAAATGAGATAGCACCACGTCCACACAACTCAGGGCACTATACGATCGATGCGTGTGTAACCAGTCAGTTTGAGCAACAAGTTCGTACAATGACGCGGATGCCACTTGGTAATCCATCACAACATTCAGCTGCAGCTATGTTAAATATTCTCGGCGATATCTGGTTTCCAGATAGTACATTAGATATAGGCGTTAATCGAACTGCGATTACGCCACCATGGGATAAGATTATCTCAATACCGACTGCACACCTACATCTGTATGGAAAACAAGATATACGTGTTGGACGAAAGATGGGCCATATAAACTTTACAGCATCAACCTTAGATGAAGTAGTAGGTACAGCGACATCATGCGCAAGATTATTACATTTACAGTAATATCATTGAATCTAATTAGATTCAATGATATATCATTTTGACTGATCTTTTAACTGATCCAGCTATTGATGTCATGGCATTTTATTATCTCTTTTCTACTTCTTAGAGCTATGCTCACAAAGATTGACGCTGCTGTCGCACTACTTGAAGCTGGTAAGCTTGTCGCATTTCCGACAGAAACAGTATACGGACTTGGTGGCGATGCATTGAATCCTCATGCAGTTTCTCAAATTTACGCGGTGAAAGGACGACCAGACAATCATCCAATAATTGTGCACCTTCCTCCAGGTAGCGATCCAGAATATTGGGTAGACCACTTATCAGATAAAGCACGAAGACTGATTGACATGTTTTGGCCAGGTCCGTTGACCATTATTTTAAAGCGAGCGAAACGAATTCCAGCTTGCATTAGTGGTGGCCAAGATTCAATAGGGCTTCGATGTCCATTACATCCTGTTGCGCAAGCGTTACTTATAGAATTCAGTAAGCGTTGTGGAGGAGATTGCGGTATCGCAGCTCCGTCTGCAAACCGATTTGGTCATGTAAGTCCAACTACTGCGCAACACGTTCAAGACGAATTCGGAGATACAATATACGTGATAGATGGCGGCCCGTCAGAATTTGGAATTGAATCAACTATTCTCGATTTATCAAGGGATGTTCCAGTGCTATTACGACCTGGTCCAGTAACATATCAAAATATTGCTGATGCAATTGATTACCCAATGAATTTTCTTAAAGGTTGTAGCTCGAAACTTAATATACTACGGGCGCCTGGTACACTAAAATCACATTATTCGCCGCGAACACCACTTTCACTTTTGCCATTCGATGTCCTGAAGAAGCTACTTTCTCTAAGAAAAAGGCGTGAAAAATTCGCACTTTTTGCCTATTCTTCGATGGCCATTCAATTAGCAAAAGTAGCTGACATTCATTTTATTGCTGCGCCAAAAGATCCAGACACATATGCACGTGAAATGTATGGAACATTGCGAGCACTCGATCTCGCATGTGTCGAACATATTCTCGTTGAAAAGCCGTCAGATAGTAACGAATGGATTGCTATCAATGATCGCCTTTCCCGTGCAGCTGCTTAATTTATTTATCTTGCCTCTACATTTCAAAATTACTATAATTCAATTCAAATCATAAGGATTTTTACATATGCCAATCATTAACAGTCAGATAAAATCATTTTCTGCAACTGCTTTCCATAATGGAAAATTCGTAACTATTTCGGATGAAAATCTCAAAGGAAAATGGTCCGTTTTTGTATTTTATCCAGCCGACTTTACGTTCGTCTGCCCAACAGAACTAGGGGACCTTGCTGATCGATACTCGGAATTTCAGAAGATCGGTGTCGAAATTTACTCAATATCAACCGATACACATTTTACACATAAAGCATGGCATGATGCATCAAGTACGATTAAAAAAATAAAGTATCCAATGATTGCTGATCCAACATTAACTATTTCGAGAAACTTTGATGTCTTAATCGAAAAAGAAGGTTATGCGCTACGAGGTACATTTGTTATTAATCCAGAAGGTCAAATTAAACTATGTGAAATACATGATAACAGTATTGGGCGTGACGCTGGAGAATTACTAAGAAAAATACAAGCTGCGCAGTATACAGCTGTACATCCTAGTGAGGTATGCCCAGCAAAATGGACTCCGGGATCAAAATCTCTAGTCCCATCCCTAGATTTAATAGGAAAGATTTAAAATTTATATTTTTAATTTTAATTCTGGATGAAAATAGAATAGACTTAGTTCCCTATAAAGGAAGGAAGGGCAATGCGAGAAAGCACTAGCCCCTCCTTGTCCAGTTCAATGCATTGACTCTTATTAGTATAGTAAGTAAGACAGTTCAAAATTCTATTATTTACACTGCTTATATGTTGCAAGTAAGCTTTTATCCAACTTAACACTGCTATTAGCATATAGTGTGATGCTACTATTACACTTATTCAATAAGAAGATCTAGCCAAATATATTTGGGCACAAAAACTACGTGGAGCCTGAAAGATAAAAAATTTAATTTATCTATGTTATCTATTAACGAAATTATAGAAAATCTGAATTTCAAATTATTCTTTGCAATAAACGCTGGTATAACACCTCAGCCTAGTGTTGCAAAGTTCGCTATCTTCATAGCTAACTGGGTTATTTATATAATTCCAGTCATGCTATTTTTAATATGGCTAATGAGCGTACAGTCGACTACGCGATATAAAATGATAGAGGCCAGTCTTGCTTCATGCGTATCTCTCATAGCTGCGCGAATATTTTCATTAGTCTGGTTTTCTCCACGTTCGTTTATGATTAACATAGGGACACAGCTAGTTCCGCATACACTAGATAATTCATTTCCTAGTGATCACATGACATTCGCCTGGAGCATTGCTTCTAGCCTTCTAATTTATTCAAAAACACGAACTCTAGGTGCTGCAATAATGATTGTTGGAATAGCAATCGGATGGGCTCGAATTTATGTTGGTGTGCACTGGCCATTCGATATAATAGGAGGCGTATTAGCTGGTACAGTTGGAGCGCTCGTTGTTCATTTATATGCACAGCCAGTAGCTATGTTAGTTAGCCGAATAAGTGAAAAAATACACGCAGCTATCATATAGTCAGTTGCGCGATATACTATTTTTACATAGATAATCAATAAAACAGGCAAAACATATAGCATTTATGGCTGTCTTTGTTATGATTGAATTAATTAATTAATGTTAATACTCTATGAGAGTCATAAATTCAACTTTTCGGTAAAACTACACAATTTTTAAAAAAAATGAAGCGTTATGTCGAGATATAAAATATTGTAAATTGAAATTTTGCTAAATAAATATTTATATATTTTAATTATGGTGTGTATCGATATATATCGATACTATTTTATGAAGCAAGATAAAAAGAAATTTACTTGCTCTATCACAGCGCCTGTGCAATAGCAATTTATAGCAAGACTATAACAATTGTCTCACTGCGATTGATAGCATCATACAACCAGCAATGCCATCGAGTACACGCCATGCGATCATATGATTGAACCATGGAGCGAGAATCCTTGCGCCGTAACCGAGTGAAATAAACCAAGTTATACTTGAGGAGATCGCGCCAATTGAAAATGCGAATCTCATTCCTGGTGCCTCATTAGCGCCAGCGGTTCCGATCAATAGAAACGTATCGAGATATACATGCGGATTAAGCCATGTAAATGCGAGAGTCATAACAACAGCTTCTATAGAAGTTTGTTGTGTTACTGGTGAATTCACGCCAATAGGAAGTATTGTATCATCGCCAAGGAATGCGCGGTGCAATGCACTGAATCCAAACCAAGAAAGATAAACTAGACCAATATATAGAACTGTATGGACAAACATTGGATACCGTTCAACTAGTACTGATGCACCACTAACACCAGCTGCAATTAGGATACAGTCTGATAGAATGCAGATCAAAGCTATTTTTCCCACATGAGCACGCATAATCCCTTGTCGAAGTACAAATGTGTTCTGTGCGCCTATAGTAACGATAAGTGATGCACATAGTGCAGCACCATGCGAGAAAGCTAACCAATTCATAAATTATAAAATCTATTGGAGTGGAAAAGGATGAGCTGTGCGAGTTTGCACTTTTAAAAAGCAAGAAAAGATAAATTGCTTAATATTACTTAAGTAAGCCTAATATTCGACTATTCGCTACTCTATATTCTTGTAGCTATTACTGTAGTCTTATTCTCTTTCGAATTCGCTACTCAGAATCTTAAAATAACTCCGTTAGTTGTTTTACAGCGCATAAAGCTTCTTGAGGAACGTGTCGGTAAGTGTGCTTATTAGATAAGCAGAGGTCAAACCGTGTATTGCAACGGCAGTTGGCGCCATATTTTGTCGTCATACTGAGCGCGCACAATTATTTAGAGAGATACATTTATCCTTATCCTCCACTCTAGGTAACTGCCTTATAGGTCGCTCAACCTGTATATATTCGTGATGGCAGTTGTACACCACAAGAAGGTGTATGATCATCCTCTATAGGCTTAGATAATTCCAGAGATGCCCGATTTATCCGTCTTGGATATATATGCATTATTGAGCAGTCTTTTCTCACCTTCATTCCACAATTCATGCTTCTCTGAAGGTATTAATTATTGCATATAGTAATTTAATTCAAAGTAGTTGCACAGAAGAGATAATCTGAATATAGAGATATTTGTGAATAAATTTAAATTTTAAATAGAAAATTCATTATATCACCATCCTGTACTAAGTATTTTTTCCCCTCAGTACGCATTTTTCCAGCTTCTTTAGCGCCTTGCTCGCCATTATAAGCAATAAAATCTTGATATGCGATTGTCTGTGCTCTGATAAAACCACGCTCGAAATCGCTGTGAATCACGCCGGCCGCTTTTTGGGCAGTTTCACCAAGCTTAATTGTCCACGCACGAACTTCCTTTTGTCCAACTGTAAAATATGTCTGTAGCTTGAGTAACTGGAAGCTTGCTCGAATTACACTGTCTAGGCTTGTCTCGATTATACCTATATCATCTAGAAATAGCTTCTTATCAGAATCATTTAGATTAGCAATCTCGGATTCAATTAATGCACGCACTATTATAACCGGCGTATTTTCCATTTTCGCATACTTTTTCATCGTATTAAGATATTGATTATTATCAGAACCGTCGTCCTTCACGTTCGCGATGTACATGGTCGGTTTCATAGTAATCAATCTGAATGATTTTAGAATTGCATGCTCATCATCTGATAGATCGAATAAACGCACTGCCCTACCTTGTTCTAAATACACTCGAACTTTCTCAAGCGCACTAGTAATTTTTACTGTTTCCTTATCGCTTTTATATTTTGTAACCTTTGAATAACGTACAAGCGCTTTTTCAACGATACAAAGATCTGCGATCGCAAGCTCAGTATCTATTATCTCAATATCGTCAATTGGATTTATCTTTCCGTCGACATGAATGATGCTAGTATCTTCAAAACAACGCACAACATGTATAACCGCATCGGTTTCTCGAATATTCGAAAGGAACTCATTACCAAGTCCTTCACCATTGCTTGCACCAGAAACAAGGCCAGCAATATCAACGAATTCGACCATAGCTGGCACGACGCGCCTAGGATTTACTATACTAGCGAGTATATTTAAACGGATATCAGGCACCTCGACAACGCCAATATTCGGTTCAATCGTACAAAATGGATAGTTCTCAGCCGAGATATTTGCCTTAGTTAATGCATTAAAAAGTGTGGACTTTCCAACATTCGGCAAACCGATAATACCGCATTTTAAGCTCATAAAAACCTTTTTATCTGTACGCTCTATTAAAAATAGAATATGATTCTATCGTGCTTATATGATACATTTCTACATTTTCTACTAAAAATATGACAAGTAGCCAGATATAGTTGCTACTATAGTTATACTATGTATAGTATGACTACCAATTTAAATTTTGATATTGCCGTAGTTGGCGGTGGTATTATTGGCAAGGTTACTGCACTTGCGATGACACAATTCGGTTATAAAGTAGCATTACTTGCACCTTCTATTGAACCGAGTCCATCAGGAATTGCATTAGATAAGAGAATCTATGCAATGTCGGCTAGTTCACAGGCACTTCTTGAATTCTTATGTATATGGCAATCTCTTGATCACACAAGACTCATGCCAGTTTATGATATGCGAATTTATGGAGATAAAGATACGGAAATACATTTTTCAGCATATCAAGCATCTGTTCGACAGTTAGCATGGATCGTCGAATCATCGCTTATCGAGTCAACACTTGACGTCGCACTAGGCTTTCAGTCCAATCTGATGTGGTTTAATGCATATTCAGAAACACTAGATATTCAGGATAAAGGAGTTATACTTTCTCTATCGATTGGCCAAACAATCCAGGCTGATCTCGTAATCGGTGCGGATGGTATGAATTCTTGGGTGCGAACGCAAATTGGCCTAAAGCATAATTGTTATGACTACGGACAAAAGGCTATTGTTGCAAATTTTAAGACGGAATTACCTCATTGCGAAACTGCCTATCAGTGGTTTATAAATGGTGAAATTATTGCTTTACTGCCGCTGCCAGATGGTCATGTGTCTCTTATATGGTCTGCATCTACTCAACATGCTAATCAGCTTCTAAAACTTGATCCAGAGAAACTCTCAGCTGAAGTTGATCGTGTTTCAGTCGGTAAAGTTGGACCGCTCCATTGTGTAAGTCCACCATATAGCTTCCCACTTACATTACAGACAGTCAATCGATTAATTGCGCCAAATATTGTACTTGTAGGTGATGCTGCCCATATAATTCATCCTCTTGCAGGCCAAGGAATGAATCTTGGATTACGTGACGTTGCTGCGTTAGTAAATACAATAGCAAATAAGGAAACATTCCGACATCTTGGTGATATTGTATTGTTACGCCGGTACGAACGAGCACGACGCGAAGATATATGCACGCTATCAATTGTAACAGATTGTTTGCAGCGTCTATTTTCTACGCCTGGTTCGTTCGCACGCATTGTACGAAGTTCTGGAATGGCATTTGTCAGTAAGCAGCCAATTATCAAACGCTGGCTTATATTGTCAGCCTTAGGCTCTAATTTTCTAGAATGTAAATAAATAAGGTAGCATTTAAATGCTACTCTATTTTAAATAATTTGTACTTTTATACAGAAAACTATTTGTCTTTCGTATTAGAAGATTTCTAAAAGAACATATACAAACACAAATCTGTGAAAACAAGTAGAAATTTAGAAAAACATTCTTTTGAGCTCCAGTCCAGGATCAGCTGCACGCATGAACGCTTCACCAACTAAAAACGTATTTACATTCGCTGACTGAATTATGCAGACATCGGCGCGTGATAGAATACCGGATTCAGTCACGATAATACGATCGTCTGGAATTAAATCTATTAATTCCAGAGTAGTATCGATTGTAGTATTGAATGTATGTAAATTACGATTATTGATACCGATAAGTGGTGTTTTTAAAGTTAACGCTTCTAGAAGCTCATATCGGTTATGTGCCTCAACAAGTACTGCGAGACCAAGAGAATTGGCATATGTTTCAAGATCCAGCATCGTTGACGTATCTAATGCAGCGGCGATCAGAATAATTGCATCAGCCCCTATAGCACCTGCTTCAGCGATTTGATATCGATCAACAATGAAATCTTTACGTAGAACTGGCAACATGCATGCGGTCCGTGCTTCTTTTAAGCTTAGAAAGCTGCCTTTGAAAAATTTCGTGTCTGTTAACACAGATAGACATGCAGCACCATGCAATGCGTATGAACGTGCAATATCAGCTGGCGAAAAGTTCTCACGCAACACGCCTTTCGATGGGCTTGCCTTCTTAATTTCTGCAATCACTGCTGCATGACTTGATGCATGTTTTTCACGTAGTGCACCGATAAAATCTCGCAGATCATGCATCCGCTTTGACGCACATATTTCAAGTGTATTAAGCGGTACGTTATATTTTGCAGCTGAAACTTCTTGATGCTTGAATAGAATAATTTGTTTGAGTAGATTACTCACAAGTTTTTATATAAATTCAGTTCCGTTAATTTAAAATATAGTTATCACTTATTACTGTATATATTATAATTCGAATTATATAAATCTAAGATTACATAGAGATGATTGTATAACACTTATCAACATTAACCCTGGAACTGCTTTGTAAAACGAACAAGCTCTTCAACTTTAGCACGAGCTTTACCGCTCGCGATTGCTTCGCGAGCTAGGATAATTCCATCCGAAATCGATACAGCTACATTTGCTCCATAAAGTGCAGCACCTGCATTAAAGATAACAATTTGACGAGCAATACCTGGTCGGTTATTAAGCGCATCAAGTAACATTAATCGTGATTCTTCTACGCTATTGATTTTTATGGACTGATTTGATTCTGTTTGTAATCCAAAATCTTCTGGATGGATCTCATACTCAAGCACTTTGTTGTTATACAATTCTGAAACGATTGTCGTTGCACTAAGTGATATTTCGTCAATACCATCTTTTCCGTGCACAACTAGTACGTGTTGTCCGCCAAGACGCTGTATTACACGTGCTTGTATACCAACTAAATCAGGATTAAATACTCCGATTATCTGGTTTGGTGCCATCGCTGGATTTGTAAGTGGACCTAGAATATTGAAGATTGTCCGTACACCTAGTTCATTACGAAGTCTTGCAATATTCTTTATCGATGGATGAAGGTTCGTCGCGAATATAAAGCCCATCCCAGTTTCATTTATTGAAGAAGAAATCTGATCTGGCTTCAGATTAATATTTACACCGAGCGCTTCTAGAACATCTGCACTGCCAGATTTACTCGATATGCCTCGACCACCGTGTTTCGCGACTTTTGCTCCGGCTGCAGCTGATACAAACATTGTTGCAGTAGATATATTGAACGTTTGCGCGTTATCTCCTCCTGTTCCTGAAATGTCTATAAGGTTTGAATTATTTGTAATATGAATACGGTCTGTAAATTCGCGCATTACAATTGCAGCAGCAGTAATCTCTCCAATCGTCTCCTTTTTTATACGTAGACCAATGATGATAGACGCGATCATCATTGGTGATATTTCTTCTCGCATAATTAACCGCATCAGATGCAGCATTTCATCGTGCGAAATTTCTCTATTGTCGATCGTACGCTGTAGTGCTTCTTGTGGTGTAATTATCATTATATTAGTATCGCAACTACATCTTTTGTTCAGAATAGATATTCTGCTTTAGAAAGTTGTTAAGCAATGTATGGCCATGTTGAGATAGAATTGATTCCGGATGAAATTGTACACCTTCAACCTGCAATGTTTTATGACGCACTCCCATAATTTCTCCGTCGTCGGTCCATGCCGAAATTTCGAGACAGTCTGGAAGAGATTCACGCTCTATTATAAGAGAATGATAACGAGTGACACGAAATCGCTTTGGCAGATTTATGAATACACCACGCCCATCCGTTTCAATCTGACTTACTTTACCATGCATTATTATTTTTGCACGAACTACCTGTCCACCAAATACTTCGCCAATCGCCTGGTGACCAAGACATACGCCAAAAATTGGTTTTTTACAAGAGAATACACGTAGTATATCTAGTGTGATACCAGCATGCCTAGGATTACTAGGACCTGGTGATAGACAGATCGCTACTGGATTTAGTCTAGCGATTTCATCGAGTGTAATTTCATCATTACGGTATGTGTATACCTCTTCGCCAAGTTCGCCAAAATATTGGACAAGGTTGTAGGTAAATGAATCATAATTATCAATCATCAGCAGCATATTAATTCCTAATTTTTAGAACATTATATTTTATACTACTTGACGAGTAGCCTAAGAAGCGTTAACACTTCTTCGACTAAATAAAGGATTGGAAAATATTGGTATGCTATAAACTTTCAAGACTAATAAAAATTAAATCTGTATTCTGGATAAATGGAGTTATTGAGAATCTTTTTTAGAAATTGCCGTCGAGCCCACATTGTACTAATTCTGCTGCACGCAATACAGCACGAGCTTTATTTTCAGTTTCCTGCCATTCAGATTCTGGAATGGAGTCCGCGACAATACCAGCAGCAGCTTGCACGTATAGATTCCCATTGTAAATTAGGCCAGTTCGGATCGCGATGGCTAGATCCATTTCTCCAGAGAATGATAAATAGCCAACTGCTCCGCCATAGATTCCACGTTTAATTGGCTCAAGCCTATCGATTAATTCCATTGCTCGCACCTTAGGTGCACCAGATAGGGTTCCAGCAGGGAATGTTGCACGTAGCACGTCGAAATTTGTTATACCAGATTTTAATCTTCCTTCAATAGAACTAACAATGTGCTGTACATGCGAGTATTTCTCTATGATCATATATTCAGTGACCTGAACTGATCCGATCTCAGCAATTCGACCTATATCATTGCGCGCGAGGTCGATTAACATTACATGCTCAGCAAGTTCTTTTGGATCATTTAATAGTTCTGCTGCAAGTTCTGCATCACGTTCCGGTGTATAACCACGCAGTCGTGTACCGGCTAGAGGACGGATCGTACAAATACGATCATTTCCTCGCTTCTCCTGACGAACAAGAATTTCCGGTGATGCACCCACGATATGGAAATTACCGAAGTTATAGTAATACATATATGGAGATGGATTAAGTGAGCGTAGTACTCGATATAAAGATAATGGATTATCTTGATATGGTTTCGTTAATCTTTGAGAAATTTGAATTTGCATTAGTTCTCCAGCTAATACATATTCTTTTGCCTGACGAACTGCATCTAGATAATCTTCTTTCTTAAATTCTCTATATGTTCCGGTACAGACGCTTGCCGATATATTAGACGATTGTACGGCTGTATGTAGCCGATTCATAAGTTCACGTAATCTCTCTTTCGCATTAACGTACGCTTCCGGATGACTTGGATCTGCATATGTGATCATATAGATCTTTCTAGTGACATTGTCGATAACAGCTAGTTCCTCAGTCAGTAATAACTGGATATCTGGCAAGCCAAGATCATCACGTGGAGTGCTATGTTCTAGATTTTTCTCAACATATCGTACTGCATCGTAACCGAAGTAGCCAGCAAGGCCACCGCAAAAGTGTAGTAGTCCTATGTGCTGTGTAATCTGGTATTGCGCAACCTTAAAATTATTTTGGAATGATTCGATAAAATCGAATGGATCTCCTCTATGTTTTTCAACAACTTGACCATCTCGCACGACTTCTGACACATTGGCTCGTGTGCGTATTAACGTACGAGCTGGCAAACCAATAAATGAATAGCGACCGAAACGTTCTCCTCCAAAAACAGATTCGAGAAGAAACGAATTTTCTCCACCGAACTCCGACTGTGTAAGCTCCAGATAAAAAGATAGTGGTGTTTCAAGGTCAGCGAGAGTTTCAGCAATTATCGGGATGCGATTGTAGCCCTCATCCGCTATAGATTGAAATTCAAGTTCAGTCATTATTTCAGTGATCTTTTGAACGAACAAAGACTATGTTATGAAGTAATAGGTAGCCTAAAAATAGGAAAGAGTAATACTAGAAAAGTGTTGGGCAACATAGCTTTTATATAAGCTGCTCTTAATAGCAATTATCTAGAAATTCTAGAACCATCTTATATAAAGAAACAACTGCTTGTCTTATAAAGAGAGAAGATTGCATAAGACTACTTCTTCCATCATTAGAAAAATATTCTATGGAGTAACTTGTATCTATGTTTATATGTTTAAATTTTATTTTGAATTACTGATAGTTATCGCTGTCTTATAGAATCTAGTGCGTAACGCATTTCATTGATAGCTTTCTTATAGTCTAAATTTCCAAAGATTGCTGAACCAGCAACAAATGTATCTGCGCCGGCCAAAGCAATATCTGCGATATTATTAGATTTAACTCCGCCATCAACTGCAAGCATAATATTTCGTCCAGTACGTGCAGTATATGCATTAATTCGTGCTCTTGCTATACGTAATTTATTTATCGCCTCTAGAATAAACGATTGACCACCGAATCCAGGGTTAACTGACATGATTAAAATAAGATCGATGTGATCCATCACATGGTCAAGATAATTAAGCGTTGTCGATGGATTAAATACAAGACCAGCTTTACACCCATTATGATGGATCAGAGATAGCGTACGGTCGATATGATTTGATGTCTCTGGATGGAAGCTTATTAAATCTGCACCAGCTTTTGCAAAATCTGGAATGATATTGTCTACAGGATTAACCATAAGATGTACATCGATCGGCGCTTTTGTATGCGGACGAATCGCCTTGCAAACAAGTGGACCGATTGTAAGGTTTGGTACGTAGTGGTTGTCCATGACATCGAAATGAATCCAATCGGCGCCTGCCTCGACTACGCTTTTAACTTCTTCACCGAGTTTTGAGAAGTCAGCAAACAAAATACTTGAAGCGATTCGAAATTGGGTCATAACATAGTAAGAAGAATGGCGATAACATGTGATAAAACATTATCTTACCTGTCATATCATAAATAGAGTAGAACTTAAATTCTTCTATAAACAAATTATTTAATAATATTCGATAATTAGACGTTACTACTATAATAGGAGATATAGTTTGAAATGCATAAACTCAGTATAATAAACAGAGCGAATGACATTTTATGAACAAGTTTATAGTATGTTCGATTATCTTTGCGACAATTCTATTAGTTGGGTGCAATGATGCTATCATTCGCACAAGTTATAAGCCGCCATCCTACTCAACAATCGTATCTAAAAAAATCGATATATCTCAAATTAAGAAGGTCTCATGGAGACAAGTGCCAGGCTGGCAGAGCGATTCCATGATCGGGGCTGTGCATGCGCTTCATCAGAACTGCTTACGTCTCGGACTCAAGATAGAGTGGTATAAAACGTGCATGGTGGTAAATGAACTTAGCGAACTAGATGCAAATAGCGTGAGAGCTCTTTTAGAAGCGAATTTTATGCCATACGAGTTCACAAATAACGAAGGACCTTATGGACTTGTGACTGGATACTACGAGCCGTCGTTACACGGATCACATGTGCGAAGCGATAAATATAAATATCCACTATATCGTTGGCCGTTTTTTTATCACACTAACACACTGTTGCCATCGCGAGCTAATCTTAAATGTGATGGTATTTTAAATGGGAATGAGCTTGTATGGATCGATGATCAGATCAATGCATTTTTCTTACAAGTACAAGGGTCAGGACAAGTATTATTCGAAGATGGCTCAGTAATGTATATTAGCTTTGACGGAACAAATAATCAGCCGTACCACTCGATAGGTAAATGGCTAATAGATCACGGGGAAGTGAAGCCATCACAAGCAACCATGCAAGGTATTAAGGCATGGGCACATGCAAATCCGGCACGCATCGATATGCTTCTCAATATAAATCCGCGTTTCGTATTCTTCAAAGAAATACGTACGGAGAAAAGAAAATCACATTGTAACACCGATGGTCCGATCGGAGCATTCGGCGTACATTTAACGCCGAAAAGATCAATTGCAGTCGATCCATTATTTATACCGCTTGGTACAGCAGTTTTTCTACAAACAACATATCCAGAAACGACTACACCAATGAACCGACTTGTTTTTGCGCAGGACATTGGCTCAGAGATCAAGGGTAGATTGCGTGTTGACTACTTCTGGGGGTTCGGCGAAGATGCGGCTAATCAAGCAGGTAAAATGAAACAAGTTAGCCGTATGTGGTTATTACTTCCTAAAGATAATACTGATGGATAAATATATCTGAAACAACCTAAAAACAATATTGTTTATATTTTTAAATGAATCCATATTAGCGCCTATCTTTTTTAGAATAAAAGGAAATTCTTCTTGAAAAAAATATTTGTCATTGGTATAGGCGCCGGTAATCCGGAATATATAACGATCCAGGCAATTAATGCACTTAACAAGGTTGATGTGTTCTTTATAATGGAAAAAGGTGAGAAAAAGAAAAAGCTTTCTATTTTACGTAAGGAGATTATTAATCGGTATGTAAATAAAAATCGTACTTATCGAGTTGTTTGTACCAAAACACCAGATCGTACCTGTGTCGATGGAGATTACATTAGCGAAATTCAAGCGCTTAACCATGATAAGCAGTATATTTTTGAGCGTTTAATATCTAAAGAACTTTCTGATGGAGAATGTGGTGCTTTTCTAGTATGGGGCGACCCATCCCTGTACGATAGTACTACTCGTATTATTAATAAAATCTCTAAAATCGAGAAGTATGCTATCGAGTACAAAGTTATTCCTGGCATAAGTAGTGTACAGGCGCTAGCAGCTCGTCATCGTATATCTCTCAATGAGATTGGCCAACCTATCGAAATAAAGAATGGAAGAACTTTGATAGAAGATTTTCCTGATGAAGCGTCAAGTATCGTTGTGATGCTTGATTCGAAGAATGCATTCTATCAAATCAGAAATAATGATTTTGATATTTACTGGGGCGCATATATTGGTACACCTGACGAAATTCTTATCTCAGGTAAGCTTAGCGACGTAGCAAATGATATAATTCGTATTCGTTCAGAAGCTCGCGAGCGTTACGGATGGATCATGGATACTTATGTATTAAAAAAACGGGATATCACTTAAAGAAAATGTAAATATTACACGATTCGATAAAGAAAATATCTTTTAGGATTTCTAATGTTAAGTATTAATTATAAGATATGGTATTCGATATATTTCAGCGTCGCGTGTTCTTCAATTAATGTACTTTAATCTAAATATTATTCAAATATTTTTTTATGATATCTTTTCAGGCGTATTTATTTACTGTATAAACGAATACTTATTTAAAAGTAATTGTCTCGCAATCTGAGATCGCTGACCACTGTGCCTGAACCAATATCTTTTATTGACTCTCTCCACGCCGCTTGGCGGCGCACAAACTCGTTACTTTGTATAGGTCTTGATCCCGAGCCAATGCGTTTCCCAGCACGGTTTTATGGAAAAACTAACTCGATCTTTGAATTCTGCCGGCAGATAGTTGATGCAACTGCTGAATATGTAAGTGCATTTAAACCGCAAATTGCATATTTCTCTGCACACCGTGCTGAATGTCAACTTGAACAACTAATTTCATATATCCATTTAAATCATCCTGGAATACCAGTAATTCTTGATGCAAAGCGTGGTGATATATATAACACTGCGGAGCAGTACGCACGCGAAGCGTTCGAACGGTATCATGCGGATGCGCTAACTATAAATCCGTACATGGGCTTTGATTCAATTGAGCCATACTTCGCCTATTCGGATCGTGGTGTAATCGCACTCTGTCGCACGTCTAATATAGGTGGGGGTGACCTCCAACTTCTAGAAGTTAATGGTCGGCCCTTATATCAAGTTGTTGCAGAACTCGTATCTACAAAGTGGAATGCAATAACTGGACAACTATGTCTTGTTGTTGGAGGAACTTTTCCAAAAGAAATAGGAATTGTGAGAAGGATTATTGGCGATATGCCTATTCTAATTCCTGGTATTGGCGCACAGGGCGCTAGAATAAGGGAAATTGTATCAGCTGGCAGAACATCAGACTGTTCTGGAATGATAATAAATTCTTCGCGCGCTATTCTGTATGCAGGAAATGGTGAAAATTTTATGGAAGCCGCAGCACTTGCTGCAAAAAATACTCGTGATATGATTAATACGTACCGATTTTTAGTTTCAGGCCTAAGTAGCAAGTGCGATAAGAAAAATTAATGAATTGTATAGCCAAGAAACAATCGAAGAAACGCGAGTATGAACATCGCCATAAATGCTGAGAGGATATCATCAAACATAATTCCAAATCCGTTTTTCATGTTTCTATCGAAATAACTAATCGGTGATGGCTTAATTATATCAAAAAAACGAAATAATAGGAAGCCAGAAAACTGACTAGAAAATGTCTCTGGTGTGATGAATAGTAGTACAATCCAAATTGAAACAATCTCATCAAATATTACTGAGTCTGGATCAGCTATACATATTTCTTTTGCAGTAAAGCCAGTTATATAGATTCCAGAGATGAAAGCAAATAAGATTAGACTAAACCATTCTAGTTTTGTCAGAAAGAAATAGTGATTCAGTATAACGAATATAAGCCAGCCAAATATAGTGCCAAATGTACCGGACATGAAGGGCATAAGACCGATACCAAAGCCAAGTGATATAATATGAGCAGGATGTGATAACATAAATTTCAGAGTTGCACGTTTCTGATTATTATGATTAATATAAATGCTGTTATTATCCATATTTAACTCAACACTACATTAATTTTCATATCCTGATCTAAGAAAATGATACGATTGAATATCAAGATTGAATATCAAGTAAATCTATATAAATAAGATTAGTCTGTGCAAAAATGATCGAACCCTTGTAGGGTGATAGAAATCGGCTCTCCATTTGAGAGCCATATGACTTCAGATTTCTCTGAGGATACATCTATTGAGCATATTGTTCCAATTCGTGTAAGAATAACATTCTCCTTCATACCTATTTCTTCAACTGCTTTACGTGCGTTACGTGGTGTAGAGAAACAGAGCTCATAATCATCTCCACCTGCAAGCATGCATTGCAGCTGTATGTCCTTCGTAAGTGTTTTAAGGGCTGTAGAGCAAGGTACTGCATCAATGTTAATTATTGCACTGACGCCTGATCTATCAAGAATGTGAATCAAATCAGAAACAAGACCATCCGATAGATCAATCGCCGCGTGTGCAAGACCGGCTAGCGCAAGACCAAGTTTGACACGCGGCTCTGGGCGATCGAGTGCAAATTTAAACGTAGAAGCCTCTTTTTCGCCAGTTTCCCACTCACCGCGTATAGCTCCAAGACCTGCCCGTGCGTTACCAAGTATTCCAGAAACCCAGATATCATCTCCGTCACGTGCTGCATCACGACGAAGAGCTCGGTCTTGCTCTACTTCGCCAAATACTGTAACGCACAGGTTCATTGGGCCATTCGTAATATCACCACCTATCAGAGAACAGTTGTAACGTTCAGCTAATGAAAACAATCCGTCAGTAAACGCAGCAAGCCAAGTTTTATCTGCATATGGTAACGAGCAAGCAAGCATGAAGAAACGTGGTTTGGCACCCATAGCAGCTAGATCGGATAGATTTACCGCAAGTGCTTTATGACCAAGCGCATCCGGAGCAATGTCAGCTAAGAAATGCTGACCTTCAACAAGCATATCTGCAGAAACGGCAAGCAATTTTTTAGATATAGATTTAGTTGAAATCAGCGCACAATCGTCGCCGATTCCCAGAACAATCTCCTTATCTACGTTTTTTGTGTTATGACGTGTAAAGAAGTCGTTAATTATAGATATTTCAGATAGCTTAACAAGCACAATAGTATATATCTTATGTTGAAGAGAAGAAGCAAGTAGCATTTTTCTGCATTAAAGGTAATGATCTTATCCTATAAATATAAGATTAGCGCTACAATTGTAAAAAAACAATTTTTGCCCAATACTATAATTTTAATCGATTTATAGCGAGATATATGTCCACTTTACAATCTGACAAAACTAAGCTCCGTAAAGCTGCGCTCGATTATCATGAGTTTCCAAAACCGGGGAAGCTCGAGATTGCTTCGAGTAAGCAAATGATCAACCATCACGATCTCTCACTAGCCTATTCACCAGGCGTTGCATTCGCATGTGAGGAAATCGAAAAAAATCCGATAAATGCTGCTCGCTTTACATCTCGTAGTAATCTTGTTGGTGTTGTTACAAATGGTACCGCAGTCCTCAGTCTTGGTAATATTGGTCCACTCGCATCAAAGCCTGTAATGGAAGGTAAGGCAATTCTATTCAAGAAATTTGCTGGTATAGATGTATTTGATATCGAACTAAACGTATCTGATCCATACAAACTTGTCGATGTAATTTCAGCGCTTGAACCAACGTTTG
>JAVHYX010000002.1:254314-333296 GCA_032470195.1 Burkholderia sp. | reverse complement strand
ACGCACGTCTACTAAGCGAAGTAATTCGTGGTGCAGATATTTTTCTCGGACTATCTGCTGGTAAAGTTCTAAGGCCAGAGATGGTAAAAGATATGGCTACCAACCCATTAATTTTTGCACTTGCAAAATGTTCTTTATTTAAAATTTCTAAATGAAATAATCATTAAGTTTAATATAACCTCATTTTAAAGAAAAGGATATCTTAAGTTTTTATTGATTTCTTATATAAACTAAAGAAATGTTGGATATCGTTATATCGTCCTCAAACAATATATATTGCTCTATATTTTTTATCTTTCTCATTTCTTTCTTACATTTTTAGCTTTATTAAGATAAAATTATAATGCACAAAATTAAGAAATTAAGATTTTATAGCATATATCAATTGAATAAATCATCTTTATGAATTTGAAAATAGTCTATTCTATGTTGGAACATTGGAAATCACATGAACGATAGTCAGAAATTTCTATCCGATAACATGTGTGTTGATTCCGCCACAGCTGGTCCATTTCCGAATTCGAAAAAGATATACGTAATAGGCTCGCAACCAGATATTCGAGTAGCAATGCGTGAAATCTCACAATCCGATACATCAACTACGCTTAGTACCGAAAAAAATCTACCAATATACACATATGATACATCTGGTTTATATACTGACAAAAATGTGACTATTGATATAGATAATGGCTTACCAGCGCTGCGAGAATCTTGGATTAACGATCGTGGTGATATAGAACAAGTATCTATAATTTCAGACAAGCACAATCTTAAATGCTCGATCGATGAATACATAAATAAACTGCGTTTTCCAGGTCTGAATCGTTGTCCACGTTTCGCAAAACCAGGTAAAATCGTTACGCAGATGCACTATGCACGTCAAGGTATTATCACGCCAGAAATGGAATATGTCGCGATTCGAGAAAATCAGTGCTATAAAGAATATCTTACAAATCTAAAGGAAGTTAGATCAAACGGAAAAGAATTCGCCTCAATGATGAGTAAACAACATCCTGGGAAGAAATTCGGCTCAATTTCTACATTAGATATGCCTAAGTTTTACGAGATCACGCCGGAGTTTGTCCGAGATGAAGTTGCTCGAGGTCGTGCAATTATTCCTGCAAATATTAATCATCCTGAAACTGAGCCAATGATAATTGGCCGAAATTTCCTTGTAAAAATTAATGCAAATATTGGAAATTCGGCTGTTACATCTTCGATCAGTGATGAAATTGATAAAATGATATGGGCGATCCGTTGGGGAAGCGATACGATAATGGATTTATCTACAGGTAAGTACATTCATGAAACACGCGAATGGATTATCCGTAACAGCCCTGTACCGGTCGGGACAGTACCGATATACCAAGCGCTCGAAAAAGTCAGCGGTTGTGCAGAGGAGCTGACATGGGAAATTTTTCGTGACACTCTGATAGAACATGCAGAGCAAGGTGTTGACTATTTTACAATCCACGCGGGTGTACGCCTGCAATATGTGAAACTGACCACAAATCGTATGACTGGTATTGTATCACGCGGTGGTTCAATTATGGCGAAGTGGTGTCTTGCGAATAATAAAGAAAGTTTTTTGTATGAATACTTCGATGATATCTGTAAAATTATGAATGCCTATGATGTCAGCTTATCGCTTGGTGACGGTCTACGTCCTGGTTCGATCTACGATGCAAATGATGAAGCACAACTCAGCGAATTGAGGACTCTTGGAGAGCTTACACAGATCGCATGGAAGCATGATGTTCAAGTCATGGTTGAAGGACCAGGTCATGTACCAATGCAATTAATTAAAGAAAACATAGACTTACAGCTTAATTGCTGTGCTGAAGCTCCGTTCTATACCCTTGGTCCGCTAACAACTGATATCGCTCCGGGCTATGATCACATTACATCTAGCATAGGTGCTGCAATGATAGGTTGGTTTGGCACTGCTATGCTATGCTATGTAACACCAAAGGAACACCTCGGACTGCCGAACAAGAATGATGTGAAGGAAGGAATTATTGCATATAAGATTGCTGCACACGCGGCTGATTTAGCAAAGGGGCACCCTGGTGCACAGGTACGAGACAACGCGCTATCGAAGGCGCGCTTCGAATTCCGATGGGAAGACCAATTTAATCTAAGCCTTGATCCAGATAGAGCTAGAGAATTCCATGATGAGACATTGCCAAAAAATTCTGCAAAAACAGCTCACTTCTGCTCGATGTGCGGGCCTCACTTCTGTTCGATGCAAATTACCCAGAATGTACGAAAATTAGCTACGCAAAAAACAGATATTCAAAACGAATTTGAAGAAACAAATGCATGAGTAAAAGAATATTAAGCCTATAAAGAAAGTTGAAAAACTATTAGCAGCAACGAAAAATTTTTAATAACATAAACGATCAGTGATTAGCATAAAATTTTGCCTTAAATGCTTCATTTACACGAGATGCTAGACCAGAATCACGTGCCGTGTCTGTCATGATTGCTTTGGCAAGTATATTCTGATCGCTGATAATTTGTACGTGTCTCCTAGCACGTGTTACAGCAGTATAGATAAGTTTACATGTTAATATTTGGCTAAATCTAGCTGGTAAAATGAGAGTTACATCATCAAACTCAGATCCTTGTGATTTATGAACAGTTAATGCAAATGCAGCTTCATGTAACGGTAACATTTCCGGTAATATAGTGCATAGTGTGCCGTTTGCTCGTTTGAACCAGACATGCAATATTCCTCTTGTATCAGGCAATACAATACCAATATCACCGTTAAAAACACCAAATTCGTAACTATTACGCGTCATCATAACAATTCTACCTGGGAACCAATCTAAATAGACTACATCCGAGATATCACGTACTGCACGACGAACATGTAGTGTGATCAGCGAATTCACATTTTCTGATCCACGCGAACCAGTACGCGTTACACACAGAATCCGGAAGCAATTTAGTACATTGAATAGCGGGATGGGATCGGGATTTGCAAAAAGAAGCACTCTGCGCAGAACCTTAATGTAAGCTGAGAAGTATTGCGCAAGACGTCTAATTGTACGCGGTAAGAGTTTATCTCCAACATCTTCATATAACGTAACAGATGTGTCCGATTTTGATAAAAGTATATCAAGAGCTTCATGCGCAGCACCACGACGAATTGCTAATGACAATCGACTAATTGATGAATCAAGATCAAATCGGTAGTTTTTGTCTAGCCAAACAACACAATCTGATAAAGGCGAAGAAAGCACATCTTCATTAGCCTTATAGATATTACCATTGTTATTGACAGATAACTGTTTTATAGATTCAGTAAGTTCTTCTGTAAGAAAATCTTCATTAATCCTGAATACCTGAGCAATACGCGCCCGAGCACTAGCGCTAAATAACCGACTTGTGCATAATTCTGAAAATACCGATCCAGCATTGATAGACGTTAGCTGGTCTTTATCCCCAAGTAATATAAGCTTAGAACCAATTCCTATTGCATCAATCAAATGATATGCAAGTGCTATATCAATCATTGATGCCTCGTCAACAAAGATTACTTCATAAGGAAGTGGATTGTCATGATGATAATGAAATCCTTCGGCTAGTGTACCGCCAAGTAATCGATGTAATGTATAAGACGTCTCTGGAAAACGCTCAACTAACCAAGTCGGCATATTTACAGAATCATTGTAGATTGCTTCTTGCATCCGTTGCGCGGCTTTGCCAGTTGGCGCAGCAAGAGCGATTCTAAGATCTTTCTGCGTATGGAGTAGACAAGCAAGTATACGGACAACCGTTGTAGTTTTTCCAGTACCAGGGCCGCCACTGATAATTGTTACTGGCTGTGTCATCGCAGTGATTACAGCAACACGCTGCCAGTCTACTATGTTAGTATCTTTGTTAATTTCTAAATCATCTGGACCAAAATAACGAATAATATGACAACGTAATGTTTCAAGCTCTGATGTTGTAGAATATTTATCTGATAAACACAAACTACTCATGTGAGCAACAAGTGAATGTGCAAACCGATATTCATAATCGAAATAACGTGCAAGATATAGTCTGTTATCAAGATCTACTACGAGAGGCTTATCAGTATCATAGCTTCCTGATAAATAAAATGTAACGACACCGCTTTTCATAAGCGCAGTTCGAACATTTAAAAGTGATTCGTTATAACGCTGTGCAAATAACTCGAGAGATATGCATACATGCCCAATTTTAGTTGCTTGACTAATTTCGAATGCTGCACGCGTAACCCAGAGTAATACATTTGAAGGTGCACCGGTTATATGATACGCGAGCTCTTTAATTCGTCTTGAAAACCCTTCCATGAGTGCGGTTTCAATGTCAATTCTCTTGGTCAAAAATAAATTTTGATCATTATCAGACAATAATGTAGTGTCGAGCACATTTATTCTCCGCCTATTATCCTATCAAGTTCATAAATGAGCTTACGGGCAGGTCGACGCGTATAAATTCCAGATAGCTTATTTTTACTTTTCCAACTTGGACGAATACCACGTATAAATAGATACATATATCCAGCAATATGTAGATCATAATTATAGTTTTTTAGACGATTTCGAAGAAATCTATGTAATGCGACTATATAAATTAACGCTTGTAGATGATAAGCATGGTCTGTCATCACGGAATCTAGAGCATGCTCACTATATGCATCCTGCGTATATCCAATGTGTTTTGATTTCCAGTCGACAATCCAGAAGCGGTCATCATTCTTAATGATCATATCGATGAACCCCCTTAGGAAACCAGATATTATACCAGGATTCAGCATGATATCTGAATAACCGTATTTGATAATTAATAACCGTAAAGCGCTTAGATCTAACGATCGTACTGGAAAAAGAAAACTAATTTCATTAAGTCGTCTATCTTGTGATAAATCTGCCATCCTAAATCCTGGTATAAGTTCAGTATGGACTACATCATTAACAAGTTTTACCATCATTGATGGTAGATACTTATCTAATTCTGGCGTTGATTGGACAGGATAATCGCGTAACGCACTACTCGCGGCATTTAGCCAAGATGATGCATCGTTAAAATTACTTAGCTCAAATAGACGATGTAAACATTTACCTGCTTCTGCGCTAGAAGGAAACATAAGAATATCGTCATTTGGTATCATGACAGGATCTTGATAAGGTTTGGTGTCAGCATCTTCGGACGATTCTATGATATCTATAGATATATCGTAATCAGGACGAAATTCTTCCTCAATTAATGTTGGATCATTGATTCCAATATGGATGCTAGAAGCTGTTATCGAACTAAAACTTGCTATTTTCCATTCATCGCATAATATGCGAAATGCGCGACGTGCAACAAGTATCTGGGGTTGTTTATTAGACTGAATATTCTTCTGTTTATTAACTACAATAGGCAATGGAGTAATACTAATTGGCCCACCGGATAACATACGCCATGCTTTAGCTAGAGTAGAGTTGTCTGGTGGATTATCAATCCATTCGTTAAATGTTTTCTCATTACCTGCAATAAGCCAATTCATCATGCTACGGCGAGATTCGCGAGTTGAACGTGAAGATAAATAAGGTCCAGCGACTAGATAGCATCGATAAATAGCGCGTGTAAGTGCAACATAAATAAGTCGAATGTTTTCTGCTCCTTGATCAAGTATCGCCTTTTGAGATGTGTGTTTTACAATATCTTGAGTATAGATATCTTGTAGTAAAGAAGTAGAATGCTGTTCACGTAACATTCCATCGCTTAGAAATGGACAGAATATAATTGCATATTCAAGTCCCTTCGATTTATGTATAGTCAATATCTGTACTAAATTACGATCGGACGCAAGTCTCAAATAAGCATCATCGCCTCCTCCATCCATGCGCCGTGCAGTAAGCCAGCAGATCGTCGATAAGATACCTGGTTGCTCAGAGGCACGGATTTGTATGAGCTCAGCGAGATGATTTATATCTGTAATTCGGCGTTCGCTATCTATCCCTATGTTTATTAGGCATTCGGCTATTTTTAGTTCGTTAAAAAGTCTGTGCCACATAGCTGAAAACCCGATCTTTTTCCATAGTAACTGATAATGCGAAAAACGTTTAATCCAGATGCTCATTGTATCTGATGATAATATTCTTCCAGATAATAAGATATCTTGCTCTTTTCCAACACTCTGATTAATCTGCCATAGATTTGCAGCATTGAGATTAAGCCAATCAATTGAAAGTGCTGATCGAAGACGTAATAAATCGTTAGGTGAGTCAATAGCAGCGAGGACACGCTCGAAATTCTGTGCATCTATTGTTGAGAATACAGATGCCTGTGTAAACTCAGTGCTGCTAATTCTCCACATGGTGAGCGCTCTCTTCATAAGACGACCTTGACGATGAGTCTGCACGAGTACAACAATATCTTTCGGCAATAACTTTGTCTCGCCAAGTCGCACACGACCATCGTGGGCTCCTTGAATTAATCTTTTTATCTCTGATGCACAGGCCTGTGCAGCGTACCACTGAGCATCTCGCTTATATAGTGTCCTGTCACCGTCAGGTAGCATCCAGATTCTAAAATCTCCTGTATGCGAAGTATCATCAGTTTCATCGATAAGCTGTCGATGTTTATGACAGCTAGCACGTATATGGTGATAGTGAAGTTTATCTAATACGAATGCTTGAGTATTTGATCCAAAGAATCGATTACATGCCTCAGCAATTGTCGGAATAGAACGGTAGTTTATCGAAAGCTTGTAGCAAGCACTTGCACGTGAATAGAATGCAAAATAAGGATGTAAATCTGCTCCACGAAAACTATATATTGCTTGCTTCGGATCTCCAACAAAAAAAAGCGGCCCACCAGCTTGTATAAAAATCTGATCGAAAATCTTAAATTGTAGAGAATCAATATCTTGAAATTCATCAATTAACGTAGCACGATAACGTGTGCGTAGTATCTCTCTGAGAGATGATTGCTTTTGCAGTACATCATAAAGATGTATAAGTAGATCATCGAATGTCAATAAACCCTGTGTACGCTTCCGTAACGCGAGCATATTCGGTGCTTCATTGAGCCATTCAGTGACAAGAATGATCCAACGCTTACGCTGTGTAACTTCTGCATTTATAAGCGCTACCTCTAGCGATTCAGCTAGATCGAAGAATGGGTGTTTTGGTACAAAACTACCTTTCTTTGTTGCTTTCACAAGTGCTGTTCGTGTCAATTTCAATGCAGCCTTTGGCAGTTCTTTTATATCTATATTAGATCGTGCAAAATACGAGTTCCATGCGGATAGCGCATCGAATATAGCTTCTGGATTATGTGAGCGATGATTCAGTATAGGTTGTATGCTTTTTAAAAGTGTCTCAATATTATTATATTCGATCGACCAGAGCTGTGCCGCAACAACGAAACATCGCGTCACTATCATTTCTTCATTATTATCTATCTTAGAAATTTCACTTAATCGGTAAGGTATAGAAGATAACTGGGTTTTAAGCCAACGTGTAAGTTGCTCATCAAGCGTAGATGGTCCTATACCAGACTTAATAAGCCACGTGGCAAATTCAGGCTCTTGATTTGCCACAGGCTCAACACGCCTATGCCAGAAATCAGATGCTAAATCAAATCTCAGTGTTGAATCGTTATTTACTATATTAAAAGAGAAAGGTGCTCCAGAAGAGAATGGAGCATGTTGTAATGTGCGATGACAAAATGTATGGATCGTGTAAATCTGTGCATGATCGAATGTCCGTAGCGCACGATTAATTCGCTTCTTCGCCATCTCTAAACTGATTTTAGAGGTTGGATCAAGGATTATATTGAGCAGGTATATAATAAATGGATCACTCGCGGTATCTCGAGCTTTAAACGTGTGTTCAAGCTGTACGAGTTTTTCACGAATCCGATTGTATAATTCAGATGCAGCTGCTTTTGTGAATGTTACAACTAAAATTTTATCAGTGGAAAGATCTTTCTCCAGTAGAAATCGAATATATAGCGCGCAGATGCTCCATGTCTTACCAGTTCCTGCTGATGCCTCGATATGACCTATACCGTCTAGCGCGCATCGAAATACATCTAGCTCAGCAAAGGATTGTAATGCCATGATATGAGAGTATTATTTTACTTCTAATAGATGTTCAATAATCGGATCGAACATGACTCGCGCAAGAGCATAAAATGACTCGTTAAGCGATGACAAGTCTATACCACGCCAAGCGGTCTCGAATTCCGGATCTCTTGATTCACTAGCAAGTCGGTCGTTAATTAAAAAATTAGCTGATCTAGTTTTACTACTTTTAATCCAAGACCATGCGCTATGAGGGAAAAAAGGTAGTGGCATACGTCGGCCTGCTCTGAACAACGCAGTAAGTGATGATAGATATCGTAATGGTGACTCAACTTCTATAAACTCAAATGCACTATTATTGCTACCGAACCATAATGTACGGCGTGGTCCGTCTGGTAATATTGCACAATAAACAAGATGTATAAGCCAAGCTGATATATAGTCCCGAGCTCCTGGTCGTGCGTAGCGATAGATAACCTGCCCAGACGGCGTTAATCGGTTTATCGTACCGTATAATAAAAGCGGTTCGGCTGTCGCATCGCGAGCAAGTACTGTGTTATCACTGCAGAATAGTGGACAGCTGACATGTGGCCATTTTGTAAATATTTCTAACTCAAATGGCAAGCATACCTCACCATCAGATAGCGCATGCCGTACTTTTTCAGCAAGTTGCATTAGTGTACAGAACACCCGATCACGCCATGCCTTACCCGTAGCACCTGCCGGTAATTCATGGCTCGCGTTTATAATACGACGCGCATGATTGATTGCCGATGTTTCGCCAGATTTAATTAGAATTGGGAGAATACGATCAGCAAGAACATAGCTTCCCGCATAGTCAAGTTCAAACGGTTCGTTGTCAAGTTGCTTTGACTGCATATCAGCTAGAACAATACCGAGTCGATCGCGTAGTAATGCGCGGGTAGGATATCGCCAGAACAGGTCAAAATCGATAAATGAAATTGGCTCTACAGACTCACGAGGTAACGGCTGCGAGAAAAACGGTGTAATGTCATTACTTGTACAATCTGACTCTTCATTACTGATTAGCAGTGTCGCAATCGACGCATGCTCGGTATTGTAAGAAAAAAGTTGGTCAGTCTCTTCGAAATATGATGGCGAAAAAGACTGCAATGGATGCTCAATAATGAATGAACGCCGCGCTGTATTAAGCATATCTCCTGATGCATTAAGACCGGCCGAAATGTCTGCGAGATAGTCTAGTAGTTCTTCTACAACTATGGACGGCGGCAACGGTGAATTGTCATTAATACTACGACCAGTATAGAAAATAAACAGGCTATCACGTGCGGCAAGTAGAAAATCAAGAAATAGACTTCGTGAATCATCTTGACGCTGGCTATCGCCTAACTTTGGCAGTATAGTAATTAAATCAAATTCATCCATTCGTTTAAAATAGCATGATAACGCACCATCATCCATGTCTAGAAGACAAATTACTCGATACGCTAAACCACGTAAGCTTGCCATAGATGAAAACGTAACACAGCCGTGTGGCACACCTCCTGGTATAGACCTATCAAATTCAGAGATCAACCCAGCCCGAACAACAGGAGCAGAAATTGATTTATCAGCTGCTGATTCAATCATCGCGTCGAACATAGCGCTTAAAGTATCGCGTATATTATTCAGTGTATCTGAATATGCTGAACTAAAATTAAAGAAACAGGAAAGCATATTAGAAAGTATATTATTCCATTCCTTTGGCGTGTGATCTTGTGCAATTAGGCATGAAAAACTATCGAGATTGTCTATGAAACAGGTAAGCCGCCCAAGTAGCTCGGATTCGCTTCCTTCAAATGTATTGATTGGCAGATAAATACCGATTGGTCCTGTGCCATCTTGCATAGCATAACCAAGAAAAAGCCTTTTAAGAGCATCAGAAAATGTATGACGCGGTATATTATTAACGTCTGTATTACTATGACATCTATTTGATAGACCTCGTTTTCCTCCAGCCTTTGAAAGCCATCTCTCAATAACTTTAAGATCAACTTCATCAATTTTATAGCAGGTAGCTATCTCGTCGATGCGTAACCATTCTATGAGCTCTAATGCACTAATCTGTCTATCTGGAAGCGTAAGCCAATCGAGAATAACACGTATAATTAAATTTGTATGTGACGCCCTCAAACCGGTGATTTTATACGGAATATGAACAGTCCTTTCTAAATCGGACATACCGAATACCGAATTAATCAACGGTTCTGCTATTGAAATATTTGGAATCACGATAAGAACGTCTGATAGTTTCAGACTATTATCTTCGTTTAACAATTTAAGTAGCCTATTATGTAGTACTTCAAGTTGTCGAGTAAGGCTATGACATACGTGTACTTCAATTCCATGAGTATTTAGAGTCTCACCGCTAAAAATTAGTTTATATTGTGGATTAAGAATCGTATTCTGGATGTACGCAAGATATGTAGACAGGTTATTCTCAACAAAATTCGCTGTCTTACTTGATGAAACACTTTGTGTTAGTTTATTTAACACATGTAACCTTGCCCCTATCTGTTTGCCCCATTCAGTAAGAAAAGGATGCTGATAGATTCTCTGAATTTCTACTTGAATTTCTTCATTCTTGACATAAAACCATAATTTTTTGCATGGATTTAGCGAGTAAATTCGAACATCAATCCAAATCGAAAGCTTGTGTAGTAATGAAGCATGCAGTGGAGTAATAATGGGTAGCGTGAATATGCTAACCGATGTCGGCAAACACATGCGTGCTATAGTTTCTAAACTAGAGTCATAACCTCCAAGGAGAAAATTATGTACAGGTAGCATCTTTTCTCCAACAACTTCTCCTGTAATAGCTCGCCATAGCGAAGACTGCCACTTTTCATCATCGAATACTGACTCTAATATTTTTGTTATATCGTTTCTTAAAATAGACTCCCCAGTCTGCCATGTGGAAAGCCATTCCGGACGATAATTTAAGTAATGATTCATAACGTTTGCGATACGGCGTGCAAGTTCGTAGCGCATCGTGTCATTAGACGACAACAGATATTTAGTAAGACGTGGTGAGGCAAACCAAGGAGTATTACTTTGTAAGTTACATTTTTTATGCTTTATGTCATTAAAATCTACTGCATCGCATAGTAAACGATAACAGCGCCAGACAAGCCGATCCGGCGTGAATGGCGAATATTGAGGCACATCTTTGTATATACGATTGATCTGATTCCATAGCCACTGCTCAAGATATGCGAACTCGATATTAATACATATATCGTGTCGAGAAGCGAGATCAAGTTCGAGCCGTCTCCGTACCGCGCTATTGGGTACAATAATCTGCCATGGAATCCATAATTCATCTTTCTCTTGAGAAGTTTCAATATCATCAAGCAGCGCCTCTGTAAGTGTTTCGTAATGGTTCGATTGAAAGAGATGAAGCATAAATATAGTTAGAGAGTAATGTGTGTTATCAACATCTAAATGGCAAGAAAATAGAAAAATCTTTTTAAAATAAAGCGTAATCTATGCGAAATAGGATAGATTCATTTCTATGATTATCAGAACATTTATTTATGTAAAATGAGTATAACTTCACACACAATTTCACATTTAGTCTGTTAATGAGCTATTTCATTGAAATAAGGAAATTTCTTTATGGCCAATACTTTTTTGGCGGACTACGTATTGCAGTTGGTGTATCGCTTCCGGCGATATTAAGCCTAATTGTCTTACACGATAGAGATCTTGGGTTCACAATCTCTACAGGGGCACTAGGGGCATGTGCTGTTGATATGCCAGGACCAATTAAACATAAGCATAACGAAATGCTTTCGTGCAGTATAATAGGTTTTTTGGCAGTTTTAGTAACTGGGCTAGCGACATCGAAAATGTTTGTACTGTGGCTAACGATTGTTCCAGTTACGTTTATGCTTTCACTAATTGTAGTCTACGGTAACCATTGGACACAGATCAGTTTTGCAGCGCTTTTCATGATGACGATGACGCTTGAAGAAAAGCTAACCCCGATAAAAGCGCTTGTCAATGCATTATGGATGCTCTCTGGTGGGCTCTGGTATACATACTGGGCCACTATAGTAGTACGTTGGAAAGCGTATCGGATTGAAAAGCAAACACTTGCAGAAAGCTTATTCTCATGCGCTAATTATTTATGTTCACGTGCGGCATTTTATGATTCTGATTTAGAGATTGATGAGTGCTATCGTAATCTCATTGCAAAACAAATTAAGGCAGTAGAAACACAAGAGGCCGCTCGCGATATTATATTACGCAACCTACCAAAACTTCGTAATGGTAAGCTTAATTCAGATCGAAAAGCAATATTTAATCTATTTACTAACACCGTTGATTTGCATGACCTTTTCTTCAGTATGCATATTAATTATGCCCTTCTTCGTGACACATTTGGTAACTCGGATTTGATGATCTTCTATCGAGATCTCCTTCGTAAAGCTGCAATTGATCTTGAAGAAACTGGCCTTGCTGTTCTTGAGAACCGTATACCAAATCAGGCAGTAGGTATGAAAGCTGAATTACGAGCTATTGAATATGAAATAGAATTAATGCGTAAGAAAAACTTTCAGAAAATTCATTTTGAAGCATATGCATCTGTACTTTCGACATTCCGTCGGATGTGGAGTGCAATACGACTAATCGAAAGAATACACCAAAATCTAGCTGGAAACAGAACGCTAGATCCTAAAATAGATCCAAAAATAGATAAAATGCTTGGACGCTTCCTGCAACATCGAAATATATCACCATTTCTAATTTTCTCTAATCTAAACGTGGACTCACCGAGTTTCCGTCATGCATTACGCGTGACAATCTCGGTTGCTGTTGGTTTCTGGTTTGGGTACTTGCTTCCACTCACAAATGCCTATTGGATAGTAATAACAAGCATAGTCATACTAAAACCAAACTACTCATTAACAAAACAACGCAATACACAGCGAATTATTGGTACGCTACTTGGTTGTGTAATTAGTACAGTATTAATTTATATGATCAAAAATACATATATGCTAATTGCAATTATGTTTGCATCGATGGTGATGAGTTATAGCTTACTTCTTTTTAGTTATGGAGTTAGTGTTGTTTTCACTTCGTCATATGTATTACTAATGTTTTATCTTCTCGCACCAGGAAATCTACGTTTCATTGGTGAGCGTGCAATCGATACCATTATTGGTTGTATTATTTCAATTGTAGCAAGCCGGTTACTTCCATACTTGTGGGAGTATAGGATGATTGGCAAACATATTACTAATATGCTCACTGCTATGCGTAAATATTTTGAAACTATAGCTTGTTCGCACACTATACATGATAACTCTAAATCAAACTCTCTCTTTATCGCAATAGGACGCCCACTAATCAGAAGTGATTATCAGTATCGTCTTGCACGAAGGAAAGTACATATTACATTTGCAAATCTTGGACAAGCTTTCCAGCGTATGATGCTCGAGCCGAAGGTACACCAGCGATATGTTGCAGAACTCAATAATTTACTTATACAGGCTCATCTTCTTAGTTCACAGATTACAGCTATCGCACCATTGATTCGAAGTTTATATTATCAAGATCAACAACCTAATGCATTACAGCGAGTACTTGAAGCAGTACTTGAAAATCTTAAAAAGGCAGAGATAAGAGAGCCGCCATCTACCGATCATCTCGAGATAACAAAAATACTTATCCGTGACCTCGAGATGATGGTAGTTGAGTCAGAATCGGAAGCAGATAGTATGACAATTCTTATATCTGATATAAAGGAGATTGCTTACCAATGTAAACAAATGCTTTCATCATCTTTACTTATTCGAAAGTATATAAGTGTGATTGAAATACCATACTAGTCAACAACATTTTTATTTGATCGATTCTATTTAGAATACATATCGATGATATGTTATAAGAATAGTTTAGAAAAACATTGTAAACCACTTTTGCTATTATCATTTTTTATAAAAATGATCATATAGAGAATATCTATGCCTATTGGTCTATCTCAACTTTCTCTATATAACAGAATTTTTTCCAAATCCAGCTATAAATTTATTTTCTGTAATAAAATATGGCTACATCGTTTATCGTCTTACTCATCCATTCTTTTATGGATTAGAATATTTATTCATTTAACCTTTCTATTATTTTCCTGGCATACATTTTCTATGCCAGTTAATATCGTTGCAGCCGAGAATTTCTATGGTGACTTAGCAAAGCAAATTGGTGGTAAACATATTGCAGTTACAAGTATTATTAATAATCCAAGTCAGGATCCGCATTTATTCGAAGCAAGCCCAAAGATCGCCAGAATATTACATGATGCACAGATTGTCATTTATAATGGCGCCAACTACGATCCGTGGATATCACGTTTATTATCAGCATCAAAGCAACCAAAGCGTACAGTACTTGTTGTTGCTAATCTTGTCGGCAAAAAAATAGGAGACAATCCACATCTATGGTATAAACCAGAAACAATGCCAATTATTGCTCGTGCGTTCAATTCAGAACTTAGCCGTATAGATCCAGCGCATAAGGTAGAATTCGATGCGAATCTTATGCAATTCATTGAATCATTAAAACCATTCTTAGAAAAAATCTCTGCGATACGTGCAAAATATCATGGTCAGCCGATAACCGCTACTGAGCCTATAGCCGGTTACTTAGTCGATGCGCTCTGCCTTGAAATGCATAACAAGCACTTTCAAATTGCTACTATGAATAGTGCTGAAGCTAGTGCAGCTGATATTGCTGCTTTTGAAAATAATCTGCGAAATCATCAGGTACGAGCTCTAATCTATAATAGACAAACTGAAGAGCCAATGACAAAGCAGATGTTAAATATTGCTCGCGATGCACATATACCAATAATTGGTGTCACTGAGACGCAGCCATCGGATAAGACATTTCAACAATGGCAATTATCACAACTTGAAGCTATTGAGCGCGCTCTTGATAATTCGTCTAACTAAAGACTGTTGTCAGTACAATAGATTAAGAGCTAAAACTTATGAACTCAACAATATATAAATTGCCTCCAGTTATTAAACTTGATCTCGTTACTCTTGAACTTAGCAATCGAACAATCCTACGTGATGCTACATTTGAAATAGAGCCAGGTGAATTCGTTGGTGTACTCGGACCAAACGGATCGGGTAAGACAACATTGATGCGAGCTATCCTGGGACTCGTTCCAATATCATCTGGGACATTACAAGTCTTAGGCAAGCATGTTGCTCGTGGAAATCCGTCTATTGGTTATATGCCTCAAATCCGAAATACGATTGCAGCTCGTCGTATATGTGGATATGACTTCATTGCAATAGCAGCTAATGGAAATAGATGGGGGCCGCCATATAATGGCATAGAAACGCGTACTGATATAGATCGAGTACTTAACCTCGTTGGCGCTACACAGCTTGCACATCGATCATTATCAGAACTTTCTGGCGGAGAAAGTCAACGTCTATTACTTGCACAATGTCTGCTCGGAGAACCAAGTATATTATTACTTGATGAACCTTTAATCAGTCTTGATCCAAGCTATCAGTGTATCATTATTGACCTCATACGACGACTACAACGTGAACTTTCAATTACTGTTCTATTCTCTGCACATGAACTAAATCCACTTCTAAATGTGCTTGACCGTATTTTATATCTTGGAAACGGTACTGCAGTACTAGGTACTGTTGACGAAGTTATTACAAATAAAATTCTTTCCAAGCTATATGGAACGCCTATTGATGTTATACGTGTAAACGGTAGGGTTTTTGTAATGTCAGGAAATGTTGAGCTTGAAAAGCGTGATCACAGACACGAAGATAGTTGTGATACAAGTTTCAATAAACATTGAATCTCTTTAAGCCTCAATGCTTTTTCTCAAACCTCCTATAATAACAACAGGCGTAAAGTAATGTTTAAATATGAATTCATGATCAATGCTTTTATAGCATCAGCAATCGTTTCAGTTCTTGCTGGTATTGTTGGTTATTTTCTTGTATTACGTGAACAAACATTTGCAGGTCATGCACTATCTCACGTTGGATTCACAGGCGCTACAGGTGCAGCATTATTCGGTATATCACCAATTTGGGGAATGGTTACCTTCACACTCTTGGCTGGGATTGAGATAGGTATACTTGGCGAAAAATTTACTGGGCGTGACGTTGCAATTGGTCTTATTCTATCTATTTCGCTTGGTATTGGATTGCTTTTTTTGCATTTTCATATGTCATTTGCAACACAAATTGCGACATTACTATTCGGTAATATACTTGCAGTCAGTCGAGAAACGCTTAGCATACTTGCGATAATCAGCGCAGTTAGTACTATCGCGCTTGCTGCAATAGCACGCCCACTGCTCTTTGTCTCATTACAACCAGAGGTAGCAGAGGCTAAAGGAATATCATTACGTGTAACTTCTATAATATTCCTTTCGATATGCGCGCTTGCAGTTACTGCAAGCGCGCATATCGTAGGCATATTACTCGTATTTACATTGCTTGTTGGCCCTGCCGCAGCCGCACAGAACATTACAAAGATAATATCAACAGGAATAACTTTTTCTGCACTACTTGCGTTAGGTGAAGCATGGACAGGAATTACTCTCGCATATTATACAGACTGGCCTACAAGTTTTTGGATTTCAATCTTATCTGGTATAGCTTATGGTTTATCATTAAATCGAAATCTAAACTAATCTAATTTAGTTAAATTTTCTTTCTAATTTTTTAAACATCATAATGACCAAATTTCAGCTGTTTGGTCTTAATATATCGCTTATTTTCCTCCCTGACTGGTACGGATAATGTAACTCGTTCAGACACTGAAATACCATACTGCTCAAGAGCATCAAACTTTTTAGGATTATTACTCATTAGCCGAACAGATGTTACACCAAGCTGTTTCAGTATTAAGGCAGCTGAACTGTATTCACGTGCATCGTCAGGTAAACCAAGATCAAGATTTGCTTCAACAGTATCACGTCCCTGTTCCTGAAATGCATAAGCTGAAATCTTATTAGTTAGCCCGATTCCACGACCCTCATGACCGCGAAGATATAGAAGTATACCACGTTTTTCTTTCGAAATATAACGTAGAGCAAGATCAAGCTGCTCGCCACAATCACATCTATAAGAACCAAATACATCACCTGTAAGACATTCAGAATGCAGGCGTGTAAGCACAGGAGACCCACCAGTCACATCACCGATAACAAGAGCAAGATGTTCTTCATTATTATTAGACATGCGAAATGCATGAGAAGAAAATTGTCCGTATCGCGTAGGTAGATTTGCTGTTGCAACAAATGCAACAGACTTGTCAACTGGGATTGTGTCTGCGTCTGCGTGCAGCAATCGAAAGCGCGAAGACATTATAAAACCAAACAAAAAATTAAGTAAATGGACGCGACCTAACTGGTCGATGATTGTATCTTATGCCGACAAACTAATTATCGTTGAAGGCTAATTAATTTCCGCTATATATTCATAATATCCTATTACTACTCAATAGAAAAATCATTGATAGAGGAAAAAGCAACCGACCATACAAACTTTTAGCATGTTTAAAGGAGGTTAATATGGGTTAACTGGTAGCTTAATCCTCATGTAAACGAACCAAATAAAAATCTCTTAAAAACTATGACGTATACCAAATGCTGCTAAGAAATTATTCTTATTCATTCCTTCAATTTTTGATAAACCATCATAGTCTTCGTAAATGAAAGATGTACTTTTTGATTCTTTATTTAAATTCTGGTACTGTACCTGAGCGTATAATCCAGTACGTTTAGACAGCATATAATCAGTTTGTACACCAACTTGGTTCCAAGATGAAGGATTATTACCTTTTTCTCTCGTCAAATGCATATAGCTATAACTCGCACTGACAGCAAGATCTGGAGACAGATTATACCGTGCATTAACTTCATAGGTATCTAAACGTTTATATCCTAGAGAATTGTTAGGTAAGTCTTTAAAAGATTGTGTCCATAAAGCACCGATCCTTCCTATGCCCAGATTATAGGTTGTACCTACACCATAGATGTAACCATTAAGAGCACTATTATCTTTATCTTCTTTTCTATCTAGTTTTATATATGAAGCGGCAAGACGTAGATCTTGACATTGGTAAGAAACGCCGGCACTGTATGAAGTTTTTTTCTCAGATTCTCTATTAGGGAAAGAATATGTAGCGCCGAATCTCAATCCACTATAATCACGACTTGTAAATTTTACAGTGTTATCTAATAAGATGCTAGCGCTCTTAAAAAGAAAATCTCTATTTTTTATATGTGAAAAGTGCATTCCACCCCAGCTTCCTGTTGATGAAATAGGCGATAGATAATCTTGTATTGAACCGTGCTGACGACCTACTAATAATGTTCCAGCATTGCTTGATAAACCAACATATGCTTCACGATTAAATGAGGAGTGATTAGTATCATCAACCTTCCCATTAGAAATATTTAATCCGCTTTCCAAGAGAAATATTGCCTTTAAGCCATTGCCTATATTTTCTACGCCGCGTAATCCAAAATTACTCTGGGTAATACCACTACGGATCACCCATTCCTGATTATTATTGATATTGGTTCTGTAAGTAACAGCAGTATCGAGAATTCCATATAAGGCAAGACTGCTTTTTGCATTTTGCATATCTTGTGCATAAGCTGCAGTAGTAAATGCTGCTGCAGCAGCTGCAAGGATAATAGTTTTATTCATTTAAGGATTTCCTTCGAAAAAGAGGAAGATCTTTATGATCTTGTTTTAATGATGAAACTATTCGGAATAGTTCAACGAACTTATCATCTATATTCAGAGAATTATCATCAATTATATGATAGGAAAATTAAATTTATGATTCCCCTTTAACTCAGCCTTTTTAAATAAAAGAATATTTTAAAGTAACGAGAATAATATAAACACAATTACTTATATAAATTTTTTTTAAAAAATTTTTTAACTCATAACATTGAGCTACTTGGAGTATATTACTCTAATCTAAGAAATCAATTATTTTATTAATTATTAATATAATAACTAATTCCTGATACGGAATTCTCAATTTCTTCGTCTTCGTATAGCCTCTTATTATAACAACAGAAAAGTTGAGTTATATTATAGTGTATAATACACTCTTGGAATACCAAATTCTAGTTCTAGTTTCATTACTCGTAAATTTTATACAGTTCATCTTCTGATTTAGTTGCTTTTCCTTACCTTATTATAAATAGATGTATTGTAAAATTTTTCATGATGGATGTTCCATCTTATATTAACTATAAGGAGAAAATATCAAACAAATCGATGATTTCTCTAAATTTTACTTAAAATATTTGACCCTATTAGAAAAAAAGAATTATCTCTGTCTGTATCATAATAGTACTTCAGACGTCTATCTATATTTCAAACCTCCTACCTCTAGGAGGGGATTAACAAAAAATTATTGATTTTTAGATCAAAGATATGTCGACTGCTGATCGACTAAAGTTTTTATTATTATCTGAATTGTCTGATACGTAGTATTTAACGTTATTATTTCTACGTGTGATAGAGCTGTTGAGAACAACAATATGAAAATATATCCTTCGTTGACATACTGTCTTATTAGATCTGCGCAGTAGTTTAACGCAAAGGAATAGAGAAACTTAATACTTCTTCACGGCTTATTAAGACAATGCAGACGGATTGAATTTCCTTTTCCTTACTTGTCTATCGCGCTATACCTTCTATATCCCGTCCTATTAAGGATCCTATTTCTACTACTCCTACTTACTGTATGGTCGATAAGAACCACGCTATGACTATGCAGCCTGTCAGTAAGCGTAGTCTCAAAGCTCTCGACTGGCTCAATTTTTTCATCGCAAATTTCCAAACCGGTTTAACCCCGTTTATTACATCATATCTCGCTACATACAAGTGGACACAGGGTGAGATAGGCATAGTACTATCGATAGGCACAATCAGCGCGATGATAATCCAGCTCCCAGGCGGGGCTATACTTGATTCAATAAAAAATAAGAAAAGTGCTGCTGCCTGCGCAATTTCTACAATTATTCTATCTGTTCTTCTATTTTCTTTGAGTCAGAAGACTGTATTTATAATTATAGCCGAAATATTCTATGGATTTGCAAGTTGCATGCTATTGCCAGCAATATCTACACTCTCATTTTCTCTTGTTGGTTATACCCAACTTGGTGAACGACTTAGCCAAAACGCACGCTGGGCATCAATCGGGAGCGTTATTGCTTCAGGTTTGATAGGTTTATGCGGTGAATATTTCTCTATTCGTGCTGTATTCTGGCTGATTGCCTCGCTCGCGCTGCCTGCATTAGTGGCGTTATCTATAATTCAACCAACATATACAATAGCGCCCGCTTCTACAAGAATATATGATATATTCTACTGCTCTGATTTGAGAAGCGAAGATAAAAAAAATAAAGAAACTCTGCTGGAACTAATAGTTGATAAGCGGATTCTGACCTTCTCTGGATGTATTATGTTATTTCACTTTTCAAATACAGCAATGCTCAATCTTATAGCTGGTGAAGTGACAGACAAAATGAGCGAAAACATACAGCTTGTGATTGCTGCATGCGTCGCTGTGCCACAAGCTGTTGTCGCGTTGTTATCGACGTGGGTTGGGTACTCTGCACGACGCTGGGGTCGCCGGCCAATATTGATACTTGGCTTCTTCGCGCTTCCAGTGCGTGCATTACTATTTTCGAAAGTAAGTAGTCCATATTTTCTTGTTCTAATTCAAGCGCTTGATGGAATTAGCACTGTCGTATTAAGTGTTATGCTTCCATTAGTCGCTGCAGATGTCACTGGCAGAAAAGGTCGTTACAACCTGTGTATAGGCCTATTCGGACTTTCATCTGGTATCGGCGCGATGCTCAGCACAGCGATAGCAGGCTTTGTTGCTGAACGCTTCGATATATCAATTAGTTTTTTGGGACTTGGGATAATTGGTATATGTGGGACACTACTTGTGTGGTTTGCAATGCCGGAAACTAAAATGAAAAAACAAATCTGACATTAGTTAATTAGCGATTAAAAATATATGAAGTTTAAAAGAGGATTAAATATTCATACAATTGAATATGAAGTTCCGTAATCGAACTTCGATCTAATAATCTTGTTTTATATAAATATATATGTGTACGATGCTCTTAAAACTAATCTATGACATTTCTTTTTACTCGATTGGCTTTGTCGAACGCGATCAGTCTAAAAATTATTTTTATCAGCTAACCGTCGAACATTATAATATCTGATTCATATCAATTAGATGTTTGATCGGTGAAATTATAAATATCAACTGACGTATGATAAACATCACAAGGCTATTAATCATCGTAGTTTTTGTCTTTTAGAGATTCTAGGACAGTGTCTGTGATTACAATCTCGAGTACTATCGAAGTAAGAATATATAAGTTAGGCTATGTAAGAGCCCAGACTAAATACGATTCTGAATCGTGTATCTACATAGATTTTTAATTATCTCCATGAAGAGTCTAATGTCATACGTTATGGTTGCTAACTATCTTTTTCAACGACAGGATAATAAACCTATTCTTTAATACCTAGTAATCACCGCTTATATCGCGTAGTAGATGATTAATCTTACTAATGATTAAGGACCAATATATAGTAACATATATAATCATCAAGACAATAAATTCTATATACTAGTTCAAATAGAACAGGTAGAGGGGAAAGCTATAATAGCGAGCTAATAAATCACAAAAGGAATATAAATATTGTATCAGTCAAGTTAGATAGAATCTGACCGATCTCAAATATAATATTGAATTGATAGTGTACTTATATTTATTCGATGGAAAAATGATGAGCAAGCATAAATTATCCCAATTAAACATTCTAAGCCTAACTGAAATAAAAGCTAGTTTATATATGTAGTTTAGTAAATAATTCGATACGAGCTAAAGACTATCACAAAGAATAAAATATACTTTTACTTAATAGCTATCTACTAAAATAAGTCTACATAGTCCAGTAAAGGATTAAGAATTTTTGAATATAGCGTACTTATACTGTTATAGAGGGTATACCCTTAATTTCCAAAGCAGATCTTTCTTAGATGTAAGACTTATCTTGATAGAAGATACACTATTAATTCTTGAGTTAATTCGTGCAGAAATAAAAGATCTATTATGTATAGAGTAGTAGATACTAATGATGTGTTGTATATTCTTGCCTTTACTTCTAATAACTTTTTGAAAAATAATGATAAAAATACGATGATCTATATCAGATATTAGTATTTTTTATACATATTTGTAATTTTGTAATTTCGACCCTCAAGTCCTAATACTATATACTTGTATTACAATGTTTTTCATTATCATTCCAACCTTGAGCAGGTTGTCATATCTTAAGCTTATCATATGTAGACTATATTATCGTTTTCGAACGTATTATAAATAGTAACCTTGAAAACTCTCTATTCTCTGAAGATCGTCTTCGACGAAGATATTCTTATTTTACTCTTAAAGTTAAATCGATTTCGATTATATGCCTAGTTAATACTAACTCACTAGCAAACAATTTATAGATTATAATCCAACGTTATTATTAGTCGGGCCAATATAATTAAATAATCAATATTCAATTTCAACTATGCTTCCTTTGAACGTAGTTCGTAACTCTTGTAGAAACATATCACTTGGATTAACTCGCCAAGCATCACCAAGATGTATTTGGGCCTGTACATGTTGAGTTCTGTATAGAATTTGTACGCTTAGCCCAATTTGGGTTAAGGATGATATACGTCGTTGGCTTTTGTATGGGATACGGTTTTTTGTTCTCAGGTCAATAGTAGTTGTACCTTTATCTACCACTTCTATCTGTTGTATATTCTTAGCTAGGTGTGACTTAAGTACACATCGCAATTTTTCTGTATCTGCAGTATTTGTATTAATAGTTAGCTGTACCGCCCGTGCATAGAAGCTACGCGCACGCTCGAGATCCATTACAAAATCAGCTGTAAAACGAAGACGGTTATTAAATGGATCTCTGCGTCCATATCCTTTTATAATGAGCAGTTCATCCTCTTTGAAAAGCGCCCTGTTTGCTTCAAACTGTTCATTGAATACAGAAATTTCGCACTGACCTGTTCCATCATCGAGTAAGGCGATGAGCATCTTACCGCGTTGAGTCATCTTTGTACGCATTGATGTAATCACACCAGCAATAAGTTTGTCCTTTCCTTCTTTTAGTTCGCTGAGAGACTCACTAGCAAAACGACGAACTTCCATTCTGTATGTATCAAATAAGTGACGAGATAGATAAAACCCGAGTGCACCCTTTTCTTCACGCAAACGTTTCTTCTCGTCCCATACTGTTTCATAAGTGACGGATTCTTGTTTATGTTCGAATTCCGTACTATCGTCGAATAGAAGTGCTTGCATAGAGTTTATTTCTGCCTGATCAGCTGCTCGTATAGCCAGTGGTACTGTTTCAAGTAATCTTGCTCGGTTTGTACATACTGAATCGAATGCACCTGCGCGAACTAGCACTTCAACCATCCGTCGGTTTACAATGCGGCGATCGATTCGCCTACAGAAATCAAACATATCTGAAAACAGTTTTTCATTGCGCGCACGTATAATTTCTTCTATAGCATTCTGACCACTTCCCTTCAACGCACCGAGACCATATCGAATCGTATTCGAGCGTTTTGTATCTTCCTGTGCGACTGGTAAGAAACCATAATGTGACTCATTAATATCTGGCTGTAAAACTGTTAAACCATTTTCTATACAGTCATTAAATAGGATTTTAATTTTGTCGGTGTCGCTAATTGCTAGAGTCATGTTGGCGGCCATAAATTCAGCTAGATAATTAGCTTTCATCCATGCCGTATAGTATGCAAGCATGGCGTATGCAGTTGCATGTGATTTGTTAAATCCATAACCTGCAAACTTCTCCATTAAATCAAAAATTTCATTAGCTTTATCCGATGTTAGCCCGTTCTTCGCTGCTCCATCTCGGAAAAATTCACGGTGCTTTGCCATCTCTTCAGGCTTCTTCTTGCCCATAGCTCGACGTAGTAAATCAGCGCTACCGAGTGAGTATCCAGCAATAATCTGCGCCATCTGCATAACTTGTTCCTGATAGACCATAATTCCATAAGTTTCTTTTAATACTGATTCTACACGCGGATCGGGATAATCAATTTTTTCACGTCCATGCTTTCGTGCACAGAAAGTTGGAATAAGGTCTATCGGACCAGGACGATATAATGATACAAGTGCTATGATATCTTCAAATCGATCAGGCTTTGCGTCTTTCAACATTTCTTTCATTCCACGACTTTCAAGTTGAAATACTGCGACAGTATTTGCTTTTTTTAGAAGATTAAATGATGTTTGATCGTTAAGTGGAACGTGTTCTAGAGACCAATCTTTCTTCTCAGAATCAAGCATACTGATGTAGTGTTTCGTTAAATTAAGAATTGTTAATGTAGTCAGTCCAAGAAAGTCAAACTTCACAAGTCCAACTGCCTCAACATCATTTTTATCATACTGACTAACAACAGCACTATTATCACCCTGAACATATAACGGACAAAAATCAGTTAACTTACCAGGTGCAATCAGCATACCTCCTGCATGCATTCCAACATTACGTGCTAGCCCCTCAACACGTTGTGCAAGATCGAGCAACTGACGAACTTCATCCTCATTATTGTATCGCTCTTGAAGAAGAGGCTCTTCCTTCATTGCTTCGGCAATCGTTATATGCTTTCCCGGTTTAAATGGGATTAGCTTTGCAAGACTATCTGTAAACATATAGCCTAGATCAAGAACGCGGCCAACGTCACGTACTGAAGCTTTCGCAGCCATTGTACCAAACGTCACAATCTGTGATACTGAAGATGCGCCGTATTTTTCTTTTACATACTGAATAACACGGTCTCGTCCATTCTGACAGAAATCGATATCAAAATCTGGCATTGATACACGTTCTGGATTAAGGAAACGTTCGAAAAGCAGGTTATAGCGTAAAGGGTCTAGGTCTGTAATACCAAGCGCAAACGCAACGAGAGATCCTGCTCCTGATCCACGACCAGGACCAACCGGAATATTATTTTTTTTTGCCCAATTGATAAAGTCACCGACAATCAGAAAATAGCTAGGAAAGCCCATGTTTGTAATGGTTTTACACTCAAAATCAAGGCGCTTATAGTAGGTGCTGCGCTTTATATTTCGCTCAGTTTTATCTAAATAAAGTTGTTCGAGTCGTTTATCGAGGCCATCTTTCGATAACTTGACTAAATAATCTTCAAGCGATACTCCATCTGGAGTTGGGAATATTGGCAACCTTGGCTTACCAAGTTCGAGAATTAGGTTGCATCGTTTCGCTATTTCAATCGTATTAGCAATAGCTGATGGTAGATCGATAAATAAGGAAACCATCTGCTCCTGTGTGTGAAAGAACTGGTTAGTCGTAAAATTATTCTGACGCTTTGGATTCGCAAGTATATCGCCTTCCGAAATACATACTCGTACCTCATGCGCAGTAAAGTCTTCCTTATTCATGAATTGCGTTGGATGTGTAGCAACTACAGGTAGTCTTAGCGACATAGCAAGCGACAATGCATGTTGGATATATACTTCTGCACCAGACTGACCGTAACGCTGTAATTCTATATAAAACCTTCCAGGGAAACAGGCAGACCAACGTCGAGCGTGTTTATATGCACCCTCTTCATTTCCATCAGAGAACGCAAGGCCGATGTCACCATACTGTGCGCCAGACAGCGCGATTAATCCTTCAGCTAGTTCAGTTTCGAGCCACTGACTATTAAGCTCTGCACGACCACAATACTGATTAGTGAGCCAAGCCTTTGAAAGTAGTTTGCAGAGATTTAGGTAGCCAATTTTATCCTTAACAAGTAGAAGCAAACGTGATGGCCTATTTCGATCGTCAGAATTTTTTATCCAGACGTCACAACCAGCAATTGGCTTAATACCGCTGAGGCAAGCTTTAGTATAGAATCGAACAAGACCAAATACATTACTAAGATCAGTAAGCGCAAGCGCAACTTGATTATCTTCACCCGCCGTCTTGATGATGTCGTCAAGACGTACAATTCCATCAGCAATCGAAAATTCAGAGTGAGTACGAAGGTGAATAAAACGAGGATCTGGCATAAGTTTAGTTAAAGTATGTCAAGATACGATCTGGTCTTATTAAGACTTTTTATCGTATATAATTTTCTAGTACATAACTCTGTCACGACCTTACAATTTAATTTTGAATAAAGCCCACTTCTCTTTCTTTGTTTGATATAAAAACGAATATCTAATAAGAGATAATTAAATCTAATTTATAATTGAAATTGAAAATGCTGTCCCGATTTGATAGATAAATAAAGTTAATTTCTTCCATTTCATTCTCATTTATATGTCAGCTATTATCATCATTAACTAGTATATTACGTTTACTTCAACTTAGTAGAATTCAATTTTCAAAGGAGAAAAATACTTGAATAAATCTTAAGCTCAATATAGTAGTAATCATAAAAATAGCATTTAGTTTATAAATTAAATTCATCAAAAATTATCATGTTGATATAGCAAAGTTTGCTATATAAAGCATTGCTACCTCTATATCAACTTCTACGAAGTTCACCATGAAAAATCCTGATCAACATTATGAAATAGGAAACGCGAGTCGCACTTATCCAATAAGATGGATAAAAACTCAAAGAGCTTCACTTAGAATGAGATCTATTTTGCAGTGGTATTGATAAGATTTATGTCTTTAGAAAATAGTTCTCGTACTGCATAGTATTAAATCTGCGTTTATTGATATCGGTTTCCGGCATGCGGTATTTCCTATATATTAACGAACATATAGCATCCAAATTTGTCAACGCGCTGTCTATAATAGATCTCATTCTAAGATCAAAATATTATTTTTGAAGGTCAAATCTATCAATAAAAATAAAAATGTACTATCTCGAAGAATTGATCTAAAACATGATAGCTATTTAATGATAGATAAGACGTAAGCGATGGATAACATTTGATAAAACACATTTAGGTATATCAGTTATATACAACTTGTAACATCATAATTTTTGAGATAAATACGAAGCGCGATACATGTGGATCTAGCTTGACAACTGAAAATACGTAACATTGTTTACAAGGTTATCGTCAATTCTATTGATAAGATATAATATTGACTATCGTGAATCACGTATTATCTGAACTAAAGAATGTATAATCATATGATCGGACTCACATGAATATTGAAGAATGTGATTGATCTACTCTCTCGATGAGAAGTCATATTATCTTAATAATTTCATAAATTTCATTGGAAATACAACTTCGTTACAGGTCAACTCTAATTCTTGTCAGAAGAAATATGATTTCGTTCTAATAAATTGAGAATTTAATAAGATATTTAAAAGAGACATCTCTGTTTCCAGCTATACTATCTATTTATATTTTTCCTTTTCAAGAATAATAGACAATCAAGATTACATTTGACTTGCTAAGAAATCATCATAATTTCCACTAAAATCAAGAATTGTACTATCTATTTTTACTTCAATTATTCGATTTGCAAGGCTGCTTACAAATTCTCGGTCGTGCGATACGAAAATCAATGTTCCATCAAATTTTTCTAGTGCTATCTGCAACGACTCAATAGATTCCATATCCATATGGTTAGTTGGTTCATCCATTAGTAACACGTTATGGCGCCCGAGCATCAGTTTTCCCAAAATCATTCGCCCTTTCTCGCCACCTGATAATACTTTTACAGATTTTTTTGTATCATTCGCCTTGAATAAAAGACGACCGAGCGTTCTACGAATCATTGTTTCATCATCGCCATCATTTCTATACTGATTCATCCAATCAATTAGCGTGATTTCGTTCTGAAATTCCTCATACATGTCTTGTGGCATATATCCAATATTTGCATTTTCTGCCCACTTAATATTTCCATCTTCAAGTGAAATAGTACCGAGCAGTGCGCGAAGCAATGTTGTTTTTCCAGCACCATTCTCACCAATGATCGCAATTTTTTCACCTGGCTGCACTGTCATACTGAAATTTGAAAAAATTGTTCTCTCATACTTTTTTGTAATAGCATCTGCTACGACAACAATATTATAAAGTTTGTTCTCAGGCTCAAAGCGAATAAATGGATTCTGTCGTGACGATGGCTTAAATTCATCAATCTTAATTTTATCAATCTGCTTTATTCGACTTGTCGCCTGACGTGCTTTAGATTTGTTGGCAGAGAAACGACGAATAAAATCCTGCAACTCGGCTACTCGTTCTTTTGCACGCAAATTTGTAGCAGCCTGACGCTCTCTCACCTGTGATGACGCAAGCATATAGTCGTCATAATTTCCTGGCCAAATCTTTAGTGTACTGTAATCTATATCAGCTATATGTGTACATACAGAATTCAAGAAGTGACGATCGTGCGAAATGATAATCATCGTTGAATTGTATTGATTTAATGTATCTTCTAGCCACCTAACAGAATTAATATCAAGGTTATTTGTCGGTTCATCTAGTAGCAACACATCTGGCTTTGAAAATAGAGCTTGCGCAAGCAAAACGCGAAGTTTCCAGCCTGGTGAAATTTCACTCATTGGACCATTATGGAATTTTTCCTTGATGCCAATCCCAGTCAGAATAGCGGATGCGCGTGCTTCTGCATCGTAGCCGCTATATTCAGCGAACTTTTCTTCGAGTTCTGCCGCGTGTATGTAGTCTTCATCAGTTGAATCTTGACTCGAATAGATTTTATCTCGTTTAGTAAGCACGTCCCACATTTCAGTGTGGCCCATTAAAACGACGTTCAACACGCATATATCTTCATATGCGAATTGGTCTTGACGTAGCTTTCCGAGACGGATATTCGATTCGATCGAAACGCTACCAGAGCTAGGCTCGAGATCACCACCAATGATTTTCATAAATGTTGACTTGCCGCAACCATTCGCACCAATCAATCCATATCGATTACCTCTAGTAAACTTAACAGAAATATTCTCGAATAAGGGCTTAGGTCCGAATTGCATTGTTATGTTGACAGTAGAAAGCAAAGTAGATCCAATTTGTGATTAAATTAAGCAAAGAATAATGCTATTATAGCATAATTTATTTAGGATTTCTTTAATAAGGAAATATCTGATAACAACAAAGTTGTTATACTTATTTTGCATAATATATTTATTAATAAAACTAATTCTAGTCGATATAATGATCGATATATAAAATAGCTATAGTAATTTAGCTAACTTTTCTTATATGATGGTGTTATATACCATTTATATCAGCCTAACGATATATTCATTCTGTGTCGAATCTCATCGTTCACGGTGGTACGCCACTTCTCGGCAACATCCAACCATCTGCTAATAAGAATGCTGTTCTGCCAATTCTTTGCGCGACTCTTCTAACTGATCAGCCACTTCGACTTATCGGTGTACCAGATATTACAGATGTTAGTAAAATACTTGATATTTTCCGTACGCTTGGTAGCGAAGTATTAATTAATTTTAATACCGGTATTCTTGAATTACATCATATTAATATACAGTTTAACCCAGCTATACATAAGCTACCAGAAACAATGCGCTCCTCGATCATGCTGATCCCTGCGCTACTCGCAAGATTTGGCGTTGCTCATCTTGAGAGCAACGTAAAAGGCTGCACACTAGGCGTTCGCGAAGTCGATCCACATATCGAAGTATTCAAGCGCTTTGGGGCAGATATAGAACGCACGACAGATTCCATTATTATTCGCATAGATAATCTGCTAAAGGCAAATGATCATTGGTTGGACTATGCATCGGTAACGACAACTGAGAATTTCATACTTTGTGCGACAATCGCAGATGGAACGTCGGTGCTAACTAATGGAGCATCTGAACCACATGTACAGGAATTCGGCCAGTTCCTCATGATGCTTGGTGTAATAATTGAAGGTCTTGGTACATCACGTATCCGTATAACGGGAGGATGTAAGCTAGGTGGCGGAAAATTTCGTTTTTGTGAAGATTTTCATGAGATATCAACATTCCTCGCGCTTGGTGCAATTACAGGTGGCTCTATCGCAGTTCGCAATTCATTTCCAGAATATTTCCCATTGATCGACCGCACATTTGAAAAATTCAACGTGCATGTCGTTCATAATAATGGCTGGTCGTATATTGAACGTGACGGTCCACTACGTGTTCGACAGCCGTTTACTCAAAATATTTTGATGAAGGTCGAAGCTGCGCCCTGGCCGTACGTGCCAGTTGACCTCCTACCTATCTTCATAGCGCTTGGCATACAAGCAGAAGGTAATGCAATGTTCTGGAACAAAGTGTACGATGGCGCTCTCGGATGGACAGGTGAGCTATCGAAGTTTGGTGCACATATTTTTCTGTCTGACCCCCACAGGCTTATCACATTTGGCGGATTAGAGCTATCACCTGCACGCGTTGAAAGTCCATATATTATCCGTGTTGCAATTGCGCTGTTGATGGTTGCTGCTAGCATTAAAGGCCGTTCAGAAATCATAAATGCACTACCAATCCGCCGTGCGCATCCGCATTTCGTCGAAAATTTATGTTCTCTAGGAGCAAATATTGAGTGGACAAATGTAGAATGAATAGCTGTCTTAATTAGAATAAGTATGAAACTAGTTATAGTATTTCTAATATTATATAACCCGATAGGTATTATCTAAATTAGAGAATTTATCCTTAGTTAAACTAGAACAAACCAGAATTTATATAGAATAAGATCGCTAGCAATGCATTTCAATTATATAATCTCTTATGCTGAAACATAGAATATACATTCTAATCAATTGCTAACTATGAAAAATAGTTTATGTGATATAGATGCTTAATATTCTATTTTTCTGTTCATATCGACGACGTTAATTTGGATATAATATGAAATTTCAAGTATAATTCTTAATTGTTGAGAACAATGCCTTCTAATTTAGTATATTTAATAACCGATGTTATTAAAACTAAAACTGCTAATGCTATTAGATCATGTTTCCTCATATCGATCTGCTGTATTCTCTATCTGGCTTATTGGTCGGATTCATAGTTGGACTAACCGGCGTAGGTGGTGGTTCGCTAATGACGCCAATCTTAGTACTGTTATTTCACGTTCATCCACCGACTGCGGTCGGTGCTGATCTATTATATGCAGCAGCGACAAAGACAGTTGGAATGCTTATCTATAATCTTAAGAGATCCATAGATTGGCGAATTACTGGCCGACTTGCAACAGGTAGCATTCCTTCCTCTATATTCACTCTATTATTTCTTCATACTTATGGTATGAATTCCCAAAAAATTGTAGACTTGATTAGGACTACACTCGGTATCGCACTCCTTCTTACATCAATCACGCTAATATTCCGACAGAAGCTCGCTGCATTTATAACTCAAAATCGTTTTACTCTTAATAGAGACAAAATATTTCTATCAACCGTGCTAACAGGAATAGTATTAGGTGTACTCGTCTCAATAACGTCTGTTGGATCCGGAGGTCTCGGCGTCAGTGTATTGCTTTTACTCTATCCAAATATTGGGGTGGCGCGAGTTATCGGATCAGACATTGCGCATGCAGTACCATTAACATTAATACCTGGAATTGGTTACTGGATTTTTAATTCGATCGACTGGTCGATGTTAACCTCTCTACTAGTCGGCTCCTTACCTGGCATTACAATTGGTAGTCATCTATCATCACATACGCCAGAGTATCTACTATGCAACGTGCTAGCAGTTACACTTATCGTAGTTGGTTCGCAACTTATATTTTGGTAAAATAACTAAATTAGTTACTCAATAAAATTAAATTATCTTATATATTATAATTTATACACTTAATTATCATGGATGATTAAGTGTATAAAAGAGGGTATGCTCTTGAGAATTTAGATAAATAAATAGACTATATTCTACTATATATTTCAATATTATAGAATTGAGACTAGCTATATTAAGTTTTTAAGAAACTTAAACATAAGATATAATTATATAATATTGAAATATATAACTTTCAAATAGAGAGAATAAGCAATTCATACACATTTAATACTTTTTAGATAAATTTAAATCTTTTCTTAAAGAACAAAATTTTTAAAGCTCACCCTTAGTGGGTGAGCTGTTTACGTTTACTCTTATTTATAAAATTGCCCGCGATGACGAAAGATACTAATAAAGACTGTAATTAGGATCAATATAAAGCTAAGCAGCGCCCAGCCTGGAAGTGGAATTCCAATAATTGCTGGATAGACCATATCACAACCGACCTCGCCTTTAACTTCAAATATCCATGGAAAAAATTTGGTAAACGGTAGACGCTCAACCAGTGCTTCCATAGCATCGAAGTTACAGCTAAATCCTGGATTAAGCTGTATTATTAAATGATGGGCTGCAATTCCGCCGCCAGCGATCGCTGAGAGTGCAATTAGTGATTCGAGTAATAGGACCCACCTCCAGCGCTGCATTCCTGTTGCAATAAAGGAAAAGATAGCAATCAATGCAAAGAAATAGCGCTGTAGAATACAGAGTGGACATGGATCCTCATGTTGAACATATTGTAAATAAAGTGCACTTACTAGAAGTAGTATACAAAAAAAACCAATCAGGCTTAGAAAACGGCGCTCGCAGCGCAGGGAAAGAGGGAAGTTGCTCATTGTCGTTGAAAGGCTCATAGAAAAGAAAGTTGAGAAGAGAAGTAAAACTAGTTCACTGCAACATGTACAACCTATACGTACTACATAATATTAACTATGAATTTTATATTCGATATTGCATTAACTAATTATCTAATTTAACAAATCATATTTTGATTTAATACATTTTAATTTGCAGCTATAAACTGAGTACATAGCATAGTAAATGCTAGATCTTTTAAGTTGATCATGTAAACAGTGCCTCAAAATAATATTTTTATGAAACGAAACATGTCTTCTACCGACCTTATCATACAAAACGATACGAAGAACACTAATATATCGGCTGATATTAAACTGATATCCTATGATGTTACTAAGAATAATGAAATTAACTCAAAGTTGCCTAGATTTGATGCACCTCTTAATCTTGAAGTTTCGAGACTACAATCTACTGACAGTAAGTCGCTGCCACCGCCAGCATATCTAAAGAAGACTGATACGCCTTTATCAGTATTCGGCCGAATAATCGTAGCACATGCACGTAGGTTATCAAATCGGATTGGTCAGAGAATTATACAGCGTACACTACGTATTGGGGTATCTGCACGTATTTTTTATCCAGAGCTTGGGGCATCTGGACTATACAATAAGACGCTACAATATTTAGAGGAATCAGTAGCGCACTGGGTAATGTCACGTGATGTTCTCGTATTTATGATTCCAGCTGTAGCAAATCATGGAATGCTTCACCCGAGCAACATTCGATTAAGGGATTATGCAAAATATCTCGATGGTCTGTTATTACAAGGTGGCGCAGACGTATCACCACAAACATATGCAGCATCATCAGATTCATATAAAGAATGGCCTGGCGACCGCGCTCGTGATACGTATGAATTAGAACTATTTCACGAATTCGTTGAGTCTGGTAAGCCAGTTCTTGGTATTTGTCGAGGTTGTCAGTTAATTAATATTGCATTCGGTGGTTCACTTTATCAAGATATATCAACAGATGTTCCAACAGCACAGCCTCACGTAAGTGAACATTATGACCAGCATCGCCATGCTATCCGATTTCCTGACGGATCAACATTCTTAAGTATGTTTCCTGATCGTAGAGAAGCAATCGTTAACTCAATTCATCATCAAGCGATTCGTGATCTAGGACGTGATCTTAGTATTGAAGCGGTATCAGCCAGCGACGGAATTATTGAAAGTATACGTTATAAACGAGCTCCATTTGTTGTAGGAGTACAGTGGCATCCTGAATTTCATCGTGTAGGTGCACCAGAACTACTCGACTGCACACCGTTACTTGATACGTTTCTCAGAGCCGCACGTGAAACCCGTCTTTTTTAAGAAAATTATGTAAAAATATGTATTTTCTCTACTTCTAGAATAATCATTCTATGATAATAAATCATAGATTTCTGATTATTATATTAAATAATACTTGTGTAAATTTTGATTTACGAATATAATTTTTTGTTAGCGCGGGGTGGAGCAGTTTGGCAGCTCGTCGGGCTCATAACCCGGAGGTCACAGGTTCAAATCCTGTCCCCGCAACCTTAAGAAAATCTATATAGATTTTTCACTATATTTATTTCAAAATAAATCTCATTGTCTAATTAATCTAATTCTGAGTGCTCTGTTACTACATCATCTGTATTTTAGCATTGTACATGATCCATGTCGTCCCTAATATTAGAATTAGACCGGTAAGAAGTATATAGACAAATGCTATTAAATTCCATCCACGATCTGAAGATCTATTTATATGCAGGAAATATACTAAATGTATTATGATCTGTATGAGTGCAAGAACAGATAGTGCTATTAAAGATGTTACTGCTGAGAATAAACTGCAAAGTACTATGCTAAAAGATGCAGATGTAAGAACGACAGAGATTATAAATCCAGAAATATATGTGCTAATACTATCAGATTTAGCTTCAAATTTAGATGAATGTGAATGAACCATTTATATTATGCTTGCAAGATAGACAAAAGAAAATACGCAAATCCACACAATATCAAGAAAATGCCAGAATAATCCTAGGCATGTTAGTCGACGTATATCTCGATCAGTTAATTCCGTCCTCCTAATAGCTTGAACGAAAAGTGTGATCATCCATAACAATCCAACAGCTACGTGTAATCCATGCGTGCCAACTAAAGTAAAAAATGAAGATAAGAATGCACTCCTTGATGGTGAAGCGCCATTAGAAATAAGAGATAAAAATTCGTTCAGCTCAATCATAATAAATAAACTGCCGAGAATAAATGTCAGTATAAGCCATATAAACATTATACTTTTACGGCGACGTTGTGCGCAAATCATCGCAAAACCATAACTAACACTTGATGTTAATAGAACTAAAGTTTCGAAAGCGACTCTTGGAATATCAAATAGGTTTTTTGCTGTTGGACCACCTGCTGACTGGTTTCCTAATATCGCGAAAACAGCGAACAGAGAGGAAAAAATCATGCAATCTGTCATCAAGTATAACCAAAAACCAAAAATTGAATGTGAAGATTCATTCTTGTGATCATACGATACACTGTTAGAAAAGGATGAACTCAACATATTTAGTTGCTCTCCATTTTATGAACTGTCTACGATATCGTATTTAAGTTCGTGATGTTATCACGTTGACTTTCAATCTCTCTGATAGTACTCGCTGGAATAAAGTAACCGTCATTATTCAATGTACTATATAAAATCACAGTAGAAACGATCCCAGTTAGAGCGACTATTACTAACCACCAGATGTACCAGACTAAGGCAAACCCAAGCATTAAGCTAAATAGACCGATAAAAAAGCCAGCACTTGTATTTGAAGGCATATGAATGCCCTCATATGATTCTCTTGATCTTATACAAATTCCATTTGCCTTACGATAAGCTATTTCATCTAGTTCATGTACAATTGGAATTACTGCAAAATTGTAGACAGCTGGTGGCGAGCTTGTTGCCCATTCAAGAGTACGACCATCCCATGGATCACCTGTTATATCTCGGTAAGCAGGCTGATAGCGATTTCGCCAACCGATCCACGCTGACATAATCTGACACAGTATACCAAGAGCGATTAATACAACTCCGCATGCTGAAATAATTAACCATGGATGCCATGCGGGATTATCGTAATGATTTAGACGGCGTGTCATTCCCATAAAACCAAGTACATAAAGTGGCATGAATGATACATAAAATCCAATAAACCATAACCAGCATGCCCATTTTGCGAGCTTTTCATCAAGCTTAAAGCCGAATATCTTTGAGAACCAGTAATGTAGTCCAGCAAAATAACCAAATACAACACCGCCAATAATTGTATTATGAAAATGAGCGATTAGAAATAGACTATTGTGCAGCACGAAGTCCGCTCCAGGAATCGACATCATTACACCACTCATTCCACCGAGCGTAAACGTTATCATAAAACCAATTGTCCATAATACAGGTGCAGTAAATTCAATTCGACCACGATATATTGTGAATAACCAATTGAATATCTTTACACCAGTTGGAATTGCGATAACCATCGTCATAATCCCAAAGAATGCATTGACGTCTGCACCAGAACCCATTGTAAAGAAGTGATGTAGCCAGACCACAAAAGATAAAACCATAATAGCGCATGAAGCATATACCATTGTTTTGTAGCCAAATAATGGCTTCTTAGCGAATGTTGCAATTACTTCTGAATAAATTCCAAACGCAGGTAGTACAAGTATATATACCTCTGGATGACCCCATGCCCAAATTAGATTTAGATATAGCATAGCGTTTCCGCCAGCTTCGTTTGTAAAGAAATGCATACCGAGATAGCGGTCCAATCCAATTAATCCAAGCGCGACTGTTAAAATTGGAAATGCTGCCATAATCATCACATTTGAGCACAGTGCAGTCCATGTAAAAACAGGTAGCTTCATAAATGTCATACCAGGTGCACGCATCTTTACTATCGTCACAAAGAAATTAATTGCGGTAATCAATGTACCAATACCTGATATCTGCAACGCCCATATATAATAGTCGACGCCTACCCCTGGACTGAACTGTAGTTCAGATAGCGGAGGATAGGCAAGCCAACCTGTCTGTGCGAATTCACCAACTACAAGTGATATATTAATTAGAATAGCAGCGAAAGCTGTCAACCAAAAGCTTAATGAATTTAAGAATGGAAAAGCGACATCGCGCGCGCCAATCTGTAATGGAATAATTAGATTAAATAAACCCACAAGCAGTGCCATTGCCATAAAAAATATCATAATGACGCCGTGGGCAGTAAAAATTTGATCGTAATGATGTGGGGTCAAATAACCTTGACTATTAAACGCAAGTGCAAGTTGGAGACGCATCATCACTGCATCAGCAAAGCCGCGCAAAAGCATAAGTACAGCAACTATAAGGTACATTATACCAATCTTCTTATGATCTACTGATGTAATCCATTGGCTCCATATCCATCGCCAGCGATCTTTAAGCGTCAATACAACGGCGACCCCAATGACAATAAACATCATGAACGCGCCTGCACCCATGATAATAGGCTGGTCGAACGGGATAGCCGAAAATGTTAATTTTCCGAACATGTATACCCCTTTGTATTGTTGTCTTCTTTATCTTTTTACGGGCTCTGTCTTTATATCCATATTAAGAGCGTGACCATTATTATATTTTGTAATAATTTTGTTGAATAGTCGCGATTCGACCGATGAGAAATAACGTATAGGGACCATTTCACTCGGCTGTGCAATATTATGATATACAGACATATCAAGATTATCGGATGACGCTTTTACTTTTTTTACCCATACGTCAAACTCTTGACGTGACTTAGCAAGCGTGTGAAATTTCATGTCTGAAAATCCTCGGCCACTATAATTTGCAGATATACCCATGTAATCACCAGGCTTGTCGGCAATTAAATGTAGGCGGGTCTGCATACCAGCCATTGCATAGACTTGACTTCCAAGTTCTGCAATAAAAAATGAATTCATTACGGAATCTGATGTGATACGAAAATTCACTGGAGTACTGATTGGAATTGCAAGCTCATTCAAGGATGCAATGCCTAGCTTTGGATAGATGAAAAGCCATTTCCAGTCAAGTGCGACAACTTCAACATCAATTTGTTGAGTTCGTGATGTAATTTGCTTGTACGGATCTAGCTCATGCGATGTTCGCCATGCTAGGATACTAAGATAGATAACAATTATCGTCGGTGCAATCCAGATTGCAATTTCTATTGGCATCGAATGTGACCAATCTGGTGCATAGGTTGACCGCTTAGATGCCCTATATCTCCATACAAAAAATAGTACAAGTAAGATTACTGGCACAACAATGAATAACATTGCTAATGTTGCTTTTACAATTAGTTCTTTTTCTGCTATACCTATTGCTCCTTTCGGTTCAAGAACATGTAAATCGCTACATCCGGTAAGGATGGTTAGTATATCGATTGCTAGCCATCTCCATATTTTTTTAGTTTGTCTTAGTTTATACATTTTCTTGTTCGTTTAATTTTCGTTAAATCGTTGTAAATCGAATGACTCATTATGCAAAATAATATGCATTAAATTTACACAAACCTAATAAAAAATCTATGGAGACGTAAATAAGCAAATCTTGACGAGAAATAAGAATTTTCTACATTTCCTTGTACGATACATGTTAATGTCTAACATTGGTGGGTGCTGAGGGATTTGAACCCCCGACCTACGCCTTGTAAGGGCGTCGCTCTACCAACTGAGCTAAGCACCCGGCCTATAGAAAGAAGATAAGATAATTTTATATGGAAACAATAATGGAAAACAGCTCTACATTATAATATAAATTTATTTTCTTAACTAGAATATCGAGCAGAATCTCCTATGAAAATGGAGAAATATAAATAAGACATAATTTTTTTATCGCAAATTTCTTCCTAAAATTATAGCTAATAGGTTTTTTTATGTGAAAACTCAGTGTTTAATAACGATTTCCTCTGTACTTGACGCTACACCATCGGCTATAGGAGCTACTACAACTTCAGTTGGATTCTCTCCTAATGATAAAGGAGTAGGTAAATTTTCAAGTGCGAGCTCAAGTACCTTATCGATCCAGCGAACCAATACAATCTCGATTCCGTTCTTTACATTTTCAGGAATATCTGCTAGATCTTTTATATTCTCTTCCGGGATTAATACAAGTTTGATTCCGCCTCGATGTGCTGCTAAAAGCTTTTCTTTAAGCCCACCAATCGGTAGAATTTCTCCACGTAGAGTAATTTCACCTGTCATCGCAACGTCTGCACGAACAGGTATACGGGTTAATGCTGATACTAATGCAGTTGTCATGGCTCCACCTGCAGATGGTCCATCCTTTGGCGTTGCACCTTCCGGAACATGGATGTGTATATCATATTTCTCAAATGCTTCGTCTTTGATTCCGAGTCGTCGCGAACGCGAGCGTACAACTGAACGCGCGGCTTCAACTGATTCTTTCATTACATCACCAAGTGAACCAGTTCGAATAATATTGCCCTTACCAGGCATCACAGCTGCTTCAATAGTTAGCAGATCACCACCAACTTCCGTCCATGCTAAACCTGTAACCTGACCAACTTGATTATTCTTCGCGGCTAAACCGAAATCATACTTTCGTACTCCGAGAAACCTATCGAGGTTATCTCTTTCTACTTTAATAGTGCTTGATAATATCTTCTTTATAAAAAGAATTTTTACTACCTTGCGACAGATTTTTGCTATTTCACGTTCAAGAGAACGAACACCTGCCTCACGTGTATAGTAACGAATAATGTCTCGTACTACATGCTCATCTAACTCGATCTCACGATCATTTAGACCATTATTATTCTTTTGCTTCGGTAGTAGATAACGACTCGCAATGCCAACCTTCTCGTCTTCTGTATAACCAGAGAGACGGATTATTTCCATTCTATCAAGAAGTGGAGGTGGAATGTTTAATGAATTTGACGTCGCGACGAACATTACATCAGACAAATCGAAATCGACTTCAATATAGTGATCAGCAAATGTATGATTTTGCTCCGGATCCAGTACTTCAAGCAATGCTGAAGATGGATCGCCACGAAAATCCATGCCCATCTTATCAACTTCATCAAGTAAGAATAGTGGATTTCGAACGCCGACCTTAGTTAAACTTTGTAAAATTTTACCAGGCACCGATCCGATATAAGTTCGTCTGTGACCGCGAATTTCAGCTTCATCACGCACACCTCCAAGAGCCATCCTAACAAACTTGCGATTAGTTGCACGTGCTATCGATTTTCCAAGCGATGTCTTACCAACGCCAGGAGGCCCAACGAGGCATAATATTGGGGCCTTTACTTTATTTACTCTCTGCTGTACTGCGAGATATTCGAGAATGCGTTCTTTAACTTTTTCAAGGCCGTAATGATCCTGGTCTAGTACAAGCTCAGCATTCTCTAGATTACCGTTAATCTTGCTCTTTTTACGCCATGGGAGACTAATTAGGGTATCGACATAGTTACGGACAACTGTTGCTTCAGCTGACATTGGTGACATTAGTTTTAGTTTTTTTAGCTCAGAATCGGCCTTTTTCTTTGCCTCCTTTGTCATATGGGCAGCGTTAATACGCTTCTCAAATTCATCGAGATCAGTACCTTCCTCTCCTTCTCCAAGCTCCTTCTGGATCGCCTTTACTTGCTCATTTAGATAATATTCACGCTGACTCTTCTCCATCTGACGCTTTACACGACTTCGTATCCGCTTTTCAACCTGAAGAATATCCATCTCTGCTTCAAGCTGAGTAAGCAAATGTTCAAGTCGCTCTATGACATTGAACGTATTAAGAATATTCTGCTTCTGGTCTAATCTTAGCGGCAAATGTGCAGCTATCGTATCAGCGAGACGCCCTGCTTTATCAATTCCAGATAGCGATGTTAAGACTTCTGGAAGAATCTTTTTGTCTAATTTTACATATTGATCGAACTGCGCCACTATTGTGCGACGTAGTGCTTCCGCCTCCGTGCCATCTGTATGATCTGGCTCTATCGGTAACACTTCACACGAAAACTGGGACTCTAGATCTTCTATTATTAATGCTTTTGCGCGCTGTAGTCCCTCCACTAGCACTTTTACAGTACCGTCAGGCAACTTTAGCATCTGGAGAATATTCCCAATACAGCCGATTTCATACATATCTTTTTCAGTCGGCTCATCTTTAGCAGCAGTTTTTTGCGCAATAAGCATGATGTTCTTATCGCCTTCCATCGCTACCTCTAAGGCTTTAATTGATTTTTGTCGACCGACAAATAATGGAATTACCATATGTGGGAAAACGACGACATCCCGTAATGGTAATAGTGGGAGCGTTATCCGCTCTGTCGGGAGAATCTGAATGCCTGACATCTCATTTTTCCCTATTATTGGAGTTAACTGTTTCTATAGTTAAGGAAGGAAAACTAGATTGAAAGCTTATCTATATATATGAAGTATTTAGCATAAATACGCTGAAGAGGATTGAATAAAAGTTTTATATATAAGATATAAAATTTTATCTATATATCTGAATGGAATATAGATAAAGATATAAATCTATTCCAGATTAGAAATATTCATCTTTTTTAAAGAAAATCAGAGAAAACTCCTTGGCTTAAGCTAAGCCATCTTTTCTATATTTTCATAATCTAGGAGAGGTTTAACACCATTATCGATAACATCTCCATTGACAATAACCCTACTTACCCCTTTCATTGTAGGTAATTCATACATGATATCGAGCAATGCGTGTTCAATAATCGAGCGCAAGCCTCGAGCACCAGTTTTCCGTCGTATTGCTTTACGTGCTATTGCACGTAGTGCTTCCGTACGAATTTCAAGCTCGACGCACTCCATAGAGAATAACTTATGATACTGTTTGATAAGCGCATTCTTAGGTTCGACAAGGATTTTCATTAACGCAGCTTCATCTAGTTTACCAAGAGTTGCAATAACTGGCAAACGGCCGATTAGCTCTGGAATTAATCCAAATTTAATCAGATCTTCCGGTTCAGTTTTATATAGAATCTCGCTATTATCACGATCTTTCTGTCCCTTGACTATTGCCCCAAAACCGATTCCAGTTTTTTCAGTCCGATCGATAATAATCTTCTCTAGGCCATCGAACGCACCGCCGCATATAAATAGTATATTCGTTGTATCAACTTGAATGAAGTCCTGATTTGGATTTTTACGGCCTCCTTGAGGAGGAACTGATGCTATTGTACCCTCGATTAATTTTAATAGTGCTTGCTGCACACCCTCTCCTGATACATCACGAGTAATAGACGGATTATCTGACTTTCGACTAATTTTATCAATTTCATCAATATAGATGATTCCCAATTGTGCCTTTTCTACTTCATAATTGCAGTTTTGCAGTAGCTTCTGGATAATGTTTTCAACATCCTCACCAACATAACCAGCTTCTGTTAGTGTTGTTGCATCGGCAATCGCAAATGGTACATTTAGAAGCCGACTAAGCGTCTGTGCGAGTAATGTCTTTCCTGAGCCAGTAGGCCCGATAAATAGAACATTACTCTTCGAAAGTTCGACATCAGTATTCTTATCGAGATTTTTCAAACGCTTATAGTGATTATAGACGGCAACTGCAAGAACTTTCTTTGCATTCTCTTGCCCAATGACATATTGATCGAGGATATTACTAATTTCATGCGGGCTTGGTAAATCAAGCTTGGACAGTGTAATTTCAGCTCGGTCTGAAATCATATCATCGTCGTTAATGATCTCTTTACAAAGGTCAATACATTCATCGCAAATAAAGACAGACGGGCCAGCAATAAGTTTTTTTACTTGATTCTGGTTCTTGCCGCAAAATAAGCAATATAGAAGTTTTTCAGCACTCGAGTCTTTTTCATCCGTCATGAATATAAAGTCTCCAGGACTCATAAATAATATAAGACATGTTTTATGGGTTAAGAACCCACATTTATATCTATAAATTATTAATGAAAATTTTTAATCTTAGAATGCTTTATAGGAATATATTGCACATACAAGGGAACACTTTCCTTCTCATTGGATAAATTTTATTTATGAGTGAGTATCCTAATACTAAAATTATTCTACACTCACGGACGCTCTTGTAGAATATGGTCGATCAACCCATATGCTTTTGCATCGGCTGTCGACATAAAGTTATCCCTATCAGTATCAAATGTAATTCTTTCAATATTTTGTCCAGTATGATAAGAGAGTAGTTCGTTGAGATTATTTTTTAAGTATAGTATTTCTCGCGCTTGAATTTCAATATCTGATGCCTGCCCTCGCACGCCGCCGATCGGCTGATGAATCATTACTCGAGCATTTCTTAATGCGAAGCGCTTTCCTTTTTTGCCAGCAGCAAGTAGAAATGCAGCCATACTTGCGGCAAGGCCCATACAAAGAGTTGAAACATCTGGTTTAATAAACTGCATTGTGTCGTAAATTGCTAGTCCAGCAGATACCGAACCACCAGGACTATTAATATAAAGATTGATATCCTTACTAGGATTCTCGCTTTCGAGAAATAGCAGCTGTGCAACTACGAGGTTAGCAGTCTGCTCGTTTACATCACCAATAAGAAACACAATACGTTCTTTTAAAAGACGCGAATAAATATCATAGGAACGCTCACCACGACCGCTTGTTTCAATAACGACTGGAACTAAACCAAGCGCGTCTGTCTGAGAATTCAGAGGTATATTTGATGTAAGCATGTCCAAACAACTTAGAACAACTAGTTATAATATAATCTTCTTTACTACTTACTTTGTAAGTATCAAATCTAGTTTATAAAAAGTCATAATGTTTTATAAAGAATTTCATTGAAATAGTGATCCAATTTTCTCAGACTCGCTTGCAAGCGTCTCAAAGCTTACTTTCTTATGAGTTACTTTAGCCTTGCTGAGTATAAAGTCTACGACATTATTCTCAATAATAAATGCTTTTATTTCGGAAAGGCGTTGTTGATTTGAATAGAAAAAATGAACTGCTTTCTTCTGATCTTTATGATTTTTTGCAAGTTCATTTATTTGTTCTCTGATTTGCTCTGGCTTTGCTTCAAGTTCATTTAATTTTACAAATTCATCAACTGCGATAGCTAATTTTACTCGACCCTCAGCTTGTTCAGAAAATATTTCTACTGGAATCGATATATTTTTCACGTTTATCGCACCGCGCTTCGTAAGATTTTGACGCGTTACCTCAATAAGACGCTGTTTCTCCTGTTCGATTAGAATATTAGGAACATCAAGTTCAGAGATTTTTAGCAATGCATCTAAGGCTCTTTTCTTTAGAATTGATCGCACGCGACGCTTTGCTTCGCATTCAAGGCCCTCTTTGATGTAACTACGCATCTCCATTAAATCTCCATTTTTTATACCAAGTGATTTCGCGAAGTCTGCATCGATTTCCGGAAAATACGGTGATTCAATTTTCTTTATAGTCATTATAAACTTTATTATCTTACCGGCGATATGTTTATGATGATAATCATCCGGTAACTTTATATCAAATTCAGTTACTTCACCTACTTTCATACCAAGTGCTGCCTGTTCTAGTTCAGGTATCGTCTCCCGTTCACCTAAAACGAACACGAAATTTTTCGTGGCGCTAAACTGAAATGAAACATCTTCAATATTTCTATCGAAATCTACTGTCAAGCGATCTTTATTTTGTGCGCCCGTATCAGCAGTACAGCCATTGAATTGTTCGACGCGCGCTTGATATTGCACGCGTTGCTTGCGGAGTATATCTAATGTTCTATCTATTTCCTTATGATCAATCGTAGTAGTCGAGTGTTCAATCTCAATTGTCATTAGATTGCCAATCTTTACATCTGGGTAAACTTCAAATGTTACATCGAACGTATAACTTTCATCGGCATTAACTTCTTGCTTCAAGGTAAATCTCGGTTGTCCAGCAACGCGTATATTTTCAGAACAACTAATTTTGAGAAATTCCTGACGGATCATATTATTTATTACTTCTTCCTTAATCTGGTCAGAATATCTATTCTCAATTATCTTAATCGGTGCTCTACCTAATCGGAAGCCAGATATACGAATAGTTTTCGTAAGTTCTTTAATGCGTAAATCAACTTCTTTTTGTATAACTTCTTTTGATAGGGAAATTTCCACGCGGCGATTAAGTTTACCAATATTTTCAATAATGTTAGTAACCATATCTTATCAGTTATCCTAAAAATTATCCGAGTGAATATAATTTCCTTATACTGTTTTGTTTCTTTATAAGAAAACTTTATTATTAACAATTTACTAGAACTTAGTAATCATATTTCGTCTATAAAACTGTATCTATAAGAACAACTCTACCCGGAATAATTTTTCATACTATTCTTAGAATAGAGCGCTGAATTTAACTAATTCATTGCTAGCTTCCCTATAAACAGGCTTAATCTTCTTGTTAAGAGGTTAGTACATTTGTGAAACACATTTCATGAAATGCCTTTTAAATCTTCAAGACTTGTAAATAGTTGCGCTCAATAATATAAATTATACTTCTATTCGAAGAAGCTTTTTACTCGATCAAACCAACTTTTCCCATGTGGACTGTGGCGTGGACCGCCTTCTGTAAGTGATTTCTCAAATTGCTTCAGTAGATCACGTTGTGGATCAGTTAACTTAATCGGTGTCTCAATCTGTACATGAACATATAGATCGCCAGCGGTACTTGATCTAATGCCTTTTATTCCCTTACCGCGAAGCCGAAATGTCTTATCAGACTGTGTGCCCTCGGGCACTATAAACGAAGCCCGACCCGCTAATGTTGGAACTTGTATTTCACCACCTAATGCAGCTGTTGTGAATGAAATCGGCATACGACAGTGTAAATCGTCGCCATCACGTTCGAATACTGAATGTGGTTTAATATGGATCTCGACATATAGATCACCAGACGGTCCACCTTTAATTCCTGGCTCGCCGTTACCTGGTAATCGAATCCGCATCCCTTCATCGATTCCAGATGGAATTTTTACCTCAATTGTCTTTGTTTCTTTGATCTTACCTGTACCATGACAATGCGTACATGGTTCGGAAATCCATGTACCAACTCCGTGACACTTATGACAGGTCTGCTGGATACTGAAAAAGCCTTGAGACATTCGTATTGAACCCTGGCCCTTACAAGTTTGGCACGTCTCAGGCTTTGTGCCAGATTTTGCACCTGAAGAATGGCAGATTTCGCATGAAATCCAGCTTGGTACTCGGATTTGAGTATCGTATCCGTTAGCAGCCTGTTCAAGCGTAATTTCAACTCTATATCGCAAATCAGCGCCCTGATAAGATCCGCCTCTTCCTCCTCGTCCAGATCCTCCTGCTGAACTCTGTCCAAAGATGTCGCCAAATATATTGCCAAACGCGTCAGCAAAACCACTGAAACCCTGCGCCCCTGCTTCTCCTAAATTTGGATCAACACCAATATGGCCATATTGATCATACGAAGCCCGTTTCTGGGTATCCGATAGTATTTCATAAGCTTCCTTTGCCTCTTTGAAGCTCTCTTCTACATCCTTTTTACCAGGATTTCTGTCGGGATGATACTTCATCGCTAACTTGCGATATGCTTTTTTAATTTCGTTATTAGTCGCATTCTTTGCAACACCTAAAACTTCGTAGTAATCCCGTTTTGCCATATCAATTCATATAACCGGCACGATGCAATGCACGTGACGAGCTTTCCCCTCTCGCTTTATAGTCTTAACACGGCCCCAGAGAAGGCCAAAAAAATACGCCTGACGGGACTTTTATATCCGCCAGGCCGATTTATTTTCTAAGAAATCTTTCTACTCTTTTTAAGAGTAGACCAAAAGGAAATTTTAATCATATAGAGTCTCCTATAGGGGTAGCTTTAGTCTTTTTTTACTTCCTTAAACTCAGCATCAACAACTCCATCAGCTCGATTTTCTGTTCCATCAGCCCTTCTATTAGAAGATTCTCCTGTTCCCTCCGATCCATTATTAACAGACTGGTGTGCCTGTATGTCATTATACATTTTCTCACTTAGCTTCTGTGAAGCAGCGTTAAGTGCTTCAATCTTTAAATCAATAGCAGCTTTGTCTGATGACGTATCCTTTAAAACTTCCTCTACATCTTTTATCAACGTCTCAATTTTTCCTTTTTCTTCTTTTTCCAGCTTATCTCCATATTGAGCTATTGCTTTCCTAGTGCTATGTACAAGTGCATCACCTTGATTTCTAGTTTCAGCTAGTTGTCGAAGTTTTTGATCTTCCTCTATATTTGCTTCTGCATCCTTGACCATATTTTCAATCTCTGCATCAGACAAACCAGAGTTTGCCTTAATTGTAATTTTATTTTCCTTTCCGGTTGTTTTATCCTTCGCACGGACATGTAAAATACCATTCGCATCGATGTCAAATGTTACTTCAATTTGTGGTACGCCACGTGGTGCTGGCGGAATTCCTTCAAGATTAAATTCGCCAAGCAGCTTGTTTCCAGCTGCCATTTCGCGTTCACCCTGAAATACCTTAATCGTTACAGCACCCTGATTATCGTCCGCAGTTGAATATATCTGCGTATGCTTCGTTGGAATCGTTGTATTTTTATTGATCATCTTCGTCATTACGCCACCGAGCGTCTCGATACCTAATGATAACGGGGTAACGTCAAGAAGAAGTACATCCTTTCGGTCACCAGATAACACCTGACCTTGTATAGCAGCACCAACTGCAACAGCTTCATCCGGATTTACATCACGCCTCGGATCCTTACTAAATAGTTCTTTTACTTTGTCTTGAACCTTTGGCATTCTCGTCTGACCACCGACAAGAATTACGTCATTTATATCTGAGACACTGACTTTAGCATCCTTGATCGCTATCTGACATGGACTGATTGTGCGCTCAATAAGATCTTCAACAAGAGATTCAAGTTTTGCGCGAGTAATCTTTAGACTCAGATGTTTAGGACCGGATGCATCAGCGGTAATATACGGTAGATTAATTTCGGTCTGCTGACTTGATGAAAGTTCAATCTTAGCCTTTTCAGCTGCTTCTTTAAGACGTTGTAGTGCCAGAACATCTTTTGAAAGATCGACTCCCTGATCTTTTTTGAACTCGTTAATAATATAGTCAATTATACGTTGGTCAAAGTCCTCACCGCCAAGGAAAGTATCACCATTTGTTGATAATACTTCGAACTGCATTTCACCATCGACATCTGCAATCTCGATAATAGAAACATCAAATGTGCCACCACCAAGATCATAGACTGCAATTTTTCTATCACCTTTTCCAGCCTTGTCAAGACCAAATGCGAGTGCAGCGGCAGTTGGTTCATTAATAATTCGCTTCACTTCTAGGCCAGCGATTCTACCTGCGTCCTTTGTTGCCTGACGCTGACTATCATTGAAGTATGCTGGTACAGTAATTACTGCTTCTGTAATAACCTCACCAAGATAATCCTCCGCTGTCTTCTTCATTTTCTGTAAAACTTTTGCAGAAATTTGAGGTGGTGCAAGCTTTTGACCGCGCACCTCAATCCATGCATCCCCGTTATCGGCTTTCATAATCTTATATGGCATTAAGCCAATATCTTTCTGTACCTCTTTCTCTTCGAAGCGTCGACCAATCAGACGCTTGACAGCAAACAACGTACTGCGTGGGTTTGTGACAGACTGACGCTTTGCTGGCGCACCAACAAGTACTTCGTTGTCGTCTATATATGCAATAATTGAAGGTGTTGTTCGAGTACCTTCTGAATTCTCAATAACTTTAACCTGACTACCTTCCATGACCGCAACACATGAATTTGTGGTACCGAGGTCAATACCAATGATCTTTCCCATTTCTTAGTCTCCAGAAACCCCTGCTTACTCTATAAAACTATAGTTTATATCTTTTAAATAGTTTTGTAGCCGGTTCAACGCTTAATAGAGATAAGTCCTCCTAGATCATTTTCAAGACCTTACGGATAGATGCATTACCTCAATTTAAGAACAATCTGCTTTAAATGCCTAACAGAATTCTAATTTTACTGCTTAAACTATACATTATTACTATGATTTCTCAGTCTCTGCACTTTTAGCTACAATTACAAGTGCGGGACGAAGCACACGATCTGAAATCTTATATCCTTTTTGGAGTACTGTAGTAATAGTATTAGGTTTTTGATTGACTTCTACTGTCGAAATTGCCTGATGTAAATATGGATCGAATTTCTCGCCAATTGGGTTTAGCTGTATTACACAAAATTTTTGGAGTACGTCCTGCAATTGGCGTAACGTCAGATCTATTCCTTCTCGAACTTTTGCAAGGTTATCAGATGTATCACTCACTGCAGCTTCTAAACTGTCAAGAGCTGGTAAAAGCTGCTTTGCAAGGTTTTCAATTGCAAATTTATTTATCTTTGATATCTCTTCCTGAGATCGTCGACGTATATTTTCTGTCTCTGCCTTTGCTCGCAGATAGTTCTCTTGCATTTCATTGATCTTTTCTTGAATTTCGTCAAATTCTGTTCTATCAGGACCTGATTCAGAAGAAATATCCTGAGCATCCTGTGTTGTATTTATATCAGAGCTAGAGTCGTTAATCGATTCAGTCGAAGAATTTTCTTTCATATTTTTCATATTGCTGAATGAAATAAATTGGATTAGAAAAGTTAAATAAAATCTCAAGCACAAATATTAATTACTAATAACATTGCTAATTATAGCTAAGTTATATACACAGGTATGGTACAAGAAATGTATTTTCAATATTTTGAATTGAGTTATTTTATATAGAGCTATCTAGAAAACATATCTATACTTTTACTTTGTTATCTCTCACACTTCTATTCTCTCCGTAAAAATCATATATTTTAATCTATTGAGTCTAGTTTTAATTAGATGTTTCGAGATGTATTTTTCTGACCGGCCAACCCTCTATATTTTCAGAAACTATCTCACTAATAGCACGGATCCAAGGAAGCGAGGCATTCAAGCACGGAATCCGATGGAAAACTTGCCCACCGGCAGAGAGAAATGCGTCTCGAACTTCTATTCCGATTTCCCAGATTGTTTCAAGACAGTCTGCAGTGAAGCCTGGACAAAATACATCTGTACGATAAACACCAGACTTTCCAAGTTCACGCAATGTTGACTCTGTATATGGCTGCAACCATTCAGTCTTGCCAAAACGCGACTGAAATGTGACGCTACATTCAGTAGTCGATAGTCCAAGTCTAGCTATTACTCTCGATGCTGTTGATAAGCATTGATTATAATAAGGATCACCAAGGCTAATACTATATTTCGGCATACCATGGAAACTTAGAACCAGCTTGTCACCAGCCTTGAAATCTGGTGTATTATATTCAGCCCAGTACTGCTGAACCCTCTCGACGAGCGCATTAATATACGCCGGGTGATTTCCATATTGTTGAATTGTACGAATCTCTAACTGATTACGCATTTGCATGAGTGCTTTAAATGCAGAATCAAATGCCGATCCAGTCGTCGATGATGAATATTGAGGATACATTGGCATTAATAGAACTTTCTCAACACCTGAACATTTTAGCTTTGTAAGAATTTTGCTAATATTAGTTTTGTTACAATAACGCATCGCGTAGTCAACTATTACCTGATCATGACTAGATTTGAATAGGTATTGTACTCCTTCAACCTGTTGTTCTGTATATATACGTAAAGGGGAGCCATTCGGCATCCAGATAGCTGCGTATTTCCTAGAAACTATACGACAGCGAAGTGGTAAAATTATTGTATGTAGTAATATTTTCCAGATTAACTTTGGAATTTCAATAACGCGAGGATCAGATAGAAGCTTAGTAAGATAATCTCGAACTGCTAGACGTGTCGGCATATCTGGTGTGCCGATATTAATTAATAGAACAGCAACACTGTAAGTGCTAGTAATTTTGTTTGAAGTCGGCTCAAAATCGAAACTCATAGATAGAGATAATTATTAAAGCTTCGCTTATTCTAAATTAATTCTCTTCTTCTCGTAAAGAATTGATATTACGTAACTATTCTTGCTAGATTTATTTAAATGAATACTACTATACATAGAGTATAAGAAAAATTTTCATATATTCACCTTATGTAATAATACACTAATAGTTATATTTTAATCTGAATGATTATCAATCATTTTAATAATTTTGCTTATTCGAATATAGTCAAGTAGATTTTCTCAGATGTGTGATTTTAAGAAATCTACAATATTCCTAGATGAAACAACTAAATTTTTCTCTTTATTAAGCTATCGTGTGTCACGATGAAAACCGATTATCAATTTCATACTGTTGCACTCGTTGGCCGAGCAAATACTCCTGAAATCATTGAGCCGCTTACTAAGCTTGCCAAAACTATTATAAAGAACGGATTTCAAGTTGTATTCGAATCTAACACAGCGTGCGAATATGGCATAGCTGATTATCCAGTATTGACTCCTGTTGCAATTGGTACATTTGCTGACGTTGTAGTTGTGCTTGGTGGCGACGGTACAATGCTTAATGTTTGTCGCCAGCTAGCATTACATCAGATTCCATTGATTGGTATTAATCACGGTCGACTTGGATTTATTACTGATATTGCAGCTTCAGACATGCTACAGATCGTCCCAGTCATACTCTCAGGCACATTTAACCGTGAGAAACGAAGATTGCTTGAAGCACGGATTATACGTGATGGCAAGTCTATCTATGAGACACTTGCACTTAATGATGTAGTTGTAAACAGAAGCGGATTTTCCGGAATGATTGAATTACGTACTTCAGTCGACGGCCGCTTCATGTATAACCAGCGTTCAGATGGCTTGATTGTTGCAACGCCGACTGGCTCTACCGCATATGCTTTATCATCATCCGGACCGATTCTACATCCTCAATTACAAGGTATCGTATTGGTACCAATTGCACCACATGAGCTCTCTAATCGACCAATTGTTCTTCCAGATGACTCAAATATTTCGATTCAATTCGTTGGCGGTCGCGATGTTAATTTAAATTGTGATATGCAATCGTTTACATCGCTTGTAATTAATGACTCAATCGAAGTGAGGCGTTCAAAACATACAGTATCTTTCTTGCATCCAATCGATCACAGTTATTATGCGACCCTGCGCAAGAAGCTTCACTGGAATGAGCATCTCTCGAATATCTAATATAAAAAATCTTAATATATTTTATATAGTTAAACTTATAAGTCAAAATTATTTTGAAAGTGACCCATCATGACTTCATGTCTTATAGAATATTTATAATTTGAGGAAATATATGACAATGTTTGAGTCAATATATTTTTTATGGTACGTAATATATTACATATACGACTTATCGATTACTATTAATTATACTAAAGTAGTAAAATTTTATACATACTAAGAAGTATGAGCAAATATCAATTTGGCGCAATATTAAAATATTTAGATCAAATATAAGTCTTCAGTAAAGCTTTTTCGGTAGCATCTGGCTACGTAAGCGTTTATGTAACCGTTTCACTGCAGCAACTTTCTTACGTTTACGAACGGAAGTTGGTTTTTCATAAGACTGTCTCTCACGTAGTTCAGTGATCAGGCCATTTTTTTCGATAGCTCGCCGAAAGCGACGTATCGCTACTTCAAACGGCTCATTTTCCTTTAAAAGAATTGTAGTCATATCTTTTCGTAAGATTTAAGATAAAAAAACTTATCAGCTAAGCCTGCAAGCACTTAGGTGTATTAGAAGAAATTTTCGAGAAATACATCATATCTGTTTATATTTTATGTAGAAATAATTCTATTCTCGTATTTGTAATAGACACTTAATAAATAGTAAATAAATAGAAAGAAAATTTTAAGGATGAATTTATCTAAATTACCTAATTAATTTAATTTGTAGACTCTACATTAGTTTTTATATCCGTGATTATAAAAATATATCTAGATTCGCAGTCTTAATAAAGCTTAAATAACAACGTATCACCTCTAGCTCCTTTTAGTTATTTGAAAATAATTATTGCTAAAAATTATATATTTATTTCGAAAGAAATCTCTATGATTGTCAGGTTTTTATATATTAGCACAGTGGTAAGAAGCTATAAATAAGCTGTAACTAAACAACTAGAGAAAGAAAAATACGTTAAACAGACTAAGACTTTAAAATTTATTTAAATTAGACTCTATATATTCTTTTTCTTACTAACTAATACTCCTTGGCGGAGACGGAGGGATTCGAACCCTCGATCCAGATTTTGACCTAGATGATCCCTTAGCAGGGGATTGCCTTCGACCTCTCGGCCACGTCTCCAAATATCTTTTTTTATAATAAATTGAAATAATATAGATTTATGTAAACTAGCATAGTTCTTATAGAAGTTATATTCCTATTTGAAAGAAGTATTTAAATTTAAAAGATTATAAAAATCTACTGAACTAAATCGAGTTCAAATACCTTATGTAAGGCGCGAACTGCTAGTTCCATATATTTTTCATCGATCAGAACAGAAATCTTAATTTCTGACGTTGAGATCATCTGAATATTAATTCCTTCTTCAGATAGAGCGTGGAACATACTACTTGCGACACCAACGTTAGACCGCATTCCTACTCCGACGACTGAAACCTTTGATACCTTTTGATCGCCCTTCACTTGCCTAGCACTGACATGCTGCTGTATCACCTGATTAGATAGAATCTCCATTGAGCGGTGATAGTCGGCGCGTCCGACTGTAAATGTAAAGTCGGTCTTACCTTCGACGCTCTGATTTTGAATAATCATATCAACTCCTATATTTGCATCCGCGATTGGACCAAGAATTTGATATGCAATACCTAATCTATCTGGTACACCAACTACTGCAATGCGCGCTTCATCACGCTGAAATGCAATACCAGAAACGACAGCTTTTTCCATGGACATATCTTCTTCAAAAGTAATCAAAGTGCCTGAACACATTTCTTTTTCAAGTGAAATCATTGGATCTGTCAGACTTGACAGAACGCGCGTTTTTACTCGATATTTACCAGCAAATTCAACTGAACGGATTTGTAGAATCTTCGATCCAAGACTTGCCATTTCAAGCATTTCCTCGAATGTTACACGGTCGAGACGCCTCGCATCGTCTACAACTCGAGGATCAGTAGTATATATACCATCGACATCTGTATAGATCAGACATTCATCAGCAGATAGCGCAGCTGCAACTGCAACCGCTGACGTATCCGATCCACCTCGTCCGAGTGTAGTAATATGACCATCCGGATCAACGCCTTGAAAACCAGTTATGATTACAATCTTTCCAGACTTTAAAGCATATTTAACACGTTTATGATCTATCGAATGGATACGTGCCTTAGTGAAGGCACTATCAGTCTTAATAGGAACTTGCCAGCCTGTATAACTAACAGCCTCAATACCGATTTCTTGTAATGCTATAGATAACAAACCTACGCTGACTTGCTCGCCCGTCGATGTGATCATATCGAGCTCTCGCGGTCGTGGTTTCCCTGTAATCTCTTTTGCTAAATCAAGAAGACGATTTGTTTCACCAGACATTGCCGATGGCACGATTACCATCTGGTGACCGGCCTTATGCCATTTTGCAATGCGTTTTGCGACATTTTTTATACGCTCTACAGAGCCTACAGAAGTTCCGCCGTATTTATGCACAATGAGTGACATTATCGCCCTGCTTTAAACTGCGAGATAGCCAAATGCCTATACTAACGCTGACTCAAAAAACTAATACATATAGACAATTAATTTTATTCGAATAGAGTCAAATTGAAAAGCAAACACTTTAGTCAAATAATTAATAGGGCTAATTACTGCCATATAATCCTTCGCCATTGTGTACTAGTCTCCAATTCTGTAGATCCTCTTACAGGCAATACATCTAAATTAATTCCAAGTTTTGGAACATAAAGCAGTCGATCACCAATATAAAGGAGCGGCACATCGCGCTGCCAAGATGGTATGCCGCGTTCCTGAAATAGATTCTTTAGAGTGCGTGCTTTGCCATTCTTCTTGGTATATATTCGTTCACCACCTCGTCTCTGGCATGCAAGTAGCATCGCATCTCGCAACTGTATATCGGATACCGCACATACATCATCTGGTGATGTCAGGGCAAAAATAAACTTACCGTTCCATTCTGGTAAATACCAAGTTTCCTGACCATGCCATATACAACGATATTCTATTCGCGATTTCCTATGATCATTTTTAAATTTATCAAAATATAGAGTATCACGATATAGCCGTAACGAGTATCCAGAATGATTAACACACATTGAATGAGAATCGTGTACGTTACGTAGCTGACGGATCATATTATAAATTCGAGAAGAAGATGCGCCTGGTAAGTCAAGCTTGCGAATCCAGTAGCGTAGTAAGTTCGCGGCGCGTGCATCATTAAGCGCGATGAACGCACTATGAGATAATGTACGTTCGCCATCAAGCGCAACAGCAGAAAAATCAAGAGCTCCTAGATCATCAAGTAGATTCTGTGCAACCGCTGCATGCTTAGAAGCTCGGAAGAGTGTATCCCGAAATCCAGGGAAATAAACAGCAAGTGTAGGCATCACGTCTTTTCGAAGAGCATTTCTTATATATCGAATATCTTTATTTGATTCGTCTTCAATCCAATGAAGACCACGATTCTTAGCATAGCATTCAAGTTGTAACCGAGATAAATGTAGTACCGGTCTCACACGTTTAACTTTTGATTCCATCAATCCAACTATACCAACTGGACGATAATGTGATGCCATTGCGGCAAGCCCAGCTATTCCAGAACCACGTAGTAATTGCAGAATAATCGTCTCTGCCTGATCATCAGCATGTTGTGCTAGCCAAAGCACGGTAGCCCGATGCCGTGCACACATCTTATCTAGAGTATGATATCGGCGCGTGCGTGCATTTGCCTCAATACTTTGCCCATTATCACGAGTTACGTTGATATACATCATATCAAATTCTATTCCGAGCGAATCAGCAATCTCTGCTGTATGATTAGCCCATATGTCTGCATTCGGACTAAGTCCATGATGTATGTGCAGTGCGATTAATCGATCAGCCCCAGCGACACGTACAGCTGCATCGAGTAGTGTTGATGAATCGAGCCCACCACTGTATGCAATCGCAATCCGTCCATTTATCGGCTCCTTAATAAAGGCAGCGCGTACCGCATTGAGAACAATATAATCAGTAGCAGAATAGTGTTCTGAAGGATCCATATAAAATAAAAACACTTATTATGTAATAAGTCAGTTAGTTATATATTCAGTTATTTGAAAATAAAGTCGTCATAACGCATCACGGCATAATTCCATGAATACAGAACAAATCAAGAGCCCTCTATATTAGTTTCTAACACGATTTCCTTAAATCTACCATGTGCCATAAGACGATCAATTCTACGATTGCATAGCGAATCAATTTTTATTTCCTGGATCTGATGCAGTGAATCATTGAGCGCCGTACGTAGTATCGCAGCCATGGCATTGGGATTGCGATGTGCGCCTCCAATAGGCTCGTTAATGATCTTATCGATCAGTTTAAGCATTTTCAGATGATTTGCGGTTAGCCTAAGAGCTTCAGCTGCTTCTTTCGCCTTTTCTGATCTCTTCCACAGGATAGATGCGCAGCCTTCTGGAGAAATTACGGAATAAATAGAGAACTCTAACATCATCACTATATCTGCAACAGCGATTGCTAGTGCACCTCCAGATCCACCTTCGCCGATTACTGTAGCAATAATTGGCGTTTTCAATTTCGACATCACATATAGATTTTCTCCAATCGCTACTGACTGATTACGCTCCTCTGCACCAATACCTGGATAGGCGCCTGGTGTATCTATAAATGTAAAAATTGGCAGTCTAAACTTTTCCGCGAGCTGCATCAGGCGCCTAGCCTTCCTGTAACCTTCTGGACGTGGCATACCGAAATTTCGTATTATACGCTCTTTCGTGTCACGGCCTTTTTGATGGCCAATAACCATGCACGGATTGCCATCAAACCTCGCAAGTCCGCCAACAATAGATGCATCGTCGGCAAACGTACGATCCCCATGCAGTTCATTAAAATCTGTAAATAATGCTCTAATGTAATCGAGCATATATGGACGCTGTGGATGCCTAGCAATCTTTGTAACTTGCCACGGTGTCAAATTCTTATATAGATTTTTTATTAGCTGACTACTCTTCCGAGATAGCTGCTCTATTTCATCTGAAATATCGATTTCTGATTTTTCATGAATACATCGTAGTTCATCTATTTTTTTTTCGAGTTTCGTAATAGATCGTTCAAAATCTAGGAATGTGATCTTCATATTATAATACTTACATCTTTTATAGATATCTTCTAGATAGTCTATATTTCTACTTTTATAAAAGGTTAGACAGAAAATTCTTTAAATTATCAAGTGCACTCTCTTAGATTGAAGATTATTTAATCTACTTCAATTTCAATTTCTCGAACTTTAAAATACCATTTTTATGCTTGGAAAGCGCTTTCCAGTTTTTCATTTATCTATTTATTTACTACTTTAGTAAACATATATGCTTAATAAAAATTTTTCTCAATATATACGCCGCCATTCTGTCAATCCACCAAACTTATCTTCAAGAAGAATGCCAGCTTTAAAAAGCTCAGATCTAATACGGTCTGCATTAAAATAATCCTTTTTCATCTTTGCGATGTTACGCTCAGCGATTCGTAATTCAATCTCGTTTTCTGAGAGCTTATCTTCTCTTTCCTCATTCTTATTGATTCCATGTAGAAAAGCGCTAGGTTCGATCTGGAGAAGCCCAAGTGATCCAGCAAGACCCTTCAGCTGACGTGCGAGCACTGGATTTCGTGTACGATTGATATCATTTGCTAGCTGAAATAGTAGCGTAACCGCAAACGGGGTATTGAAATCATCATTCATAGCTGACATAAAAAGTTGTGCTGATCGCTCATTCCAATCAAGCTTATTCGAATCCGGATTAACATTTTTTAATGTAATATAGAGTCGTGTCAGTGATGTACGTGCTTCATCGAGATGGGCACTACTATAGTTAATAGGAGAACGATAATGCGTGCGTATAATAAAAAAACGGATTACCTCCGCATCATAATTTTTTAGAATTTGTCGAATTGTAAGAACATTACCGAATGATTTCGACATCTTCTTGCTATTGATTTCTACAAAACCATTATGCATCCAATAATTAGAGAATGTTTTCCCTGTTGCACCTTCGCTCTGCGCAATCTCGTTTTCATGATGCGGAAATTGTAAATCTTGTCCACCACCATGAATATCGAAGTGATCGCCAAGCAGTGCACAGCTCATAGCTGAACATTCTATATGCCAACCTGGTCGACCAGATCCATACTTAGATGGCCAAGATGATTCATCCGGCTCGCTAGGCTTAGCACGCTTCCATAGTACGAAATCGAGCGGATCTTCTTTCGAGTCATTTGTAGAAAGACGCCAACCTGCCTGTAAATCTCTAAGAGACTTACCAGAAAGTTTTCCATACTCAAAAAACTTACGAACCGAATAATTGATATCACCATCCTTCGCGTAATATGCGTAGCCATTTACTTCAAGTACCTCGATCATATTGAGCATCTGCGTGATAAACTCGGTTGCTCGTGGCTCATAGTCTGGAGGTTCAATACCAAGCGCGTCGACATCTTTATGCATAGCAGATATGAATCTTTCTGTCAGTGAATGAATTGTCTCTCCATTTTCAGATGCCCGTCTGATAATCTTATCGTCAATGTCTGTAATATTGCGCACATATGTAACTTTATATCCAAGCGTACGTAGCCAGCTACGAACAAGATTAAATATAACGATCATCCTTGCATGGCCAATATGGCAGTAATCATAGACAGTTATTCCACATACATACATCCGAACTTCACCCGGATGGCGCGGAATAAAAACTTGTTTACTGCGAGAAAGCGTATTGTAGATCTGCAGTGATTTCATAAAGATGAACTATCAACTGATTATATTCAACATTGAAGACTGTACATATGAGATAGAATATTTATCTTTATAACTTTCAAAAACGTATATACATATTGTTACTTTAAATAATTGAAGTATATAACATGCGATTTAAAGCTTTTATGACCAATTCTATGAATCTGCTTCGTTCTGCAGTTCTAATTGGATTGTAAGCACCGTTTTATGTGCTATCTCCCGTTATGTTTATTTATATTTACAAGCCAATTCGAGTAATCTAGCACTTCAGTACGATTACAGTGTAAGCATCGTTATAGGAAAAGTCTAAATATAGCCTGTGTAATACGTTTCTAGAAATATTTTATCTTCTCCGATGCTTCTTATATTTCAGGCAAGATCTGTAAAATGAACATCAATAAAATATTGTTCTTAACTTTATTCTATCTAATAGAGTTTTATTGTCCTTAGAACCCCTTTATAAAATTTATATTTCTTATTATTCTACATGTTAGATTAGACTAATTATAATTGATAATTACCACTATTTAGTACAGTAGCTTAAGGCTTATATAAGTATATATTCAATACTGCTATATAAAAATTAACCACTGAGAATTAACTTCACGATCACATGCGATGTATAAGTAAAAAACTAGCAAGACAAGATATTCTTTATTATTTTATCTGATCTACATCTGAGTATCGCCATACCGAAAACAGCATCAGAATTCGAGAATTTTATTCGACATACTGCATATAATACTAGATCCGGTATTTATTCTAGGCGATCTTTTTGAAGATGGGGTTGGCGACAATATATTAGATATTGATCCACTAGTCGCTCGCATAGCGGTATTACTAAGTACTCTAGCAAAGTGAGAAATACCGCTCTATATCATATCAGGAGATAGATATTTCCTACTCGGAGACTTTATACGTATCTCTTGTGCAAGACGTGATACATCACTTGATAAAATACGATGTAACTTGTTCAGAAGTTGCTAAACTTTTTAATAGAAGTAAGGCAAGTATAATGACCAACAGACACGTTCATCGATCTGAGTACTATCCTGAACTGAATGGCATGCGCATGGATTTGTTTTACCAGACTAGAATCTAGACTTTGGTATAGAATGTGGCGGATATATTAATTTTGATTTAAAAATGAATATATTTTTTACAAAAAAATATAAGTGAATTGATATAGATAGTCTGAATTTTATTTATCATCTTTTTCAGAGGTAAATATAGACTTGGAAAATTACAGGCTAAGTTTTTTTAAAATCATTGAGCAATATTTCGATATTCGTATCGATATGTCCTATCGTCTCAACTATTTTATCTAATCGATCTATTTCTTTTTCATGATGCTTGATAATATCGTTAATTGGAAGTGACATCACTCTATCAGAATCATTCGATATTTTACTATATGTAGTGCTCTCTGATTTCGGCAGTGATTGCTTTTGATCCAGTGTTATATTTGACAGTATAATATTCGCTGGATTACCGGCAACTGTATTTCCTGCGCGTATTGATTTTATGACAACGCTATTCGCACCGATCTTTGCGCCTGTTCCAATAGTGAGGTCGCCAAGTATTTTTGCACCAGCGCCAACAATCACACCAGATTCAAGCGTTGGGTGGCGTTTTACTCCGCGCTTCAGCGATGTACCACCAAGTGTAACTCCCTGATAAATTGTACAATCATCACCGATAATTGCGGTTTCACCAATTACAACACCTATACCATGATCAATAAATACACGCCGACCAATATTCGCTCCAGGATGAATCTCAATTCCGGTTAGAAAACGCGAGAAATGTGCAATAAATCGTGCTATCCAATATAGCTTGGCATACCAAAATTTGTGAGCGACGCGATGTAGGATAAGTGCATGAAAACCGGGATAGAAGATCAATACTTCTAATGCACTTCTAGCAGCTGGATCACGATTACAAATCGTATAAACGTCTTCGAGTAATCTTGTGAACATAATTTATAGATAGAAAAGAAGCAATCTAATGGAGAAATATTGGTTCAATTAATACGTAAGGCACATTAGATTTAACCTCTTATAGAGAGACAGAGTAATCTATAGGGACAGAGGTGCTTCATGTTTATATCTTCGCTAACTGTTACTAGACACCCATACAGATATAGAAAAGATATCACAGTAGAATTCATCATATACGTTCTTAAAAAAATTTAGTGCAGAAATTTTTTATATCTGAGTATATTTAACTTTTGTCCTTTCAAATTATATGTTGTATGACTTTTAATTTGTGTCATTCGTTTATCGAATGTTAAATATACCTCATAACTCTGATAGTTTTTATTCATATAGCGAGCTTGTCTTAGATTATGTATCATCCTATGATTAAAACTGCCGTTAAGGCCGCACGGCGCGCCGGACATATTATCAACCGGATACCTCTTAATTTCGATTTAATTGAAATACGAAAAAAATACAATGATTTCATAATTAAAATTGATAAATCGGCTGAAGAGACAATCACAGATATACTAAAAACTGCCTACCCAAACCATAAAATTTCCTCAGAAAAATCATATCAGTTAGATAGAAAATCAGAATTCCAATGGATAGTCGATCCGATCAATGGCATAACTAATTTTATCCACGGCTTCCCATACTACTGCGTATCGATTGCGCTTGTATATAAAGGCATAATTACACAGGCTGTTATTTATGATCCAAATAAGAACGATTTGTTTACAGCAACACGAGGGCGAGGTGCCTATTTAAACGACAGACGAATCCGAGTTAGCCAGTGTAGCCTCCTATCAGGATCAGTAATCGGTACATGTTTACCGCTTCTTAGTAAAGATAATAGAGATAACTATAAAGCCTATACGAATTTATTTATCGAAATAATACAACAGACATATACTGGACTGCGCTGCAACGGTGCTACTGCGCTTGATCTCGCTAATGTTGCAGCTGGGCGTCTTGATGGTTTCTTTAAACAACAGACAAACATCCGGGATATCTCAGCTGGCTGCCTTCTTATTACTGAGGCTGGCGGTCTTACTGGCAACTACACTGGTGAGGCGGATTTACTGGACTATCATGAAATAGTTGCTGCAAATCCAAAAATTTATGCGCAGATTATTCGAATACTGAATTTGTATAATAAAGTAAAATGGTCAAAAAACAAGTAATAAATAAGTATTGGGCAAGTTAAGAAATGTAAATTGCACGTCCAGTGTGGGTTGTCTAGATTAGCTGATTTAAACTTACTATAAATCTAGTTCAAGCTCGAGAAGTTCATTAATTGTCTGACGGCGTCGGATCAATTTCAATGTACCGCGATCAATTAGAACCTCTGGTGCAAGTGGTCTACTATTGTAATTAGACGACATCGAAGCACCATAGGCACCTGTGTTTGAAAAACATAGTAAATCACCTATTTTTGGACGTGGTAAAATCCGATACGTAACAGCTCCGCTAGAATTCTGTGTAAATACATCTCCAGATTCACATAACGGACCTCCTATCGCGAGATTTTCAAGTGGACGTTCAACTATCTCTAAACCTTCTGGTGAGTAAACATTCACACCATGATAACTACCGTACATCACTGGACGCATTAGATCATTAAAACCTGCATCTACAAGAATAAAATCGTGAGTCGGCCTATGATTTATCCCTTGCACCTGCGTGATGAGCACGCCTGACTCTGCAACTAAAAAACGACCCGGCTCAATTTCGATCCGCACCGCACGTCTGAGATGCTGCTCGATCCGCTTTCGAGCAGCATCCCATAAATTAAAATAGTGTGTAATATCTACTCGAGGTTCATTATCATAATATGGAACTGATAGTCCGCCACCTGCAGAGATCGCGTCGATCTTATATCCAAGTGATACGATAAGATCGACCATTGAATTGCAAACTAGAGATAGATGCTTATAATTAACACCAGATCCTATATGTATATGAATTCCGACAAGTTTTAGACAATATCGACGGATGAGCTCGAGAGCTTGTGGCAAATCACTAATCCAAATACCATGCTTGCTCTGTGGACCGCCAGTATTAGTTTTTCTACTATGCCCATGACCAAATCCAGGATTGATTCTTAGCCATACTCTATGTTCATATGCATGACGACCAACACGTTCAAGCATGTCTATCGAACCTGCATTAACTGTTATTCCACATTCGAGAACTCTTTTAAGAGAGGGCATATCAATAATATCTGCAGTAAATACAATGCCTTCTGGATCGCCATCCGCCCTAAATCCAGCAACTAAACTACGCTCAATTTCACCAAGCGATACCGCGTCGATAAGTGCACCTTCTTTTCGAATTAGTTTTAGAATATGTACATTCGAACATGCCTTCTGCGCATATCGAACTATATCGAATTGCCGTAATTGGGAAATACGATCGCGGATTATCTCAGCATCGTATACCCAGAGCGGTGTACCATACCGATGAACAAGTGTTGCGAGCTGATGTGGAACTAAAGACATAGAATCCTGAAAGATAATATTGAATATCTATGTGATGATGCGACTAAATGAGTAGGCAGTAAAATAATTAAAAAGCAAAAAGAAGAGAAAATAATTCTACTAAAGAAAATCTAATTTTACTGTATAACAGTACACTTATAGATAGTTGATTTAAGTTAATCTTTTTTTATTTTATCTTACAAACAAAAAGAACTCTATAAATATAGAGTTATAAATATACTATATCTAAGCGAAAGCATGAAAAGCTTGCTTCGATAATTTTTATTATAGTCTAACGTACTAAAGCCGACTACTATTTGATTAACTAACTATATAATTTACGCTGTTTATATAAATATTATTCTCCAAAGAATATTTTCTTTTCTATATCAAATAGAATTGATGCCTGATACACTATCGATATGCACGTCATCTATCTATTTTAGATCAACAGTATCTCAAAACACTCATTAGTTTTGAAGAAAAAATATTTCTATATAATCAATTATTTTTTATTAAAATTCTAATTCTTTCTCTAAAATCTTATGAAGATTGCATTTATTGGTGGTGGTGGTAATATGGGAACCGCACTGATTAGTGGCTTAATTAAGAGTGGCCTCTGCTCGAGCAATCTATATATAATAGATGTTAGTGAAGTAGCACGGAAACGTATCGAAAATAAATTTGATGTACGTACTAGCGCTTTAATTGATAGAACACTAGCTGACTATGATGCAATCATACTTGCAGTCAAGCCGCAGGACATAAAGGACGTTGCTCAAACTCTTTCTATATACCTCACATCCCAGCTCGTAATTAGTATTGCAGCAGGTATCCCCTGCGCCGATATTATCTACTGGCTAGATGGCTATACGCGAATTGTTCGAGCAATACCGAATTTGCCTGTGCTCATTGGACTAGGCGTGACAGGCCTTGTAGCGTTTTTTGTTGTTGATGAATCTGGACACAGACTCGCATCGGATGTGTTTAGTTCTGTTGGTAAGACGATCTGGTTCGATGATGAATCAAAGCTTAATGCAGTAACTGCAATCTCAGGAAGTGGACCTGCGTATGTATTTTATTTTATTGAAACATTGCAGAAAGCTGCTCGTCAGCTCGGCCTGTCGGACGAACAGTGTCATACACTTGTTGTCGAAACATTCGTTGGTGGTGCACAGCTCGCATTACAATCAACTGAGCCGCTAAGCATGTTACGTAAGAATGTAACATCTAGTGGAGGTACAACAGCAGCTGCGCTAGATAAATTTTCTATACAAGGAGTAAGTGAGGCGATTGTAAAGGGGATCATCGCTGCTAATACTCGGTCGAGTGATATAAGATATGAATCTGGTTAGTCCATTTTTCTGATCGTCTTGGATATTTAAATATGGTATATTCTATGAATTTATTAGAATAATAAAAGTATTCATAGAGTTTTTTCTTAAAAAAATAAAAGACTCTATAATTAATCTTATATTTTAGACATTATTTAATGCATATTGCATAGCTATACCAGAAAATAGAACACCACCAAGATAAACATTATGACAGAAGGCCGTGAAGCATAATATAGGTTCACGCTCTCTGATGAGATAGTAATGATACATTACGCTGATTAAAGCTGCTGACCAACCTATCCAGAATGGATAATTAAATGAAAGTACTACTCCAATCCACAAATATATTGCGAGCATAAATACATAGCAGAAAATGATAGCTATAATATCAAATTGTCCAAACGTCAGTGCAGATGTTTGAATACCAATTTTGATATCATCATCAAGATCAACAATCGCATATTCAGTGTCATAAGCAACTGACCAGAAGATATTTGCAATAAGCATAAACCAGGCAAGAAGTGGAACCGTATTTTGCACAGCACTAAATGCCATCAGAATACCGAAGCCGAACGTGATTCCGAGATACGCTTGTGGAATCGCAAAAAAACGCTTCATGAGTGGATATGTACCTCCTAGAACTACTGCAATTACAGACAATTCCTTCGTCAAGGCATTAAGCGGCAAAATTAGTAGAAATGCAAAAGTTGATAGCACTACTGCGATAGCAATAGCTTCATATGGACGGATCTGTCCAGATGTCAATGGACGGTCTATAGTTCGCTTTACATGCCTATCGAAATTACGATCTGCATAGTCATTAATTGCACACCCTGCCGATCGCATTAGTAGTGTACCAAGTGAGAATATCACAAGAAGAAACCAACCTGGCCAACCTCTTGATGCAATCCACAAAGCATTTAGCGTCGGCCAAAGGAGTAGTAGAATTCCTGTTGGCTTATTAAGCCGTATAAGTCGAAGATATAATTGCAAATGAGAAAACATGATAGATCATCTAGGGATGGTGATCTTTTAAAGTAAGGAATTAATCAGTATCTACTTAAGCTAAAATTCTATATAGAGAAAACAGAGAAACCACATACTTTAATTTCTAACTGGTACATTATTTCCTGTTATAGTCTTATTATAAATCAGATAAAAAGCTATTTTTGTACTGAAATTCATTGTGTATATAGGTTTCAGTAAAAATTTTAGAAAAAACCAGATTAACATAATAAGAGAAATAATATTTCTGTAAATTTCAACTTAAAACTGAATAGTCTTAAAAAAAGAATTTAAGCTTTCTAAATCATTTAGAAATAAATTTATCTACCTTATTGAGAAAAAATTTTTTCCTATCTAGATCCAAAAAACAATAAAATCTAATTAATGATAGAAGTAGGTAACAAGATAATTTTTCGTTTTATAAATATAAAGGATCTTAGATAAAGATGAATGCTTGCCTTAACTTATGCAAAGGAAATCGTATTCATTATAAATTACAGAAGTGAATTATCTATCGTTTATCTTTCTTCTAACCCATCTAGTTAATAGTATAAATTATATTTCTATTATTTTTTTTAAAGCTTATCAGAAGGGTTATTTCTTAGTATAATTTACCTATTTTACATGGTAGTACTTTTAAGTACTTACAGATCTTATCGTCTTAGGTTACTTATTACATAATAAATAATCGATCTAGATCGATAAAATCTTATTTTTAAAAAAACTATAAAGACTAAAAGTTATATAATTTCACTTATTCAAGGATATTTAGTAATATAAGAGATTAGTGGTGGCTGTAGCTCAGTTGGTAGAGTCCAGGATTGTGATTCCTGTTGTCGTGGGTTCGAGCCCCATCAGCCACCCCAAATTTTTTATTTATTGAGAGAAAAATTTATCTATATGAGTAGGAGCATATCCAAATTTTGAATCTTATATAATGTAGAGACTATCCCTACTTAATAAGGTCAATATGCTGATCGTCATCCTATTCAGGATATGAATAGGATGACGATCATGGTATGACGAAATTGAACTTCTTATTTGGAGAAGCCTGAAGAAGCTTTCTGCTCAAAACATTCATGATCAGATATATCTATTATTTTGCACGCTTTGTGAAGGGCAAGGCCTGTGCCTGCAGGAATTAGACGACCAACAATTACATTCTCCTTTAAACCACGAAGGTCATCTCGTTTGCCCATGATCGCCGCTTCTGTTAGTACACGTGTCGTTTCCTGAAACGATGCTGCTGAGATAAATGAATCTGTCGATAGCGATGCTTTTGTAATACCAAGAAGTATATTCTCGTATGTAGCCGGCTGTTTACCATCGTTAATTATTCTATCATTTTCATCTAATAGATCAGAACGCTCGACCTGTTCGCCTGGTATAAATCGTGAATCACCGCTATCAATGATTTGTACACGACGTAGCATTTGGCGAACAATTACTTCAATATGTTTATCATTAATTTTCACGCCCTGCAGACGGTATACGTCCTGTACTTCATCTACAATATAGCGAGACAATGCTTCTATGCTTTGCAAACGCAGAATATCGTGTGGATCTGCCGGACCGTCAACAATCATTTCACCTTTATTTACGACTTGCCCATCATGAACAAGAACCTGTTTTTCTTTTGATATAAGGAATTCATGCTGCGCACCATCTAGATCTGTAATCACAAGACGCTGCTTGCCCTTTGTATCTTTCCCAAATGATACAGTACCGGTAACTTCTCCAAGAATTCCAGCATCCTTTGGCGAGCGTGCCTCAAATAGCTCTGCTACACGTGGCAGACCGCCTGTAATGTCGCGTGTCTTCTGAGATTCGATTGGAATACGTGCAAGCACATCACCGACCTGAATCTGTTGATCATTTTTTACGGTAATTAATGCACCGATCTGGAATCCAATCTGTACTGAATGTTCAGTGCCTGGGATCTTTACTTCATTACTATTTGAGTCAAGTAGTTTTATTTGCGGACGTACGCTTTTCGATGCTTGTGAACCGCGCTTCTTCACGTCAATTACTACAAGAGTAGATAGACCAGTTAAATCATCAATCTGCCTTGCAACTGTTACACCTTCTTCTATATTTTCAAATTTCACTGTACCGCTATATTCAGCTATAATCGGACGTGTCATCGGATCCCATGTGGCAAGTTTTTCTCCCGCTTTTATCATGTCTCCATCGATTTGAAGTAAAGTTGCGCCGTATGGGATCTTATGACGCTCGCGTTCGCGACCAATATCATCAGTAATTAGTACTTCACCAGAACGGGAAATAACGATCTGCTCTCCCTTCATATTAATAACGTAGCGCATCGTACTTGTAAAATGTACAGTACCATTGCTCTTTACCTCAACCGAGGAAACGACCGCTGCCCGAGATGCTGCACCACCAATGTGGAACGTACGCATGGTAAGCTGTGTACCTGGTTCGCCAATTGATTGTGCAGCTATCACACCAACTGCCTCACCAACATTAACCAGTGTGCCATGACCTAGGTCTCTTCCATAGCAAGCTGCACAGAGACCATAACGCGTTTCACAGGTAAGTGCTGTGCGTACACGTACTTCATCTATTCCGAGACGTTCGATATCTTCAACAGCTTCTTCGTCAAGTAACGTACCAGATTCATATAGTGTTTCTTGTGTTTCAGGATTTAAGATATCTGTAGCAACAACTCGGCCAAGAACTCTGTCGCACAGCGCTTCAACAACTTCCCCACCTTCGATAAGCGCTTTCATCAAGACACCGTTTGATGTACCGCAATCGTCCTCAACTACTACAAGATCTTGCGTGACATCAACTAAACGACGTGTCAGATAACCAGAGTTCGCTGTTTTTAGTGCTGTATCTGCTAGACCCTTACGTGCGCCGTGTGTTGATATAAAATACTGTAGTACATTCAAACCTTCACGGAAGTTTGCAGTAATCGGTGTCTCAATGATTGAACCATCAGGTTTTGCCATCAAACCGCGCATTCCAGCGAGCTGACGAATCTGTACTGATGAACCCCTAGCACCAGAATCAGCCATCATGTAGATAGAATTAAACGATTCCTGATGTGTTATATTACCTTTACGGTCAATTACTGTATCTGTCGATAGCTGTTCCATCATTGCTTTTCCGACAGATTCTGACGTTGCTGACCAGATGTCTACTACATTGTTATAACGTTCCTGCGCCGTAACAAGTCCAGACATATACTGATTATCATATTCCTTTACCTTTTTCGCAGCGTTACCTACGATAGTCTCCTTCTGAGGAGGTACAAGCATATCATCGATACAAATCGAGATGCCAGCACGTGTAGCAAGACGAAAACCATATTTCATTAACTTATCCGCAAACATGACGGTTTCACGCAATCCGCATTTACGGAATACCGCATTGATCAGACGAGATATTTCCTTCTTTTTTAGTGGCTTGTTTAATACTGAGAATGGCAGGCCAGGCGGTAGGATTTCTGATAAAATAGCTCGCCCGACTGTAGTCGTGTGTAGCAAGATCTTTGGTACGAACTGTGACGTACCATCATCGGATGTAGATTTATTACAAGTCATTTCAGTGATACGAACATTAATTCGAGACGTTAATTCTACTTCTTTATTTTCGTATGCACGAAGAACTTCTGTAACATCACTAAATGATAAACCTTCACCTTTTCCGTTGATTGCCTCACGAGTTGCATAGTATAATCCGAGCACAATGTCCTGCGATGGAACAATCGATGGATCACCGCTCGCTGGGAATAGTATATTATTTGATGAAAGCATAAGTGTTCGCGCTTCTATCTGGGCTTCGATCGATAATGGAACATGGACAGCCATCTGGTCACCATCGAAATCAGCATTGAATGCTGCGCAGACGAGTGGATGTAATTGAATTGCTTTTCCCTCAATTAAAACTGGTTCGAATGCTTGTATACCGAGTCGATGAAGTGTAGGTGCACGGTTTAGCATTACTGGATGCTGTCGGATTACATCTTCAAGGATATCCCATACGATTGGCGTTTGATTCTCAACCTCTTTTTTTGCTGCCTTAATAGTCGTAGCTATTCCCATATCTTCAAGCTTATTGAAGATGAATGGTTTAAATAATTCAAGTGCCATTAGCTTAGGCAAGCCACATTGATGTAACTTCAGCGTCGGACCAACAACAATTACTGACCGACCTGAATAGTCAACGCGCTTTCCTAAGAGGTTCTGACGAAAACGACCATTCTTGCCTTTAATCATATCAGCAAGTGATTTCAAAGGACGCTTGTTTGAACCTGTCATTGCTTTTCCGCGTCGACCATTGTCAAGTAGAGAATCAACGGCCTCCTGTAGCATTCTTCTTTCATTACGTACAATGATCTCTGGCGCCTTGAGCTCCAGAAGACGCTTCAAACGGTTGTTTCGATTAATAACACGTCGATATAAATCATTCAGATCTGATGTTGCAAATCGGCCGCCGTCAAGAGGAACAAGTGGACGTAATTCAGGCGGTAGAACCGGTAGCACTCCAAGAATCATCCACTCAGGCTTAATACCAGAACGTTGAAATGCCTCTAAAATCTTTAGGCGCTTTGCACACTTTTTAATCTTTGCTTCAGACTCAAAGCCTTTCAGCTCATTGCGAAGTGTTTCAACTTGCTCATCTATGTCGATCGCACGTAATAGTTCGCGTATGCCTTCTGCGCCCATTTCCGCCCGGAACTCTTCACCATATTCTTCGAGCTTATTATAATAATCATCTTCCGTCATAATCTGTCGAGTCTTAAGCGGCGTTATTCCTGGATTAATTACTACATATGCTTCAAAGTATAGAACACGCTCAATATCACGTAATGTCATATCAAGCACCATGCCTAACCGTGACGGCAACGACTTCAGGAACCAGATATGTGCAACTGGCGACGCAAGTTCAATATGCCCCATTCGTTCTCGACGTACTTTCGCGAGCGTTACTTCGACACCACATTTTTCGCAAACTACCCCTCGATGCTTAAGCCGTCTATACTTTCCACATAAGCATTCGTAGTCCTTGATAGGGCCGAATATTTTCGCGCAGAATAAGCCGTCTCGTTCTGGTTTAAAAGTGCGATAATTGATAGTCTCTGGTTTTTTTACTTCACCAAACGACCATGAACGGATCTTTTCCGGAGAAGCAAGACTAATTTTTATTGCATCAAAAACTTCTTCATGTTGAACTTGCTTGAATAGATCGAGCAGACCCTTCATTAATTTCTCTCCGTAGTCCACATTAATTTCGGTCTAGATCAATATCAATACCGAGTGAGCGTATTTCCTTCACAAGTACATTGAAGGATTCCGGCATCCCTGCATCGATCACATGATCACCTTTAACTAGATTCTCATATACTTGAGTACGACCATTTATATCATCTGATTTAACTGTAAGCATTTCCTGAAGAATATATGATGCGCCATATGCTTCGAGCGCCCATACCTCCATTTCACCAAAACGCTGTCCGCCAAACTGTGCTTTACCACCAAGAGGCTGTTGTGTAACAAGAGAATATGGACCAGTCGAGCGGGCATGCATTTTATCATCGACTAAATGGTGTAACTTTAGATAATGCATATAACCAACTGTTACGCGGCGCTCAAATGCTTCGCCGGTACGTCCGTCATACAAACGTACCTGATTCTTCGATGGATTCATGTCAAGCTTCTTTGCAATATCGTCAGGAAACCCAAGATCAAGCATCTTCAACATCTCTTTTTCGGTAGCCCCATCGAACACTGGCGTTGCGAATGGCACACCTTCGCATAGGTTACGTGAAAGTTCAAGTATTTCTTCATTACTCAATATATCAAAATTTTCTATTTTACCTGACTCATTATATATCTTTGTAAGTAGTAAGCGCAGCTCTTCGATTCTAACCTGACGAGAAAGCATCTTCTCGATCCTCCATCCAAGACCTTTTGCAGCCCAGCCAAGATGAACCTCGAGAACCTGCCCTACATTCATCCTTGATGGCACACCAAGCGGGTTCAGAACAATATCAACTGGACGACCATCAGCCATATATGGCATATCTTCAACTGGAACTATCTTAGAAACAACACCTTTATTGCCATGACGGCCCGCCATCTTATCGCCTGGCTGTAGTCGTCGCTTCACCGCGAGGTGAACCTTGACCATCTTTAATACGCCAGGTGGTAACTCGTCACCTTGTGTAAGCTTCTTTCTCTTTTCTTCAAGAGCAAGATTAAATTGATGACGCTTCTCTTCAATTGAATTTTTGATTGATTTAAGTTGATCTGAAACTTCTTCATCATCAAACTGGATATTAAATAAACTGTAATAATCAATACTATCTAGATAAGATTGGTCAATCTTGGTGCCATTCGTAAGTTTTTTAAAGCTATTGTTCGATATATTATTATTAAGTATTCGTTTAAAACGTTGAAATGCATCAGCTTCAACAATACGGAGCTGATCATTTAAATCGAGCTGATATCGCTTTAGTTCATCATCAATTATTTTCTGCGCGAATTTATCTCTCTGTATTCCTTCTCGTGTAAAGACCTGTACATCGATAACTGTACCACTTGTACCAGAAGGGACACGTAGCGACGTATCTTTTACATCCGACGCTTTTTCTCCGAAAATTGCGCGCAGCAGTTTTTCTTCTGGTGTAAGCTGGGTTTCACCCTTTGGTGTTACCTTGCCAACTAATACATCGCCAGACTCAACCTCTGCTCCGATATATACAATACCTGACTCATTAAGACGGCTAAGCTGAATTTCCGATAAATTAGAAATATCACGCGTGATTTCTTCTTTTCCGAGTTTTGTATCACGTGCAAGAACATTTAATTCTTCAATATGGATTGAAGTATAACGATCATCTGCGACGACTTTCTCTGAGATCAGGATTGAATCTTCAAAATTATAGCCATTCCATGGCATAAAAGCGACAAGCATGTTCTGACCAAGTGCAAGTTCACCTAGATCTGTCGATGCACCATCAGCTAACACATCTCCGCGTGAGACTTTATCCCCCATTTTTACAATCGGACGCTGATTAATATTTGTATTTTGATTTGAGCGTGTGTATTTGATTAGATTATAAATATCTACACCAACTTCACCAGCAGTTGTTTCATCATCGTTTACACGAATTACAATGCGCCCTCCGTCAACATAGTCGACGACACCACCTCGAGACGCCTGAACTGTTGTGCCTGAGTCAACCGCACATATTCGCTCTATTCCAGTCCCAACGACTGGTTTTTCAGGACGCAAACATGGAACGGCCTGACGTTGCATATTTGATCCCATCAGAGCACGGTTCGCGTCATCATGCTCTAAGAATGGAATTAATGATGCAGCAACAGATACAATCTGAGAAGGTGCAACATCCATATATTGGATACGCTCAGGTGCAACCATAATAGTTTCACTATCTTCACGTGAAGATACGAGTTCATCAGTTAGTGAACCATCATCAGATACTGATGCATTCGCTTGTGCAATTATATAGCGGCCTTCCTCTATCGCAGACAAATACTCAATTTGATCAGTAACCTTACCATCTATGACTTTACGGTATGGTGTTTCTAGGAAACCATATTCGTTCATATGCGCATAGAGTGCAAGCGAATTGATAAGGCCAATATTTGGTCCTTCTGGAGTTTCAATTGGACACACACGACCATAGTGAGTAGGGTGTACATCACGTACTTCGAAACCTGCGCGCTCACGTGTTAATCCACCAGGACCAAGTGCGGAAATACGACGCTTGTGCGTAATTTCTGATAGCGGGTTCGTCTGGTCCATAAACTGTGACAACTGAGATGAACCGAAAAATTCACGAATTGCAGATGAAATTGGTTTCGAGTTAATTAAATCGCTCGGCATCAGGTTTTCACTTTCTGCTTGGCCTAGTCGTTCTTTCACAGCGCGCTCAACACGAATAAGACCAGAACGGAATTGATTTTCCGTAAGCTCGCCTACACAACGTACTCGACGGTTGCCTAGGTGATCAATGTCATCAACTTCACCTTTGCCATTTCGTAGCTCAACAAGTATTTTAATCGTCGCTAGTATATCATCGTCGTTTAGCGTTAAATTACCCGTAACTTCATCACGACCAATACGTCGATTAAACTTCATACGACCAACCTTTGACAGATCGTATGCTTCTTCACTGTAGAATAGACGACTAAATAGCGCCTCTACAGCCTCATCGGTTGGCGGTTCGCCAGGGCGCATCATTCTGTAAATTGCAACGCGTGCTGCTGTTTGATCGGTAGTTTCATCAATACGTAGCGTTAAAGAGATGTATGGCCCATGATCTAGATCATTCGTATAGAGTGTCTGGATATCATTTATCTGAGCTTTTCGTAACTTCTCTATCACAATTTCTGTGATCTCATCATTCGCGTTTGCAATTACCTCACCAGTTTCATTATCGATGATATCCTTTGCGAGAGCGCGTCCAAATAGATAGTCTTCTGGCACTAAAATAAACTCTGTCTTTGCAGATTCAAACGCGCGAATATGCTTTGTATTGATCCTTCTATCCTTCTGAACAATGATATTACCATGCGGATCAGATATATCGAAGCGCGCAACCTCACCGCGCAGACGTTCCGGCACAAACACAAGCTTTACACCGCTCCTATCTGGCATCAGAGTGAAGGTATCAAATACGAAGAAATTTGAGAGAATTTGTTCTGATGTAAGTCCTATTGCTTTTAATAGAACCGTAACTGGCATCTTCCGTCGACGGTCAATACGAAAGTATAGAATATCCTTCGGATCAAATTCAAAGTCTATCCATGAACCACGATATGGAATAATCCGTGCAGAAAATAGAAGTTTTCCGGAGCTGTGTGTTTTGCCTTTGTCATGTTCAAAAAATACACCAGGAGAACGATGTAACTGTGACACGATAACACGCTCTGTACCGTTTATTATAAATGAACCAGTTGGCGTCATAAGCGGAATTTCGCCCATATATACTTCCTGCTCTTTTACCTCTTTAACAAGTGGTTTATTAGGCGATTCCCTATCAAGAATTATAAGACGGACTTTTACGCGTAGCGCGGAACAATAAGTTAGACCACGTTGCTGGCATTCTTTTATATTGAATGTCGGAAGAGATAGCACGTAGCTTACAAATTCGAGACGTGCTAAACCATTATGTGAAACAATAGGAAATATCGATGCAAAAGCAGCCTGCAACCCCTTTATCTTACGTGTTGTCGGGGTGTTAGCTTGCAAAAAATTACTAAATGACTCAAGCTGCGTAGCTAATAAAAAGGGAACCTGATGGACGATTGAACGCTTCGCAAAGTTCTTGCGAATACGTTTCTTCTCAGTGAAAGAATATTGCATACGATGATCTCCGAATCACGGCGGACGATGGTCGATGTGGGAATACCGCGATGCGTCAGACCAGCGTGTTTATACGACTGAAAACAAATAATATTGGCTTGACTGATCTCAAAAGTTACGAAAAGATTTGTGGGCTGCAGCTGCTTATAGCTTAGCATAAATATTTCCCTAATCCAGAAAATAAATTCGCCTTATGAATACCAATCAATTCAGTCATTTTGCGCAAGTAAGACACCCGAGATACAGTTCTTATAAAAGGACAATGGCCATTAGTAAATATACTGATAGTCCTTTCACAGGGTACTTGATATTATTTAATTTCAACCTTTGCGCCAGCAGCTTCCAGCTTCTTCTTCGTTTCATCGGCAATAGTCTTATCTACACCTTCTTTAACGGGTTTCGGTGCGCTATCAACGAGATCTTTCGCTTCCTTTAAACCCAGGCCATTAATTTCACGAACAGCCTTAATCACAGAAACTTTATTTGCACCTACCTCGGAAAGAATTACTGTAAATTCCGTTTTCTCTTCGGCTATTAAAGTTGCATTACCGTTTCCAGGCGAAGCAACTGCTAAACTAGCTGCCGACACATCAAACTTTTTTTCAAATTCTTTGACAAGTTCGTTTAGTTCAAGAACAGTCATACTTTCAACTGCTTCTAGAATGTCCTCTTTTTTAATTGCCATTTGTTAAATATCCCTAAATTGGATTCGGATACAATTAGCGATCAATACGCTAGTAATGCATACTCATTTACGTAACTTCCGCTTTTTTCTCCTTTTTAAGTATAGCAATGAGTGCACGCCCGAAGGCGAAAACAGGTGCCTGTATGACGAATAACAATGTCGAGAGTAGTTTTTCTCGGCTTTGAATACTTGCTAGTTCTTTTACATCATCTTTACTCATTACCTTGCCATCGAATAAACCAGCCTTTATAGACAATTTATCATCACTACTCAAAAAGTCATTAATAACTTTTGCAGCAGCAATTGCATCTTTCGAAATACTATAGATTAATGGACCAGTCATATAGTCTGCTAGCAAAGAAAACGGTGTTCCTTCCACAGCGCGACGTACCAGAGTATTTTTCAAAACACGGAGATATACATCCTGCTCACGCGCTTTAGTGCGCAATATAGTAAGATTATTGGATGAAATTCCACGATACTCAGCAAGTACAACGGTCTGACATTTTTTTACTTGTTCTACGACTTCGGCAACGACAGCTTGCTTATCTTTTCTATTAAGCGGCACGGTTTAAAACCTCCAGAAGCGGATATACTCTCACAATACAGACCACTAATGAAGCCTATAGTATATCTTCCCTATATCCACAATAACAACGTACAGAGAGCGAATCACTTCGCATTTTACTATTATTGGACTCTTTAATTACATTACAAAACTTTTAAGAATCGCCATTAACGTTCTCTCCTTATTGAGAGCAATTATTTATAATTAAACCTAAAAATTCGAGAAAGAGAGAACATATACTAAACCATTGATCATTCCTAGTACTAAATGTCTCTACCTTGTTGTTCTTCTTGCTATCTTATTTCCTTCTTACTATGGAGACAACGTAGTTTGATCTATACGTACGCCTACACCCATAGTGCTCGATATTACAATCTTCTGTAGGTATATACCCTTACTAGTTATCGGCTTCATCTTTTGTAATTCTTCGATAAGCGCAGATAAGTTAGAACGTAGTGCATTTATATCAAATGATGCACGGCCGATTGTTGAGTGAATAATACCTGCTTTGTCAACACGAAACTGAATCTGACCAGATTTAGCATTTTTTACAGCAGCTGCAACATCGTATGTTACTGTACCAACCTTTGGATTAGGCATTAGGCCACGTGGACCCAGGATTTGTCCAAGTGTACCGACAATCCTCATTGTATCTGGCGAAGCTATTACGATATCGAAGTCTATTCGACCAGCTTTAATCTCCTCAAATAGATTTTCCATATCAACTATATCAGCACCAGCTGCTCTTGCCTCCTCAGCCTTTTCACCTTGCGCAAATACCGCAACACGAACAAGCTTACCAGTACCAGCAGGTAATACGATAGAACCTCGAACAATTTGGTCTGATTTCTTTGAATCAATTCCCAGTTGGACTGCAACATCAATTGATTCATTAAACTTTGCGCTAGCGCATTCCTTTACAATTTTGAATGCATCTTCAATCTCGTATAAATTTTGACGACTAACCTTGTTTAAAAAAAATTGACGACGCCTCGATATTTTACCCATCCTTACATGCCCTCCACGAGGATGCCCATCGAACGTGCACTACCTGCAATAGTTCGAACTGCTGCGTCAAGATTTGTTGTACTAAGATCCGCCATCTTTATTTTTGCTATTTCTTCAGCTTGAAGACGTGTGATTGAGCCGACCTTGTCCGTATGTTGTCTACATGAACCTTTTTCTACATTTGCATATTTCTTAATTAGGACAGCCGCTGGAGATGTCTTTATTATAAATGTAAAACTTTTATCAACATATGCAGTAATAACAACTGGTACTGGTAAACCAGGCTCCATACCTTGAGTTTTAGCGTTGAATGCTTTACAAAACTCCATAATGTTTAAGCCACGCTGACCAAGTGCTGGGCCGACCGGCGGAGATGGAGTAGCCTTACCTGCCGGAATTTGTAGCTTAACAAAGCTAACAATTTTCTTTGCCATTTATAAAAACCTCATTTAGATACTCAAAGCTTCCAGATATTCGAAGCTTCCCATAAGAAGTAGAAGTATCATATATATAAAACTGTGCTTTCGAAATAAAACATCGAATCTCCTCGTTCGATAGCGAATAAACTATAAGAATAAAAATTCGTATCAGAATCTGTTCATCTAAACTTTTTAGATCTTTTCAATCTGACAAAACTCTAGTTCAACCGGCGTCGAACGACCAAAAATAGTAACTGATACGCGAACTTTAGATTTTTCATAGTTCGCTTCCTCAACAGTACCATTGAAGTCTGTAAATGGACCGTCTTTGACGCGAATCATTTCACCTATTTCGAATAGAATCTTCGGACGTGGCCTCTCTACACCTTCTTGCATCTGCAATATGATCTTTTCAACTTCCTTTTTCGAAATCGGACTTGGACGATTTCTTGTACTACCGACAAAACCAGTTATTTTATCGGTGTTTTTCACAAGGTGCCACGCTTCATCTGTCATTTCCATTTCTATAAGAACATAACCTGGGAAAAATCGACGCTCTGTTATAGCTTTATGACCACCTCGAATTTCAACAACTTCTTCTGTTGGTACTAGAATTTGGCCGAATTTTTCTTTCATTCCAGATCGATCAATACGTTCCTGAAGCGCACGCTGCACACTCTTCTCCATACCGGAGTAAGCATGCACAACATACCAATGTTTTCCCCTAGAGGATACTGGAATATCACTCATATTATTTCCAACCAAGAATAACTGAGAAAATTACCCATTCGATTAATTTATCACATGCCCAAATGTAAATTGCTATTACTAAAACAAAAATAAATACAACAAGCGTGATTTGCAATGTTTCTTTACGAGTTGGCCAAATAACTTTGTTGACTTCTCTATAAGAATTTTGTGCAAATGCAATCAGATTTTTACCCGGTTTAGACATTAATCCTAATGCTAGACTTATAGTCAGCCCTACTATAAATAGGGTGCCGCGGATATACCACACTTGACTATCAAGCCAGAAAAAGCATATGAATACTGCAAAGATTAATACTAATATGCTTAAGGCTAAAATTAGGTTATCGCCGTAAGTATTCATAATTTCGACGAGTAAATTTACCTTAATAAACTTAAAGAAATTTTAATTCTGAAATAATATAGATATTTTCAGGGGTAGAGGGAATTGAACCCCCAACCTCCGGTTTTGGAGACCGATGCTCTGCCATTTGAGCTATACCCCTATGGATCTCAAGATCAACTTTACTCTATAACCTTAGCAACGACTCCTGCGCCTACAGTTCGACCACCTTCACGTATTGCAAATCGAAGGCCTTCTTCCATCGCAACTGGTGCAATTAG
>JAVHYX010000002.1:0-253314 GCA_032470195.1 Burkholderia sp. | reverse complement strand
ACCAAACTTCTTTGTTAGCACAGTGGTAATCGCTGCAGTTAGTGTTGTCTTCCCGTGATCAACGTGACCAATTGTTCCTACGTTCACATGCGGCTTTATCCGCTCGAATTTTTCTTTGGCCATTTTCTCTTCTTTTAAAGTAGGTAAATGTAGAAATTATTTTAACTTTACCCTGCTAATGATCAAATCAGCAACATTCCGTGGAGCTTCTGCGTAGTGTTTGAATTCCATTGTATACGTTGCTCGACCTTGTGTCAGCGAGCGAAGCGACGTTGAATAGCCAAACATCTCTGATAGAGGGACTTCAGCATTTACAAGCTTGCCGCATCCAATTGCATCTTCCATTCCCTGAACAATACCCCGACGGCTAGATAGGTCACCCATCACATTGCCCATATAATCTTCTGGTACTTCAACCTCAACAGACATTATTGGCTCTAAAATAACTGGACTAGCTTTTCGCATCGCTTCCTTAAATGCTATTGAACCAGCTATCCGAAAAGCATTCTCGCTTGAGTCAACATCATGATATGAACCGAATGTCAGATAAACCTTCACATCAACAACGGGAAAACCAGCCAATACGCCAGATTTTAGTGTATCCTGAATTCCTTTATCGACGGCTGGTATATATTCTCGAGGAATTACTCCACCTTTGATTTCATCAAAAAACTCGTAACCCTTACCTTGCTCGTTTGGTTCGAGCGTAATAACTGTATGGCCATATTGACCGCGCCCACCAGATTGCTTAATAAGCTTACCATGAACATCTTTTACGGTTGATCTTACTGTTTCTCGATAAGCAACTTGTGGCTTACCAACCGTAGCGTCGACACCAAATTCACGATTCATTCTATCAACGAGAATTTCAAGATGTAACTCACCCATACCAGATATAATTGTCTGACCAGATTCTTCATCGATCTGTACACGGAACGATGGATCTTCTTGCGCAAGACGGCTTAGGGCAAGACCCATCTTTTCCTGATCAGCCTTTGTCTTAGGCTCAACAGCTTGTGAAATTACTGGCTCTGGAAAGATAATACGTTCGAGAACAATAGGATGCGCTACACTGCATAGTGTATCCCCTGTGGTCACTTCCTTTAAGCCAACCGCAGCAGCGATATCGCCTGCGCGTACTTCCTTTATTTCAATACGCTGGTTTGCATGCATCTGTAGAATACGACCGATACGCTCCTTCTTTCCTTTAGTTGAATTTAATAATGTGTCACCAGAATTTACAACACCAGAATAAACTCGGAAGAATATTAACTGACCAACAAATGGATCTGTCATAATTTTAAATGCAAGTGAGGAGAATTTCTCTTCATCTAATGCTAGACGCTCAGTCAACTCTCCATTTTCGAGTTCGCCTTTAACTGGAGGAATATCGATTGGCGAGGGTAGAAAGTCGATAATAGCATCAAGCATGCGCTGTACGCCCTTATTTTTAAAAGCTGTACCACACAGCATAGGCTGAATTTCACATGCGATAGTGCGTTCACGAAGTGTTTTCATGATATCTATTTCTGGAAGATCACCTTCTTCTAAATACTTGTTTAATAGAACTTCGCTAGATTCGGCTACTATTTCTATCATTTTTTCACGCCATTCTTTTGATATTTCTTCAAATTCATCAGGAATATCTATATATTCAAATTTCGTGCCTTGGGACGCCTCGTCCCAAATGATCGCTTTCATTTTAATTAGATCAACAATACCCTTAAAATCTTCTTCCACTCCAATTGGTATGACAATTGGAACCGGATTTGCTTTTAGGCGAAGCTTAAGCTGGTCATAAACTTTGAAGAAATTTGCACCAGCACGGTCCATCTTATTAACGAACGCAAGACGAGGAACCTTGTACTTGTTAGCCTGTCGCCATACTGTTTCCGACTGCGGTTGCACACCTCCAACTGCACAGTATACCATACATGCCCCGTCTAACACGCGCATTGAACGTTCTACTTCGATCGTAAAGTCCACGTGCCCAGGTGTATCAATAATATTGATACGGTGTTCTGGGTAGTTGTTACCCATGCCTCTCCAAAATGCAGTAGTAGCAGCGGATGTAATTGTTATTCCACGCTCCTGCTCCTGTTCCATCCAATCCATCGTTGCAGTACCGTCGTGCACTTCACCTATCTTATGATTCACGCCGGTATAGAATAGGATTCGCTCAGTTGTCGTTGTTTTTCCTGCATCGATGTGAGCGCTAATACCGATGTTTCGGTAGTGCTCTATAGGGGTCTTGCGAGCCACTTTAATCCTCAATTTGGTTGATACAATACATGCGCGCTCAGTAGAAAATAACTATAATTTCTAGTTATTTTGACACGTCCAAATTTTGTTGCTACAAGTAAATGTTTTGTTTAAGGATTAGAAGCGGAAGTGTGAAAATGCACGGTTTGCTTCAGCAATACGATGAATTTCATCACGTCTCTTCATTGCGCCACCACGGCCTTCCGCTGCTTCAGATAACTCCCCTGCTAAACGCAAAGCCATTGATTTTTCGCTTCGCTTTTTCGCAGCTTCTCGTAACCAACGCATCCCTAATGCCATTCTACGTAATGGACGCACCTCAACAGGGACTTGATAACTTGCACCACCAACACGACGACTCTTTACTTCTACTAACGGCTTTACATTATTAAGAGCCATAGTGAATACTTCTAATGGATCCTTATTATTATCTCTAGCTTTAATTTGTTCAAAAGCTCCGTAAACAATACGCTCGGCAATCCATTTCTTACCAGAAAGCATCAATATATTCATAAATTTGGCTACTTCTATATTGCCATATTTAGGATCTGGCAATATTTCTCTTTTAGGAACTTCGCGACGACGTGGCATGCTTTCCTCTTTATCTATCTTTTATATATATTTTAATTCTATCTTACTCTCTATCTTCATGAATTCATTTACTTTGAAGTCTTTATGTCTCTTGATCCATGCCTTGAACCGTATTTTGAACGCGATTGCTTGCGATCCTTAACACCCTGAGCATCAAGTGAACCTCGTACCATATGATAACGTACACCAGGCAAGTCTTTTACACGACCGCCTCTGACTAAAACAACAGAGTGTTCCTGTAGATTATGACCTTCACCACCAATATATGAGATTATTTCGAATCCATTCGTTAGACGAACCTTAGCAACTTTACGAAGTGCAGAATTCGGTTTCTTAGGCGTCGTCGTGTATACACGTGTGCATACCCCTCGTCGCTGAGGGCAATTTTGCAAAGCAGGGCTCTTATTCTTAGTTATTTGCGACTGACGGCCTTTGCGAACCAGTTGACTGATGGTTGGCATTTTTATTCCTGAAATTTAAAATAACATGGAAGTTCTTTAGCAAAGCGAAAATTCGATCACATTTTATTTTCGTATGCCATATTAGAACTGACTTGCTGGCGTGAACAATGTCACATCTGAGATGTTAGAATACGATGATAGTGTAAAGATTTTCTATAAGTCAATAGTTTAAATAGTAGAGATTATAGACTAACTCTTATGTATAGTTTATATTTTCCATTTTGGAGCTTCTTGACTTGATCGTCAAATAGGTGAATTTAAAGACGCATGGTATATATGTGGACGTACTTTACGAGGTAGTGTAACGCTTTCTTCGCCATTTAGTATTTGCTTTGCTGATTCTGTAATTATAAGTGCTCCAAAGTTAACCTTGTCTATTTTGAGATACCCGTAAGCAACTAGCTTACGGAAAATTGCTCGCCACTCCGACTCAGATAATGATATGCCAATGCCAAAAGTGCTTAAGTTTTGATGATTATATTTTATTATTTTCTTAGTATATTTACCCCGTAACACATCTATTAAATGACTCGAGCTAAAATTGAAACTGCTAGCGCGTCGTGCTCTGAACACGCAAGATAGTGCCATCTGTGATTCGCGCGTCGCGTCCCATTGATCAGGCCTATTTATGCAGATATCACAGTTTCCGCACGGATAACTTATTTCCCCAAAATAATTTAGTAATTCTACACGACGACACGATATAGTTTCACATAAACAAAATAATGCATCGAGCTTTAATAGCTGTACACGCTTATGTGTGTCGTCTGCGTTAGATTTGATAATCATATTATTCTGCTGGAGAATATCTCCAAGACTGTATACCATCCATGCGTTTGCCGGTAGGCCATCTCGTCCTGCACGACCAGTTTCTTGATAATAATTTTCTATACTCTTTGGTAGATTGAGGTGCGCAACGAAACGTATATCAGGTTTGTCAACTCCCATCCCAAATGCAATCGTTGCGCACATAACGATCCCTTTTTCTTTTAGGAATATTTCCTGATATTTTTTGCGGGTCTCAAATTTCATTCCTGCATGATATGGTAGTGCTTGAACCCCCTTTATTTTTAACCATTCAGCGGTTTCTTCAGTCTTCTGCCGTGTTAAACAATATACGACACCAGAATCTGTTGAACCATTTATATCCATATGTTTAGATCGGATAAAGTCGAATAACTGTATTCGAGCATTATCCTTTTCAAGGATCTGATAATGTATATTTGGTCGATCTAAGCTCTCGATAAAAACACGGGCACTGTGAAGCGAGAGACGAGATATAATCTCATCGCGTGTAATTTTGTCGGCTGTTGCTGTTAACGCAATACGTGGTACCGAAAAAAAACGTTCTTGTAGTATTGAAAGTCTGATATATTCCGGACGAAAATCATGTCCCCATTGTGATACACAGTGGGCTTCATCAATCGCAAAGAGGCTAATTTTTATACATTCAAGTAGTTTGAGGAATCGTGGTTTTATTAATCGTTCCGGTGCGATATACAATAAATCGATTTCACCATTGTTCAGAGCTCTTTCAATGGAATTTGTTTTTTCAACAGATAGCATTGAATTTAAATATTCAGCACGTACTCCAGCCTTCTGGAGAACAACGACCTGATTCTGCATCAATGCGATTAGAGGTGATACGATAATCCCAACACCATATCCTAAATTACTTCGCAGCAATGCAGGGATTTGATAACAGAGCGATTTGCCGCTTCCTGTAGGAAGCAATATAAGACAGTTACCACCATCCGCAACATGCTTGACAATATCTTCTTGTTGGCCGCGAAATGACGAATAGCCGAAGATTTTATTAAGGATTTCGATAGCTTTGGACATATAATCTAAGTATATATTGAATAACTTAGAAGGAAAGTACTTTAGAAGTCAAGATTTTAACAGAATTTACTAGTTTCTGTTCTGGAAGTCTCTATATAATATAGTTATCTGAGTATAGCTCGAGCATTTTAGTTATCTTGCGAGTTGCAAACTTTTATTTACTATCACAACTCATAGTTTCTCTACTTTATACTAGTAAAAGGCTAATATAGAATACCGATAGTGACTTGGTATGCTTTTATGTGTATATCTTTTATATATATCGTGTTGTATTAATATCTACAAAGGAGTAAAAATTCTCTTACAAAGATTGCTTATCTGAAAATTGAGTAATATCTTCAATTCACTAAAATATGTATTAGAAATACGGTAGGGTGGGAGGGACTCGAACCCTCGACTCTCTGATTAAAAGTCAGATACTCTAACCAACTGAGTTACCACCCCATATCTTTAAAATACTTCAAAAAAAATAAGAAGTACTAATTTTTTAAAATACTTGTTACATTATCTATCGAGATAAAACTAAAAATTAGAATTAAATCTTGTATAGACTTACATTGAAAATATGTCAACAGACGCTATAAATTTACTTGATAAAAATATACTTAGTATAAGTAACTGATATTTAGACTATAAAACATATAGACAAAATTTGTAATAGACTTATATTTTATAGTAAGTTTATATAAGACATTGATATAATTTTATAAGACGAGGTGTTACTTATTTAGTAGAAACTATTGAGTGAAAACTATTATGTTTGACAAAGTACAAAGCACTATCGCGAATGTCGATCCAGAACTTTTCTCTATAATTAATCATGAAAATCGCCGTCAGGAAGATCATATTGAACTAATTGCTTCAGAAAACTATACAAGCCCAGCTGTAATGGCTGCTCAGGGTTCGCAGCTGACGAATAAGTATGCAGAAGGCTATCCTGGCAAGCGTTACTACGGTGGTTGTGAATATGTTGATATCGTTGAACAGCTTGCGATCGACAGAGCTAAGCAATTGTTCGGCTCCGAAGCAGCAAACGTGCAACCACATTCTGGTTCACAAGCAAACCAGGGTGTATTTTTAGCTATGTTAAATCCAGGTGATACGATTATGGGGATGAGCCTTGCCGAAGGTGGCCATCTGACACACGGATCGCCGGTTAATATATCAGGAAAATGGTTCAATGTCGTTAGTTATGGGTTAAACGATGCAGAGGATATTGATTATGATAGGATAGAATATCTCGCACAAGAACATAAGCCAAAACTAATCATTGCAGCCGCATCTGCATTTGCCTTAAGGATAGATTTTTGCCGATTTGAAAAGATTGCGAAATCGATCGGTGCATATCTAATGGTTGATATGGCGCACTATGCAGGTTTGATTGCTGCTGGCGTCTATCCCAATCCTGTACCGTATGCTGATTTCGTCACGACAACGACACATAAGAGCTTACGTGGTCCACGAGGTGGGGCTATATTGATGAAATCTAAGTATAAAAAACAGATTAATTCATCAATTTTTCCTGGAATTCAAGGCGGGCCACTGATGCATGTGATTGCTGCAAAAGCGATAGCTTTTAAAGAAGCATTATCACCAGAGTTTAAAGTTTATCAGCAGAATGTTGTTGAAAACGCGAAAGTTTTATCGGAGACGCTAATTAACCGTGGTATGAGAATCGTATCTGGTCGCACTGAAAGTCATATGATGCTAGTTGATTTACGACCGAAAAAAATTACTGGAAAAATAGCAGAAGAGATACTTGGTAAAGCGAATATCATAGTTAACAAGAATGCAATCCCTAATGATCCTCAAAGGCCATTTATAACAAGTGGTATTCGTATTGGATCACCAGCAATAACAACACGCGGGTTTGGCCAAGATGAAGCTGAACAAGTTGGAAATCTCATTGCTAATATTATTGAAAATTTAGAAGATTCAAAGATAATTAACCGTGTTAAGATGCAAGTCACTCTACTAACGAAGAAGTTTCCAGTTTATCGATAATTATCAATTTATTGAATTGAAAAGTTATAACATAGCTATAACTTTTCCTTAGTTTATTTTTTTGTACTTATTCCCACTCGATTGTTGCCGGTGGCTTTCCTGAAATATCATATACAACTCGGTTTATGCCGTGAACTTCATTAATTATCCGATTTGATACTTTTCCTAGTAATGAATACGGTAAATGCGCCCAATGCGCACTCATAAAATCCGTTGTTTGCACAGCACGCAGTGCTATTACGTAATCATGAGTACGTCTATCGCCCATTACACCAACAGATTTCACTGGCAAAAACACCGAGAATGCCTGGCTCATTAGGCTATACCATTTCTTTCCGAGATCAGATTCATCACATAGACCTGCCGTCATATCTTTTACTGTTGCTAGAGTATTTTGTAGCTCCTCGATGAAAATTGCATCTGCACGACGCAAAAGATTAACGTAGTCGCGCTTCACTTCGCCAAGGATTCTCACACCTAAACCTGGTCCAGGGAACGGATGACGATATATAATTTCTGTTGGTAAGCCGAGAGAAATGCCTAATTCACGAACTTCGTCTTTAAATAAATCACGAAGTGGTTCAAGTAGATTTAGTCCGAGTGTTTCTGGCAGTCCACCAACGTTGTGGTGACTCTTGATTAGAGTAGCCTTGTTTGTCTTCGAATTGCCTGATTCAATCAGGTCTGGATAAATAGTTCCCTGTGCAAGCCACTTTACATTCTTCAATTTCTTTGCTTCGGATTGGAATACATTAATAAATTCTCGACCAATTATCTTACGCTTTTCTTCTGAATCCGTTACGCCAGATAGATTACTAAGAAACTGTTCTGATGCATCGACATGCACAACCTTCGCATTAAGATTTCCGGAAAACATATCTAGAATCATCTTCGATTCGTTTAGACGTAATAAACCATGATCGACGAATACACAGATTAGTTGATTGCCAATAGCACGATAAATCAACGCGGCTGCTACACTTGAATCAACACCACCGGATAAACCAAGAATTACTTTGTCATTACCGATCTGCTTTCGGATTTTTTCAATTATTTCTTGAGCATGTCCTTTGTGCATTATCCAGTCTGGTTTCGCACCAGCGATTTCTAGTACAAAGCGTTCAATAAGATCACGACCCTTCAATGTGTGCTCAACTTCTGGATGGAACTGCACCGCATAATAACCTCGTACTTCATCTGCCATGGCAGCAATTGAACAATTTTTAGTCGACGCTATTAGTTTAAATCCAGGTGGCATTTCTGTAACTTTATCACTATGACTCATCCATACCCTTAGCATTCTATGACCATCTGGAGTTCTGAAATCCTCAATACCATTAAATAGACTCGTATAGCCATGTATACGAGCCTCTGTATGACCAAATTCTCTATTCGAGCTGATTTCAACTTTTCCGCCTTGCTGTACAGTCATAGCAAACATTCCATAGCAGATTCCAAGTACTGGAACACCTAGATCCCATACAGCCTGTGGCGCACGTAAATCCTGAGCTTTGTATGTGCTTGCATGGCTACCAGAAAGAATTATGGCCTTTGGCGCAAATCTTCGAACAAAATCATTGGATACATTATTTGGATGAATTTCACAATGTACGTGAGCTTCTCGAATACGACGCGCGATTAACTGAGTAACCTGTGAGCCAAAATCGAGAATTAGGATCCTATCATGCATAAGAGTAGTAGTCGAATAAAGTTATAAACCTCTAACAGTTAATCTACATGGTAGTTTGGAGCTTCTTTTGTAATCTGAACGTCATGTACATGAGATTCACGCATCCCAGCTGTAGTTATCTGAACAAATTCAGCTTTATCATGTAATTCATCGATCGTTCTGCAGCCACAATAACCCATGCTTGCCCGTAATCCACCAATCAATTGAAAAATTATTGCGTTTACTGAGCCTTTGTATGCGACACGCCCTTCTATTCCTTCTGGAACAAGCTTTTCGCTATTAATAAAGTTATCTTGAAAGTAACGATCTGCCGTACCTTCTTTCATCGCACTGAGCGAACCCATGCCACGGTATAATTTATACTGACGGCCTTGATAGAGAAATACATCTCCCGGCGATTCTTCGGTTCCAGAAAACATTCCTCCCATCATTACTGCGTTTGCCCCAGCTGCCAGCGCCTTTGCTATATCACCAGAGAAACGTATTCCGCCATCCGCAATACACGGTATGCCAGTTCCTTTAAGCGCATCTGATACGTTAGAAATCGCACTAATCTGTGGCACACCGACACCTGCTACAATCCGTGTAGTACATATTGAACCTGGACCAATTCCAACTTTGACAGCATCAGCACCATGTTCAATGAGCGCAGCTGCGGCAGTCGCTGTCGCAATATTTCCACCTATTACATCAATATTCGGAAAATTTTTCTTAACCCAAAGTATACGATCAAGTACGATTTTACTATGGGCATGCGCTGTATCAACAACGATTACATCAACCCCAGCGTCCACGAGAAGCTCAGTTCGTTCTTCTGTATCAGAAGAGATACCTATCGCTGCACCAACACGTAGCCTGCAATTATTATCCTTGCAAGCGTAAGGATGTTCAATCTGCTTAGTAATATCTTTAGCTGTCATTAAACCACGCAGCTCAAATGCATCGCCTACGACTAGTACACGTTCTAATCTATGGCTATGCATTAACGCTTTCGCCTCGATGAGCGAGGAACCATCTTTGACTGTAACGAGTCGACTACGTGGTGTCATGATCATCTTAATGATCTCATCAAGACGCGTTTCAAAACGTAAATCACGATTCGTAACAATGCCAACAAGTTGAGTACCGTCTACGACAGGAAAACATGAAATTCCATGCTGACGTGATAGCGCAATTACATCGCGTACTTTTATATATTGTTGCACTGTAATTGGATCACGGACAACACCAGATTCAAAACGCTTAACCTTCTCGACTTCACTCGCCTGTCTTCTTGGAATCATATTTTTATGAATGATACCGATACCACCATGCTGTGCCATCGCGATTGCAAGACGGCTTTCTGTTACAGAATCCATTGCAGCGGATACGAAAGGTACATTCAATGAAATATTACGGGTTAGCCGCGTTTTGAGGCTTGCTTCTCGTGGCGAGATATCAGAAAAGGCCTGGACGAGAAGCACGTCATCGAATGTAAGTGCTTTTTGGATCAGACGCATAGCAGTCCCTCTCTATAGGAAGCAAAGTCCAATTATAGGCGACCCTTAATAAATTTTCATACTATGAATAACAATTTATACTATATTTATAGAATAATTTTTCTTGAGCAATCCTCAAGCATCTATGTAAATAGCTCTCATTTAATTACATTTATAATGAACACTTGTAATTCAAGCTTAACCTAAAGATATAATTAAATATTTATATATTACATAAGCCGATATAAAATCGCTGATTTGATTCAAAAAGAGATATAATATATCTTCACTCTAGTTTCCATCAAGCGTTGAGCAACAAAAATTACATTTGTAATATGTATATATCACACACTACTTATAACTAGTACATCTCTCTAAACTGTTCATCAATAACGATCCTTAAAACGAAATTTCAATCTAAAGTCATCTTCATATGTGTAGAAAATCCGTAAATTAACAAATAATTATATATTATTATCCTTTTCCATACCGCTGCTCTGCGCGCTTAACGAACGATTCAACAATCGTATTTCCGATATGACTAAAAACAGTTCCAGCTATATTTTCGAAGAAAAAGTTTAAAAATTTATAATAGAGAAAAAATGAAATTTTACATGAATCATGATGAAGAGGTGTGAAATGCCACTCTCCACAGAACTTCTGAAATGGACCATCTATAAATTTCATATCAATTCGAGTTGGATACTGTAATGTATTATGCGTTGCAAAATTTTGCTTGATTCCTTTAAAGTTAATATTAATCCTTGCTTCTATACTTAGTTCTTCCTTATCCAGGATTTCAACACTAGTGCACCACGGTAGGAAATTTGGATAGTCAGAGATATCAGAAACTAGATCAAACATTTTTTCTGCAGAATAATGAATCAATGCAACTTTTTGAATATCTCCCATAAAATATAATGACAATTCGATATTTTCAAATAAATACTAATTTAGTTATCCACGATATGCTTTTATTAAAGTTCTATTTTAAGTAAGTTAACTTAGTTCTATCATGAGTATTATTAGCAATAAGAAGGCATTCTTTAATTATTTTATTGAAGAACGATATGAAGCAGGACTCGTCCTAGAAGGCTGGGAAGTAAAAGGGATACAAGCTAGTCGAGGACAGATTGATGGAAGTTACATAGTTATAAAAAATAAGGAACTATTCCTAATCGGGGCACATATTAGCCCGCTAAAGGAAACTTCAACTTACCTTAATCCAGATCCTACTCGTATACGAAAGTTATTACTGCATGGCGACGAAATTAAAAAGTTAATCAGAAAAGTTGAGCAACGTGGCTACACGCTTATTCCATTAAATTTCCATTATAAGAGCAGGCGTATAAAATGTGAAATTGGTCTTGCGAAAGGAAAAAAATTGCAAGATAAACGTGAGACTGAAAAAAAACGTGATTGGGAGCGAGAAAAAGCTCGTATTACAAAAATCTCGCATTCTTATGCTGTATAAGTAAGGATAAGAATATAGAAGTAATATTCTATTTTTATTAGAAAATCCTTTAATATATTCGTTTTATATAAAATTTTTTAAAATAAAATTATTCCTCCCCCCATATAGAGCAGTCAAAAAATATTAGATTACTATACAGAATTTTCGTCTAAATTTAGCTAGATCAGAATTAATATTAACTAATAAGTATTCTACATAGAGAAGATATTACCACTAATATATTAACAGTACTTTTACTATTTCCAATGATTGTTCAGAAAAATGATAAAACATTTAAATATTCAATTTTTCTCAGTTTTGTTAGAGGTCAGAAATTTGTCTCTACGTAGAGGTATATAAACAGTGCGCGCAGAGACGCCTTATATTTTTTCTAATAGATTAATAAATATATTAGGAAAAATATAATTCTTGTTCAGATAAAATGTACTGAGAATTACTATCTTCTAGATAAATTTAGCTTAGCAAGCGCCTGCCATGTATCAACGATAGTATCGGGGTTTAATGAAATAGATACAATTCCTTCATTAGCTAGCCATTGAGCAAAATCTAGATGATCTGATGGGCCTTGTCCGCATATTCCGACATACTTACGAAGGCGCCGACATATCTCTATTGTGCGTTTTATTAGGAATTTAACTGCTGGATCTCGCTCATCAAAATCTGATACAAGCAACTCTATACCAGAATCGCGATCGAGTCCAAGTGTTAGTTGTGTAAGATCGTTCGATCCTATAGAAAAACCATCAAAGAACTGAAGGAACTCCTCAGCGAGGATTGCATTAGTTGGAACCTCGCACATCATCACGAGACGAAGACCATTCACACCACGCTTCAACCCGAACTTCTCAAGTAAATCTACGACACGTTTTGCCTGTTTTACAGTTCGAACGAACGGTATCATAATCTCAACGTTCGATAAACTCATCTTGTCGCGCACACGTTTTAGTGCGATGCACTCCATCTCGAAGGCCTGTAAGAAATCTTTAGAAATATATCGCGATGTACCTCGAAATCCTAGCATCGGGTTTTCTTCGTTAGGCTCATAGAGCGAACCTCCAATAAGCTTCTTATATTCATTCGATTTGAAATCAGACATTCTAACGATCACAGGCTTTGGATAGAATGCAGCCGCAATCGTTGCTATACCCTCAGAAAGCTTATCAATATAGAAATCATACGGTGATAGATGACCACGTGCGGCGATCTCTATAGCTTTCTTTATATCCTTGTTAATGTTTGGATATTCAAGAATGGCCTTGGGATGGATGCCAATATTATTATTAATAATGAATTCAAGACGTGCTAAACCAACGCCAGAATTAGGAAGTTGCGAAAAATCGAATGCGAGCTGCGGATTGCTGACGTTTAGCATAAATTTAACTTTTGTTTCCGGAGGCATTCCACCCTGCACTTCTGTAACTTCGATTTCGAGAAGGCCATCATAAATCTTGCCTTCATCGCCTTCCGCACATGACACCGTAACAAGCATCCCATCTTTTAGTATATCAGTAGCATTGCCGCAACCAACTACAGCTGGTACACCAAGTTCGCGAGCGATGATCGCTGCGTGGCACGTACGACCACCACGGTTTGTAACAATAGCTGCCGCGCGCTTCATTATAGGCTCCCAATTTGGATCCGTCATATCTGCAACGAGAACGTCCCCTGATTGTACGAGTTCCATCTCAGATGGATGTCGTATTACACGAACTGAACCAGAGCCGATTTTCTGACCGATTGCTCGGCCAATTGTAAGTACTTGAGATTGACCTTTTAGCTTGAAGCAGTGCTCTATTTTGCCACTTATTTGACTCTTTACTGTTTCTGGTCGTGCTTGCAAAATAAATAGTTTTCCATCTCGTCCATCCTTTCCCCATTCGATATCCATTGGACATTTGTAGTGTTGTTCGATAATTACTGCATACTTTGCTAGTTCGATAACATCATCATCAGTTATTGAATAACAATTTCGCTGTTCTAGAGCGACGTCAACTATTTTCACGCGACCCAGTTCCTCCGGCTGCGTGAATTCCATTTTAATAAGCTTTGATCCGATAGAACGGCGAATAATAGGATATTTATCCTGTGCAAGTGTTGTTTTAAATACGTAGAACTCATCTGGATTTACAGCGCCCTGTACGATAGCCTCACCAAGGCCATAACTTGATGTTATAAATACAGCATCTCTAAAGCCAGATTCAGTATCGATCGTGAACATTACTCCAGACGAACTTATATCTGAACGTACCATCCTCTGTATGCCAACAGATAATGCAACTTCCCTGTGTGCAAAGCCCTTATGTACACGATACGAAATTGCACGGTCATTGTATAGTGAAGCAAATACATATTTCACTCGATCAAGAACTTCAGAAATACTAACGACATTCAAATATGATTCTTGCTGACCAGCAAAAGATGCATCTGGAAGATCTTCAGCCGTCGCTGATGAACGTACCGCAAACGATGATTCTTTTGTAAAATTTTTCTGTAGTACATCGAATTGCTTACGAATTTCTTCTTCAAGCCTCAATTGTAGAGGTGCTTCAGTGATCCACTTTCGTATATTTTTACCTGCTTCAGCAAGCGCTTTCACATCATCAGTATTAAGCGATCTAAGACGTTTCTCTATACGATCAGTTAGATTGTTTTCCTTAAGAAAATCACGGAAAGCGAGAGCAGTCGTTGCAAAACCACTAGGAACGCGTACTCCTACTTTACTAAGCTGACTGATAAGCTCGCCGAGCGAAGCATTTTTACCTCCAACGATATTTACATCACTCATCCGCAGCTGCTCGAATGGAATCACGTATGCCTGAATTCTTGCAATGTCCACTGTTTTAGGCATATAAGCCCCCCTAAGTCTTAAAAAGAAATTTTTGATTGCATAAGCAGGTCAAACGTAGATTTTTGCAAATATATATATAGATTTATGCAAATCTATTCCATAAAATTTATAATCACGGATGAACTAACTGGGAGTTGATTCTATTTGTAAGCTTTACTAGATCTTTGTATCGCCTTTGCAAATTGTTTATATAATAAAAGAGACCAGCGTAATTTTATTGGACTGATTATTACTTTGTTATATTCTCTAATATCTCTGATATGCTACCTACCGTTTTTATTATTTCAGATGGTACAGGAATCACCGCTGAGACCTTTGCACATTCAATACTTTCACAGTTTGAGAAAAAATTCTGTTTTATACGTATACCATTTACAGATTCAAAAGATAAAGCGTATGCAAATTTGAAAAAAATAAATGATGTTTCCGAAAAAAATGGCCGCCGATCAATCGTATTTACAACTCTTGTTGACCGAGAATCAAATGAGATTATTAAACATTCAAATTCACTTGTACTTGATATGTTCCAATGCTTTATAGAACCGCTAGAACAAGAACTTCAGTTAAAATCAACCCATACAATGGGCCGTGTTCGACAGACAGTAGATAGTGAGGAATATAAGACTCGTATCGAAGCAATTAATTTTTCTCTCAGGCATGATGATGGACAGTCTAACGTTCAATTAAATGAAGCTGATATTATCCTAATTGGCGTATCGAGAAGCGGAAAAACGCCAACAAGTTTGTACCTTGCAATGCAATACGGTGTAAAAATTGCAAACTATCCCTTAATTCCAGAGGATTTCGAGCGTGGAAAACTGCCAAACGCTCTCTTAACTTATCGAAATAAGTTATTCGGGCTATCGATTGATCCATATCGTCTATCAGAGATTAGAAATGGAAGACGTCCTGGAAGCAAGTACGCTACACTCGAGAATTGTCGTTACGAGATTAATGAAGCAGAAACGATAATGAAACATGAAAGAATTCAGTGGATATCATCAACACACAAATCAATCGAGGAGATAGCGACTACTCTCTTACAAAAAGTCGGATTTATAGAACATCGTTCTTATTAAGAATATTTTGTTTAGATATATTTATTATTCTTTATATATAAACCCCCCCTTACTAATTAATCCATAATTAGAGTCTGGATGTTATTGAATAAGGAATATAGAAGTTGCATTTCTCTATCAAAGTTAAATAATACGATCTCGGTCTTGTTAATGATGAAAACAAATTATAATTGTTAATTATATCCCTTGTACCTTGCTTCAAGGTGCTGTTTGATCACACTTATAAACATTGTCAGCAGCTTTTCAGCTGTATTCTGTCGAAGTATGAAGCGTATTTCTGTAAAAATCAGCTAACTTGAGACGATTCGTATCAAGTAGTTCAGGTACGACAAAGCGCCCAGCTAAAATATTTGGTAGTCCGATATAAGGTAAATAAGCTTGGCTATGCATGATTTTCTCTGTCAGCTACGATACTTTATACGAAATTACCATTGGCTTTTTAAGCATCATTGCTTCAAGAGGTTGCGGTTCTATTCTTTACAAGAAGAGCATCTGAAGCCTCCATTGCAAGTATAGAATGGCAATATCGATAATAGTTAGATTAAGTTTTGTATAGATGTCAACAATAAGCTGTTTCAACCGTGAACGCAGGGCTAGGTGTCACGATTGGTATTACGGAAGTGCACAGTTTTATCACGCTCCTGAATTAGTACAATCGTTGAAAACTTGACAGACAAAGCGAATTCTGAGTGATATTCATATCAGTTTCAGGCTTTATATCCTCAGCTAGAGGATGACCTAAATAAGTATCTTGAATTCCATATTTTTCAAGCAATGTCATCTCAAATCGAAATACATATAGCATCTGATCAACAGATTTAGCAATCTTTCTTAATTTTCTACTGCGCTATGCCCAAATTGACGGGCATACAAAATGGATTTCCGAGATACCAGAGTCCTTCATTGCACGTTCGACGTCTAAGGTTGAAATCTGGTGCATCGATACCTATAAAAGCATCTGGTAGACGAATTAGTATAATAGCTGGAATATGACAGATAGCTTCTGTATAACCATGTACAATCAACTTATCCATAGAATTGAAGCCATTTGCAATCATATTCTATCCACCAATACCCCGCAATACCGAGTAGTATCTGGAGTAGACGATCTTTGTAGGCTTTTAAGAAGAAATACTGCAATCAGATATCTACCTATGGTTATCCTGATACCATAGCAAGTGTAATCCTATTAGATCGAAATGATATTATTAACGTATGATACCTCGTTGAGATGAATCAATAAAATTAACAAGCGCCTTAATAAATACATCTCCATCTCTGATAGAGTCAGCAGCTAGAATATGTAACTGCTCTTTCGCTTCATTAAATAACAGATTACTCTTGTATAAGATTTGGTATGCTCTTCGTAAAGCTAAAATAGAGTTTTTAGAAAAATTACGACGATGCAACCATTTAATATTAATTCCGCGAGGTTCAGCTTTATTACCAGAAGCGATTATGTAAGGCGGAATATCTTGTACGAGTGATGATGCTCCACCAAGCATAGCATGCTGTCCAATCCTCACAAATTGATGAATGCCTGACATACCACCAACAACTACCCAATCGCCAATTTTAACATGACCAGCCATCTGAGAGTTGCTTGATAGAATAACATGACTACCGATTCGGCAATCATGTCCAATGTGCACATACGTCATAATACAGTTGTCGTCACCGATAGATGTTATACCAATATCCTGAACAGTACCAACATGTATTGTTACAAATTCTCTAATTGTATTGCGATGACCTATCTCAAGTCTGGTCGATTCTTGTCTATACTTCATGTCTTGTGGATAACCACCAATAGATACATAATGACCGATCCGGTTATCTTTACCAAGCGTTGTATGACCTTCAATAATACTGTGGGAGCCGATCGTTGTACGCGCATCGATTGTTACATTTTGACCAATGGTAGAATACGAGCCAATTTCGACAGACGTGTCGATTTGAGCATTTGGCTCTATAATCGCTGTTGGATGAATCCTGCCCATAAACTATTTTTCAGTTTTTAACGACTAAATTACATTAGAGTAAAGGGATATATCAAGTCCCGATATATTGACGTTCAGTCTTCTGAATTCGTTGATTTTATCATGCACATCAGTTTAGCTTCTGCGGCAACCTTTCCTTCTATTTCCGCATTTGCTTTGAACTTCAAAATTCCACAGATATTGCGTTTGAATATGACGCTTAGTATCATCTGATCACCAGGCTCGACAACACGCTTAAAACGTGCGGAGTCGATACCGGCGAAATAGCACAAGGTATTTTCTTGATTTTTATGCTGCTTTTCTTCAGTGAACATTAGTAGGGCAGCTGCTTGAGCAAATGCTTCGATAATTAGTACACCTGGCATTACAGGACGCTTCGGAAAATGTCCAGAAAAGAATGGCTCATTAATCGAAACATTTTTCAATGCTTTAATGCTTTTATGTGGTTCGATATGAAGTACTCGATCTATAAGAAGAATCGGATAACGATGCGGCAGAAGTTCTAAAATCCGATTAATATCGAGATTAATTTTTTTAGAGTTCATGCTATTAGTTGGTAACTTATCTTATACAAGTCAGTACACTTTGTATACTTCTCTCTTCCAAAACAAATATCTTCATTTCATTTAAAAGCTTCGTTTGAAACGAATAACAAAAAGAATTATGTTTCCTTATAAGAACACTTTATCTAACTGAGAGATACTTTTATGCAGGATAGGTACAAATTTTTTATTTGCCTCTATTTTTCTTGTTTACCATGTTTAGCAGATAGTATACTTTCGAGTACCTTACTTCTGCTTCTCAAGTTTTCAAGATTGTGCAAGATTACAACATTGCGATTCCATTTATTATACTCAATAGATCGAAACGAACTCGCATAGACATACCAGCGTGAAGAAGAGACTTCGATATGCTAGATTTCCAGTAGTAATAATTGCATAATCGCCGATCCGTTATATAATTAGCGATACCGAAAGCGCCACCAATCATACAGTGTTAGCCAATATTCGTGCTACTTGCAATGCACAAGTATATCCAGCAATCACTTTATGTATGAGTCAATATAGCAGTTATGTCGATCTACACCCTGATTATTTACGCAGTTACCAATCACTGTATCGGTTCATTGTACAACGATCGACGGTACTATTTACTCTAATCTCAATATCTGATCCAATCGATACACCACTACAAAAATGGGGAATCTTAATCCAAGTTCCAACATAGTCATTGACATTCTTATAAAATCTGCTAATAAGTCAAAGTCATCAGAGTTAATTACTACATCAGTATGTACTATAATTGCCCGTGCGCTAATCTTACATCTGTGATAGATAGATTACGCTTGAATATAGATATGAACCTGCGCTTACTATTACATCACATCCTATAAATATATTCGAATCAATTTGTACATTATTCTCTATTATTACTCTAGCCTTGATCATAAGGTGTGGACAAATGATCGAATTAAAATCAACCTTAGAAATTGGATAAATTATTGCGCTCGCATGTATATAACTAGGTTGAATCTGTTGTATACCGACGATCTTAAGAAACATCTATGCGACACGTGAAAATATGCGCATGGATTCGGTGTAATGATAAAGCATCGACCGTTTGCGACAGCCCAAATATTTTCTAGATCTTTCGATGAGATTAGTATAGCTCCAGCGTACCTTGTTGCAATTTTCGATAGATATTTTGAATTTTCAAGGAACGAAATTTTACGTTAGTTTTCTTAATCAAGCGGTATAAAAACATCAACAGCATACTGATAATCACCGATCGTAAAGTTTTTTTATGTTCTCCTCTATACCGTTTAGTTATTCGGTATAGACGAAAGTTCCTTCAGCACTTTATCAGTAATATCAATGTGCGGGCTAGCATAGACAGCTTCTTGTATAACTAAATCATAGTTCTGCTGTTCAGCGAGTTTCTTGATTACCTTATATATCTTATCAAGAAGATTAGAAAGTTCCTCGTTACGGCGCTGATTTAAATCTTCATAGAATTTACTCTGCTTGATTTGAAAATCTTCTTTAAGCTTATCATAATTGTTTTGTTTCTTTTTCCATGTACTTTTCTCCAAAAGTGATGTGCCATTTCGCTCGAGTGAGCTCGACATAGATTTTAATTTCTGTGATATATCCTGTAAATCCTTAGCACGTTTTGCAAATTCGTCCTTGATCTTCTTCTCCACGATTTGCATAGATGCAGATTCCTGCAGGATACGTGCAGAATTAACAGATACGATCCGTATCGTATCCTGTTCTGCATATGCAACTGGTATTGTACTAAGCATCAATACAACAGATAATATACGGAATTTTGAAAATGTACCTGTCAACAAAATTTACTCTCACTAATATAGTATCTATTTTTAGAAGGAAGTTCCTAATTGAAACTGTAATTTTTGATAGCGATCTCCTACATGATTCTGTATCGGAAAACCAAGGCTTAGTTTTAATGGACCTATTGGTGAGATCCATAATAGACCAGCGCCATAGCTGTAACGCATCCCATTCATAGTTATATTTTTCCTGTCTGAATAACTATTCCATATACTTCCTCCATCTAAGAACGTAAATACACGAAGTGGCTGATCATTGTTGATATTCAGCAATGGAAATGCTAGCTCTATACTTCCAGAAAACATTCTCGAGCCACCTATTAAATCATTCGTTGTTTTGTCGCGTGATCCAATAGAATTTGTTTCATACCCACGAACAGAACCAACACCACCTACATAATAGTTTTTGAAAATTGGATAGGCGTTTCCACCAATTCCTTTTCCATATCCACTTTGAAGATTTAAGGAAAGAATAAAACCATTTGAAAATAAATGATAATATTCTCCTTTTAGATCAAATTTATAGTACGACAACAGTTTATAAATCGGCATGCTGTATTCAGCACTCATCTGTATAAAATAACCCTTGCTCGGAATTAAGTTACTATCTCTTCTATCTTTTGACCATGTTATGGTAAGCGGCATTGTAGTTGATATGCAGCCCGAGTTGTTTATATATTTCTTGTATGCAGATGATGTTATATTAGCTGTATCAATACGGTTTTGTTCAAGTCCTGCGCTGAAATAAAATATAGCATCTTCTAAGAGTGGAGCACCAAATTTTATGTTACCACCCATATTAATAATTCTTAAATCAGAATTAGGATCAGTCGATGAGCGAGAATATGGAGGCTGGTATGTTCGGTAATAAATATTTGTAACCCGATTTACCCCATCTATAGTATAATATGGATTAATCTGCGTGATTGTCAGCATACGACTGTTCTTTGCAGTATTTATATTTGCTGACATGCTTGTACCAGATCCAAATATATTATTCTGAGATAGACTAGCTGATAGTACAATTTTCTCGGTTGGCGAAAAACCAGCTCCAAGTGTGGCTAAACCAGTCTTTTTTTCATTAACTGTTATATTTATATCAACTTGATCATTAACACCTTTAACTGGTGTTGTTGATAACTTTACTTTCGTAAAATAACCGAGACGATTTAAACGATCACTGGATGACTCAAGACTTTTCGAATTAAACCATGAACCTTCAAGTTGATTAACCTCTCGACGAATAACCTCATCTCGAGTGTATATATTACCGATGATATTCACACGTCGCACATAAACTCGATATCCAGGATCGACTATGAGATCTAGTGAAACTTCATGGCTCTCCTTATTAATTTCTGATTGTACTTTAACTGTCGCTAGCGCATAGCCATATTGACTTAGCTTTTCGCTAATTAACTTCGTTGTCCACTTTAGATTCTCTAATGAAAAGCAGTCTTTTTCCTTGACTTTTACAAGATTTTGTAGATCTTTACTATGATTTAAAAGATTACCGCTAAGCGTGACATTTGATACGGTATAGGGTTTGCCTTCATACAACATAATTTCCAGAAATATATCCTTCTTATTATGCGATATAGAGGCTTTTGTTGACCTAACATTGAATTCCAGATAGCCACGATTCATATAGTAGGTACGTAGTGCTTCAAGATCTCTAGCAAGTTTTTCATTGACATATATATTATTCCCAGTATACCACGAAAATAAATTTGACGCTGATAATTGCATTTCTTTGGATAGTATACTAGTACTGAATGCTTTATTTCCGATAAAATTAATCTGGCGTATCTTAGATTTCTGACCTTCGACGATAGAGAATAGAATATGCACGCGATTTGTATTAATCGGTGTAATTGTTGTTTTAATTTCAGCTCCATAAAAGCCTAAAGTAATATATATTAGCTTAATGTCTTGTATAGCTTTAAATATAAGTGCCTTATTATAATAACGACCTACCGTGATTCCTATGTCACGTAACATATTTGTTAAGTTGATTTCATTAAATTCTTTTATACCAGCTAATTCGATTGATGCTATTACACAGCGCTCCTTAACTTGCACGATTACGTCATTATCATGTGCGGAAATTTGGACATCATCAAAAAAACCTGTTTTATATAATGTATGAATCGACTCAGATGCCTTATCGTCATTATATATATCACCTTGTTTTATCGTCAGATACGAGGATACCAAATTAGGCTCAATATTATATAAACCATTTATTTTAATATTTTTAACAACGAACGGAACTATCGCATTAGCCTGGATGCTATACATAGCGAAGGCTAGTACTGTAATTATCTTGGTTAATAGAAGACGACAGAATTTGAGCAAAATACTCTACCTAATATTTAAGATAGTTATAATCTCTATAAGGAAAATTTTACTTGGTTGTAAAGCACTAGACTATTTAAATTTCATTTATAAGTGTAACAGATGATTATCATCTGCAATTAATAAAACTTAATAAAATTCCAGTAGATAAGTTATGTTTTCGCAATTAATTTCGAGGCGAGATGGCGAGCATTAGCATCTACTTCAAGAACCTCATCGAGGTTGCTTGGCACACGATTCTGTATAGAATTTAGTGCTCTATCGACAATTTCAGAAATTGCAGTAAATGTAATTTGTCGATTAAGAAATGCCTCAACTGCAACTTCATTCGCCGCATTCAATATAGTGCTTGCAATTCCACCAGAAGAAATTGCATTGAGCGCAAGCATAAGACATGGGAATCGCGCATAATTTGGTTCTTCAAATGACAAGTGTGCAATTTCAGAAAGGCCGAGTGGCATGGCGCCTGAGTCAATTCGCTCAGGAAATGCAAGAGCATGTGCAATTGGTATACGCATATCTGGATTTCCAAGTTGTGCTAGAACTGATCCATCTTTATAAGACACGAGCGAATGTATTACACTCTGTGGATGAATCAGAATACCAATCTGGCTAACAGGTAGTCCAAAAATCCAATGCGCTTCAATTACTTCTAGTCCTTTATTCATCATTGTCGCAGAATCAACGGAAATCTTTCTGCCCATCACCCAATTTGGATGACGACAGGCATCCTCTGGTGTCACACTATTTAGTGTTGATATCTGTCGTGTACGGAAAGGTCCGCCTGATCCAGTTAGTATAATCTTTGAAATTCCACCATGTTCGTTAACATCGCGTGGTATGCACTGAAAAACTGCATTATGCTCACTATCGACTGGCAGTAGAACTGCATTATGATCGCGTACCGTATTCATAAAAATGGAGCCAGACATTATGAGAGACTCTTTATTTGCAAGTAGAATGCGTTTGCCTGCACGTGCAGCTGCTAAAGTCGGTATAAGGCCTGCTGCACCAACGATCGCTGCGACAACTATATCGCAATTTTGACTTTCCGAAACATCAACGAGTGCCTTCTGTCCGTATGCAACCTGTGTCATGAAGCCAGCTATGCGTAGTTTCTCTTCAAGTTTTTCAGCTGTTTGTGCATCGCTAACTACTGATATTTCAGGACGAAACAACATACACTGTTTAAAAATCTTTTCAACATTGCGATATGCAGTCAGTGCATAAATCAAAAAACGATCAGGGTGCCGAGTGACTACATCAAGTGTACTAACTCCGATTGATCCTGTCGATCCAAGTAATGTTATGCGTTTTTTCATAAAATTTACTAGATTTATCTATCTATAAAATAAGCATGACAAGTGGAAGAATAGGAAGTAGACTATCGATGCGGTCGAGCATACCGCCATGTCCAGGAAGTAGATTACTTGAATCCTTAAAACCTACCTGTCGTTTTAATAAAGACTCAAATAAATCACCAACGATACTAAATATTACAAGAAATATCAAGGCTGCTAATGCGCCTGAAATTTGGTAGCGTAGGGCAAGTATTGAAAATAGAGTCGGTTCAAAAAGATGTGTATATATTGCAATATACGAAAAAATAATTACAGTAAGAAAGCCTCCGGCAACACCTTCCCATGTTTTACCTGGACTAATTGATAATGCAAGTTTATGTTTGCCAAAAATTTTTCCAGAGAAATAAGCGCCGATGTCAGCCATCCAAACAACTGAGAATATCGACAATACGAATGTACTTCCAAACAAGCGAGCTATAATGATAGCATGCCAGCATGCTGTTAATAGTATAGCCCCAACCACAAGCAGAAATAGTTTCCACGTACCACAAGTGAGTTTAGGTTTACGCCATAGAGCGAACGGGCTAATCGTGACCCAGAATATACTAGCCGCTATAAAAAGAGGATGATATGACATGTTAAATTTGATGCCAAACTGCTTGCTTAAGCTAAGTATAATTACAACTATAGCTGCATACATAATCGGACATATTAGATAACCGAACTTTAGTAGTCTCGCCCATTCAAACGCTGCAAATGCGACTATGAGAGTGATCAGAGCACTAAATACAGAAAACGGCCCTAATAAGGTTGCCGTAAGAAGAATAGAAAGCAAAACAAACGTTGTGAAGATACGAATCTTAAGCATAAAACAAAAGTTTTATAATTATTAAACTTAAATTTTAGAATTCAAAGCTGAGCGCTCGTTCGACCAAAGCGCCGCTCACGGCTTGTAAACGATTCAAGTGCGCTAGAAAGTGCATCACTACGGAAATCCGGCCAGTAAATCGGTGTGAAATAAAATTCAGTATACGCGAACTGCCACAATAGAAAATTACTAATACGTTTTTCGCCGCCAGTTCTAATAAATAGATCTGGCTCTGGTGCATACGCCATCGCAAGATGCAATGCGAATGTCTCTTCAGTAACAGATATTTCACGGCCCTCCCTTACAGCCTGTGCAACAAGCTTTTTCGTTGCTTGGAGTATATCCCAACGTCCACCATAATTTGCAGCAATCGTAAGTGTAAGACGTGTATTATGTGCAGTCTTCGTTTCTGCATGTTGAATTATATCCTGAATTTTTGATTCAAATCGGCTAAGATCCCCAACAACACGTAGTCGGATCCCATTTTTATGTAGTTTACTGACTTGGCGGTCAAGCATTGATACAAAAAGCTGTATCAAGAACAATACTTCATCTTTAGGACGACGCCAATTCTCGGAGCTAAATGCAAACAGTGTAAGATATTCTACGCCAGCTTGTGTACAACCTTCTATAGTTTCCTCCACTGCGTCGACACCGCGTGTATGTCCAGCCGTCCGGAGTAATCGGCGATCAGATGCCCAGCGGCCATTGCCATCCATGATAATGGCAATATGGCGCGGCACTACGGCTGAGTCTGGTACGCAAATAGTAGAACTGCTATAGACCATGATCTACGACATATTAGTACATAAAATGAAAATACATTATTATTAGATTGTCATGATCTCGGATTCCTTCAGCTGCACAAGTTTGTCTACTTCAGCAACGTACTTATCTGTTAGCTTTTGTATATCATTATTTGCACGTCGCTCAATATCTCTAGAAATTTCTTTATTCTTCATAAGTTTTTTTAGTGCTTCATTCGCATCACGCCGAAAATTACGGATTATAACTTTTACCATCTCGCCTTCAACTTTTACAATCTTCGTCATTTCGCGTCGCCCTTCTTCAGTTAGCGCTGGCATCGAGACGCGAATTAAATCGCCACAAGAACTCGGATTTAAACCAAGATTGGCCTCTCGTATCACTTTTTCGACATTCGGAGCCATATTTTTTTCCCATAGCTGTACACCAATTGTACGTACATCTACTAAGATGAGATTTGCAATCTTCGAAATCGGTACAACAGATCCACAATAATCAACCTGTATATGATCTAGTAGACCAGTATGTGCACGTCCAGTACGGATCTTCGCTAGATCATTTTTAAGCGACTTGATCGATCGCTGCATATTCTGCTCTACATCATTCTTCACTTCATCTATATTCATTTTAATCTCCAAATTTTATAACCTCCAATAACAATATAGACAGGTTACAGCTGTCGTATATAATTGGCGCGGTTTTAGGAAGTTAAAAGGTTATCCAGATTGATTATGGAGAGCTCATACATGAATAAGTGTCCCTTCCTCTTCGCCATGTACAATACGTTTTAACGAGCCAGGCTTATTAATTGAGAATACACGAATAGGTAGCTTCTGATCTCGACATAGAGCAAATGCTGTTACATCCATCACCTGTAGGTTTTTTCTGATTACTTCATCGAAACTAATTGTTGTGTAACGTCTTGCTGTTGGATCCTTTTTCGGATCAGACGAATAGACCCCATCAACCTTTGTTGCTTTTAGTACGACTTCTGCACTAACTTCTAATCCACGCAGTGCTGCAGCTGTATCAGTCGTAAAGAATGGATTACCAGTACCTGCAGCAAAAATTAAGATACGCCCCTCTTCAAGCTGACGGATTGCTCTTGGACGAATATAAGGTTCGACCACCTGATCCATTCGTAATGCAGATTGTACTCGTGCTTCTATTCCAGATTGACGCATCGCATCCTGAAGTGCTAGCGCATTCATCATCGTTGCTAGCATACCCATATAATCGGCTGTTGCTCTATCCATTCCTGCAGCTCCACCAGCAACTCCACGGAAAATATTACCACCACCTATTACGACTGCAAACTGTGTACCAAGAGATACAGCTTCCGATATATCTAGCACGATTCTTTCAATCGTAGTGCGATTGATGCCGAAGTGATCATTGCCCATTAATGCTTCACCGGAAAGCTTAAGAAGGATGCGTTTATAGGCAGTAGACATTAATTTAAGCTTCCGGAGAGAGAGGCTATCCACAGAGGGGAAGAGAAGGGGGAAAAATAATTATGATCTGTAGAAAGATATGAAATAGAATTCGCTCAATAATATATAAATGATAATTCTAAGTTAATTCTAACATCAAACATTTCTGACTACTTATTATTACTATTTTAGTGTAGTAATTTTCCCAGATACTTCAGAAAAGAAATCCTCCTAACGCTTCTCAATTCCTTCGCCAACAATGAATAATACAAACCGATAGACTTTCGTATTCGTAGCCTTAAGCATTTGTTCAATAGTTTGCCTGTCGTTCTTTATAAATGGTTGGCTTAGCAACGATATTTCTTTTATATATTTTTGTATACTACCATTAATCAACATCTTGCTTATCTCGGCCGTCTTTCCTGATTCTGCTGCTCTCTGTTCAGCAAACAGGCGTTCCTTATGGATAAGCTCAGCCGGTACATCATTCGATGTTAGATAAATTGGCTTCATCGCAGCTATATGCATTGCTATATCCTTACCAACTTGCTCATCTATACCCTTATACTCGACGATAACACCGATTCGGTTACCATGTAGGTAGGTAGCTATCCTATTCTCAGTTTCAAATCGGACAAATCGTCGTATTAAGATATTTTCACCGATCTTTCCTGACATAATAAGACGCGTTTCATCAACGGTCCTGCCATTAATTGACAACGTAGATAATTCAGCAATGTTTCTAGGATTTTTAGACGCAATAAGCTCAGCAATAGTCTTCGAGAATGTGATTAAATTATCATTCTTTGCAACAAAGTCAGTTTCACAGTTCAACTCAACGAGTGCACCTATCGACCCTATAGTTTCTATATTTCTACAGATGAATGACGCCACGAGACCTTCAGCTGTTAGACGAGATGCTGTCTTAATAGCTTTCTTTCCCAGGTTCACACGGAGTAACTCTTCAGCCTTATCCATATCACCGTCAGATTGTATTAGCGCCTTTTTGCACTGCATAATCGGCGCATCAGTTTTTTCGCGAAGTTCTGCCACCGTCCTTGCAGAAATTGTTGCCATTATGCTACTCCTTACGTCTGTATTAGTAGTACTAGTTACTGTTTAATAGGGTGAAAAGAAAATTAAATTAATTTCAAAGTATCATGTCGAACCAATAGTACTAATATAATTAGTAGCACCAAATATTATGTGAATAAGGCTAAAACTGTATAGTAGTTTTTTGTATTAATTTCACTATGCGATACATAATTTCATATGAAGGAAACTATGCATTTGAATATATTTATTTTAAATAAAATTTTGCGTCAATTTCTGTATCCGCTTATACATTTTTCTTAACGTTATTCTCATCAAAGTTCTGAGATTCTTTAACTATTTCGCTAATTGAATTTGCGCGACCTTCGAGTATTGCATCAGCTACGCCTTTGGCGTACAACGCAACAGCCCTACTTGAATCATCGTTACCTGGAATTACATAATTAACCATTTCAGGTGAGTGATTTGTATCAACTACACCGATAACCGGCACACCGAGCTTATTAGCTTCAGTAAGAGCAATCTTATGATAGCCAACATCAACGATAAAAATCGCATCAGGAATATCAGTCATGTTCTTTACACCGCCAATCGACTTCTGTAGCTTTGCAATTTTTCTCTCAAAAAGTAGAGCTTCTTTCTTGCTTATCTTTTCAAGTTCACCTGATTCGACGGCTATTTCCATGTCCTTTAAGCGTTTTATCGATACTTTTAGTGTCTTGAAATTTGTCATCATTCCACCAAGCCAACGCGCGCTTACAAAGGGCATGCCTGCGCGCTGAGCTTCTTCAGCAATCATTTCGCGAGATTGTCGTTTTGTGCAAACAAACAGAATTGTACCGCGATTAGCAGCGCGCTGACGTACATACTTCTGCGCATCGACGAACATTGGTAGAGTTTTCTCAAGATTAATGATATGAATTTTATTGCGGCAACCAAAAATAAACGGTGCCATCTTCGGATTCCAGAATCGCGTTTGGTGACCGAAATGAACACCGGCTTCTAGCATCTGGCGCATCGTGACTGCCATGTTTGTTCTCTCCACGAGGATTTATGGTCTTATATCGACCGTGTGTACTCTGCTTACTATGTTCTATAACTCTTATTTTCTTTATTCATACATCTATATTCCGACTCATATTTCCTTTTATTTTTAATAGGGCTTAAAGGAACTTTGACACGGACTAGCATATCCCTCTCTTTAGAGATGGTAGATTATAATTTTCTGGTAATATATTTATGCTCTATAACTAAGTACTTTCCCAACCTATATCGATCTGTATATGCTTTTTATCCTATTTTGTAGATTTAACCTATCTTTAACAGGATATATCTAAGAACTGTAGCATGGCTAATTACATTTCTTCAAGTCGAGGTAGTAATTTAATATTAGAAGCAGAGTTCTATTTAAAGCTGTAATGTGATTCTAGAGATAAAATTACCTCGTTAGAAACTGTGATATTTTTGTTCTATATAGATGAGGAGGTATATGTACTCATGTCTAAAATATAGGGCTAGCTCAGTAATGCTAAATTCTATAAATTAAAAATATGTCACAATTCAGTCTTCATAAACATGGCTATTACACTTAAGAATAAATATGATATAGAAAAAATGCGCATCGCCGGTTATCTAGCCAGTGAAGTGCTTGACTACATTACACCATTTGTTACCGCCGGAATTACAACTGGAGAACTTGATCGTCTTTGTCACGAATATATGATAAATGTACAAGGAACAATACCTGCTCCTTTAAATTATCAGCCACCTGGTTATCCGCCGTATCCTAAGGCTATATGCACGTCTGTAAACGACGTGGTTTGCCACGGTATTCCGGATAATAATATTCTAAAGGATGGTGACTTAGTTAACCTCGATATTACTATAATTAAAAATGGTTATTTCGGTGATACAAGTCGAATGTTTATTATTGGCGAAGGATCTATATTAGTTAATCGCCTTGTACAGACTACATACGAGTGTATGTGGCTTGGTATTGAACAAGTGAAGCCTGGAGCACGTTTTGGTGATATCGGATATGCAATTCAGAGACACGCAGAAATGCAAGGTTACAGTGTTGTTCGTGAATACTGTGGGCACGGCATTGGAACTATGTTCCATGAAGAACCCCATGTCCTCCATTACGGACAACCTCAAACTGGCGTTGTACTACGTACGGGCATGATTTTTACAATCGAGCCGATGATTAATACTGGAAAGTGCAATATCCGTGTTATGTCAGACCAATGGACTGTAAAAACATGCGATCGTAGTTTATCTGCACAGTGGGAGCACACGGTGCTTGTTACTGAGAGTGGATATAATGTCCTAACTATATCTGCCGGATCTCCTCCAAAGCCAATTATCAAGAATCTATTAGATTATTCATAATATTCACTCTGTCATTCGTTCTATCTTTATCTAATAAAAAGCAGCTGATTATTTTATAATAAGCAATAAAATACAAGTTTATTTTTAATAAAATTATTTAAATCAGATCAAACTGATAAAGTTGAATAGATAAAAAAAATAATGCCTTATTAACTTCTATAATTTTTTATAACTTCTTATAAAGTCTAATATAAGAAGTTTCTAACTTTAAATGATATTTATTTCTTAATTAACTTTATAATAGATAGTAGAAATAATCTTCATTCCAGTTTCACTTTTCCAGTTTCACTTCAATATTTAATCATCTTATATAGGAGAAAGTAGTTTAGACTTCTGGCCAAGTCACGTTTGCTATCGAGCGTAATTGCTCAATAATTTCACGATTATGTGATTCCATAAAGAACTCCTCAATTGATTGAGCAACAATTGGCCCAACGTCACTTACATTAAGTAGCGAACTAGTTGAAGCATTCATAATCAATTCTAAAGATCCAAAATGATTAGCAAGATGTTTTGCGGTTGATTCGCCGACGTAACGAATTCCCAATGCATAAATAAAACGCTCAAGCGTTGTATTCTTTGCTTTTTCAAGAGAATTAAGTAAGTTCTTTGCTAATTTTTCGTCAAACCGATCGAGCGTCATAAGCTTCTCTAAACTAAGACTGAATAGGTCAGCTGGTGTATGTACAAGATTTTTATCAACAAGCTGGCCAATAACTTTTTCGCCGAGCCCTTCAATATAGAGAGCACGTCGCTGAGCGAAATGCCATAGCGCCTGCTTCCTCTGTGCAGAACAAAACAGACCACCAGTACAGCGTGCTATTGCTTTATCTAGAAAACGCACAACCCGTGAACTACATATTGGACAATGCTTTAGCAGCTCAAATCTAGGCCCACGTATAACCTTACTTTCACGAAGAGTCTGCTTATTAGATGACGACGATAATCTAAGAAAATCAGAGGTATCAACGCGTCGGATCACTTCTGGAATCACATCTCCTGCTCGCCGCACGAGCACGGTATCACCGATCCGGATATCCTTTCGTAGAACTTCATCTTCGTTATGTAACGTTGCTTTCGTAACAATCGTTCCACCAATAAGAACTGGAGATAGACAAGCAACTGGTGTAATTGCACCAGTTCGGCCAACATGCATATCGATGCGAATAATCGTCGTTAATTCTTCTTTCGCAGGAAACTTATGCGCAAGCATAAAACGAGGCGCACGAGATAAAAAACCAAGTTTTTCCTGTTGATTGCGCTGATTTACCTTATATACGACGCCATCAATCTCATATGGAAGAGAGTCTCTTAAATTAACGATTCTGTGAAAAAATCTAAGCAGCCCATCTACGCCATGAACGATAAGGCGATCGCTATTTACTGGCAAACCAAGTTTATCATACCAATCAAGAAGCGCACTGTGTGTGTCTGGAATAGGCATACCTTCAATCCTACCGACATCATAGGCAAAAAATGAAAGCGAACGCTGTGCAGTGATTTTCGAATCGAGCTGTCTCAAACTACCGGCAGCGGCATTCCGAGTGTTAGAAAATGTACGCTCCCCCTTAGAATGCTGACGTTCGTTAAGTTTAACGAAATCGCGTTTGAACATCAAAACTTCGCCACGAACGTCAATAAGGTCTGGTAAATTTTCTCCCTTCAGTTGTAATGGAATTGAGTGGATTGTCCTAACATTCGCAGTTACATCTTCACCAGTTTTTCCATCACCACGCGTTGATGCTTGCACCAATATACCATTCTTATAGCGCAATGAAACGGCAAGCCCGTCAAATTTTAACTCACATGCATACTCAACATGCATAGCATCTTCTAATTTGATTGTTCGATAGAGAGCATCGACTATACGCCTATTAAATGCAAAAATATCTTTTTCTTCAAAACCGTTTTTTAGAGATAACATTGGGATATCGTGAACAACAGGCGAAAAACCTTTAGAAACCGCACCTCCGATGCGCTGCGTTGGCGAATCTAATGTTATTAATTCAGGATATTCAATTTCAAGCTTCTTTAGTTCATTAAATAAGCGATCGTATTCTGAATCAGGAATATTAGGCCAATCGAGTACGTAATATTCATAGTTTGCTCGATTAAGAACATCACGCAACCATGAAGCTCGTGCGTGTTTTAGTGACGTAGTAGATTCATCTGATTGGAATACCATACTAGCAGTAAGTTTTATAGAAACGATCGTAAATCGATCTTATCTCATATCTAAGATCCTTAAGCATATCATCTCTAATACAATTGTTGTTGTAAGCTAGATAAACTGAAGAGTTCTATTACTAGAGTATTCGATATCTATCTTCATCATGGTTTCTACTTTTAATAAATTTCTTATAATGCAGCTACAAGTTAGATTTAATTAGGATAGAGATTTATCATCACGCTTTTCGAATGTTGATCTTATATTTTCGCCTATTTTTTCTTTTGATGCTCGGCGTAATGCTCTACATTGAGTCTTTCCTCTACGCCATAGATTTTGAAATATAACACTACTGACAATAACGAATCCAGAGCTAATCAAAACCATTGTTAACTTATCCATATGTCTATTTCATCAGTAAATACTGAGTATATCGAATTCGGTAACCATCATCACGTCAGATTTTAATTATTTTAACGTCAATTCCTTAGCTTATTATCTTTCGAAAACTTATTTCTTATATAATCGACGCATCACATTCCTCAACTATTATGGTAGTGTTTCATTGATTAATGATAAGAACAACAAGCTAATATTTTAAATAAGTTTAGTGGAAGCGATCTGATTATGATTTCTTTAAATACAATATCCCAATTTAAATTCAAGAGATGTAACTTCTTTCTAAGATAGAAACGTATATATGACTTACACAAATTTGTCTTATAAAATTATACGGGTCCGATATTTCCTGTTTATATAAAAACTAGATTTTCTGCAATATAATTAAGAATCTGCCCCCCGTTAATTTAAGTAGTTGGAAAAATATTTTATAAATGATATACTAAACTAGTAGTAGAAAATTTAAAGTACGTGTCTACTTTTAAACGGCTAAAGCAGTAATGAACAAGAATTATTTCTTTTTTGTAACTATATTATTAAAAGGAAGTTAAATACTATCTGATTTAGTTGTTCATCATTATTTAATTTCTCCTCCTTATTTAATAATGAGGACCGCACTTCAGCTACTTTCATACGGTGAATCCTCGACTCGAACTTCTGCGGCTCTATCCTTTTGAAAAGATTAGCCTCTTGTTCAAGAGCATTAAGCCATCTCCTGACTTTCATCCAATTAACTTTGGTATTGGAGAACCAAAGCATGGGGTTCCCTTAATAATTCGAGATGCAGTCATTGAATCTCTTGATGGCCTATCTACATACCCACCTATTTCAGGTGGAAACCTGTTACGCGTAGCGATAACACATTGGCTAGAGCGTCGCTATAGACTTTCAGGTTTGGATTCTTCTGCCCATGTACTTCCTGTATCTGGTTCGCGTGAAGCGCTATTTTCTCTCACACAGACCGTGATCAAATCGACGTATCTAGAAAATGAAAAAAATCCAATTGTAGTATGTCCGAACCCATTCTATCAAGTTTATGAAGGTGCTGCGCTACTAGCTGGAGCTGCATTATATTTTGCGAATAGTAGTCCAGCTCGTAATTATGCATGCGACTACGAAGCTGTTCCTGAAAATATATGGGCACGCACACAATTATTATATGTATGCTCGCCTGGTAATCCAACCGGTTCAGTTCTAACACTTGATGACTGGTATAAGTTATTTTCTTTATCTGATAAGCATGGCTTCGTGATTGCTTCCGATGAATGCTATTCGGAGATCTATTTTGATGAAGCTTACCCACCACTTGGAAGCCTTGAAGCTTCTTATCGTCTTAATAGAAGTTTTGAAAGGCTTATAATGCTGTCAAGCCTGTCAAAACGATCAAATGTACCAGGTATGCGTTCTGGTTTCGTCGCTGGTGACGCAGCGATATTAAAGAAGTTTCTATTATACCGTACGTACAACGGAACAGCTCTATCACCGGTTTGGCAAGCTGCGAGTGTTGCCGCTTGGAATGATGAGATACACGTGCGCGACAATCGATCTCTATATGCAAAAAAATTTAGTAAGGTTATACCGATACTATCTAATGTTATTAACGTAAAATGGCCAGATGCTGGATTCTATCTATGGGCCGACATATCGTGTACAGGACTTACAGATACTGAATTTGCTAGCCGACTATTTGCCAACTATAATGTAACTGTTTTACCTGGCTCATATCTCGCTCATGAGATAAACGGTATAAATCCAGGACAGAATTTTATTAGAATTGCACTCGTTTCTCAAGAAACTGAATGTGTGGAAGGTGCTCAGCGGATTGTTAGTTTCTGTCGTGATCTCTCCTTAGAGTAACTCGAGGATAGGTGGTAGGTAATAACTAACAAACTTACTCATCCTTTTTATAAAAGATACATGTTGAAACAACTTAAGAAAACCATTGATGCCGCTTGGGAAAATCGCCTAGAATTATCACCGAAATCTGCGCCTATTAATATCCGCAAAGCAGTTGAAAATGTAATTTTTCAGCTCGATCGTGGTCAGTTGCGCGTAGCCGAGAAAATTAATGGATACTGGATCGTACATCAATGGTTGAAAAAGGCTGTACTGTTATCATTTAGACTCTATGATAACTCGCTGATGCCTTGTGGTGGATACTCAAAATTCTATGATAAAGTTCCATCAAAATTTGCGAACTATACGGCTGATGATTTTTTATTAGGCGGCTTCCGAGTTGTACCTCCAGCGATTGCGCGCCATGGCTCATTTATCGGCAAGAATGTTATATTAATGCCATCATACACAAACATCGGGGCATATATTGATGAAGGTGCAATGATCGATACATGGGCTACTGTCGGATCATGTGCACAAATTGGTAGGAATACACACCTATCTGGTGGTGTAGGTATTGGTGGTGTTCTCGAGCCTCTACAGGCGAACCCAGTTATCATAGAAGATAACTGTTTTATTGGCGCACGATCGGAAGTTGTTGAAGGTATTATTGTCGAGAAAAATTCTGTAATTTCAATGGGCGTATACCTAGGTCAGAGTACAAAGATCTACGATCGAAAAACTGGAAATATCAGCTACGGCCGTATTCCAGAAGGATCTGTTGTTGTACCTGGGAACCTACCATCAAAAGACGGTTCTCACAGCTTATATTGCGCGATAATTGTGAAGAAAGTCGACGCGAAGACCAGATCGAAAGTCGATATAAATGAATTACTTCGAGAGAATTGATATAGATATACTTAATATTGATTAATAACATAAAAAAACTATAGAAAAGTAGAGAAATAAATACATAAGATTAAGACTCAAAATAATATACTGCCAAAGACAGATCGATCATTGCTTGGATCCATAGCGAGAACCATGTCTGAAACCCTAGTTCTTACTGAACAACTAATCACAGAGCAATCTGTGACACCCAATGACCAGAATTGCCAGAAGATTATTATCGAGCGTCTAAATGCACTCAATTTTGAGTGTGAAAAAATTATATCGCATGACGTGACAAATTTATGGGCCGTCAAGCGTGGAGCTGATGGTCTTGAAGGAAAGCTTCTCGTGTTTGCTGGGCATACTGATGTCGTGCCAACTGGCCCACTCGAACAGTGGACATCACCGCCATTCGTTCCCACACATAGAAATGGAAAACTATACGGTCGCGGTGCATCTGATATGAAAACATCGCTTGCAGCCTTTGTTGTTGCAACTGAGAAATTCATTAATGAACATCAGAATCATCGTGGTTCAATTGCGTTTCTAATCACAAGCGATGAGGAGGGTCCAGCTACTAACGGCACTAGAAAAATAGTTGATCTACTTCGAAAACGCCAAGAAAGATTAGACTATTGTCTCATTGGAGAACCAACTTCTATTACTAGACTTGGCGATGTTATAAAAAATGGACGTCGTGGATCAATGTCTGGCGAACTAATTGTACATGGTATTCAAGGTCATATCGCATATCCATATCTTGCGAAAAATCCGATACATTTACTTGCACCAGCTCTCACTGAGCTAGTCGCTGAACAATGGGATACAGGAAACGAATATTTCCAGGAGACTACGTGGCAAGCATCGAACCTACATGCAGGTAGTGGCGCGATAAATATGATTCCTAGCTATGCTAGGCTATTATTTAATTTCCGATTCTCAACTGAAAGTAGCGTCAAAGAATTACGTAGGCGAGTACATGCTATCCTCGATCGACATCAGCTTTACTATACGCTTAAATGGCTGACTAATGGTATGCCATTTTTAACGCCACACTGTGAACTATCTAATGCTCTTAAAATTGCTATTCGCAAGGAGACAGGGATTGAAACAAAGCTTTCGACAACAGGCGGAACATCAGACGGTCGTTTTATTACGAAAATTTGCTCACAAGTAATTGAATTTGGTCCACCAAATAGTAGTATTCATAAGATCGATGAACATATAGATATATGCTTTATAGATCAACTAAGGAATATATACCAACGTGTACTAGAACAACTAGTTATGTGAATTGGATCATGCAATCAGATAATGACTATATCTTTCATAGCTGTTCGCGACCTGTTTCGTTATGCAGTCACACGATTCTCGAAAGCGAAACTTGTCTTTGGACATGGATTAACTAACGCATATGACGAAGCTGCTTATCTAGTATTACATACACTTAATCTACCGATCGATACGCTAGAACCATTTCTTGACGCTCGCCTATTGCCGGAAGAAATTGCTGCAGTCCTTACGGTAATTGAGCATCGTACGACTAATAGGATACCTGCTGCATATATAACGCATGAAGCCTATATGCACGGGTATAGCTTTTATGTTGATAACCGAGTAATCATACCTCGCTCATTTATTGGAGAGCTTCTTATTAATGCCAAGAAGCTACAGCCTTACTTAGTTAATTTCGATAAGATTAATTCAGTTCTTGAACTATGTACTGGATCGGGCTGCCTTGCAATTTTGGCAACACATGTATTTCCAAACGCTATAGTTGACGCAGTTGACTTGTCAGAACAGGCTATTGAAGTTGCACGAATTAACGTGCACAGCTATGGACTTGAAGATCGCGTGACTCTCTATATAGGCGATCTCTACGAGCCACTTCCTATACATCGATCAACTAAGCTAAACGAGCGCTACAGTATAATTATAACTAACCCACCCTACATAAAAACTGCTTCAATGACCATACTTCCTCCAGAATACCGACACGAACCAGAGATAGCTCTCGCAGGTGGCATAGATGGGATGGATGTTGCACGTAGGATTATAGAAGATGCACGTCGTTGGCTAAAAGATGATGGTGTACTCATCGTTGAAATTGGTAACAATCGTGAGAGCGCAGAACAGTACTTTGGCGATCTTAATCTAATTTGGCTACCTACTAGCGGAGGAAAAAACAATGTATTTTTAATACATGCGTTAGATCTACCAAAGAAACTCTCAAAGTAATATTTGAATGGTAAATTTTCACTTATCTAGCTAAATAACAAATATATAAAGTAAATGAACGCTCTGATATTCAGTTGAAACCTTAGAGAAGAATTAACTAAATTCCTATATATTACAATCTTGTATTGTTTTATCTATAAGTAAATCGCAAGTTGCATCGCAAGGCCTGATAATCAGCAAGCTTTACATCACATCTTCTACATTTAGAAATACATATACCCACATCTAGGAATAATCCTAATAATAAGCATATCACCTTCGTAATATAGTTATATTATCATCGTAATATACTTAAAACATATAATATTGCTAGGTTCTATTCCTTTCATTAGGAGATGGCCGACTAGGATAATCCTAGTATTGGTTTTTTGAAATCTTTTCCAGATATATACGAACATGTCATAGACATAAGAAATTGAACCTGATACATATTTTGCTACATTAGAATATATTATTTGAATTAGATTAATGAAAGCTAGATATGACACTATTAAGTGAGGAGGATAGCTTCTAGGCTCGAAGCGTAATCCATGCTCTGTTGATTTCTCTCATCTAATATAAAGAAAGTATATGCCGCTTGTTATCGACAACTGATATATTGCTCAATACTTAGAGGTATAATAAATATATTTTAAAACTTAATATAATATGTATTTCTCTTACTACTTAGTTATCTGACTATCATCTTCGCTGCAGATATAATTCTTGTTTTCTTATTCTTTTATTCTATATGGACTGGTACGCGCGTAGATAAGGCGCACATTAATTCGTAGCCAATAGTCCCACAATAGTGAGCAACGTCATCAATAGATAACATATTTCCCCATAATTCAACTCGAGAGCTAATATTGGCCATAGGACATGGGGTCAGATCTACTGTAAGCATATCCATCGATACACGACCAACAATTCGTGTTCGAATTCCATCAACTATAACCGGTGTTCCTTCTGGTGCAACGCGGGGGTAACCGTCTGCATAGCCACATGCAACAACACCGATTCGCATTTCTTCACGAGCTAAAAACGTCGATCCATAACCAACAGTCTGTCCCTGTGTGAGCGTTTGTACTCCAATCAATTCTGATGCTAGTGTCATTGCGGGCTTCAATCCAGATTTTTCTATATCAGAAAATAAACCGGACGGAGATCCACCGTAAAGCATGATCCCTGGTCGTACCCAATCAAAATGCGTGTTCGGATGCCAAAGTATAGAAGCAGAATTAGCTAGACTTCTCGAACCAACAATATGTGCTGCACCACGTTCAAATTCCGCTATTTGTCTAGAAACACCAAATGCGAGATCCGCATCTGAAAAATGGGTAATTAACGCAATCTGAGAGACAGATGGGCATATTCTAATACGTTCCCACGCTCTACGAAACTCGTTCGGCTTGAAACCAAGTCTGTTCATCCCACTATTCATTTTTAGTTGAATATTAATTGGTTTTGTTAACTTTGTTGTTTCAAGAATCCGTATCTGTTCTTCGCAGTGCACTGTAGTTGTCAAATCGTATTGATCAATTATATTGAGGTCACTTGAATTAAAAAATCCCTCGAGTAACAGTATTGGACCATCCCAGCTGAGCTCACGTATCTTCACTGCTTCATCGAGATCAAGCAAACCAAATCCATCAGTGATACAAAGACTAGGAAATACTCGGGCAATGCCATGACCATAAGCGTTTGCCTTAACAATGGACAAAACTTTAGAATTGGCTGCATATTTACGAACAATGGATAGATTATTTGTTAGAGCACTAGTATGAATAGTGGCATAAATCGGACGTGGCATGGCAGTAACATCTAACAATGATAAACAATACTTTTAAATTCATACGTGTTTCTCTTTGTAGAGAAACAAATTTGTATAGAATATATAAAAGATCAAGAAATTTTATTAGCTATTTAGACTGCTAAATTTTATATTACAAGAGCTGTGCTATATAATTATATTTTAAATAAACAAAATTTTAATTTTAATATCTTATAAGTAATTTCACGACAAGACTAAATGAGATATATATACCAATCACAGATGAAAATTATTAGAAAATTATAGTCTTGAAATTTTTTTTATCGTTATTAGTAAATAAAAACTCTTTATAAAAATCTATCTTCTAATCATAGAAGTTTTAACGATAATCTATTATAATTACTGGTACAATATCTATTGTTGTACAATAAAATTAGATATAGAGTAATGCTGAGTAATTTCTTTTTATTTTAGGCTGCGCTATATATCTTATATACTCACTATAATGGTTTATTCTATCAATCACGCATTAACAATAGCTGGTTCAGATTCTAGTGGTGGAGCAGGAATTCAGGCAGATCTAAAAACATTCTCCGCACTCGGCGTATATGGCGCGAGTGTTATCACTGCCTTAACTGCGCAGAATACGTGTTGTATAAACAGTATTCACATTCTTAAATCATCCTTTGTAACTGCACAGATTGATGCGGTATTTAATGATATTCAGATCGATGCAGTAAAGATCGGGATGCTCGCAAATTCATCTATTATTCGTGCTGTCGCCGATGCGCTGCGACGCTTTAAACCAAAATTTACTGTACTTGATACAGTAATTTTATCAAAGAGCAATCATAAATTACTTGCTTCAGATGCCGTTAGCACACTATATGACGAACTGCTTCCGCTTGCAAATATAATTACCCCAAATCTTCAAGAAGCTGCAGCGCTACTCAACGATACAATCGCGATGACAGAGGATGACATGGTTCTTCAGGGTCAAGAATTAGTGCGCAGAGGCGCACAGGCAGTATTAATAAAGGGTGGACATTTGCGTAATTCTCAAACAAGTCCAGATTGGCTCATTAATTCTAAGTGTGAGATACGGTTTGATGGACCACGCATTCATCTAAATACGTATGGGAAACATGGTACAGGATGTACTCTGTCTTCTGCAATCGCTGCACTATTACCTCGTTATCAAGATATTGAGAATGCAGTGAGAACAGCTAAAATTTATCTTACAAATACAATTGCAAAAAGTAACTCGCTAAATATTGGACACGGCATCGGCCCAGTACATCATTTTCATATGTGGTGGTAACGCGGATCTATATTATTAGAAAAATAATTAATAAATAAAAGATTCCTGGGTAAGTAGAAAAATAAACAATGCGTTTCTAATTATTAGACATAGTATTAAAATACAGAATACTATATATATTCGCTATGTTCGTTGATTTTTACAAGAAAATATATCTCTCGCTAGACAAAGATCTATCCACGCCTTAGATTTCTCATTCAGGTTACGTAGTAGATACGCAGGATGATATGTAACGACAACTGGAATTCCTTTATATGCGTGTACTCGGCCGCGCATTGATTTAATACTCGATGTACTTTGCAAAAGAGTCTGTCCAGCAAAACGGCCTAACGTGACAATGAGCTTTGGTTTTACAAGTTCGATCTGTTGTCGAAGATATGGTATACAATTAGCTATTTCATTAGGCTCAGGATTACGATTACCTGGTGGACGACACTTAATTAAATTCGTAATATATACATTATTTTTTCTATTCAAAGATAGAGACTTTAGCATGTTGTCGAGTAACTTACCAGCCTGACCAACGAACGGCTCACCTTGTAAATCTTCCATCTCACCAGGCGCTTCTCCAATCAACATCCAGTCAGCTTGCCTATCTCCTATCCCGAACACTGTATTCATTCGTCTTTCACAAAGATGACAGCACATACAATTGACCACACGTGATCTTAATATATTCCAATTAAGCTTAGAAGCCACTATATCTTCATCTGCACTATCATATGATGGTAGTGGTGTATCAAGTTCTAATATATTGTTATTTTTAAATACATGCTCTGCGGTTTGAGATGATACTTCTATCATAGAAGTATCATCTTCTGGAGAACGAACATATGTATTGGAATATACTTTCCGTCGTACCCACAGATGAATAAGCCCCATCTCTTCAAGAATATTATTAACCAATTTCATGTATTCCTTTATTGATCAAAACGTAGCTTTACTCCATACTCTTACTTGTATTACATGCTTAAAAATGTTAGTAGTTCTAGTACTTTAAAAGTATAAGCTATGATCTCATATATTATGGTTATTTTGTATTAGTTATAAAAATAACTCTAACACTAGTAGCTTAGACTGGTATTCTTGTTCATTTCTGCAACATTATAAGTTAATACTACAACTAGCAATTAATAGTTGATCAATCCATTATTTATACAAAATTATTACGAATATAGTACGGGATTGCTAGATCCGCTGGAAGCATGTATCCAGCACGGTAAGCGCGCAACGCCAAATATGCAATCGACAATGCATGCGGCAAAGCTTCGTGATCAATTGATGCTGCCTTTTTAGTAGCAAGCAATGTGGAGCCAAAAATTTCGGCAGCATTACCTGCTAATGTAAATGGCACATTTGGTACCTGTAAACTATCTGGTGGACTTAATGTTGCTGGATATATAGCATGCCAATTGCCCACTGTATGATTCCATGAATAATCAGCCCAGTAAACTTCATTCATTCTAGCATCAATCGCTGTAAGCACACGCGATATATCAGGCGCTCGATGTCGAGCCTGTTCCGCACAGGCGAGTAGTGTACTAACTGGAATGACTGGTTTACTTAATCCGAAAGCAAGTCCTTGTACAACACCTGTTGCAATGCGTAGCCCAGTAAATGATCCTGGACCAGAACCAAATGCAATTGCATCACAATCAGAAAGTTTAAATCCAGATTCATTGAATAGTTCAGATATTGCAGGTAGAACACGGGTACTCGACATAACACCTGTCAATTCATGTCGAATCCAATATTCGGAATCTAAAACTATTGGGAAACGAGTATATCTAGTATTATCTAAATCTCTGAAATTAGACGAATATAGCAGTGCAACTGAGCAATATTTTGTTGATGTCTCAATAGCGAGAAGTATAGTTCTTGCCATAAATTATCCATTAATTTATATAAATCATTTTATAAACGCGACAAATAGTTTATAGAAGAAAGATTTCTTTAGATTCGATATGCTTTAATAAGTCGTGAAGCTTATTAAAATACTTTAAAAAATTGAAACTAATATAGTAAGTAGAAAATCGATATAATATCCTGTATAATCTATTCTTACATTATTTCTGATCTCGTTCTGCTGTCAATATAGCTCTAGATATCACAATATGCTTCCATAGCATTTAAATTCTAGTAGTAGTTCAGATTAGTTCTGAATATAGAGCTTATATAGGTTTCGGGTTCCATGAAATAGTTTCTATGCCCGCTGATATCCGCCGTCTAATAGATGGATGATTTTTTTATGTTTCTCGATTTTCTCGATGAAATTTTAAATACGACGGACTTGGGTATGTTCAATTAGCGCTAATATTTTGAGCTACACTGTTTTAAGGATTTTTATGACTTCGAGCTATTCAACAAGCCAGATTGTTAACCCTATCACCAATAAAACCCTAAGACTCAACCCTACAGAGCACGAATCTCCTAATAATATTACATCTGATATCATCGGCATACCAACCTTTGCATCACTTGGATTATCAGAAGAAATCGTTTCTGCTCTTGACGCTGCGGGATATGTGAAGCCGACACCGGTGCAGCAGCGTGCTATTCCAGCCGGAATTGCCGGACGTGATCTGCTTGTTTCTAGCCCAACTGGCTCTGGAAAGACCGCTGCGTTCATGTTGCCTGCGATTGAACGATTTGCACAATTATACAGAGATCAAATGAAGCAACATTGCGCGCAGAATGAGAATGTTTCTGGTAATAATAATCGCCGTCGTCGTTTACAGACAGTTGCACGGCCTAGTCTTCTTGTTTTAACACCAACCCGTGAACTTGCTATGCAGGTCACTATGGCTGCATCGACGTACGGTAAACATCTGCACCGTCTTCGTACGGTTAGTATCCTAGGTGGCGTCCCATATGGACAGCAAATGATATTGCTCGCAAAAAATCCTGAAATTCTAGTAGCCACGCCTGGTCGTCTTCTTGATCATCTTGAACATGGTCGTATTAATCTCTCCGAATTGAAAATTCTCGTTCTAGACGAAGCTGATCGTATGCTCGATATGGGATTTATTAATGATATTGAAACTATTATTGCTGCTACGCCTAAATCACGTCAGACAATGCTATTTTCGGCGACTCTTGATAGCAAGATAAATTTATTAACCAGCCGTATATTAAAGAATATTGAACGTATTGAGATCACGCAGAAACGAGAATCTCGAGTGAACATTACTCAAAGTGTTCACTACGCAGATGATCGGGATCATAAGGATCGTTTGCTTGATCATCTTTTACGAGATACTGCACTTGACCAAGCAGTTATTTTTACTGCAACGAAACTTGACGCAGATCAGCTTGCTGGTCGTCTCGCTAATTCAGGTTTTGAGTCAGCTGCTCTACATGGTGATCTGCCGCAGGGCGCACGAAACCGTACGATACGTGCTCTACGTGAACGACGTGTTCGTGTACTAGTTGCGACCGATGTAGCCGCACGAGGGATTGATATTCCTGGAATAACACATGTATTTAACTACGATCTTCCAAAGTTTGCAGAAGACTATGTACATCGGATCGGACGTACAGGCCGAGCAGGTCGTTCTGGTACAGCGATAAGTCTTGTTTATCCTGCGGAGCAGGGTACTTTAAAACGTATAGAGCGATTCGTTCAAGCACCTCTTCTTGTTAATGTGATTGCTGGCTTAGAACCACGAAGAACACTTCCTAGAACCAATATTAATGGCCAACAACGTTTCTATAATAAACCACTTAGCGGTCATATCAGTAATGGTAATTGGAATAACAAACCATTAAGGAATCGTCAAGGCTTTTCTGGCGGTCGTCGTAGTAGCAGCAGTTCATACAACATTGTTGGTACACGACGTAATTATTCTACGTAATATAATAATATATAGCATATAGTATATTTCTTAAATCTTTCCTATTTTAGGATAGGAAGATTTAATTCACAGAAATTTGGACTACTTTAGTAGAGATATATATCTTTGTAGAGAGGGTGGGATTCGAACCCACGGTACGGAGAAAATCCATACGCCTGATTTCGAGTCAGGTACATTCAACCGCTCTGTCACCTCTCCATGGGAATTTTATGGGAATACTAGAAATCTAGTATAAAAATTATCCTTTTCTAGCATTAATCTTTTCCATGCCACCCATATACGGGCGAAGTGCTTCTGGAACTGTTACAGAGCCATCTATATTTTGATAATTCTCAAGCACTGCGGCGAGTGTACGCCCGACTGCTAATCCTGATCCGTTAAGAGTATGTACGAGCTTTAGCTCGCCATATATATTACGGAAGCGGGCTTGTATCCGACGCGCCTGAAATTCCTCTGTGTTTGAACAGCTTGAGATCTCACGATACGTCTTTCTGGCAGGTAGCCATACTTCAAGATCAAAAGTTTTCGAAGCAGAGAAACCCATTTCTTTTGTACACAACGTGATTACACGATATGATAAACCGAGTTTTTGTAAAATTGTTTCCGCATGACTAACCATCTCGTTAAGCGCTAAATATGATGAGTCTGGTGTAGTGACCTGTATTATCTCAATTTTATCGAATTGATGCTGACGGATAATACCACGCGAGTCCTGTCCGTATGAACCTGCTTCTGAACGGAAGCACGGTGAATGTGCAGTCAGCTTTATCGGCAATTCTGATATGTCAATAATAGAGTTACGAACTGTATTTATTAATGGAATCTCCGAGGTTGAGATAAGATATTGAGTGATAGAATTTTTTCCTCCACCCTTTTCAACTCGAAACATATCATCTTTAAATTTCGGCAACTGCCCAGCACCATATAGAATATCTGAGTTCACGATGTAAGGTGTATATATTTCGATGTAACCATGCTGTTGTGTATGCATGTCGAGCATGAATTGCGTAAGTGCACGATGGAGATGTGCGATTTGGCCACGCAGCATCGTAAATCGTGCGCCAGATAACTTTGCTCCTGTCTCGAAATCAAGACCAAGCGGTATTCCAATATCAACGTGGTCTTTTATAAAAAAATCAAACTTATGTAATTCTGGAAAAGTCCATCGGCGTTCTTCAATATTTCTACTCTCGTCATTTCCGACTGGGACAGTGCTATGAGCTAGATTTGGCATTTCAAGCATCATATCCGTCAAGCGATTTTGAATATTATTGAGTTGTATAGCTGACGCCTTCATATCGTTATTAATCTTACAAACATCAGCCATCATAGACGATGTATCTTTCCCACTCATCGTTTTTATAACACCGATTTTCTTAGAAAGATTATTACGCTGAGCTTGTAGTTTTTCTCTATTAATCTGTATTGCACGCCTCTCAGCCTCAAGAGTAGAAAACATAGTAACATCGAGCATATATCCTCGATCGGCAAGTCGAGCTGCGACGCCATTAATGTCTTTTCGCAATAATTGAATATCGAGCATATTTAAAAGCCTACATTATTCTAATTTAATACTTTTTGTTCATTTAATACTTTTTGTTTATTACTTCGTCAAATCTTGTGAAACTAAATGAATACCTGAGACAGATAGAATTATTTCGTTCTGTCATGACTAATTGCTTTTATTGAGTTCTATTAACTTTCTGTAATAGCCTAAAGTCAGAGTATAAATCAACCCTTGATCACATCTACACAAGTTGGAAAAATAAATTTAAACTGATAATTATTTAGTATTGGATTGATTTCAACTTTTGAAAAAGTTAATAATGTTATATTATTGAATAAGTCATACAATTTCATTGTCTTGAGTATATTGGCTTGAAAGCCGATCGAGATTTTCTTGAATTGTATATTTTCCTTCGTCTTTGGTATTAAATTGATCCATTCAATTTCATCCTTTTTTCCAGCGTTATGTAGCGTATAATCCTTCTCTAGAAGGAGATTGCTTACAAATAAGATTGCTGCTGGATTTGAGTTTATCTCCGAAGAGAGACTGTGCTCAATTACCTGATTTAAATCGTAGTCATAAATATAAAGTGTATTGCCATCTGACTGCAGTACTTCTTGATACGGCCTCTGATACGACCAGATAAATTTAGCAGGACGCGAGAATATAAACGTACCATTCGATGTCTCAGTATTCAATATAGCTTGCTTACTATTATTAGCGCTAGTATACGATTTAACAATTTTCTGTACGAAATTACCTTTCGCAGTATGAACCTGTGATACAAATGCCTTCAACTGATCTATTCCGCAAGAGAACGCTGGGCATACGAAAAATATTAGCAATATGAATATTAGAATTGGATTAAAAAGTTCGTATGTAAGTCGAATAGAACGTGTGAATAAATAAAACTGTCGCATAAAAAAGTATTTTTCTCGAAGTCAAGATAACTATTAAGTTTAATTGGCATTACACACTTGCAGGAAGATTTATCTATTTCCTATTTACATAGGTTAAATCATATTTAATATTCTTGTATCTTGATAATTGCTTTAAGACTGTTTTTATGCATAAATTAGATTTTATACCTTTTTCTCATCTTATAATCTTCAGCTGATCCCTCGTCACAATTTTTGTGTACTACATTCTATAAGTTCTTCAATATATTTCGGTTCACTGTTCTTTTTTAATTTGTCGACGACGCGATGTACTTCTTCATCTCCAACGAATGCGCCATGCAGGCGCTGCGGATAGCCTGTTCCAGGTGGAAGAAATAACATGTCACCCATACCGAGTAGACACTCGGCGCCAATTTGATCAAGAATCGTCCGTGAATCAATTTTCGATGATACTTGGAATGCAATACGTGTTGGTATGTTTGCTTTGATCAGACCAGTAATCACGTCGACTGACGGACGCTGTGTTGCGATAATTAGATGGATACCAGCTGCACGCGCCTTTTGCGCAATTCTCGTAATTTTATCTTCAATCTTCCTGCCAACGACCATTATTAGATCAGCTAGTTCATCAATTATAACGACGATGAACGGCTGTGTAGGTAGTGATTCCACTGTTTCTGGTATCAATGAGAATGGGTAACTAATCTTCTTTCCAGTCACCTCAGCATCATGGATCTTTTCATTAAAACTTGTAATGTTACGTACACCAACAGCTGACATTAGTTTATAGCGTCTTTCTATTTCTTCGATACACCAATTGAGTGTATTCGCAGCAAGCTTCATATCTGTTACAACCGGCGTAAGAAGATGAGGAATTCCTTCATAGACTGATAGTTCTAACATTTTCGGATCAATTAAAATTAACCGAATCTGCTCAGGACTTGCCTTGTAGAGAAGTGATAGAATCATCGCGTTAATTCCAACTGATTTACCAGAACCAGTTGTACCTGCGACCAAAATATGTGGGGCTTTTGCAAGGTCTGTAACAACAGGATATCCGCTAATATCCTTTCCGAGAGTTAGTGTTAGAGATGATGATGAATTTTGATAAACATCTGAACTAATAATTTCAGATAACCTTACAGGTTGTCTGCTCTGATTAGGCAACTCTAATGCCATATGATTTTTGCCAGGAATTGTCTCAACGACCCGAATCGACGCACGTGATAGTGAGCGTGCAAGATCCTTTGCAAGACCTGTTATCTGACTTCCTTTAATACCTGTTGCTGGATCAATTTCGAAACGTGTGATAACTGGACCGGGATATACAGCAACAACTCTAACATTAACTCCGAAATCGTTTAGTTTTTTCTCTATTAACCGCGATGTAAATTCAAGCGTACTAATTGAAATCGATTCCTGTTGTTCTGGTGCTGGATCTAGTAAGGATATTGCTGGAAATAGCGATGAATACTTCGGAAGATGAGTTAAGATCGGTACAGATCGTTCTTTCTCATCGTAGTTAGATTTTACTGGATCGTTTATCTGTTCTATAATTTCGACTTGATTTCGATCATCAGTTTGTACATTACATTCTTCCTTAATATTTCCTGTGCAATGTAAGGAAGAATCCTTATAGAGGAAGTCAGCATACTTAGCTTTAATATATTGCTTTATAAAATTAATAGTAAATAAAATAGCGCCACCTGTATAATCAGCGATACATAGCCATGAAAAGCGAAAATAGAGTGAGAGACCAATTAGAAGTGCAATTAGAAGAACAATAGTTCCACTAGAAAATCCGAATGTATGTAGGATGCTACGCGCGATCACATTACCAACAATACCGCCAGGTGCAAGTGGTAGATCTGCCTTTAGAGACCACATTCGCATAGATTCTATCCCATCGCTAGCAAGTAATATAAGTACAAATGGAAGCCATTCAGAAAGCCAATCTATTTGTTTCTGATTTTTCGATTTTTTGTAGCCACCTTGAATAAATTGATAAGAGGCAATATGATTGTAATTCACGACGATCAAACGGCATAAAGGAATGATTAGCCAATAAGCTGAAAAACCAAATAACATTAGTACAATATCAGCCGTCCATGCACCGACACGACCAGACCAATTCTCAATATGATCAGTGTGTACTGTATGTGTCCAGCTAGGATCGAGACGGCTATAGCTAAATAGAGATGTTGCTAAAAACATAAAGATGGAGATCTGAAAAATAAAATAGATCTCTATAAGAAGATTTGACTTCCAGTGCGGCATAGTCTTTTTTCGAGCTGAATAAGAGTCTTTTACCATAAATCTAATTAAGAAGAATAATGTTGATTATAATAGGTTAAAATAATCTATATCTATATAGTATATAGTGAACGTATTTAGTTCAAAGACGTCCCTATATAATAGGGTTTAATAGAATTTTTGTATAACCCTATACAATATCACACATAAAGCCATATTGGCTGATACGTTGTCCTTTACAAATTTCCTCTATGTTTACACCTAAACACACAAAGGTTTTAATTCTCGGTTCTGGGCCTGCTGGTTATACTGCGGCTATCTATGCTGCGCGTGCGAACTTATCTCCAATGTTAATAACTGGCATTGCTTTGGGCGGTCAGTTGATGACAACTAACGACGTTGAAAATTGGCCAGCAGATCCAAATGGTGTTCAAGGCCCAGAATTAATGAAACGATTCCTTGAACATGCGAAGCGCTTTAATACAGAGATTGTCTTCGATCATATTCATACAGCAAAGCTAAATGAGAAACCAATCTATTTAATCGGTGATGCTGGAACGTATACATGTAATGCGCTTATCATCTCAACTGGAGCGTCCGCTAGATATCTTGGTTTGCCTTCTGAGAAAATATTTATGGGTAAAGGCGTATCATCATGTGCGACATGCGATGGATTCTTTTATCATAATCAGAATGTTGCAGTAATCGGAGGAGGAAACACTGCAATCGAAGAAGCGATATATCTGAGTGGAATTGCAAAGAAGGTTATTGTTATTCATCGACGCGATAAGTTCCGTGCTGAATCGATTCTTGTTGACCGTCTACTCAAGAAGAAAAAAATGGGTATCGTCGAGTTCAAATTAAACTATGAACTTGATGAAGTTATTGGAGACGATTCTGGCATGTCAGGTATTCGAATTAAGCATACAAAGACTAGTAAAACTGAGAATATTCTTATTAATGGACTATTCATAGCGATTGGGCACAAGCCGAATACAGATATTTTTCAGGGTCAACTTGAAATGAAAGATGGGTATATTCTTACCAAGAAGAGCTTACATGGTAGTAATCTAACCGAGACGAGTATTCCAGGTGTGTTCGCAGCTGGTGATGTACAGGATAGCGTGTACCGTCAAGCAATCACAAGCGCTAGCACAGGCTGTATGGCGTCTATCGACGCACGGCAATATCTAGAAAAACTACAATAAATAATAAATTTTATTATATAAAGCCTTGTTACAAAATTTAGTCTATATTTTTACTTAAATCCTATCTTTATGTCGTTGCCAATCGTACTGCTTCAGCAATTTCCTCAGCATATTGAATTGCATCTGCTATGTACTCAGATTCGACCATTACACGGATTACATGCTCAGTTCCTGACGCACGTATCAGAACACGACCACTTCCAGATAGTGCTCGCTCAGCTTTCTTGATTGCCATTCGAACTAATTTATTACTTTGCCAGTTCAATTTAGGATTTATCTGGATATTAATAAGCTTTTGTGGAAGTAATGATATACCCTCAAGCATTCTCGAAAGTGTGCAGCCACTTCGTTTCAATGCGGCTAAGACTAGAAGAGCAGATATAATACCGTCTCCGGTCGAGTGAAGATCTAAGGATAAAATATGCCCTGATCCTTCTGCGCCGAGTTCCCATCCGTGCTTTTGTAGTTGTTCGAGTATATTTCTATCACCGACAGACGCGCGGATGAATGACACGCCATCGCGTTTCAATGCAACCTCAATTGCAAGATTTGTCATCAATGTACCTACGACCCCATCTACTTTTCCATTAGTTGCAATACGATCTTTAACAAGTACATACAGCAATTCATCTCCATTATATAGTCGGCCAGTTGCATCTACAATCTGTAGTCGATCACCATCTCCATCAAGCGCAATACCAAGATCTGCATTGTTGTTGCAGACAGAATGAACTAAAGCATCTGGCGAAGTCGTACCGACCTTATCATTAATGTTGAAGCCATTTGGTGTAACGCCGATCGATATAACTTCTGCTCCTAGGTCATGAAATACATGTGGCGCGATCTGATATGCAGACCCGTTAGCGCAATCGACTACAAGTTTTATACCACGTAGATCTAATGTAGATGGAAATGTGCTCTTGCAAAATTCGATGTATCGCTGTGCGGCATCATCAAGACGTTTTGCTTTCCCAAGGTTATCTGATAGAACATAAGTTACCGGCTTTCTAAGCCATTCTTCAATTTCAACTTCAGTATATTTTGGTAACTTGTTTCCATCTGCGGAAAAGAATTTCACTCCATTATCGTAATAAGGATTGTGCGATGCACTAATTACGATACCAGCAGATAGGCATAGAGCACGCGTTAAATAGGCAACACCTGGTGTAGGAATTGGTCCAGCTAAGATTACATCGACACCAGCTGCTAACAATCCTGCTTCAAGCACAGCTTCGAGCATGTAGCCAGATATACGTGTATCCTTACCAATCAATACTGTTGGACGAGCACTAATCGCTCTGATTTGATTATTAGTAGTAAGTACATTACCTAATGTATATCCGAGCCGAAGCATAAAATCAATTGTAATCGGAGTGTTTCCGACCTTACCGCGAATGCCATCCGTTCCAAAATAGCAGCGGTTCATAACAATACTTCCTCAAGTAATTGAGTCAAATATATCGATATTTTGTCGCATTACGTACCTCAAGCCAAATATTTAATGCATCGACTGTAGCACCGACATCATGTACACGTATAATCGCTGCACCACGCTCAACGGCGCATAGAGCGGCAGAGATACTTGCAGCAACACGCTTTTCTGGCGGTTTTTTACCACCAATTATCGCGCCAAGCATAGTTTTTCTAGATATTCCAACAAGTACTGGATACGGTCGATTATCATATCGATATGGTGCAACCTCTGGCAATGCAGCGAGCATATTATAGTTATCTTTAACAGCAGTTTTACCAAATCCAAAACCTGGATCAACACAAATACGTTCTGGTCTAATTCCCTCTGAAATTAAGGTATCTACGCGCCCTGAGAGAAAATTTCGTACGTCAGAAACAATATCGTGATACACGGGTATGCTGATCTGCATTGTTCTCGGCTCACCAAGCATATGCATTACACAAAGTCCAGTATTATTATTACGTACTGCATCGATCGCACCTGGATGTCTAAACCCCCATATATCGTTTATCATATCACCGCCAGAATCAATAGCCGCACGCATTATTTCAGGCTTATATGTATCTATTGATAGTGGAATATTAAACGATTTCAGAGCATCAATTAATGGAATAATTCGATCAAGCTCCATATCTATCGATACGGATATCGATCCAGGACGGGTTGATTCGCCGCCGATATCTAATATATCAGCTCCATCAGCGATCATTCGCTCTGCCTTTCGAAGTGCATCGTCATGTGAAAGAAAATATCCAGAATCTGAAAATGAATCTGGTGTTACATTTAAAATACCCATAACAAGTGGACGTTCAAACATTAGCTTGAAACGGCCGCAGTGCAATGGCGTAAGATGACTTTCTGTTGAAAAAAAAGGAGAAAACACATTTGCCACAGAAAATAAAAATTGATTGATATAAGTACTATTAATTAGGGAAATCAGCTTGATGTAGTTGAGCTATATTATTTGACATCGGAACTGATTCTGCTTCAGATGACATATCAGTTTTTTTTGTATTTTTTGGAAGACGCGGGGGGCGCCCTTCCATAATGTCATTAATTTGATTAGCATCAATTGTCTCCCATTCTATAAGAGCTGAAGTCATAGCTTCAACCTTATCACGGTGTTCTTCAAGTAGACGACGTGCCAAGCCGTACTGTTCATCAAGTACATGACGTATTTCAGCATCAACCTTTTGCTGTGTATCCTCAGAAATTATCCTTGTGAATCCGCGACCAAAAGGACCGCTACTAGTATCATTTTCATCTTCCGCATATACCATAATACCAAGTGCATCTGTCATACCAAAGCGTGCAACCATCGCGCGTGCGGTTTGCGTAGCCTTATTGAAATCATCCGATGCGCCAGTACTAATTAGACCCATAAATATTTCCTCAGCCGCACGTCCACCAAAGAGGATAGTAAGACGATCAAGAAGATATTCCTTAGAATACGTCTCATTGTCATGCTCTGGCAACTGCCACGTAACACCTAGTGCCCGGCCACGTGGGATAATGGTTACCTTATGTACTGGATCTGCCTTTGGTAACAACTTTGCGATAACTGCATGGCCAGATTCATGGTATGCAGTTGCACGCTTTGTTTCCTCTCGGATTACTGCTGACTTACGCTCTGGACCCATAAAAATCTTGTCTTTCGCATCTTCGAAATCCTGCATTTCAACAATTCTTTTATTTCTTCTGGCAGCAAATAGAGCGGCCTCATTTACAAGATTTGCAAGATCAGCTCCTGAAAATCCAGGTGTGCTGCATGCAATTACTTTCGAGTCAACATCATTTGCGATAGGTACCTTGCGTAAATGCACATGCATGATCTGTTCTCGGCCTCGTATATCAGGCAAATTGACAAAAACTTGACGATCGAAACGACCAGGACGAAGCAATGCCTTATCAAGTACATCCGGGCGATTCGTCGCTGCAACAACGATTACACCAGAATTTACTTCAAAGCCATCCATTTCAACAAGCATTTGGTTAAGCGTTTGCTCACGCTCGTCGTTACCTCCGCCCATTCCAGCACCACGATGACGACCAACTGCATCTATTTCATCTATAAAAACTATGCACGGGGCATTTTTTTTTGCTTGTTCGAACATATCTCGTACACGAGCAGCGCCGACACCAACAAACATCTCTACAAAATCTGAGCCTGAAATACTGAAAAACGGAACCTTCGCTTCACTGGCAATTGCTCGTGCTAGTAATGTTTTTCCTGTACCAGGGGGTCCAACTAATAGCACACCTCGTGGAATACGTCCTCCAAGTTTCTCGAATTTTTTCGGATCACGTAGAAAGTCAACTATTTCGTATACTTCCTCTTTTGCCTCATCGCAGCCTGCAACATCGCAGAAGTTCACTGAGTTGTTATTTTCGTCTATTAGACGGGCACGCGACTTGCCAAATGAAAACACACCACCCCTACTACCTCCGCCTTGCATTTGTCGCATCATATGGAACCAGAATCCGATTATCAGAATTGTTGGTCCTAGGTAATAAAGTACAGACATCAATGTACTTGGCTCGTCATCCGCCTTACCAACAACATGTACACCATATTTCATTAGATCATTAACCATCCAGATATCACTGGGTGCTACAATTTGATATTTCTGCCCGTCATCTTGAATAATGTTGAGGTTATGTCCCTGAATAATAACACTCTTAACCCTTCCATTCTTTGCATCATCCATAAACTGTGAATAGGATATGCTTTCCTGAGTATGCGGTTTATCAAACTGCTTGAACACTGTGAATAGCACTAGTGCGATTACTAACCACACTGACGCTTTAGAAAACATATTATTGCTCAAAGCAACACTCCTTCATTCTTGACAAGCCGCATATTTTTTATGCTTGCGACTCCCATAATATATTTTAATCTACTCGATGTATTCTTTAGCTATAAGTATTAGCTACCATTCTTTTAATAACGATGATTTATCTTAGAAAGAATTAGAATTATTATCCATTTTTCTTGGCTTCGAGTAATTTTTGTTATCGATTATGTTTTAGATGGCGACCTAGAATAAAGATTTCGGATGACTTTGTAAGTGATGCTTTTGGTTTACGCGACCAAACCACTTCAAACTGATATTTGAATTTATTTATGATCTGGCTGTAGCCACTTCCATGAAAACATTTGAAAAGCAACGTTCCAGTTGGCTTAAGATGATTCTGTGAGAATTCAAGTACAAAATCACATACATATCCAATTCGCACAGCATCCACAATAGATACGCCTGATAGATTGGGGGCTATATCAGAAGTAACAAGGTCAATAGATCGTCCTTTAAGCGCTAATTTAAGTTGGTATAATACTGATTCATTTAGGAGATCACCTTGAATAAAATTAACATTAGAAATCGGTTTCATTGGTAATATATCAAGGGCTAAGATAATCCCGTTGATAGTACTGTCGTGTACAGGATCATACTCTATTTTCTGTGCAAGCTTATTCCGCATATACTGGCTCCAGCTTCCAGGTGACGATCCAAGATCAACAATTATCTGGCCATGATGAATAAGCTTATCTTGCTCATCAATTTCTTTTAGTTTGTATGCTGAGCGTGCTCGATAGCCTTCTAATTTTGCCATCTTAACGTATGGATCTTTAATATGGTTATTCAGCCAGCGTTTATTAAAACTGTTCTTGGTCATTCGCAATTAGATAGCTAATAACTTACTTTATCAAAGGGTATGTTTTAAAAGAAAATATGCATATAGTTTTATAGTTTCATTATGTGGTTCTAACTTATAAAGTATATAAGGATCAGCCATCCTATTTATTAACTTTAGCTCAATAACTAATTCATTAATAAATAAGATTTATGAATTATTATTTTATATATAATTTATCTCTTAATTAGAGGGAATTACAATAAACGTTTTCAACATGAATTATGAATAATTTCCTATAAAAATGTAATTTTACAGGATAAGGAACAGTGCACAAAATTATGATAAACGATTCCTGAACATAGAATTTATATAACTAACTTCAGACTACTCTAACAGAGAGATAATGTCCTTATATATAGCTAACTGAAATAATTACGTATTCACGTACGCCTATTGGTGCATGAACAACGGCTATATCGCCCTGGGATTTGCCAATTAAAGCACGGGCGATTGGCGAACTGATAGAAATTAGTCCATGATCGATATCTGCTTCATCGTCACCGACGATCTGATATTTAATGGCATCACCAGATTTGAGATCTTCTAGCTCGACAGTCGTAGCGAATACAACACGACCATCCTGGTCAATATCAGATGGATCGATGATCTGTGCCACGGATAGCTTAGATTCAAGCTCCATAATTCGACTTTCAACAAAGCTTTGTCTTTCCTTGGCAGCATCATACTCAGCATTTTCCGATAAATCACCTTGTGTGCGTGCTTCCGAAATTGCATTAATTACGGCAGGCCGTTCAATCGATTTCAAACGTTGTAACTCATTATGAAGCTTAACTGCACCACGCTTCGTTAGCGGAATGATATTCATAATTACAAAACTACTTAAAAGACAGCCGAGATCAGGCATATTCTTGAATCTTATATAACAAATATACTTAATCCCGAAATATTTAGATTTAGTAATGAATGACTTCTAGTTTAGGTGAGCATGAAGATCTTGTAAATTATACACTTCTAGATTATTTAAATAACGTAAACCTTCGACAGCAGCACGTACACCAGACATCGTCGTATAATATGGAATCTTATTTTCCTGAGCGCTCATTCTAATAGAACGTGAATCGGAAATTGCATGTATATTTTCATCAACCGTAGCACAGACAAGCGCAATCTCTCCATTCCTTATCATATCAACGATATGCGGATGACCATCCTTAACTTTGTTGACGAGCTTTACTGGAACACCAGCTCCTTCAATTACGGATGCTGTACCCTTCGTTGCAGCAATACGATAACAAAGTTTATGTAAAATCTTTGCAACTTCAATGACTTTCAGCTTATCTTCATCCATAACGGTTAAAAGAACTATTCCTGATTTAGGAAGTCGTAAACCGGCAGAGATTTGCGACTTTAGTAGGGCTTCGCCAAATGTTTGGCCAATACCCATTACTTCACCTGTCGAGCGCATTTCTGGTCCAAGCATTGGATCGACTGTTGGAAATTTTAGGAAAGGAAATACCGCCTCTTTTACACTAAAATAATATGGATTAATCTCTTTTATTACGCATTGGTGTTCGAGTGTCTGACCAACCATTGCACGTGCGCCAATTTTCGCAAGCGGTAATCCTGTTGCCTTCGAAACATACGGCACCGTTCGTGACGCTCGGGGGTTTACTTCGAGTACAAAAATTACATCCTGTTTTTCACTATTTACATTATTCATATCAACAGGAATCTTCTGGATCGCAAACTGCACATTCATTAAACCAATAACATTTAAAGCCTTCGCCATCGCGACTGTCTGACGTTTCAGTTCAGTAATAGTTTCATGAGATAGTGAATACGGAGGTATCGAGCATGCCGAATCACCAGAATGAATACCCGCCTGTTCAATATGCTCCATCACAGCGGCAATAAACACTGTTGTACCATCGCAAATACAGTCAACATCGCACTCAATTGCATCTTTCAAAAAACGGTCAAGCAATACTGGAGAATCATTTGAAACATTTATAGCTTCACGCATATAATGTTTAAGGTCGGTCGGATCGTGGACGATTTCCATCGCGCGGCCACCAAGTACGTATGATGGACGAACAACTAGCGGATAACCAACTTCCTCAGCTAGCTTTAGTACTTCATCTTCCGTACGCGCTATGCGGCTCAACGGCTGACGTAGACCAAGATCTTGTAATAACTTCTTAAAACGCTCGCGATCTTCTGCCATATCAATCATATCTGGTGACGTACCAATAATTGGCACGCTATGCATCTCAAGATCAAGTGCAAGTTTGAGCGGTGTCTGACCACCATATTGGACAATTACGCCAATCGGATTTTCTTTGTCAACAATTTCAAGTACATCTTCAAGCGTCAAAGGTTCGAAGTAGAGTCGATCTGATGTATCATAGTCAGTTGATACAGTTTCTGGATTACAGTTAACCATGATAGTTTCATAACCGTCCTCTCGCATTGCGAGAGCTGCATGTACACAACAATAGTCAAACTCTATTCCCTGTCCAATCCTGTTCGGTCCACTGCCAAGTACCATAATCTTTTTTTTTGATGTTGGTTGAGATTCACACTCTTCCTCATATGTTGAGTACATATAAGCAGTTTTAGTCTCAAACTCAGAAGAACATGTGTCAACGCGCTTGTAGACCGGCCGCACGTTCAGCTCGTGGCGACGCGAGCGAACATCATCTGGCGTTACCCCGAGAAGCTTTGCAAGACGACGATCCGAGAATCCACTTTGCTTTAGATATCTCAATTCATCGTGAGTCAATGATGTATCCGTTCGAGTTAAGAGTAACTTTTCTTTTAGAATGATCTGCTCGATTTGTCCGAGAAACCACGGATCGATTGATGTTTTAGAAAAAATTTCTTTCGTAGTCATACCGATACGGAAAGCATCGCCAACGTACCAGATTCGATCTGGACCAGGCTCGCTGATCTCGATTTCAATTTCGTTTCGATTTGTTGATTTCTCATCGAGTCCATCAATGCCAACTTCAAGGCCACGTAATGCTTTCTGAAACGATTCCTGAAATGTTCGACCGATTGCCATTACTCCGCCTACAGACTTCATCTGTGTAGTCAGACGTGAATCGGCTTCACGAAATTTTTCAAACGCGAAACGCGGAATTTTTGTAACCACATAGTCGATTGTTGGTTCGAACGATGCTGGTGTTTGACCGCTAGTAATATCATTCCTTAGTTCATCAAGTGTATAGCCTACGGCGAGCTTAGCAGCAACTTTCGCTATTGGAAAACCTGTTGCCTTAGATGCAAGAGCCGATGAACGTGACACGCGTGGATTCATTTCGATTACGATCATCCGACCGTCTTGTGGATTAATTGAGAACTGTACATTTGATCCACCTGTATCTACACCGATCTCACGTAGCACCTTAAAAGATGCGTTTCGAAGGATCTGATATTCCTTATCGCTTAATGTCTGCGCTGGTGCAACTGTAATCGAATCACCAGTGTGTACGCCCATCGGATCTAAATTTTCAATTGAGCAGACAATGATGCAGTTATCTGCACGATCACGTATGACCTCCATTTCGTATTCTTTCCACCCAAGAAGAGATTCCTCGATTAACAATTCACGAATTGGTGACAAATCAAGCCCTCGTTTACAGATTTCTATGAATTCCTCGTAGTTATACGCTATTCCACTACCGGAGCCTCCTAGGGTAAATGATGGACGAATTACTATAGGATAACCGTTTCCACCAGTTTCTTTTGTAATATCGCCATGTACCTTCGTTGCCTCTTCAATAGAGTGAACAATTGCAGATTTTGCAGAACTAAGACCAATTTTCGTCATCGCATTCTTAAATTTAAGTCGATCTTCTGCCTTATCAATTGCTGTTGGCGACGCACCGATTAGTTCAACAGAGAATTTTTCGAGCACACCATGATGATATAAATCCAGCGCACAATTCAATGCAGTCTGCCCACCCATGGTTGGCAATATCGCATCCGGATGTTCCTTCTCAATAATACGAGCAACAACTTTCCATGTGATCGGCTCGATATAGGTGATATTGGCTATATTCGGATCCGTCATGATTGTTGCTGGATTACTATTTACGAGAATTATCTTATAACCTTCCTCGCGCAGAGCCTTACATGCCTGCGTGCCTGAGTAGTCAAACTCACATGCTTGTCCGATAATGATCGGTCCAGCGCCAATAATGAGAATACTGCTAATATCTGTGCGTTTTGGCATAGCCTTTATATTCGATAAGTAATAATACGTAAAATACGATTTGTCTATTTATAAATAGTTAATGAATATAAATTCCACCGAAAATATATGAAGAATAAATCTTCAATATAAGTTAACACTACTTAAGAAATAATATAAAACATACAGTAATAGAGAAATATTCTGCAAGAATTTATCTGTCAAGATTAGCGCGTATAAAATATAAAATTTTTAATATAAAAAATTAAACAGAATGTCACGAAAAGTAATTGTGAGAAAAATTCTTGAACTCTGAATCTGATTTCATTCACAGACTAATAAGAATCTATTGCGATAAAAAGTTGTTCAAGTATTTACAGATACTGTATACCTAAGTCTAATTATTTGATCATCATTCTCTCTGTATATTCTTAGATATTAAGAGGATTAAGCACATATATAATGTTTGTAGTATCGAGGATGCTATAAGTTCTGAGTTCTTATTCCATCCATCATTTCAATGAAACGATCGAAAAGATAGTCTGCATCGTGTGGACCTGGTGATGCTTCCGGGTGACCCTGAAAACAAAATGCTGGACGGTCAATCAACTCAAATCCCTGGAGCGTTCCATCAAATAGTGATATGTGTGTTATTCGTACATTCTCAGGTAGAGAGTTGATGTCGATCGCAAAACCATGGTTTTGCGATGTAATTACTATCCGACCATCAATCAAATCCTTTACCGGATGATTTGTGCCATGGTGACCTATCTTCATCTTTATAGTTTTAGCGCCTACTGCAAGCCCCATTATTTGATGCCCAAAACATATTCCGAATATTGGAATACCTCGTTCAAGAAATATTTTCGTAGCTGAGATAGCATAATTGCAGGGCTCTGGATCGCCCGGTCCATTTGACAGAAATATGCCATCTGGACTTAGCGAGAGTGCTTCCTTGGCACTAGATTGTGCAGGTAATACTGTTACGTGGCATTTACGCTTAGTAAGCATACGAAGGATGTTGTACTTTATTCCAAAATCGAATGCGACGACGCGGTACTTTGATGATACTTTCATGCCGTAGCCATTACCTAGATGCCATTCGGATTGTTTCCATTCAAACTGCTTATTCGTCGAAACAACTTTTGCAAGATCGATCCCAGAAAGACCTTGAAATGAACGTGCTAATTTAATCGCTTTCTCTGTATCATCTGACTCGGAAATAATCGCACCATTTTGTACGCCTTTATCACGCTGAATGCGTGTAAGTTTCCGAGTATCAATGCCAGCAATCGCGACGATATTTTTCGCGATCAGATACTCACTGAGCGAGTGTTCCATGCGAAAGTTCGATGCAAGCGCTGGAAGATCACGAATAACTAGACCGGCTGCGCAAACTCTCGCTGACTCAATATCTTCAACATTCACACCAATATTTCCGATGTGAGGATATGTAAACATAACGATCTGTCGTGCATAGCTCGGATCTGTAAGAATTTCTTGATAACCTGTGATCGATGTGTTGAAGACAACTTCGCCAATTGCATAGCCTTTAGCTCCAATGGAATAACCACGGAAAAAAGTACCGTCGGCAAGTCCAAGAACTGCTGAAGTAGAAGATGGCAACATGTGAAATTCCTTTATAATAGTCTGCCACCGATCTGCTTTCTTTGCCTAAATAAGGTTTGTAAGATACATAATTTATGATTGTATCACAGTAGATTACACATCCCATTACTTAAACAGAAGGATAGGAAATATTTTGAATGCCCAATGAACTAATAAGAGATTGAGAAGGAGTAGATTACCATAATTATGGTAGCTCCTATAATATTCAAACCTAAACATCCAATTTTATTGGATGCAATAGTAATTAATGTTTTAAACTCTATATTTGCCAATCTAGAATAAATAAAACTACACTCCTAGCTAAGTTTAGATAATCTTTATTATGTAAGTTTTCTAAAATACCGCGTCGCTCATTTTACGGATATTTCTTTTGTCTACTGGATAAAATAGATCCGTTTGTTAAGATTGCAATATATATTTTATATTATTTATTTTTAATATGCGCTGCTAGCTTAATAGAATTAATTTTAATTCCTAATACCGTGGATTTCGCACTAGTTTTTGCCACTAGAAGTTCTACGGTTTATAGTCTGTTTTAGATGCACTACTTTTCGGCTCTGGCGTACTGGATTACTAGAACTAGTGTGCTTCAATAGTTTTGTATGTGCTGTTTGATGATTACTGATTGGAGTAGAAGTTTTATTTTTGTTTTGTAATTCTAATACCGATTCCTGAGAAGATGGAATGTATAGCGATATCATCTGTCCAGGCATAATTGTTTTATGTCGTGCATGGCGGTTCCACATCCGCAATTTTGCTACAGACACGTTATACTTACTCGCAATCGATGTTATTGTCTGCTTATGATATATTCGTATTAGTATCTTACGTATTTTAGGTATCTTACGTATTTTAGGTTTATGTACACGAGAGACGTCTGGCTCTATTGTGAGGCGACCATTTTCAGCTATAGCTGCGCTAATATCAGAATCATTATTATTGCTAGGCACGATTAGTGTAGAACCAGACTTTAATCGCATCCCGACTGGGATTCTATTTATGTTTATAAGTGCATTAACATCAATACCTAAATTGCGTGCGAGTTCGTGTGGCCTGATACGTTTTTTAACAGTATATGTTGTCCAGAGTGATAATCGGCCTTTATACGCCTTAATATTCTTTATGAATATAGTAGCGTTATCAAATGGCAGTAGAATCTTGGGTTCAGTCGCGTGAAGAATTACTGGTGTCTTGAACGACGGATTTAGAAATTTAAACTCTTCTACAGATAGATTTGCAAGTTTCGCAGCAATTGATATATCAATATCTCGTAAAGTTGAAACTTTAGAAAAATATGGATGATTCGGAATATCCGGCAGTATAAGTCCATATTTCTTTGGATAAGCAATAAGATTTTTTACTGCCTGCAACTTTGGAATGTAATTTCTTGTTTCACTCGGCATCTGAAGATTCTTATAGCAAGTTGGCAAACCAGCAGCTTGATTACGTGCAATGGCTTTTCGTACATTGCCTTCTCCCCAGTTATACGCTGCAAGCGCAAGATACCAGTCATTAAATATGTCATGCAAATGTGATAAATAGTTGAGCGCTGCGTTTGTTGAGGATAGAACGTCGCGACGCTCATCCTGCCACATGTTCTGTCGTAGGTTGTATTTTCGGCCTGTTTCAGGTATGAACTGCCATATTCCAGCAGCATTCGCAGCTGATAATGCCTGAGGATCATAGGCAGACTCGATGAAAGGTAGAAGTGCAATCTCAGACGGCATATGCCGTGCCTCTAGTCCATCGACAATATGGTATATATATTTTTTTGATCGATCAATCATCCTCTTCACATAATCCGGTCGATTGATATACCATGAGATCTGCATATCAACCATATCATTCTGCAGATTAGGAATCTGAAAACCTCGTCGTATACGTAACCATAAATCATCGGTAAATTGTTCGTTAACGTTGTCTATTTCATCTATATAGGTAGATTTAGTAAAGAAATTAGAATTCACTTCATGTGAATTATTCTCATATATATGATGAGATAGTCCTTGACTAACACACGCAGTAAGCATCGGGATAAGTAAGAGACCTATTAGTGATCGCATATGAAATCCTTGATTCTCTAGTATTTGAAGAACCTAAATTTCTAAAATATTGTAAGAAAGCATGTTCTTATAAATAGAGAAAATTAAAATCTTCTTTTAAAAAATTCTTTCGCTCAAGTGAACTTATTTTTCCAATCACGCATCAGTGCGAAAGCAGTGAGCCGATCTGGAACCATTCTATGAAACACCATTTCAAGTGTTGCACGGATATCTTGTCTATTTACTCGCAAGAATGGATTTACAGCACGTTCGTGTGCAATTGTTGTAGGTAACGTTGGCTTACCAAATCTACGATATTCATGTGCTTTGTTATACCATGATATGAGCGCTGTATTGTTTGGTTCACATGATAATGCAAAACGGATATTTGAAAGTGTATATTCGTGTGCGCAATGTACATGAGTATTACTGGGTAGTTCTGCAATCTTATCGAGTGACATAAGCATTTGTGTAGGTGTGCCTTCAAATAAACGGCCACATCCACATGAAAATAATGTATCACCGCAAAATACATGCGGAACTGTTAATTTGCTCGAAGCAGATAAAGACGTTTCAATTGAATTGTCATCTAGCATAGTTTGAAAATACGCGAGATGACCGCGCGTATGCCCGGGCACTTTGAGTACGTGGAAGGTAATAGGTAGTGATGCGATGGTCAGACACTCCCCACCTACAAGTGGATGTGTTACAACACTAATATTTTCTACTTCCGGCCCGTAAACAATTATCTGTTTATCATCTGTTTGACTATTAATTAATTCTAAGACACCACCGATATGATCAATATGGTGGTGCGTGAGTAAAATAGCTGTTAATCGCCAACATCGTTCTAAAAGAACCTTACTTACTGGTATCGCATCGCCAGGATCAATAACGATTGCATCCCGACCATTTGAGATAAGCCAAATATAATTATCTTCTAACGCTGGTATTGGTATGTATTCAAACTCATTCATTGCTGCAGAAAGATATTATATAATTAACTAATATATATTAGCCTGTAGAAATAAATTTTCTACTTAGGAAACTTGAATACTCAAGTTCAAACAAATTTAGCATTAATAATGCTGTATTTAAAAGTTTAGTACTTCTTATTTCATCTCGATCCATAGAGACTCAATTTTTCCTAAAATAGGAGAGCCATATCGCGTGTGTACTTGACTTTAATATATCGATTTGTGTAAGCACATAATTCTATTATCAGAAGATATGACTCATAAGCTAAATATATAAAATCTTATATAATTTTTTATCGACTTGCCGTTCGGAATATAAAGCATATCAAAACTTGTTATGAAATTCTCATATATTCAAATTTATAATCAATACCTTATCGAGTCTACTATTCGAGTTTATTGATAGCTATAGATGATTAAGCAGAAAGATTATTAATTATTAACTTCAACTCGATGGAATTATAAAGCAATATGATATTATTTTCTCAAATAAAAATAGATTATTTATTTCTGAGATAATTAATTAAGTTAATATTGCGAACTAGAGAACTAAACAATTTTGAACTTAAATGTTATTGTTTATTTTTAATAAATAATTAATATATCCTCCTAGATTTTTCTATTTGTCTCTTGGCTATATCCATAACTCCTAATCAAGAAATTTTATGAAGAAAAAATCTTGCCTTATTAACATCTATACTGATGGTGCTTGCAGAGGAAATCCTGGACCAGGAGGCTGGGGCGCATTGCTACTCTGCGGCTTGCAAGAAAAGGAGCTATTCGGTGGCGAACATAATACGACTAATAATCGAATGGAACTTTTAGCTGCTATCTCGGCTCTTAATTCGATAAAGTATCAGTGTCCTATAACTGTACACACCGATTCTCGGTATATGCAAAAAGGAATTACTGAATGGATTTACTTTTGGAAGAAGAAAAATTGGATTACTTCATCAAAAACACCAGTAAAGAACGCATATCTATGGAAGAAGCTTGATGAGCTAGTTACACACCGTGATGTTGAATGGCGTTGGATTAAAGGTCACGCTGGAAACCCAGGCAATGAGCGAGCAGATTGGCTCGCAAACCATGGTCTCGAATCGCTAAAATTAGCTAATTAATTTTACTTCAAAATCTATTATTTTTTCATCATGCGCCAGATTATCCTTGATACTGAAACTACAGGTCTAAATCCAAAAAATGGAGACAGAATTATTGAAATCGGTTGTGTAGAATTAATTAATAGGCAGATCACGGGTAAAAACCTACATTTGTACATAAACCCACAGCGCGCCAGCGATTCAGCTGCACTTGCAGTACATGGACTAACAACAAAATTTCTCAAAAATAAACCAAAGTTTTCTGAGATTGCTATCCAGTTCCGTAATTTCTTAAATAACGCAGAACTTATTATACATAATGCGCCGTTCGATATAAGCTTTCTTGATTCGGAGTTCGATAGGCTTAAGCTGTCATCTACCTTAGAACTATGTTCTGGAGTAATCGACACGCTTGCTCAGGCAAAAAAAATATTTCCAGGAAAGCGTAATTCCCTTGATGCTTTATGTGATCGTTTCAATATAAAAAGATCGCATAGGACATTACACGGCGCATTACTCGACTCTGAATTGCTTGCCGAAGTCTATATGGCGATGACACGCGGACAGGACAGCCTTATAATTGATATATTGGATTGTAACATAAATAATGGAATAGATAGAGAAAAAAAGATGTCGCTAGGATTTCTTGATCTGCAAGTGTTATTTGCTACCGAAAAAGAACTAGAAGCACATCAAGCTCGGCTAGATGCTCTTGATAAGATGGTTAAACATGGTTGCTGTATATGGAGAAAATAAGACAGAGGTGGAGTGGATGGTTTTACTATAAAATCCTTAATTTCTTAATTATTCGAAAAACAAGTTAGAAATAAAATATCATTTGTCCTCATGAAAGATAGAGACAATCTGTCCTATGATAGGATTATGTACAAAAATATTATTTAAATCAGATTATAACCAAAATGACTTCTTTAATTAATCTAAAGATAAACTGAATATGCATTAACTAATTATTAGATTTTAATTTTTAGCCGGGGTGATGAAATTGGTAAACATAACGGACTTAAAATCCGTCGCCGTATAGGCTTGCCGGTTCGAGTCCGGTTCCCGGCATTTTACAAAAATTTTACTTATTTATAAGATATTTATTTTAGCGGTCACATGCTACATACAAAACAACATTATAATGTCACTTATAACATTCCATTATTACTGAAGTCATCGACGATGAAATATATAAGCGAATTGCTAAATTTGAGCTAACGATTTTAAAAGAATCAATTATAATTCTATAAATTCCTAATCTTGATATCTTCGACTGATGGCCTGGATTAAGCCATGCTGTATTTTGAGCTAATAATTCTAGTGTTTTAATGCCAATTAAGATTGGCCACAAGCATGCAAGGCGCAGTCTTACAAAGCGTCGCGGAATTGCTAGCACATATTCGCAGGCATCGTGATATTGTTCAAGTGTAGTATGCAACAAATGACATAATACTGGACGGGTAAGCGTAGATGCATCTCGCATAAATAGCACATCAATACTCAATGCATAATCATCAAATATACTTGATGGAAGATAGCAGCGTCCTATCTGTAAATCTTTTGCACAGTCACGAAGAATATTTGTCATCTGAAGCGCTTTTCCAAATCGGACTCCTTTTTCTCGCATATCTCTAATATGCCAGTATTGAGCGGCTCGTGTATGAGCAGCAGTCATTTCTGTCCAGAATTCACCTACGCAACCTGCGACTAGATATATATATTTATCGAGCTCATCGCTTGTCCTAAGTATGGTGGCACGTGATGAATATTTGTTCTGAAATGTCTGAATGTCGAATTTTATTCCTGATATCAGTGTTGAAAGAACATTCTGTATTGCTAAGCGATCTTGGGATGGCTGCTCACTCAGTAGTGCTAATATTTTATTTATCGAATTAAGAAGTAGATGATGCTCGTACAAATCACTTTGTATCTGAAAAATGTCATTGAGCGGATACAAAGGATAATTAAGATTATCAAGCTGTTCAACATACTTGCTTAGTATAGTTAGCAACTCAATGCGATGATCAATAGAGATATCAAGAGTATCAGCTATTGTATCTGCTGCACGTGCGAGAAGATATGCAATGCTAATTGGTTCGCGCATCCTATTTGGAAGTATGCGTAAAGTTAGATAAAACGAACGAGAAACATACTTCAATATGTTAGTAAGTAAATCAGTGCGATTCTGGTTATATATCATTAAATATACGTAAATATCTCTACAACTGAAGGGACTAAATTATACTAATTTATTTTGTTCATTCTATTTTTTCAGAATGACAAGCATGTTAATGCTCGATTATTTGACATGACGATATACTAATTTTTATGGGCTAACATGAAACTTAATAACAATATATCAGGCTTGTAAAATCAGACATGTAAATATAGGGATAGTCTGTTATAGTGGAATAAAAGTCCACCTATCTTATATCTTCTAGATATTATCTTCTTGTCTTGCATGAAAAATCAAAACACTATAACTTTCTATTCTAATCAAATGGGCTTAAATATTTCAGAAAATTATAATAAAAATCCTTACATAATTCATTTTTTTATCTCTTAGAACAATTTGCTTATTTTAAACTTTTTTATTCCGTATTTATTCATAGATATGAGTTTTAGAATAAATAACATCGATATGAATAAAAACAAATTTGTTCAGTTACAGTGTAAATAGTTCTGACCACATGTAATATATGTACGCAATAGGTTGGGCCGTGTAAGTTTATGAAGATCGGCTTTATATTTATAGAAAAGATATCAATTGAGAAAATGCGCGATATACTTCAATACGAACTGATGTCTTAGCCATATAAAGAAATGCATCGAAAGAAATGCATCGCGTACATCAGAATTTAACATTGAGTAGATGATAGGACTGATTGCCTGCCTGAGAAAGGGTGTACAATAAATATTTGGTAATGCGCCACAGAAATCATCACGATATTGCTCTATTCTGTATCTTAGAGATTGATTAGTGATAACATTGGCATCGGGCTAGATGAATTAGCTTGACAAGACATTATTCTCCTTATTGCATTCTGTGATCAAAATATGTGTTTTATGAACCTGATTGAGATATTCTGAAATAATATTAGCCCATAAAGAACAAGTATGCACTTGCGATTCTCAGAGTTTATATAACCTGATCGGATCATGTCATCTTGTATTGTGCCGATACTATAGAGCATCTCCCCCAATAACTCCATAAATTATGTGTCGTGGTTACTTGCACGCACATATGGCGGCATTGATCAATCAATATTACACAGTCTCCTGCAGTCGTTAAACTTTGTAAGTTTTACTTTAACAAATTATATTTTATAATCGAGATATTTAGTTCAATATTAACTATTAATGTCAATTATATTTTCATACCATAAACCAAGTTCTTTGATTAGGGTAATCATATCTTTCGGAAACGAGCACTGCCATTGAATTGGTTCTTTTATTATTGGATGTATTAATCCAAGTCGCCATGCGTGCAGCGCTTGGCGAGCGAAGCCTCCAGGAAGATATTTTATTGAATTTCTATCGCTCGTACGTCCGTAAATCTGATCACCAAGTAGAGGATGCCCTATAGATGAGCAATGTACACGTATCTGATGTGTTCGTCCAGTTTCAAGATCACACTGAATTGCTGATACAGAGTGACATTTCCATAGGCACGTAGCAATCCTACGGAAATGTGTACGCGCAGGTTTGCCATACTGACTCCTAACAACTGCCATTTGTGTACGTTTCCGTGGGTCTCGACCGACCGGAGCATCGATTGTCCCATACTCCGGTATCGTGCCAAAAACTAGCGCGAAATAGGATCGCTTCACAGTACGCTCCTGCAATTGACGAATAAGTTCATTTTGAGCAGTAGATGTGCGTGCGATTACTACTAGGCCAGATGTTTCCTTATCGAGTCTATGTACAATACCTGCTCGATATAGCTTATCTGACTTATCGCCATATCGATATAGCAGTCCATTTAAGACAGTTTTACTCCAATTGCCTGCAGCCGGGTGCATAACAAGACCCGCCGGCTTATCAATTACAATAATCGCGTCATCCTCGTAGATAATGTTAAGTGGTACCGGCTCTGGCATAAATGCAAGTTCTTCTGGAAGCAAGCTTGGAACCAGTTTTATTTTCTCACCGAGAAGAACACGCTGGCAAACTTTTGCTGGTAAGCCATTGACGAATACGTGCTTCATCTTGATGTAACTTTGTAGCCTGCTTCGAGAAAACTCCGGAAATAATTGTACAAGCACCTTGTCGAGTCGTTCGCCAACTAGAGAGGCAGGTATATATACTATTCTCGTCTTGGGCATTAGTGACATAAAAATTATTATCGAACGGAATTACTCAAAATTTCTTCACTACATTAATTAATTAGCCTATAATGATAGGCTGTATCCTAAATTATCCCGATCTAGTACTTATCATAGTTAAGTTATTTAAACTTAATATTTAGGCTAACAAAATTATTAATATTTTAAGCTAAGAACTAGTTCGGAATATTATGAATTTATCAAAATTCACGACATATAGCATTATTACTATTTCTTTAATCGCCGCATCTACAGCCACGTCTGCAGCTTTAATTGCAAGTTACCAAGATTTACCAAAGAGACAAAGTGAAACAGCCAAATTATTAGCGAAGGATAGATTATACTTAAAAGCTCAGGATGCATTATCTAGCGGTAATTGGGATGAGTGCGAAAAATATTTCGAAATACTGCAAGGTAAATATACGCTTAGCAATTTTGTACGACAGGCACAGATTAATATAGCGTACTGCGAATGGAAAAATAACGATCTAACTTCTGCAGAACAGTCAATTAATCGCTTTATTCAATTTAATCCGGATCATCCAAGTACTTCATATGCATACTATTTCAAAGGGATAATCCACTTCAATCGTGATTCTTGGTTATTAAACAAACTTTTCTCACAGGATATAAGCGAGCGTGATCCACAAACTCTACAAGAGTCGTTTAATGCGTTTAAAATCCTTGTAAGCCGTTTCCCAAAAAGTAGATACGCACTCGATGCAGCTGCTAGGATGCTCTATATTAGAAATAAGCTAGCGCTACATGAAATATATGTAGCAGACTATTACTACCGACTTGGTGCTTATATAGCCGCGCTTAACCGCGCACAAACTGTCATCAAAGAATATAGAGATGTTCCAAAAGCAATTGAAGATGCGTTAGATATTATGATCCTATCATACGATAGATTAAATAAACCTAATAATTCTGAGAATATAAAGCATATTCTTGTAACTTTGTTTCCAAAAAGTCACTATATCATAGAGAACTATGAGCGATCAGCAACAAAAAGAGCATGGTGGCAATTCTAAATATTTAGACAGAATGCTGCTGTTCATGCTCAATTGCACTATTCTCAAATACGAACTTGTTGTCGCTCATGTTAACTTTAATTACGTCATTAGGCCTAAACTTTCCTGCTAAAATTAGCTTTGCAACTGGATTCTCAATTTTCTGTTGGATTACCCGTTTCAGCGGGCGTGCCCCAAATAAGGGATCGTATCCAGCCCGTGCTATCTGTTCGAAGGCTATATCTGATATATTAAGTGTCATGTTAAGCTTTGAGAGCCGGTCATATAGCCGCGCAAGCTGAATCTTTGCAATTGACTGAATATTGTTGCTATCGAGAGAATGAAATACGATAACATCATCAATCCTATTTAAAAATTCTGGACGGAAATGCAATTTCACTTCTGTCCACACCGCATCATGTATCTCGCGCTGAGATGAGCCAGTCATTTTCTGAATTAGATGTGAGCCAAGATTTGATGTCATTACAATCACTGTATTTTTAAAATCGACAGTTCGACCATGCGAGTCTGTCATTCGGCCATCATCAAGTACTTGTAAAAGCAAATTGAAGACGTCAGTATGTGCTTTTTCAATCTCATCGAGCAGGATGACACTATATGGCTTACGTCGGACAGCCTCAGTCATATAGCCACCTTCATCATAGCCGATGTAGCCAGGAGGCGCTCCAATTAGACGAGAAACGCTGTGTCTCTCCATAAACTCGCTCATATCAATGCGTATTAGATGTTCTTCTGAATCGAATAGAAAATTAGCTAGCGCTTTACACAGCTCTGTCTTTCCAACGCCAGTTGGTCCAAGGAACAGGAACGAGCCATATGGTCTGTTTGGATCGGATAGCCCCGCACGAGAACGGCGAATTGAGTTAGATATTGCTTCAATTGCTTCGTTCTGTCCAATCACACGCTCATGTAGTTTTTCTTCAATATGTAATAATTTTTCTCGCTCACCTTGCATCATCCGTGATACTGGAATTCCAGTTGCGCGCGATACAACTTCAGCAATCTCCTCTGCTCCGACCTGTGTTCTTAATAGACGTGGTTTATTTGTATTATGTTGCCCAGATTTTTCAGCCTGTGTAACTTGCTTAAGCTGCTCATCTAACTGCGGTAGCTTGCCATATTGCAATTCGGCGACTTTTTCAAGCTTTCCTTCACGCTGAAACCTTGTGATATCAGATCGTACTTTCTCAATTTTTTCCTTCAATGATGCACTGCCCTGTAACGTTGCTTTCTCAGCTTTCCAAATTTCTTCGAGATCTACATATTCTCGACTAAGCCGATCTATCTCTTCCTCAATGAGAGATAGGCGGCGGCGGGATATATCATCTTGTTCTTTCTTTACTGCTTCGCGTTCAATTTTTAGCTGAATTAGCCGACGATCTAATTTATCCATTTCTTCTGGCTTTGAATCGATTTCCATCTTTACTCGCGCAGCAGCCTCGTCGATAAGATCAATTGCTTTATCTGGAAGAAATCGATCAGTTATATATCGATGCGAAAGTTCTGCGGCAGCAACGATCGCCGGATCTATAATGTCAACACGATGATGTAATTCATATTTTTCTTGTAGTCCTCGTAGAATTGCGATCGTTGCTTCAACACTTGGTTCATCAACTAGCACCTTCTGAAATCGACGCTCTAAGGCAGCATCCTTCTCAATGTACTTTCGATATTCATCGAGTGTTGTTGCACCGATACAATGTAGCTCTCCTCTAGAGAGCGCAGGCTTAAGCATATTTCCAGCATCCATCGCGCCTTCAGATTTACCCGCACCAACCATAGTGTGAATCTCGTCTATAAATACGATAGTTTGTCCTTTATCCTTTGCTATATCTTTGAGCACTGCTTTCAGGCGCTCCTCGAATTCACCGCGATATTTAGCACCAGCTAGCAGTGCGGCCATATCAAGTGATAGTACTCGCTTATCTTTTAGCGTTTCTGGAACTTCTCCGTTAATAATTCGTTGCGCTAGGCCTTCAACAATTGCAGTCTTACCAACGCCTGGTTCACCAATTAGTACAGGGTTATTCTTAGTACGGCGCTGCAGAATCTGAATGGAGCGGCGGATTTCGTCATCACGGCCTATTACCGGATCAAGTTTACTTGCGCGTGCTCTCTCAGTTAAATCGATTGTATATTTCTTGAGAGATTCTCGATGGCTTTCGGCATCCTGATTATTTATGCTATCACCACCCCTTATAGCAGCGATCACATCTTCTAGAGACTTACGTTTAAGTCCATTCTGACGTGCAATTCTGCCAGCTTCAGTCTTGTCATCTGAAATTGCAAGAAGGAACATTTCGCTAGTAACAAATAAATCACTTAACCTGTGTGCTTCTCGTTCAGCCTGGTTTAACAAACGGTTTAGATCGCGACTAACTTGGATATCGCCATCTATTCCAGTAACTTGAGGTAAGCTAGAAATTATATTGTTTAATGAGGTTTGCAATTCTTGAACATGAACACCAGCCTGATACAGGATAGAACGCGATGAGCCATCATGCTGTGAAATTAGAGAGGCAAGTACATGAACAGGTTCTATATACTGATTATCATTTTTAATAGCAATGCTTTGCGCGTCAGCTAGTGCTTCTTGAAACTTTTTTGTAAACTTATCAAATCTCATATTTATAAAGACCTCAATTTATTTCATTCCTTAAATAAGATCTGTTTATATAGATGCAAAAGTTTATCGCTTATATAGAAATATAAAAGAGATTAACTATAATTCATATATTAAAATTTTAATATTCAATTAGAACTAATAGTATAAGTTTGTCCATGTCACCGGATTTCTTTTTTGTTCAAAGATTTATTGGTATTAGTATAATATAAATTTAGTTCATTTCAAATAAATGTGTTTAACCTGATTCAGGTTTATTTAGTCTAATATTTTCATAAAGTACCAACATCAGTTCAAAGAATTGTATGCGCTGTGATAAAATCTTTTACTATTTGTGCATTAGCCTTTAAAAGACTAAAATGCTTCGGCAGATCCTCGATCCCATTGAACAATGCTGGACAATTAGGTTCCTTACCGATTGCTTCGCGTATCGTTTCACTAAATTTAATCGGTTGCGCTGTTTCAAGAACAATCATTGGAATATCCTTATCCAGATACTCTCGCGCGACTTTAACTCCATCTGCTGTATGCGTATCGATTATGATCTTATATCGTGTATACACATCTTGGATCGTCGAAATTCTATCATGATGACTGCTATGTCCAGAAACAAATCCAAACTCAGAGACGCGCATAAAATCAGGGCTAGTCGAAAGATCAAAGAAATTCTTCTTATCGATATCATGAAATAATTTTGTTACGCGCGCTGCATCTCGACCAACTAAATCGAATACAAATCGCTCAAAGTTTGACGCCTTTGAAATATCCATACTTGGGCTACTCGTGTGATATATTCTCTCAGCGCTACGTACATGGTAGATCCCAGTACGAAAGAATTCGTCAAGCACGTTATTTTCGTTCGTTGCGACAATAAGCTTCGATATAGGAAGTCCCATCATTCTTGCAATGTGACCTGCGTATATATTTCCGAAATTACCAGATGGCACTGCGAATGATACGTAATCGCTATTATTTCTCGTTGCCTTGAAATAGCCTTTAAAATAATATACAATTTGTGCAATGATCCGTACCAAATTGATCGAATTTACCATGCCGATTTTCTGTGTAGTCTTAAAGGTATAATCGTTAGATATTGTTTTTACTATGTCTTGACAATCATCAAATACACCTTCTATCGCAATGTTAAAGATATTCGAGTCTTCTATGCTATACATTTGTGCGGTCTGGAATGAGCTCATCTTTTTATAAGGTGATAGCATAAAAACGCGCATACTAGTTTTTCCACGTATAGCGTATTCTGCAGCACTGCCAGTATCACCTGATGTTGCGCCAAGAATATTTAATGTTTCACCTCGCTTCGCTAGCGTATACTCAAAGAGATTTCCAAGCAACTGCATTGCTATATCCTTGAATGCAAGTGTTGGACCGTTTGATAATTCAAGAAGCGATATCTTTGTACCACCTTCTTCGCCTAGTGTCTTTAGCGGTGTAATATCAGACGTATTCTCACCATGACGGATATTGCAATATAAGTTGTTTTCGTACGTTCGATATACGATGCTACGTAAATCATCTTTTGGAATATCGATACAAAATTTCATTAAAATTTTTAACGCAAGTTCTGCGTACGATAGAGTGCGCCACTTAGCAAGTTCTTCGCCAGATACATAAGGATATTTAATTGGAATATATAGCCCGCCGTCCTTCGCAAGGCCCTCGAGCAAAATTTCAGAAAATGTACATTGTTCGCTAGAATTAGCGGCGCGTGTAGAAATATAATTCATCTTATCGTTATATCTATATATTTTATCCGTTATGAGTAGAATTGGACTCTATAAGATAAGAGAACAAAAATTGTTTATTATATTTAGTCCAGGGCTTCTATCCGTATCTTTGTAACTTTTGTTGTTACAGTTTTGAGGTTTTCTATTCTAATAATCGCTGCATTTAAATGCTTTTCGAGCGTGACATGCGTAATGATGATAATATCAGTTTCGATATTTATATTTTTAATTTGATCAGACTTTTTTTGTAGAAGTATATCAATCGAAATTGTAGAATCTGCGAGAATTCGTGTTATATCTGCAAGTACACCTATCTCGTCAGAAACAGGTATACGTAGATAATAAGCGCTCATCACTTCGTCGATTGGAAGGATCGGAATATCAGATAAGCAGTCCGGCTGGAATGCGAGATACGGAACATGATATCTTGGATTAGCAGCATGGAGGCGAGTAATATCAATGATATCAGCTATTACAGATGATGCTGTCGCCTCAGCGCCTGCGCCTTTTCCATAGTATAGAGTTGTTCCAACTACATCAGCATGTACGACAATAGCATTCATCACACCATCAACTATCGCAAGTAATCGTTTTTCTAAAATCAGAGTTGGATGTACGCGTAGCTCAATTCCATATTTTGCTCGTCGCGTGATACCGAGTAGTTTGATTCGATAACCAAGCTCTTCTGCGTAGTGCATATCAATTATATCAAGCTTGCTAATTCCTTCAATATACGCAGAATTAAACTGTACCGGTATGCCAAATGCGATCGCACTCATAATCGTCATTTTATGGGCAGCATCAATACCATCAATATCAAACGTCGGATCAGTTTCAGCATAGCCAAGCTTCTTTGCAGCTGCAAGTGCAGTTCCAAAATTAAGATTACGCTTGCTCATCTCAGACAAAATATAATTTGTCGTACCGTTAATAATTCCAGCGATATACTGGATTCGGTTCGCTGTTAGTCCTTCACGTAAAGCCTTAATAATAGGAATTCCACCAGCAACTGCTGCTTCGAACGCAACTATTACGCCCTTTTTATGTGCGGCTTTAAATATCTCTGTGCCATGAACTGCAAGCAAAGCCTTGTTTGCGGTTACGACGTGTTTGCTATTTTCAATAGCGCGTAGAACAAGATCTCGTGCGATATCTGTGCCTCCGATCATCTCAGCAACTATCGATATTAATGGATCGTCAACAACTGAGTTAAAATCATTAGTGATCTCAACGCTGTCTAAAACTTTTCCAAAGGAAGATATTACTTTCTTTTGATTACGTATTGCTATCTTCGCCACTTGTACATTTCGACCAGCACGCCTCCTGATTTCTTCCTGATTACGCCGAAGTACCATGAAAGTACCGCAGCCTACAGTACCAAATCCTAACATACCAACTTTAACTGGCTTCATCTATATGTGACCTACTTAAATATGACTTTGTAAAAACTATATGAAGAGAATGAATATGATCTCTTCGAGAAAAACATTAGTAGCAAGGACTGCAAATTTCTTTTATATTCTTATAGATTTAAGCCTACTATAACATAGGCGTGTTCTTTCTTTGCGTATACAATTTTTTGACTATAGTTATTAATTAGATATCTAGATAGAGTTGAAATATAATACGTTATTTATATTAGTTTCTACTCGATTTCGATATATTTTATTTTTGTCTATTCTAGAATTAGAATAAATTTGTTCACCTAAATAGGTTCTACGACTTACTTAATTTGTTAATAATCTCTTCAATAGAGATACAGAAATCGTTTCTTTGATAGTCATTTCGTTTTTAGTTGTAGGCTGTAAAAAAACCTACATAAATTATCCTTTTAGGATTTAAAGATTTTTATCTAACTTGAAACTACACCAGACTGAAAACGCAGCGCTTAATACTGTTACTGGTTATGGTAACAATTATGTTGACATCAATCATATTCGTTATGAGTGGAGCATCATTGTTCAGCCAGAAGGACCAATTTGTAAATGGCACGTCTCTTCCTTTGATTTTCTAACGGTAGATCATTTTGATTTATTAGTTAATAGCATGCCAGAAGTTGTCATCTTCGGTAGTGGCATTCATCTTCGATTTCCGAGTCCTACTTTGATATTTAATCTCATCATAAATAGGATTGGTGTGGAGACAATGGACTTTCAGGCTGCATGTCGCACGTATAATATTCTTATATCTGAAGGGCGAAATGTCATTGCAGCGCTTTTAATCGAACATTAAGCAATAACAAGTAGTACTTATTTTTAATCTATATCTATATTGAACTTATTACAACGTACTGGTATGTCAAGAGGACAAGGAGATATGATTTCTTTATAAACGACATATACTTAGAGGCTAAGCTACAAAATATTATTGTACTTATCCGCTTATCATTTTAATTTTGCCGATCTAACTTATTAGATTTAGCTAATTTATCTAATTTCAATTGATAAATATTTCTATGCAAAGATTATACTTTCATTATACTAATCGACGATTAAGCACAATCTATTTTTCTAGATAAAGAAGTCAAGATTCTCTATTTGCATAGAAGCGATACCCATAAGGTATTATCATACACAGATATTGAATGGATTGGATTAATATACTTAGTGAAAATATATTATAACTAATATTACTGTTCACGTTAGCCTGGGCTAGTTACTTAATTTTCTAAAATTTGATAAACGGCGTTGTGAACTTTCTTTCACACATCTTTCTATAAAAGAAATTAGTAGTCTGTGAAATTTAGGATTATGTTTTCGATTTTTGACCTCGATAATGGAAACATTTGTACATGTTCCAAATTATCAGGAACTTATACATAGTCTAATAAGAGAGCCATAAAGAGAGCCATATATTCGTTTTATTAAGATTTTAGTCTTCTCCTATCATACCTATTAAGGCATAACACTGATGTACTAGTCCTACTTCTATAGCCTTACTTAAGTTAAGTGTCAGAGAGAAAGCGCGACACAACTCGCTTGCCCATTCAAATGATAAAAATGATATCTAGTCTTACTCTGATGTGTAACTATGCAATAACTTATATCAAGATATTTGGATGATCTTATAAGAAAAATATGCTATTATATGTTCCGCCAAGTAAACTTGATAGTTTATTATAGCAAGATGGATATAGACTGAAATTACAAACCAATAAATCTATTAATAAGTCTATTTTTAATAGACTAAATAAACTTTCCACTAACTGCTCTTACTCTACGAGAAGATGCAACACTGGCTCTAGATTTAGAAAATAAATATTTTATCAATTTAGAAAATTTTCTTAGCGATCCACCAGAAAGAACTCGCTATTATCGCTGATGCTGGAATTGTTAGGAACCACGACAATACAATTTTCCTAGCAATATTCCAGCGTACTGCAGAAAATTTCTGTGTAGCACCAACGCCAATAATTCCGCCTGTGATTGTATGAGTTGTTGATACTGGAATTCCAAGGAACGATGCAATAAATAATGTTATAGCTCCGCCCATTTCAGCACAGAATCCACCAACAGGCCTTAGCTTTGTAAGCTTATTGCCCATGGTAGCAACAATGCGCCAGCCACCAGATAATGTTCCAAGTCCCATCGCCGCGTAACATGTCGGAATAACCCATACTGGTGGCGCATCTAAATTTTCAGATACATAGCCAGTTGCTACAAGTATCATCCAGATAATACCGATTGTTTTCTGTGCATCGTTTCCACCGTGACCAAGGCTATAAAGCCCAGCAGATAAAAGCTGTAGTCTTCTAAAAAGAAGACTTACTTTGCTCGGAGCTGTACGAAAATAATACCACGATATGCCAAGAATACATAGTGTAGATAGCAAAAAACCAAGTAATGGAGAAATAAATATAAATAATATTGTTTTTAGCAAGCTCTGAACATTCAAAGAAATCCATCCGGCCTTAGCTATCGCTGGCCCAACTAGACCACCAACTAGGGCATGAGATGAGCTTGATGGAATTCCATAACGCCAAGTAATCACATTCCAACAGATCGCACCGGTAAGAGCGCCGAACAAAATATAATGATCTACGATCGATGCATCGATCATTCCGCTTCCTATGGTTTTAGCGACCCTTAGATGAAAAATAAAATATGCGATCACATTAAATATCGACGCGAACGCGACTGCCTGCTGTGGTTTTAGCACGCCTGTTGAAATAACAGTAGCAATTGAGTTCGCTGCATCGTGAAAGCCGTTCATAAAATCGAATATGAGAGCAGCAAGTACGAGAACGATGACGATCCATAACCCAAGTTGTATCGATTGCATCGTCTTACCTCAAGCGTTTTCCATTACGATACCTTCAATAATATTTGCTACATCTTCACACTTGTCAGTGATATCTTCTAATAGCTCGTATATCGCTTTTAACTTTATAAGCGTTTTCACATCACCTTCTTCACGGAATAGCTTAGACATGGCAGTATTTAGTACACGATCTGCATCAGATTCATATCTATCAATTTCCTTACATACTTCAAAAATCTGATTTGCATATTTCATATCAGCGAGCATAAATACAGCTTTCTGCATCTGCTGTACTGCCTGCATGACAATATGCGCGAGTTTACTCGCCTCAGATGTAACTGAGCGCACATCATATAGAGATAAAGCTGTTGCTGTATCTTCCATAAGATCAAGGACATCATCCATTGTTGAGATAAGTCTGTGAATATCATCGCGGTCGATTGGTGTTACGAATGTTTTATGTAGAAGGTTAATTGCTTCATGTGCAATGCGATCAGCTGATTTCTCAGCAGTTTGAATCCTATTTTTATAGATTTCAGCGTTAGCTAGATCGCCCATCATTAATTCAAGTTCATGACTAGCATCAATGATATATTTTACGTGCTTATTAAAAATATCGAAAAATTTTACTTCATTAGGCATAAATCGACTAAACATAGAATCTTAAATCCATCACATCATAATTATAAATTACTAGTTTGTATTATGCTAATAATACTATCCTTAGCCTATTCATTGCAAAAATTTTGTGCGCTACAAAAATTATCAAATTTTGTATATTGACCAAGAAATGTCAATCGTATAGGTCCAATAGGACCATTACGTTGTTTACCGATTATAATTTCCGCTGTTCCCTTATCTGGACTATCCGGATTGTATACCTCGTCACGATAAATAAATAGGATTAGATCAGCGTCTTGTTCGATAGCTCCAGATTCACGAAGATCTGACATCAGAGGCCGTTTGTTCGTCCGTTGTTCAAGAGCTCGGTTCAATTGTGATAGAGCAATAACAGGCACATCTAATTCTTTTGCAAGACTTTTTAATGATCGTGATATTTCTGATATTTCCGTCGCGCGATTTTCGCCGTGTGACGAACCTGTCATTAATTGTAGATAGTCGACAATTATGAGACCAAGCTTACCACACTGTTTTGCTAGCCGCCGAGCACGAGAACGAAGCTCTATCGGATTTAGGGACCCTGTTTCATCTATGAATAGTTGTGCTTCGCTCATTTTTTGGACGGCCTGTGTAAGTTTTGGCCAGTCTTCATCAGTTAAGCGCCCAGTACGCATCCTATGCTGATCAAGTCGACCAACTGAGCCGAGCATACGCATTACAAGCTGAGTTCCAGGCATTTCCATTGAGAACACCGCAACTGGTAATCTATATTCGACTGCGACGTATTCACCAATGTTCATTGATAGTGCTGTTTTTCCCATTGATGGTCGCCCGGCAACGATAATCAGTTCTCCGCCGTGCATCCCGGACGTCATCCTATCAAGATCAATAAAACCAGTTGGAGTACCGGTAATATCATTTGGGTTAGCTGTATGGTATAATTTATCAATTCTCTCTATAACTTGAGTAAGTAGCGGACCAACCTCAATAAAACCTCGATTACAACGAAATCTATCTTCAGCGATTGAAAATACCTTTGCCTCCGCCTCATCAAGTAACTGGAAAACTTCTCTGCCCTGTGGATTAAATGCATCGGATGAAATTTCATCTGCTACCGATACAAGCCGGCGTAAAACTGCACGATCTCTCACGATTTCCGCGTAGCGTCGAATGTTTGCAGCGCTTGGTGTATTCTGAGCGAGCACATTCAGATAGGCAAGTCCACCGACCTCATTAGCTTTACCAGATGTTGTAAGTACTTCATATACGGTTATAACATCTGCAGGACGCATTGAGTCGATCAGATGTCCAATATGCTCATAGATAAGCCTATGATCATAGCGATAGAAATGACCTTTTGATAAAAAATCAGCAATCCTATCCCAGGCACTATTATCAAGTAATAAACCACCGAGTACTGACTGCTCAGCTTCGAGTGAGTGTGGCGGAACTTTCAGCGATTCAATTTGAGGATCTTTCTTCGCATTCATACATTTAGATTTTCGCTGAAAAAAACCATAAAGAAGTATAGATTCTGAAAACTAATTTCTACTTCATTATTGTTCAAATTTGCTCAAATATTTAAACTTTTAACACGGAAGTCTAGTTCTACTATAAATAATTTACACGCTGTCATTAATTATATTAATTATGATGTTAACAATAAAATCTGTATGGAGTACAACCTGAATTTTATGCTCACCGAGCATCTTTAATGGACCTCCAGGTAGTTTAACCTTGGCCTTCTCAATATCGAAGCCTGATTTTTTCAGAACTTCCGCTATATCTGAATTTGTAACTGAGCCAAATAGACGACCATCTACTCCAGATTTCTGTTTTATTTCAAATGACTGATTATTTAATTTTTCAGATACGGCTCGCAATGCATCTAGTTTTTCATAAGCTAACTTTTCAAGCTCAGCACGGCGAATTTCGAATTCAGCTATTACTTGTTTAGTAGCACGTCGTGCTTTGCGCCTTGGAATTAGGAAGTTGCGTGCATAACCATTTTTTACTTTGACAATATCGCTAAAGTTACCAAGATTAGCAATCTTCTCTAGAAGAATAACTTGCATTCGATTTCTCCTTTTACCTCGCTTAATTATCTCTTGTGCTGATCAGTATATGGAAGTAGTGCGAGGAAACGCGCGCGTTTTATTGCTGTGTCGAGTTGACGCTGATAGCCTGCTTTCGTACCAGTGAGACGAGCTGGCGTAATTTTTCCATTTTCACCAATGAAGTTCTTTAGTGTATCTGTGTCTTTGTAATCAATCTGATCGACACCAGCTGCTGTGAAACGACAGAATTTCTTACGTTTGAAAAGCGGGTTTTGTTGCTGGTGACGCTTCTCGAATTTCTTATTAGCTAAACGGGCCATGTTTAGTACTCTCCAATATTATGCAATGTCGTGATATGAAATACTAAAGCTCGCGTGTTACGACTCTTTCTTGCAAGAAATCCAGTAAACATGGTATCAATGCCTATTTTACAGTTTTCCAACTTTACACTTGTCTCTCCTACTGCGATAGCATCGATCATCATTTCAATGTGACGCAAAACAGAATCCTCAATAAGTTCCGCGCAATGATGTAGTGTAGCACTTGCAAGAGGAATACCAGCTGGAGTATATCGTACCGGAGAACGCTCAACAACGCTCGCGACTAACTGAAGCTTATTCACGTATTCTAGCTCTCCTTTGTAGGATTTTAACTCATTTATTTAAAAATTAGCTTGATAATCAGAAATTATATTTTTTGCTTCTTCGCGCTTAACTTCCTCTATTACAAGTGAAGGGCTAGTTTCAGCTTTACTCATCTTAATTATAAGATGACGAAGAATAGCGTCGTTAAATTTAAAGGTCTGACCGAGCTCATCAAGTGTTGATTGGCAGCATTCTATATTCATGCAAACGTAGTGAGCTTTAGCTAGCTTCTTGATCATATACGCCATTTGGCGACGACCCCAATCTTCAATACGATGAATTCGGCCACTACGAGATGTAATTGTAGTTTTATAGCGTTCAATCATTGCCGGAACTTGATGACTTTGATCCGGATGTACTATAAATACGATTTCATAATGACGCATATGTACTCCTTGTAGATTAAAGCTACCCGAGCGTCATAGCCGGTGCAGCAAGTGAGTAACTAAATTACAAGCCTACTTTAGGCGCAGCATTTATCTATAAAGGCAAAATTATTCAACCTATAGAAAGATTTATATATCATCGATGATATTCCAAGCTATATATGTAATTAAATCTAATTATTCATTGACGATATTAGATCCTATATAATATTGAATTATATCTAGCTTTACTATGATATGTAACACAGATCTTTGAATGAATGATTTACTTTAAAAAAAGGATTTAAGTTTACACGTAACGTTCATAGATATCACTTAGTACTTGTCGAATAGTTTCTGCAATGCAATAGATCCGGTTATACCGTTTGCAAGTCCAAACATCAGTAATATGCGCGCCTTGTATGGATTAAGTGATCCCGCACTAATAAAGTGTAACGCATCATCATTAACAGCGCCATTTCGCATTACATGCCCAGAACCAGTTCGTGATGTTCGTACAACTGCAATACCCTGCTTCGCTGCATTAGCAAGAACATATTGTAACGTTATGTGAATCGAGCCATTACCTGTTCCAGCAACTACGATACCGCCTACGCCTACTTTAATAAGAGCGTCGATAGCAATTCTCGATACACCTACATAACTTGTTATAATATCGACAACAGGCCATTTATTAGTCATAACTAATCGTGTATCATTCTCAGTAGGGCGGACGCGTGTCATATTACGCGCAAACTCAACGTATCCACCTTGGACGTAACCTAGAGCGCCGAATTCCGGTGATTCGAATGCATCGATAGCATATGTGCTTACTTTTGTTATATCACGTGCACTGTGAATCCGATTATTAAATGATACAAGTACGCCTTGTCCACGTGATGCTGGATTTGCCGCAACTATTACCGCATTGAGCAAATTTATCGGACCGTCTGGCGATATTGCAGTTGCTGGGCGCATCGCAGCTGTCAGAACAATTGGCTTATGCTCATTTAGTATTAAATGCAGGGCGTATGCTGTTTCCTCTAGTGTGTCAGTGCCATGTGTAATAACAATCCCATCAATAGTATCATCTGCACATAACGATTGGATACGCGAGACAAGTATCTCCCATAGCCGGAAAGTAAGATCTTTACTGTCAATATTTGCAATCTGCTCTGCTTCTACATGAGCAAAAAACTTTAGAGACGGGACCGTAGTTAGTAAATCACCTATATTAAGAATACCAGAGCGGTAGCTAGTAGTATCCGTCGTGTGTGTAATACCTGCAATTGTACCACCTGTAGCAAGAACGAAAATGCGCGGTAACATCGCTGATGAAAAAGTTTTCGAGAGAACCATAGACTGAAATATCAATAGCAATGGGTATATATTTCGATAAGGTAATTCCCACATATATTTCTATATTGACGGCAAGTATAACTTGTAGGAATATATAACATTCTATGTATAGAATATATAAATAGAGTTCTAATTTCTTTCTATAATAAAGCACTCAGATAGAGGCTAGACTAAATCTTAGAAGACCTAAGTAAACAGAAAAGAAAAATACCATACAGAAAGTTCATTCTAATTCCGTTTTTTTAATATCTTCTTTATAACTGTTCGTTAGTAAACTTAGAAAGCTAATTTTAAATTAGCCAAAAGAAATAAAAAAAATTATAGATAATCCTTGCTAATCTAAGAATTGTATTTCAGTATGCTCATTTACATTGTAACAATGACTACTACTATACTTATATAAGTAGCCATTTTAAAATTATTTAGTTTTTCGCTGAAAAATATGATCTTATTAAGAATGAATAAAATTAAATAATTACTTCTATATATTCATTATATACATATAACTATATTAGTTATATTGTTGCTTCTATAGTTAGATCATTCTAAGGATAGAAATTGTATTTGTGAGCTATAGAGATAAATATCCGCACCGCCTGCTGTGTGGATCAACATTATAAGAAGGAAAATATTAAGTTAATCAATAATATTTGAGGTAAGTTCAATCCAGTATTTCCTAAATTTTATATTCAAATTTGAAGCATGGAATCTAAAGATATAGAATATAAAAGATGATAGTTTTATATAGCTTTCTCAAGCTGGAACTAATTTTAAAACATAGATTTATAATATAAATGCTATATCTTTATAACTTGATTATCAGATAATACGAGACATATCATTCTTGTGAAGAAAACATCTTTATATAAAACACTATATGTGCAAGTAATCTTCGCAATTATAATCGGAGTAATACTTGGTCATTTTTATCCATCATTTTCAATAGCAATGAAACCATTCGGCGATGTTTTCATTAAGCTTATTAAGATGGTGATCGGTCCGATTATTTTCTGTACCATTGTTACCGGTATAGCTGATATGAAAGATATGAAAAAAGTTGGCCGGATTGGTGGTAAGGCATTGCTATACTTCGAGGCTATATCTACATTTGCTCTTTTAATAGGTCTCGCTGCTGGAAATATTCTACATCCTGGAATTGGTTTCAATGTTGATCCTATAACACTAAATCAAAACGCTAAGGATATTGAATCATATGTGATAAATATACATTGTCAGTCTATAACTGAATTTTTAATACATATTGTTCCAAATACGATGGTAGATGCGTTTGTACAGAATGAAATTCTACAAATTTTATTGATCGCATTATTATTTGGAACTGTTCTTACACATCTCAGTGAGCGTGTGCATATTGTTACTGACTTCATTGAAAGTCTATCATGCGTACTGTTCGGTATAGTCCATATCATTACAAAACTTGCACCAATTGGCGCATTCGGCGCTATAACATTCACAGTTGGGAAATATGGCATTTCTTCATTATTTCCACTCATGAAGTTGATTGGAACATTTTATCTGACATCGGCCCTATTTGTACTTATAATATTAGGATCAGTAGCACGGATGATTGGATTTTCGATCATTCGATTTGTATCATATATTAAGGAAGAAATATTCATTGTACTCGGTACAAGTTCATCTGAGATTGTTATGCCTCAATTAATGGAAAAGCTTAAAAATATGGGCTGTTCGCATTCTGTTGTTTCTCTCGTAGTGCCAACAGGATATTCGTTTAATCTTGATGGTACGAATATCTATATGACGATGGCCATCTTGTTCATAGCGCAAGCGATCAATATTGAGTTAACATGGATACAGCAGCTAACTCTTTTTTCTGTTGCAATATTAACTTCAAAGGGCGCGAGTGGAGTAACGGGTGCTGGCTTCGTCGCGCTTGCAGCAACGCTTGCTGTTGTTCCGACTATTCCGATAAATGGAATTGTTCTGATCCTTGGAATAGATCGTTTCATGAGCGAATGCCGTGCACTAACAAATATCATTGGTAATGGTGTAGCAACGATTGTCATATCTGCCTGGGAAAAAGAGCTCGATCGAACAAAGCTTAAACAGACATTAAGTATGAACTGTGCGTAACTAGAATGTGATTCTAGTCTAGATACCTATTATTTGTTCCAATATTTTATGTCGAATAATTTGAATTGATCTGAATATATCTATACGATAGATCGCAGCCCCAGACAGTCATTTTTCCATTGCCACAGCCGAGATTAACCGTAATACGCACATGTTCACTGTTCATCAGATTAGATAATATCTTAAGATCAAGATTTGATAGGCTACTTGGATAGATCTCAACTTCGCCGAATTTGATATTAATGTTATCTAAAATGATATCAGTGTCTTGCTCGCATTTACCAATCGCCATAACAACACGCCCCCAGTTAGGATCTGCGCCATGAATTGCAGTCTTAACGAGTGGTGAATTAATGATAGATTTCCCTATACGTTTTGCTTGTTTATCATCGTGCGCGCCAGTAACTAAGACTTCTAGCATCTTCGTTGAACCTTCTCCGTCTCGTGCTATTTTTTTTACAAGTTCGATTGCTAATTCGTGCAATTTTTCTTCGAATTCAGCTTCTACAACATCACCTGCTAATCCATTCGAAAAAATAGCAGCTGTGTCACTAGTCGATGTATCTGTATCAATACTTAGGCAGTTGAATGTCTTATTGACTACCTTACGAAAAATACGATCAAGCAGTATTTTCGGTAAAGATGCATCGGTAAAGAAAAATGCAAGCATCGTTGCCATATTAGGTTCGATCATTCCAACACCCTTTGCTACACCAACAATCGTTGCTCTACCGACGCTCGCACAAACATATTTAGGAACTGTATCAGTTGTCATTATTGCGTTAGCTACGCTGACAAAATTAGATTTAGCTGATTCCAATTTAAGGCCATCAATAAATGTACGAATACTATTCATTGGATATTGATGACCGATAATACCTGTTGATGCAATAAGAATATCCTGTTCTCCAATTTCTAGCTTTTCTGCCATTCGTTTTGCCAATTCTATTGCATTTGCAAGTCCTTTTATTCCTGTTGCTACATTTGCATTTTTTGATATAACAACAACCGCACGTGGGTGACCATTAGAGAGATGTTGTTTACTAACTTTTATACTTGGGCCTGCGAACAAATTCTGGCTGAACATACCTGACGTTGTACACGGTACGGTTGAAAAAACGCATGAAAAATCATCCGATATCCCTTTGATACCTATGTTACCAGTTAATGTCTTGAAGCCTAACGGATGAATGAATTCTTCGCTTAATTCCAATTTTTAAACTCCTGAATACGATAAGAATTTCTAGATTGATATACAGTATAATTGTCTTTTTGGAAGATCTAGTTGATAATTTTTCCTCCCAATAAAATAAAAGTATCAATAACTCTTAAGTATTTAGGAGAAACTATCTGGTTATAATCACATCTTGTTTTATTTATTTATAGACTTTATAAATAGATGTTAGATTCACCACCATTACAGATGTAAAATAGCAACGCTATATATCTATATATAAATATATTTAAGATATCTTTAGTCATCATATGGTCTATATCAACACTACATATACCTACAATCTTATAATATTTCATATCTATATTCCAAGCATGAGGTCACTCATAGTGATCTACTAGCATCATAGAAAATAATAACGATAGATAGATGATTGAAAAACGGAATGCACGGCGCGCTAATTCATCAGAATAATTATAATAAATCCTCCATGCATACAAGACAAATATTGTACTTAGTACAATCGCACTTGAGAAATAAAGAATACCGCTCATTCTTGATACGAATGGCATAAGTGTGATTGCAAATAGCATAATTGAATAGAGCAAGATATGTAGCCGTGTATATTGCTTGCCATGTGTGACAGGTAACATTGGCAGGCCTGAATTTTCATAATCTTTATAGCGATATAGGGAAAGCAACCAGAAATGTGGCGGTGTCCATATAAATATAATTAGTACGAGAATCAATGCATCGCTGGTTACGTTCCCTGTAGCCGCAGCCCAACCGAGTGCAGGTGGCATAGCTCCAGATGCCCCACCAATCACGATATTTTGAGGTGTTGTAGGTTTAAGAAGTAGAGTGTAGACCATTGCATAGCCAACGAATGTTGCAATTGTCAACCACATTGTCAAAGGATTTGTAAACGTGTAAAGTGTCCATGCACCTGTTATTCCAATCGCAGCAGAAAACGTAAGAACTTGCTCTGGTCTAATATCACCGCGTGCAGATGGACGTGATTCAGTGCGCTGCATCAGAGCATCTACCTTCTTTTCAAGAAGACAGTTCATAGCAAAGGCAGCTCCTGCGAGCAGCCAGATACCTATAGTACCGCCAATAAGTACTTTCCACTGTATTTCCTCATCTTGAGGTGTAGCGAGAAACATTCCAATTATTGCGCAAAATACAACGAGCTGTGTAACTCGCGGTTTCGTTAGTGCGATGTATTGGGAAAAATGATTACAATAGGACTGAGAAAGAGCACTATTCATAAGGCTTTATGTTTTCACACGAGTTTTATATCAAGAATATAAGCAAATAGATAGAGTTTTCTATAGAACTTCAAATATAAGAGCTTTGAGTAAAGATAGGGCGATTACATACATAGAACAATCACGTATTGATAGACCGATGAAGATAAGAGACTTGATAAAGTAAACTTCTTAAATTAAATTAATAAAAATAAATATTTTGAATTTATAGTACTTCAAACGAGTGATTAGTTACATAACTTAGTAACTAATAAAAATAGGAATTGTGTTGTCACATAACCTTATATTAATAAGTAAACGTTAATTTATATTGACAACTAATATATTTACCAAGCAGCTTCTTTAAGAAGATCGCATATGCACTGCTAACTAATAAATCTTAGTTATAAGATTCGCGTTTATCATCTTGTTAATTTTCACACTGTAAGTACAGTCTTTATTGCTGGTAATGCCATAAGTATAATCATAATAAATGGCAAAATTGTCCATATTACTTCAATAATTGTGCTCTTATGAAAATTATCTACTCCTTTACCTTTAGATTTACGGTGTTCAAAGATTGAATAAAACATCACACAGAATGTGCTAACGAAAATCATAGTACACAGAACTAAAGTCACCATATGAAGATCTGGTAGCTTATCAACAAGCTTTGTGAAAAGCGATTGCATGTTAATTTTATCAATGGTCTTGAGCATTCTAAATGTCAAAAACTGCCAGTAATCTTACTAGAGGTTACTTAATCATTTTTTTATCTTCTCTCTTATAAAAAGTTTTATTTAAATTTTATTAGAGATATACACTTAGCATAATGCTAAATATAGGAAGTTTTTTATTTTTTTGGCGAGATACGTAGACTAACTAGAATTATAAGTCACTAATAATAGCTAGTAGCTGTACCTAGAACGCAAGATACAGATCTATATATCTTATTTACTCTCCTATAACAATATAGTTTCTTAATTTTTAAATTATTCAAATTTAATTATCTATATTAGATCTAATATTACTTGGGCTTTTATTGGCTTTACCAATATCTTTAATTTGAGTAAGCTCATGTTCTTCATTTATCTTATATGGGACTGTTTTCCATCCGTGTCCATAAATTATCTCAAACGTCAAAGGAATAGTCCCATCAGCGGACCGACACGAGTCGAGCGCTGATTCAAGAGCCAATCTGAAAGATCTATTTTTACTCGGCGATGTACGATAAAACGGATATGCACCCCAGCCCTTCACATCATCGAGTAGTGAATTTGGTGATTTATATGTAACGATTAATAATTCCTTGTCCATAACAGGAAAATCAAAACCACTGTTAAGTAACATATCTCCAAGGTCATGCATATCTACGAAATCTATTACGTGCGGTGTAGATGGTACAATTCCGATCGCTTTGTCAGCCTCTAAACAGGAATTACGTAGTTCACGAAACGTATCAGGACCAAGCGTACTAAACATCAGCAATCCACTCACGCGTAGTACACGCTGCCATTCCTGTAACACCATGCTTGGACAAATATTCCATTGCAGAGCAAGATTTGACCAAATCAGATCAAATGTATTCCATGAAAATGGCAGTGAAGAAAAATCAGACTGAACAACATCCTTATCGCCTGAGCGAGCGAGCATCTCTCTCGAGAGATCAACACCAAATACTTTGGTATCCGGAAAGCGGAAATTTAGCACCTGAAGATCGTCTCCCATACCACAACCTGCATCAAGCAGGTTTGAAGGATTTATCTTAATATAATCGAACCGTTCGTCCATACGCTGCGAAACTTCGCGCAGAAGAAATGTAACTGCGTTGAATCCTGCTGCTCGACGATCAAATATACGTCTTAATGATTGAGTGTTATATGTTATTTTGGAAGGTAATATAGGAACAGAAGACATATTATTCGCTTATACTAGGAAGCAAAAATAAAAAGAGTAATAGATTCCAGATCTGGTTACGCCATATCGTGATTTAAAAGATTATAAATTGCATCTTTTGGTGTAATATTACCGAATAGTACACCGCAGATTGCATCGATTATCGGCATATCAATACTTCTGTCGCGTGCTATTGTAAGTACTGTCTGCGCACAGTATACCCCTTCTGGAATGTGACCCAGGTTACTAAGAATATCTGTAATTTTTTGACCCTTAGCCAATTGGAATCCAACTGTTCTATTTCGTGACATATCGCTTGTTGCAGTTAAAACAAGATCGCCTAGGCCAGTGAGTCCAATAAAAGTTTCCGGGTATCCACCAAGCATGACGCCGAACCTAGATATCTCTTCGAGACCGTGCGTGATTAATGTGGCACGTGCACTTAGTCCAAGGCTGAGGCCGTCTGCAATTCCAATTGCAATAGCGATTACATTCTTTACTGCGCCACCAATTTCAACACCGATAATGTCATTACTAGTATAGATCCGTATCGTTCCATGATGAAACGCATCGATTGTACACTGTTGACAAGTAGTAGATATACTTGCAATCACGAGTTCAACCGGAAATTTCTGAGCAACATCATATGCAAAACTCGGTCCGGATAATACGCCATTACTCTGCTGTGTAGGTAGTTCCTCTGTTACTATCTGATGTGGAAGTAGCTGTGTATCAGCTTCAAAACCTTTGCAGACCCAGATAATGTGTTCTGGAATGCAGCCGCTAACGCGCATAGTACTACACAGCGCTCGCAGCCCAGAAACTGGTGTGGCAGCTATACATAGAGCACTGCGTTCTGCGCTATGCTTTATTGCTATGTTGAGATCTGTTTCATAATGTAACGTAGATGGTAATATAATCTTTTTAAGATAACGCTTGTTTTCATGCCGCGTAGTCAGCTCGGCAACAAGATTAACATCATGTGTCCATAGTAATGTGTCATGATGAGTAGCAAGATGTCCAGCGAGCGCAGTACCCCATGCACCAGCACCTAGAACAGTAATATTCATATGAAATTTATTCGGTACGCATGAATCAGACTATTATTGTTTTTTTATTTAATTTGATCTCTGTTTACTCTTTACTTTAGACTATTCATTCGCTGCTCATACAGCGCCTGAAAATTGATTTCAGCGAGGTGGATCTGTGGAAAGTCAGCACGTGATATTGCATCGGCAATATTCGAGCGTAGATATGGAAATACGATTGTTGGACATACAATGCTAACGAGCGAATCAAGCTGATCAACCGGAATGTAATAAATTTTAAAAATTCCTGCCTGTTTTGCTTCAATAAGTAATACAATTCTATTCTTAGTCTTTACAGTTAAAGTGCACGAAATTATGACCTCGTAGATATTTTCTGAAAACTTTTCGGTATTTACGTCCACTTCGACTTCGGCCGATAATTCGTCTTGTTCAAGACGGGTTACCAGAGAATTAGGATGCTCAAGCGACATATCCTTGAGATATATACGCTCAATATTAAAAATTGGCTTATTTTCGATGCCAGACATGTTAACTCACAAAAATTAAATGACATGATAGCTATTCTTTATACAGAGTATCCTATCTTTAGGATAAGAACTTCTCATAATAAGAAAGCTTATATGTCTATACTATTTTAAATAGCATAATAAATATTATCATTTCCGAGAATGCTATTCTTATAGAAGCAGTAGCTATTTCTTCTTCTTTCTCGAAACATAATAGATCGCTACGTCGTTAGCTTTGTTTATTGTAAAATATAAAAAATTATATCCTTCATTCTATATGAATAGAGCATGCCTTATTCAATTTATAGCTCTTGTTATTTAATAATTGGCATCCCTTCTTGCTGCCACATAATGACACCACCATCAAGTATGTATGCTTCTACATATCCTATCTCCCAAACTATACGTACCGCTTTCTGCGACTGCTGTCCATTCTGACAAACTATCAATACTGCCGCGCTCTTATTTTTTACAATTTTTGTTATTTTCTCACGGATTTCACCTATGTTAATCTGGTGTGAGAATGGTAGATGGCCAGTCATAAAGTCAGCCAGAGACCGCACATCTATTACAATCGCATCTCGACGGTTGATTAATTGTGTTGCTTCTGTAATAGATAGGCTGAATCGACTTCGCCTATATAAGTTTATCTGTTCTACTACGAGTAAGATGCCAGATACGATTAGAACTACTAGCAGGGCTAGGTTCCTATAATCCATAAAAAACTTCATAATAAAAAGTAAAATTTGGAAAGTAGAGTTCTTTTACTATAAAATAATTATTTAATAAAGAAGTTATCATCTATCTATATAGTAAATCATTTTATTCTAATTTCTTAAAACTAGAATCTTAGTTAAGAAACTAATATGTATAGAATCGTGTTTATACGCCACGGCCAATCGACGTGGAACAAAGAAAATCGCTTTACAGGCTGGATTGATATCGACCTAACAGATCAAGGTGTCAATGAAGCCAAGCAGGCTGGTAATCTATTGAAAAATTCAGGCTATACATTTGACATTGCGTATACATCTGTACTGAAACGAGCTATCCGAACGTTATGGTATATACAAGATAAGATGGATCTTATGTATCTTCCAGTCTTCCATTCTTGGCGACTAAACGAGCGTCATTACGGTGCGCTTTCTGGTTTGAACAAAGCTGAAACAGCTAAGAAATTTGGGAAAGAACAAGTAATAGCCTGGCGACGAGCTTACGATGTAAAGCCTCCAGCTATCAAAGAGGAAAAAGCACGTACTCTGTATATTGATTCTCGATATGAGAATCTCTCACATAATCAGTTACCACTAACTGAATCTTTAAAAGATACAGTGACACGTGTACTTCCACTCTGGAGAAAATCAATAACACCTGCGATCAAAGCTAATAAAAAAATATTAATTGTTGCACACGGAAATTCTATTCGTGCACTAATTAAATATTTAGATAGTATTTCAGATACTGATATCATAGCCTTAAATATTCCTAACGGAATACCACTCGTGTATGAGCTCGATAAAAAACTAAAACCAATTAAGAATTATTACATTAGTGATACAGAAAAGATTAATAAAATGTAGACTACAGAAGAGAATAAGAAAAGGAAAACTGTCTAAATTTTGTTCATAAAAAAATTTATCTCATAGTAATAGATAGATAAAATATCGGTTCTAGGATGTTATCCTAATTTAGATAAGAATATATATCTTATCATTATTTCTATAGGTTGTTTTACTTCTCCAAATCGTATTTGGATTTCTTATGAGAATTAAACTAAAGGATATTGGACTAACTATTATTGGCCTAGCTGCTGGTGTATTAGCAACTCTACAGATTTCAACATCAGCTATACAAAATACTATTTCTCCACTCTCATTTGATCAATTACGCCTGTTCGCTGAAGTATTTAGCTGGATTAAGTATGAATATGTTGATCAAGTTGACGATAAGAAACTTCTGACTTCAGCGATTAAAGGAATGGTATCTAGTCTCGACCCGCATTCTGCATTCCTATCTGAAGCTGATTATAAGGAATTAGAACAGGAGACAAAGGGATGTTTCACAGGTATCGGTATCGAAATCGTTCAGGAATCTAATCTCTTAAAAGTTGTCTCACTGATTAATGATACGCCAGCGTTCCGTGCTGGAATCCGTACTGGTGATCTAATAACTAGGATTAATAATAAACCTGTATTAGGAATGAAAATCGACAATTTAGTCAAGCATATGCGTGGTGAACCTGGCACGAAAGTAACGCTAACAATATACAGAAAAAGCGAAGATCGTATATTCCAAGTAACTGTTACACGGGCGATCATTAAGATTAAAAGCGTAAAAATGAAGCTATTAAAACCTGGATATGCATATGTCCGTATTACAAGCTTCCAAGAACAAACAACAATTGACCTTGCTAATAGGCTTCAGGATATCAACCACTATTATCCAAATCTTAAGGGTCTAATTCTCGATTTACGAGACAATAGCGGTGGTCTGCTGCAAAGCGCAGTAGGTGTTGCTAGTGCCTTTCTGCCTCCGAATTCAGTCGTCGTGTCAACGAAAGGAAAAATTTCTGATTTTAATAAGATATATTTGGATACATTCGATAATTACAGCTTACCAAATTTTACAAGCGATCCTCTCAAGAAATTGCCAGATATTTTTAAAAAGGTGCCTTTAGTTGTATTAACAAACGCGTATTCTGCATCCGCATCGGAAATAGTATCGGGTGCGCTTCAAGATTCAAAGCGAGCAATTATTATGGGCAAGACAACTTTTGGTAAGGGTTCAGTACAAACGGTCAGACCGATGACAAACAAAACTGGACTACGGTTGACAACCGCATACTATTACACACCGAATGGTCGTTCAATACAGAATAAGGGAATTGTTCCAAACATCTTAGTTGATCAATATAGGGATGGTGATCCGGATGACATATTCATTATGCGAGAGATAGACTATATAAATCACCTTGATAATACACAGGATCCAAACGAAAAAAATAAACTTAATGAACGTGATCAGCGTCGACTAGATTGTTTGCTTATTCTCGAAAAACAAAATAACAAAAATAATAGAAAGATATTTAAGCAGGATAAAGACCGTAAGTTTATCGAGTTTGGCAGTGAAGACGATTTTATGCTACAACAGGCACTCAATAAGCTTCAAGGAAAGTTTGTAAAAGAATCGAAGTCCTCTGCGCTTCGTTGAGATCTAATAGAAGAAATGGAATAATTTTTGGCGAAAAACTAAAAAATTATAAAATTGATATATAGCTCTATCACGTTAAACCATTAATTTATATGGTAATACTCACTATAATAGTTTGTTTCTCGTATAATTCGGATGCATGACAATCAGCTTCTCCGTTATTCAAGGCATATCCTTATAGAGGAAATTGGCATAAATGTGCAGCAGCGTTTTCTCGATTCACATGCGATCGTTATTGGAATAGGTGGGCTCGGCTCACCAGCGACCATGTATTTAGCGGCTTCTGGTATCGGAACGATCACGCTGGCTGACGCTGATACAGTTGATCTAACTAATCTACAGAGACAGATCTTACATACGATAGAGTCAGTTGGACTACCTAAGACTGAGTCGGCCCGTATTGCTCTTAAGCGACTTAATCCAGACGTGAATATACATACAGTTTCTGAATATGTCGATGATGAGTGGCTAGATAAGAATGTAGGTACTGCAAATATTGTGCTTGATTGTTCTGATAACCTCGCGACACGCTACGCGATAAATCGTGCATGCGTTAAACATCGAATACCGCTCGTTTCTGGTTCTGCACTTCGATTCGATGGTCAAATCAGCACATTTGATTTCCGTAGCCCAGAATCGCCATGTTATGCATGCCTGTTTCAGGAAGATCAGCCATTTGAGAAAATCGCGTGCGCGACGATGGGCGTGTTTTCTCCGGCAGTTGGAATTATAGGTACGATGCAGGCTGCAGAAGGACTACGTGTTATTGGTAAAATCGGTATAACACTTGAAGGACGTCTTATGATACTTAATTCTCTGCTGATGGAATGGGCAACAATAAGGCTTATAAAACGAAATGATTGTTTTGTATGTCATAGAACTGACGGTTGACCTATTATTTGGCGTACTAATATTCATTAGACGTAAATATTTATGTTTTTGTTGTATCTAATCTCAGTTTTACTGCCGATATGTAAAGATATTTTAATAAACCGAGTCTCATTAAAATTATAAAAGTCGAGCGCATCTATCTTAATGCTTAGATGTTGATCTAACGTTTATTAGACTAGATTTTTATTTAGGCTTCTGTTTGTGTGAGCGGTCAAATATGCTCGTCCGTACGAGATCCCTATTTTTTAAGCATAACTAAAACGATCTAGTACTTAGCATTAAATCTAAACTAGACTAAATATAACAGCAGCTTTTATAAAATCTAATATATCGATTCACGTTCTAACGCATCAAGAAACATTCCTGCAACGTTGAAGCCGGTTTGAGTATTAATTTCGGAAAAACATGTCGGACTTGTAACATTCACCTCAGTTAGCCAGTCACCGATCGTATCTAACCCAACAAGCAGAAATCCGCGAGTACTAAGTACAGACGCAATTGTATCTGCAATCTCACGATCTCGACTGGTTAGCGGCTGCGCAATGCCGAGTCCACCAGCTGCAAGATTGCCACGTATCTCGTTACCCTGTGGAATACGAGCAAGCGAATATGGAACTGGCTTGCTACCTATTAATAAAATCCGTTTATCTCCGTATTTGATTTCTGGAATATATTTTTGCGCCATTACAGAACGTATACCATTCTGGCTAAGCATTTCGATAATAGAGCCAAGATTCATCCCATCTGGCCTTACACGGAATACACCAACTCCACCCATTCCATCAAGTGGCTTAAGGATCACATCACCATGTTCTGACTGAAATTTACGAAGACGGACTAGATCTCTCGTTACGAGAGTTGGTGCAATAAACTGTGGAAATTCAGCAATAGCGAGCTTCTCTGAATGATCTCGAATCGATTTCGGTTTATTAAACACACGCGCTCCAGATCGCTCTGCTAACTCGAGGAGCCATGTTGATGTCACGTATTCTATATCAAATGGCGGATTCTTGCGCATTAGTACTGCATCAAACGATGAGAGAGAACGAGCAATAATGTCGCTTGTTTTATACCATGGTGCACGATTTAAATCTTCTAAATTACCAATAAACGTTACTCGAAATACATCGGCCTCAACTGTAAATCCAGTCCATGCGAGTGACTGCAACTCGCATGCATAAACTACATGTCCACGACGCTCAGATTCAGCCATCATTGCGTAGGTTGTATCCTTATCAATTTTGAAGCTGTTTAGAGGGTCGGCAATAAAAAGAATATCCATGAGAATCCTGAGATTAACTTCACTAGTGTGGCAAATCTCAAGTATAAACAACGATACTTAACTAGAAAAGTAAAAGAAGGATCTGTAAAATTTTTATATATAAGAGCTAGTTGATTAAATAGAACTACCTTAACTCTTCCTTATTTATTATTTATCCGTGATATAAGAAGTTAAGATAGTTAAATATGGTTAATAAAGATATAAAAATCTTAAATTAATTTGAAAAGTAGATCGTGAAATAGTTTATATATTAAGTAAAGCAGTAAAAGATATAAGGCAGCTCTCAAAAAATTTAAAATTAATAAATATAATTTATTTTAATCATCTTAACTTAGTTAGCTTTCTGATAAACTTTGTTACACTATTTAACTCTTGCATTAATATTTAAGACTAAATCAGGTTTTTCATACTTTATATCGAAAGGAAAAAGAAACACGATGAAACATCCTAGCGAACTTTTCAGCGACCTGCAGTCCCGTATCAATGATTTACTAAAAAATTCACCGACTATAGAAGTCGAGCGTAATGTGAAGGCTATATTATCACAGGGTTTTTCTAAGCTTGATCTTGTTACTTATAAAGAGTTTGAGATTCAAAATCAAGTTCTCGCTAGAACACGTACTCGTCTTGAGCAACTAGAAGAACGTGTAGCTGATCTCGAGCGTAATTTTCCTTCTACAAAATCATGTTGTGTCGTGTCAGATGACGGATCAACTCTCGTGTCAGATAACGGATCAGAAACGGATCAACCTAATTAGAGCAGTAAGTGCTAGCAAGATCGATATAATCATGATTACTTGCCTACTATCTTCCTAGATTTTCTTATTCTATAGTGAATTCATCATTTTAGTATAGAAAATACCTAACAAAGAGCAGTGTGTTTTCATCTTATGGGATAAGTTCATCTGAACTATTAAGAAATTATGACGATTAGGTAATTAAAATTCAGGAAAAATATTCCACTGGAATTGTTCAATCTCCCTTCAATCTTGTTAAATATTTAATCAAATTAAAGCTTCTCTTCTATTTTCCTTGATAACTTTTCTATATCTAAGTATAGAAGATAGAAAAATAAGATTAAGCTGATATAAATAACTGCATTAACACATAATAATTTTGCTGTTTACAGAACTAAACTTACGTATGAGCCTACAAACTATTAAATATTGTTCAGCTTGAATGAAGAATGATGAGTGATTATACGAGTAGTCAGAAGAGGGTAATATGCCATTAATATTATTACAAATACAGACAGGATAAATAGTGTAGCTAAATTAGTATTTCTATTTATAATTAGAGAATTTTTCAGACTTCAGAAGTTAGCTGTCATTTCCTAGAAATACAAAAAATTTTCACTAATAAAAGAGCATAAACTAATCTGAAAGAGTATTATAAATATTTAGGATGACATGTGGTGGACATCTATTTATCACCCTCTATTCTGCTTTCTATAGCTTCTAGACAGCGCTATAAAAAATAGATGACAATCTAATAATTTGCTTCTGCATACTTCGACGTTAGTTTAACTAAAGTAGATTGTACTCATATGAAAGCTCACATCTCTGACTTTCGTAGGATGTAATTTTTATCTATTTTTCTAAATTCGCCGTGCAGTATCTAGCAGTATCGAACACGACTAACTCGTATCTTAGATACTGCTTATCACAGGCAAAGGACGACTTAATGGAAGATAATAAAAAGTGTGCTGGACTTACTACAGAAAGAAGTATGGGATTATCTATCGTGCTCGCACAGATTGAAAAACAGTTTGGCAAAGGGTCGATAATGCGCCTTGGTGATAGTGATGTGATCGATGGCATTGAAGTGGTTTCGACTGGCTCACTTGGTCTTGATATTGCTCTCGGTGTTGGTGGTTTACCGCGTGGTAGGATAGTCGAGATTTACGGACCAGAATCTTCTGGAAAAACGACGTTAACGCTACAAGTCGTCGCTGAAATGCAGAAGCTTCATGGAACAGCCGCATTCATTGACGCAGAACATGCGCTTGACGTTCGATATGCCTCGAAATTAGGTGTTAATGTACCCGAGCTATTAATATCACAACCTGATACTGGTGAACAGGCACTTGAAATAGTTGATGCACTTGTACGATCTGGCTCAATCGATATGATAGTGATTGACTCAGTTGCGGCATTAGTGCCTAAGGCTGAAATCGAAGGTGAAATGGGATATTCATTGCCAGGTATGCAGGCTAGACTTATGTCTCAGGCACTACGAAAAATGACAGGTACAATAAAACGTACGAACTGTCTTGTTATTTTTATCAACCAGATCCGAATGAAAATTGGCGTGATGTTCGGTAATCCAGAAACAACAACCGGTGGTAATGCGCTAAAATTTTACTCATCAGTACGACTTGACATTCGCCGAATTGGCTCGATTAAGAGGAATGAAGAAGTAATCGGGAATGAAACTCGTGTCAAAGTTGTAAAAAATAAAGTATCCCCTCCGTTCCGAGAAGCAACATTCGATATTCTATATGGCAAAGGAATTTCACGTCATGGTGAAGTTATCGATCTTGGTGTGCAGATGAAGATAGTTGATAAAGCAGGTGCTTGGTATAGCTATAATGGCGAGAAAATTGGTCAGGGAAAAGATAACGCACGAGAATTCTTACGTGAAAATACGAGAATAGCGATTGAAATTGAGAATCGTATTCGCGAGTCGCTCGGCATTGTTACGATATTGCAAAACGAGAATCATTCAGCAAAGACTTTAGATAAAAAAAACAATATTTAAAATATATACAGTAGCCATACTAGATGAAATCTCCTATTGAACATAGGATCGATCGCAATTCAGCTTTACATAATCGATTTAGTTTTAATTATCTTCTCTTTTAGATAAGAGAATGGAGGGGGGGAGGAATGCCCGTTTGATATATCGTGCCTGTTATAATGCCTTAATCAACGAAATGAAATTATATAACGAAAGAAGAAATTTTAATGAAGGAATTAACGCATGAAAATTCACGAGTATCAAGGAAAAGAGATCCTGCGGAAATTCGGCGTCGCGGTTCCCCGTGGTAAGCCAGCCTTCTCAGTAGATGAAGCTCTTAAAGTGGCTGAAGAACTAGGTGGTCCTTTTTGGGCCGTTAAGGCACAGATTCACGCTGGTGGTCGAGGAAAATGTGGGGGTATAAGGATTGCGAATTCAATCAATCAGGTTCGAGAATATGCAAGCCAAATGCTTGGTATGCAACTTGTTACTCATCAAACTTCTCCAAAAGGCCAAAAGGTTAATCGTCTATTGATCGAGGAAGGAACAAAAATTAGAAAAGAATTCTATATTGGCATCATAATCGACCGTCTGTCGCAGAAGATCGTTGTAATGGCGTCTAGCGAAGGAGGGGTAGATATAGAAGAAGTTGCTTCGAAGATACCTGAATCGATCTATAAGGTAAGAGTACAGGCATCAAATGGATTGCAGGATAATGAAGCTGATAATTTAACAAAGAGCATTCAAATACCAGATATATTAATTCCACAAGCACGTAAAATTCTGAAAGGTTTGTATAAGTCGTTTTTAGAAACCGATGCATTGCTTGCTGAAATTAACCCCCTTGTCTTAACTGAAGATGATAAGATAATTGCACTTGATGCGAAATTTGACTTTGATTTAAACGCATTATTTCGTCACCCAGAAATTGTTGTATACCGTGACCTAGATGAAGAAGATCCAGACGAAATCAGAGCGTCAAAATTCGGTCTTGCATACATTCCACTTGATGGAAATATAGGGTGTCTAGTAAATGGAGCAGGTCTTGCAATGGCGACTATGGATACGATTAAGCTATTTGGTGGTAAGCCGGCAAATTTCTTAGATGTTGGCGGAGGAGCAACGATTGATAAAGTTATAGAAGCTTTCAAGATTATGCTTAAGAAAAAGGATCTAAAGGCAATACTCGTAAACATCTTCGGCGGGATTATGCATTGTGATGTGATTGCGGAAGGAGTGATCTCTGGTTCGAAGGCTGTCAATTTGAATATCCCTCTTGTTGTACGTATGAATGGTACAAATGAGGATCTTGGCAAGAGGATGCTAATGGAATCTAATTTACCAATAATTTCAGCAAACAGTATGGAAGAGGCAGCGAAAAAGGTTATAGAAGTAACTAAGGGCAATTAAAAAAATAAACAAAGAAGCACTTTCAATGTGTGTACCACACTCTTACCCCATCTAACCCTATAGAACATAAAGTTTAAAATAGTAAATTTTATTCGCTGATCAGCATCATTATTAAGCATAGATGAATGGCGCGTACGATACGACGATATTAATCAAAAGAGGGGAATAATAGCTATATGTCTATTCTGATTAACAAGAATACAAAGGTCATCACGCAGGGCATGACAGGTAAGACCGGACAGTTCCACACACATTTTTGCCGTAAATATGCGAATGGACGTGATGCATTCGTCGCAGGCGTGAACCCGAAAAAAGCTGGTGAAGACTTCGAGGGAATTCCAGTCTACGCTAGTGTAAAGGAAGCAAAGGAAAAAACAGGTGCTACTGTATCAGTTATCTATGTACCACATACTAGCGCTGCAGCAGCAATCTTAGAAGCTGTTGAAGCTAATCTTGATCTTGCGATTTGTATTACAGAAGGTATTCCAGTTCATGATATGATCAAGATAAAAGACGATATGTGCCGAGAAGGAATAAAAACACTTCTTCTAGGGCCAAATTGTCCTGGCGTGATTACGCCAGACGAATTAAAGATTGGTATCATGCCAGGCCATATTCACCGTAAGGGCCATATTGGAGTTGTATCACGTTCTGGAACACTGACCTATGAAGCTGTTGCACAACTAACGGATCTTGGTCTTGGTCAGTCTTCGGCTGTTGGTATCGGTGGTGACCCAATTAACGGTCTAAAACATATTGATATAATGAAGATGTTCAATAGTGATCCGGATACAGACGCAGTAGTTATGATAGGCGAAATTGGCGGTCCAGATGAAGCGAATGCAGCTCAATGGATTAAAGATAACATGAAAAAGCCAGTTGTCGGTTTTATTGCTGGTGTTACAGCGCCTCTAGGTAGACGCATGGGCCATGCTGGCGCATTGATCTCTGGCGGTTCAGATACCGCTGAGGCAAAACTAGAAATTATGGAAGCATGCGGAATAACAGTTACACGCAATCCATCTGAAATAGGACGATTACTTAAAACTATTCTATAAAATATTGATATGTTTTAGAGTATTCTAAAAAATAAGTATACCTTAATTTTCATGCTTAAAAGAAAATAGTGTACAGAGGCAGATAAATGGATATCAATTATTTTTCTTTATGCTAGAGTTTCTAACTTTATTCCATTGGAATGCGATAGCACAGATCATTATAGTCGATATTATCCTTGGTAGTGACAATGCAATTTTGATTGCACTTGCATGTCGTGATCTACCAACCAAACAGCGAATGCATGGTATGTTGTTTGGTACAGCTGGTGCAGTTTTTCTACGTATTATATTTGTTATATTCGCTATTGTGCTACTTGATATCCCATTATTGAAATTTTTTGGTGGCGTACTACTACTGTTAATCGGTATTAAATTAATAACGCCATTTAGGCGCGCACATAAAATTAATAAACCGTCTAAAAAATTATGGTCTGCAGTAAGGGCAATTATTATTGCAGATATAATTATGAGTTTTGATAACGTAATTGCAATTTCTGGTATAGTCGAACAGGTAGAACCATATTATCGAATTACACTCATAATTTTTGGTCTCGTTGTTAGTATCCCAGTTATGATCTGTGGCAGTAAGTTTATGCTAATGTTATTCGATCCTTTTCCAAAAATTATCTCGCTTGGTGCGAGTATCATTGGATGGATCGGAGGTGGACTAATAGTTAGCGATCCAATCGTTAATCACTTGCTACTACTTAATACATCGCTATCAACCTATTCAGCAAATATTGCTGGTGCACTGTTTGTTCTAATCTTAGGACATGTGCTAGGATATTACTATAAATCTGAAAAAAAAGTATGCGATTAAAATTCGCACAGTCAATTATAATAGACACTTCTACCATCTCCTTTTGTTAATACCGCTTGAGATTAAGTGAATATAAGTAATATTTTCTATTAGAAAATTTCTTAGTAAAGATATTTTAAGATAGCATGTCGCGTATACAAAATCAGATCAGTAATGTGAAAATTATCCTCAAGTGAGGCTAATCTAACTTACTCTTCTTCCAAAACCAGAAGCACTGCTTGAGCACAAGTAATAAGCTAGGTAGAAAGTATCCGATAAATTTTTCTGAAATTTGGGAGATCGAAGACAAATATGTCCAGAGATGAATTTACTACGGAAGCACCATCGCGTATTTCTACAGATAGAGACTCGATTGGTGGAACTGTGTTGATGAAAGCACTAGTTGAAGAAAACGTTAAATTCATTTGGGGCTATCCTGGAGGTTCAGTTCTTTATATTTATGATGAGCTTTATAAGCAAGATAAGATTCAGCATATACTTGTGCGTCACGAACAGGCTGCTGTACATGCTGCAGATGCATATTCGCGCTCGACTGGCAATGTTGGTGTATGTCTCGTAACATCTGGTCCTGGTGTAACAAATGCAGTTACCGGTATCGCGACAGCTTATATGGACTCGATTCCATTAATCGTAATTAGTGGACAGGTACCAACTTCAGCGATTGGTCAAGATGCCTTTCAGGAGTGTGATACCGTTGGCATAACACGTCCATGTCTTAAGCACAGCTTTCTTGTAAAGAATGTATATGATCTTGTAGCAACTGTTAGAAAGGCGTTCTATATTTCGCGAACTGGTCGTCCCGGTCCTGTTCTAATTGACATTCCTAAAGATATCTCTAAGACGCCTTGTACATACAAGCGGGTTATGAATATCTCATTGCGATCATATAATCCTATAAAAAAAGGGCATTTCGGCCAGATCCGGAAGGCAATTTCGATGATTTTATCAGCGAAGCGTCCATACGTTTATACAGGTGGCGGTATTATTCTTGCTAATGCTTCACGCGAGCTAAACCAATTTGTAGATATTCTCGGTTATCCAGTTACAAATACACTAATGGGCCTCGGAGGATATCGCGCATCAGATAGAAAATTTCTTGGCATGCTCGGGATGCACGGCACATATGAAGCGAACATGGCAATGCAACACTGCGATGTGCTAATCGCGATAGGCGCCCGCTTTGATGATCGCGTAATCGGTGATCCTATACACTTTGCGTCGCGCCATCGCGAAATCATTCATATCGATATTGATCCATCATCAATTAGTAAGCGAGTAAAAGTTGATATTCCTATCGTTGGTGACGTAAAGGAAGTATTAAAGGATATGATCGAACAATTGCAAATGGCTGATCGGAGTCCAGACATAGATTCACTTACACAATGGTGGAATGAGATCAAAATATGGCGCTCAAAAAACTGTCTAAAATACGATTATACGAGTGATATCATTAAGCCGCAGTACGTAATTGAAAAGCTTTGGGAGCTGACAGATGGTAACGCATTCGTTTGTTCTGATGTTGGCCAACATCAGATGTGGACAGCACAATTTTACCGCTTTAACAAGCCACGCCGATGGATCAACTCTGGAGGTCTCGGTACAATGGGATTTGGGTTACCAGCCGGGATAGGTGTTAAGATTGCGCATCCTAATGATGATGTTGTCTGTATTACAGGTGAAGGCTCAATACAGATGTGTATTCAAGAATTATCGACTTGTTTACAGTATGAAACGCCTATCAAGATTATTTTGCTAAACAACCGCTGTCTAGGAATGGTTCGCCAATGGCAGCAGATTGAGTATAGTAAACGTTACTCACATTCGTATATGGAGGCATTACCAGATTTTGTAAAGCTTGCTGAGGCATATGGTCATATAGGTAGGCGAATTGAGAAAACTAAAGACGTTGAACCTGCATTGAAAGAAGCGCTTCGCCTGAAAAATAGAACAGTGTTTCTCGATTTCCAAACTGATCAGACAGAGAACGTTTTTCCAATGGTTCAAGCAGGTAAAGGTATAACAGAGATGCTATTCGATTCAGAAGATCTATAACAACAAGAACTTCAGAAATTTCTAATCGCTTCTAACATTGCCATGAATATAGACATTGAATCTATAAAAATAAATAAATATGAGACATAGTATTTCCATTTTACTGGAAAACGAGCCAGGAGCGCTATCACGCGTAGTCGGTCTATTTTCAGCACGTGGATATAATATCGAGACGTTGACAGTAGCGCCTACTGAGGATCTATCGTTATCGCGTTTAACCATTGTTTCTAATGCCTCAGATGACATAATTGAGCAGATGACAAAGCACCTGAATCGTCTAATTGAAGTAGTAAAAGTTATAGATTTGACAGATGGCTTACATATTGAGAGAGAATTAATGCTTATAAAAGTACGGGCAGTAGGTAGAGAAAGAGAAGAAGTAAAGCGTATGTCGGATATTTTTCGTGGTCGTATTATTGATGCAACTGAAAAAACTTACATAATTGAATTAACAGGAGCAAGCAACAAGCTAGATGCTTTCATGCAGGGGATAAACTCGAACATTATTCTTGAAACTGTGCGTACAGGCAGTTCGGGAATAGGACGTGGCGAGCGTATCTTTAAGGTATGATTGAAGAAAATTTTTCTATGATATATAAGCAGTTATCTCTTTAATACTGGACTAAAGAAGGAACTTTCACACATGAATATCTTCTATGACAAGGATGCATCCCTTTCTCTAATAAAAAATAAACAGGTAACGATCATTGGTTACGGTTCACAAGGCCATGCACATGCGTTAAACTTAAGGGATAGTGGAGTAAACGTGACTGTTGCTCTACGTAAGGGCAGTGAATCATGGACTAAAGCCGAGAACGCTGGTCTTCCGGTAAAGGAAGTTGTCGAAGCAGTTAAAGGCGCAGATGTCGTTATGTTATTACTGCCCGATGAGCATATCGGCCACGTATATGCAACGGAAGTACATATAAATATTAAACATAATGCAGCGCTTGCATTTGCACACGGTTTCACTGTTCATTATAGTCAAGTTATTCCACGATCAGATCTAGATATCATAATGATCGCGCCGAAAGCACCTGGACATACAGTAAGGTATACGTATACACAAGGCGGAGGCGTACCTCATCTAATTGCTGTTGCACAAAATAAGTCTGGTATAGCACGAGACATCGCTATGTCATATGCGGCGGCAAACGGTGGTGGTCGTGCAGGTATCATAGAAACAAATTTTCGTGAAGAAACAGAAACAGACCTATTTGGCGAGCAAGTTGTGCTTTGTGGCGGAACTGTTGAATTAATTAAAGCTGGATTCGAAACACTTGTAGAAGCAGGTTACGCGCCAGAAATGGCATATTTCGAATGCTTACACGAATTAAAGCTGATTGTTGATCTAATCTACGAAGGCGGAATTTCAAATATGAACTACTCTATTTCGAATAATGCGGAATATGGTGAATATTTGACTGGCCCACGCATCATTACTGAAGAAACAAAGAAAGCAATGAAACAGTGCTTATTAGATATTAAAAGTGGTGAATATGCAAAGAGTTTTATACTAGAAAATAAGGCTGGTTCACCAACTATTCAGGCACATCGCCGTTTTGATTCTAAGCATCAGATAGAAGAAATTGGCACAAAACTTCGAGCTATGATGCCGTGGATCACAAAGAAAAAACTGGTAGACAAGACGAAAAATTAAATATAAAATAATAGGCTATATTGTATAGCCATAATGTAATTTAATGTAATTTAAAGAACGTATCCGTATTAGAATATATTATTCATTATTACAATTTTATAATCAGTAACTGAGTGTAGATACGACTTTTTGATGATTACATAAATCTTCTTTATATATTATATCTAATCATGATTAGATATAAAGTTGTCACGCGCGAAAACTATAAGCCATTACATGTTAGATAAGCTGATTATTTTAGATACATCATTACGTGATGGTGAACAGTCGCCTGGTGCATCGATGACAAAAGAAGAAAAAATACGTATCGCAAATCAGCTTGAACGCATGAAAGTTGATGTAATTGAGGCAGGTTTTGCAGCAAGTTCAAATGGTGATTTCGATGCGATACATGCGATTGCATCTCTTGTGAAAGAGAGCACTGTATCTTCGCTTGCTCGTGCAAACGAAAAGGATATCCAACGTGCTGCAGACGCGCTAAAACCTGCGAATAATTTCCGAATTCATACGTTCATTGCAACATCGCCACTTCACATCGAGAAAAAGCTACGAATGACGCCTGATCATGTTTTAGAACAGGCAAAACTAGCAGTGCGATTTGCTCGAAAATTTACTGACAACATCGAATTTTCTCCGGAAGACAGTAGCCGCTCAGATATAGATTTTCTATGTCGCGTTATCGAGGCAGTAATTATAGAAGGTGCAACAACAATCAATATTGCAGATACAGTCGGCTACGATGTACCAGAACTATATGGCAATCTTGTGAAGACCTTACGTGAACGAGTTCCGAATTCGGATAAGGCAATTTTCTCAGTACATTGCCACAATGATCTAGGAATGGCAGTTGCAAATTCTCTTGCCGGAGTGAAGATTGGCGGTGCTCGTCAAGTTGAATGTACAATAAACGGGCTTGGAGAACGTGCTGGCAATGCATCACTTGAAGAAATAGTAATGGCTGTGAAGATTCGTAAAGACTATTTCTGCCTTGATACTAATATCGATACTAAGCAGATCATGCCAGCATCAAAGCTCATATCGCAAGTGACCGGCTTCGTTGTACAGCCTAACAAAGCAATAGTAGGTGCTAACGCGTTTGCACATACATCTGGTATTCACCAAGATGGTATCTTAAAAGCTCGAGATACTTATGAAATCATGTGTGCAGAGGAAGTTGGCTGGAATTCAAGTAAGATTGTACTTGGTAAGCTATCTGGACGAAATGCATTTAAGCAACGTTTACAAGAACTCGGTATAGCTCTAGATACCGAGTCTGAGCTTAATACTGCATTCAACCTTTTTAAGGATCTTGCAGATCGTAAGACCGAGATTTTTGACGAAGATATCATTACGATTGTATCAATGGAATCTTCGTTTACTCACAAATATGAGTACTACAAATTGGTATCGATCACGCAACGTTCAGAAACTGGAGAGCGCCCGTATGCGAAGGTCATATTCTCTGTAAATGACAACGAACTAACTGGTGAATCTTATGGAAATGGGCCAGTAGATGCAACACTGAATGCAATCGAGAGCAAGATAAATAGTAGTTCAGAACTGATATTGTATTCAGTGAATGCAATTACAATGGGAACACAAGCTCAGGGAGAAGTAACAGTTCGTTTATCTAAGAGTGGTCGAATCGTAAACGGTGTTGGTGCTGATTCTGACATTGTTGCAGCATCAGCAAAAGCCTATATTTCTGCACTGAATAAACTTCACTCGAGCGATAAGATGAACCCACAATGGGTATAAAAGTTAGTTTCTCTTTGCTAGACACTTTTTATGGCAGTGAATATTTTTTGAATAGTTTTATAATAAGACCAAAACTGAATGAAATAAATAACGAACAACTGAGAAATTTTTTAATAAACTAGTAATTTTGCTTTAGTATATTGTTGATTATTACAAATAATATCCCTATCTAGTTTTACCGCGACAATATAAAATATATTTTTGGCAAATTCACACTTTAGTTTATACTGCTAGTAAACTGTAATTAGTAAACACATTTATTAAAATTAAAAGACAATAGTTTGTACTGGATAGTATATGAAATTATATTTATAATATTTCTATATTTCATATTAACTTATTTAGTAAGAAGAGAGGAACTCTTATTCATGTCGGTTGCTGATATAAAGAAGTCAGAAATCGTTTCTCAGTTTTCTCGCAGAACTGATGATACAGGCTCTCCAGAAGTCCAGATTGCGCTGTTAACTACGCGTATCACTGAATTGACCGGTCACTTCAGAGTACACAAAAAAGATCATCATAGCCGATGCGGTTTGCTCAGAATGGTGAGTCGTCGTCGCAGGTTACTTGATTATCTGAAGAGCAAGGATTCTATCCGCTACCGTAATCTAATTAATAGACTTAATCTGCGTAAATAAGGATTTAAAATAACTTTACTCGCATAAGATGCCTGTATCAGCTTATGGCTGATGCGGGCATTTTGTTTTTCAGGGTTCGCTGTAGTCATATATTTATATATAAGATCTTATATCATTCTAATAAAAGTAATCTAAGAAAGTACTTTGCTTAGAATGACTAGAATCATATTTTTAACGAATTCGGCCTGAATTATCCAGCACCGTTAGATTAGTGCGGCAAATCAATGAACGAAATCAATAGGAGTAAGAAGTTCATGTTTAATAAGGTCGTGAAGGAATTCCAGTGGGGCCAACATAAAGTTCGCCTTGAGACTGGAGAGATTGCTCGTCAAGCGAACGGAGCAGTGCTCATCAATATTGAAGATACAGTTATACTTGCGACTGTCGCTGCTTCTGAGTCGGCAAAACTTGGACAAGATTTCTTTCCATTAACTGTTAATTACCTAGAAAAAACATATTCGGTTGGTAAAATACCAGGAAGTTTCTTCCGTCGAGAAGGTCGTTCATCCGAACAAGAGACGCTTATGTCACGCTTGATAGACCGTCCACTTCGCCCACTCTTTCCAGAAGGATTTTATAATGAAGTTCAAGTCTTAATACACGTATTATCTATTAATCCAGATATACCTGCTGATATTCCCGCATTGATTGGTGCGTCTGCTGCCCTAGGAGTATCTGGCCTGCCGTTTAACGGCCCTATTGGCGCATCGCGTATCGGATATGTAAATAATAAATACGTGCTGAATCCAACTCGTGAGCAAATAAAATCATCTCAGCTTGAGCTCATTGTTGCCGGAACAGAACGGTCGGTAGTGATGGTAGAAGCAGAAGCAGATCAATTGTCTGAGGACATAATACTTGGTGCTGTTATGTTCGGACATGAGCAAATGCAAACCGCAATTGACGCAATTCATGAACTCGTATGTGATGGAGGAAATCCTGAGTGGAGTTGGATGCCAGATAAAAAGAACGAAGTACTAATTGCGCGTGTAACTGAACTTGCACAAAACGATCTTAAATCTGCATACCAGATACGTGAAAAACAGTTACGATCGATAAAAATTAATGAAATATATGCAATCGTAAGAGAAAAACTCTTACAAGAGTCTGAGACAAATACAGCACTCGTAGAGAATATGAAAACAGTAAGTGATATCTTATTTAATCTTGAAGCGAAAATTCTCCGATCACAGATTCTAAATGGTGAACCGCGCATTGATGGTCGAGACACACGAACTGTACGTCCAATTGAGATCCGTACAGGATTACTACCAAGAGCACATGGCTCTGCATTATTTACACGTGGAGAAACCCAAGCGCTAGTTGTTGCTACACTTGGCATGAAAGGTGATGAACAGATTATTGATGCGCTTGAAGGTGAGTATCGTGACCGTTTCATGCTTCATTATAATATGCTACCATTTGCAACAGGAGAAACTGGTCGAGTCGGCTTACCAAAGCGTCGTGAAATCGGCCATGGTCGTCTTGCAAAGCGCGCTCTTTCTCCATGCCTTCCTAGTCCAGAAGAATTTGGTTATTCGATTCGTGTTGTATCAGAAATAACAGAGTCAAATGGATCATCATCTATGGCGTCAACATGCGGTGGTTGCCTCGCACTGATGGATGCGGGAGTGCCTATGAAAGCTCACGTTGCTGGTATTGCGATGGGCCTGATTCTAGAAGGAAATAAATTTGCAGTACTAACCGATATACTTGGTGATGAGGATCATTTCGGTGATATGGATTTTAAGGTCGCTGGTACGTCAAATGGCATAACTGCCTTGCAAATGGATATTAAGAAGCAAGGAATTACAAAAGAAATTATATATGTCGCACTTACACAGGCAAAAGAAGGAAGAATGCATATTCTTAGTAAAATGGAATCTGCGATATCTGAAGCAAACAGCCAGCTATCTGAATTCGTACCGCGTATGACCACTATTAAGATCAACCCAGAAAAGATTAGAGATGTAATTGGTAAAGGTGGTTCAGTGATCCGCGCATTAACAGATGAGACGAATACGACAATTGATATTTCAGATGATGGGATAGTAACAATAGCGAGTACGAGTATTGAAGGGATGGAAGAAGCAAAAAAACGTATCGAAAATATCGTAACTGAAATAGAAGTTGGTCAAGTATATGAGGGCACGGTGCTGAAGTTGCTTGATTTTGGAGCAATTGTAAGCTTGATACGTGGCAGAGACGGATTATTACACATCTCTGAAATAGTCAATGAGCATATAAAGAACATCAATGATTATTTAAAGGAAGGTCAAAAAATAAAAGTTAAAGTAATCCAGGCAGACGAGAAAGGTCGTATAAGACTATCAGCTAAAGCTATAGTAAACGGATAAGTTCTAGTGAACTAGATGGTACAAACAGATAAAACATTGTCTAAACAAGTAACAGCAATCTATCGGGACTAGAAGATGGTCAGACGCGCAAATCAGATCAGGTCGTTTCTATTCGTTTTCACAGTTTAGGAATAATAATTTGAATGAAAGTAATCGAAATTACGAGATTTGGTGCTCCAGATGTATTAAGATTAAATAATCGTCCATGTCCAAAGCCAATGTATGGTGATGTCCTTATCCGAGTTAGAGCGTCTGGTATTAATCGGCCTGACGTTTTCCAGCGTAAGGGTATGTATATGCCCCCACTGGGTGTATCTGATCTTCCTGGACTTGAGGTTGCTGGTGAGATCGTTGACGGTAATTTGCCAATTGATATGATGCTAAATCCGTTTGGATTAAAACTTAAAGACCATGTTTGCGCATTAATTTCTGGCGGTGGTTATGCAGAATATGCAGTTGCACCATTATTACAATGTTTGCCAGTACCTGTTGGACTAGATGACGTACAGGCAGCTTCATTACCAGAGTCGTTCTTTACAGTCTGGAGCAATTTGTTCGATATAGCACAGCTCGGTTCTGGCTGTAAAGGTAATCAGGAAATACTATTAGTTCAAGGTGGGTCGAGTGGAATCGGTGTAACTGCGATCCAGATTGCGCACGCGCTGGGTTTCCGAGTATTCACGACGGCAGGTAGCGACTACAAATGTCGAGCATGTGAACAGCTCGGCGCAGAGCGCGCAATCAACTATAATATTGAAAGCTTTGTCGAAATTGTTAAATCAATGACATATAATCTTGGAGTCGATGTGATTCTCGATATAGTTGCTGGCTCATACGTTCCACATGAACTATCTGTACTTGCGGATGATGGAAGACTTATAATAATTTCTCTACTTGGAGGTACAAAAGCTGAGGTTAATCTTAGTGAAATACTATTCCGGAGACTTACTGTAAGAGGCTCAACGCTTCGTTCTCGATCAACTGAATTTAAAGCAAAGATTGCTTCTCAGCTTTATAAGCATGTGTGGCCACTGATTGCGGATGGCCGTGTAAAGCCTGTAATATATCGTGTTTTCCCAGCTAAACATGCTGCTGACGCGCATATATTAATGGAAAGTAGAAAACATATTGGCAAAATCGTACTTGATTGGACGATGTCCTAGATTATAAATAAATATTTAGATGTTTAATTAGTTTAAACTCTTCACAGTAAAATTTATGTTTATACATAGTTTGCCTGATGAATTAGATGGTCTACTTTTAAAGTATGGTTTACGATAGAACAAATGATGTGGGAAAAAAAGTAATACGAGTAATAGCTAACTGGAAAATGCATGGATGTCTTTCTGCTAACGATAAGCTTTTATCTACTGTTCTAAGTAATATAGAACAAATGACGGATAAAGTAAAAATCTGCGTATGTGTGCCATTTCCGTATCTTGCACAGGTTAAAGCACGTCTTAATGGAAGTCGCATTGAATGGGGGTCACAAGATGTTTCTGCCCAGGAACAGGGCCCGTTTACTGGAGAAGTCGCTGCAACAATGATTGCTGAATTCGGTGCTCGCTATACGATAGTTGGTCATTCGGAGCGTCGTATATATCATGGTGAGTGTGATAGAACGATTGCTCAAAAGACTGTGCGAGCCCTTTCTGCTGGTGTAACACCGATTATCTGTATCGGTGAAACACTAGATCAGCGTAAAGTTGGCAATATAGAGCAGGTTATTGGGATGCAGATAGACTCAGTGCTCGATCTCTTAACTAGAGAGCAATCTATGCGGATAATTGTTGCATACGAACCAGTATGGGCAATCGGAACAGGAAATAGTATGACATCTACACAAGCGCAGAAAATACTTTCGTTTTTACGAAGAGGTCTTATAAAGAAAGGAGCAGAATGTGTGCCATTATTGTATGGTGGAAGTGTAAATCCAAGTAACGCGGCCGAATTATTTGCTCAACCAGATATCGATGGTGGCCTTATCGGCAGTGCAGCATTGAAAGCAGAAGATTTTATTATGATCTGTCAGGCCGCATGCTAGATATAGGTGTAGCCACCACTTTTTATTAAAAGTAACCATGGTAACGATGAAAGCGATTACCTTATTTAACTAAGTGAGTATGAGATGTTTCTGAAAACCTCCATTGTTGTAATACAGATATTTTCATCTTTTATCTTAGTTGGACTTATTCTTCTTCAACATGGAAAGGGAGCAGATATAGGCGCTACATTTAGCAATAGTTCGTTTGACAGTTTATTTGGGGCAACAGGATCAGCTAATTTCTTGTCAAGGACGACCGCAGTATTCGCAATCGTATTTTTCACGTCAACACTTACGCTAACGTATCTCAGTTCACATAAATCACAGTTATCAACTAGTGTTGTACCTAATACACAAAAAAATATTCCTACTAATACAGTTACCACATATATTTCTACGCCTGCAGTTAACTCATCTGTATCTAGAAAAAATTTACCTAAATAAATAGATTTTATAAATAAAATGAAAGATAAAAAAACTCGTATCCGAATCATTGGGTACTTCAAAGGAATAGACCACACTCTAAATTAGATAAAAAATTCGACAAAAACTTGTTCCATAGGAAAAGGCTTACAGATTGTATGAAGTGCCGACGTGGTGAAATTTGGTAGACACGCTATCTTGAGGGGGTAGTAGCGAAAGCTGTGCGAGTTCGAGTCTCGCCGTCGGCACCAATATTAAATGTCAAGGATGGAGGGAAACTATGCTTGGCATTTTCATTTTATAGTATCAAGCCTATATGTATCTTACATTGCAGAATATTTTCTCAAAGAGAGATATATTTTATATACCCTATCAAATTATTGTTCTTTCTCCTGTGAACAACACTAACTGGAGCTAACTAAATGAAGGATAAGTCTTGAATATCACAGTTTATTATCCTGTCTTATTATTTCTCATCGTAGGCGCTGGTTTAGGTGTAACATTGATTGCCATCGGTAAATTCATGGGTCCTAATCGACCAGATTCTATAAAAAATTCTCCATATGAATGCGGATTCGATCCTTTTGAGAACGCTCGAATGAAATTCGATATACGCTATTACTTCATAGCTATTTTATTTATCATCTTTGATCTTGAAACTGCATTCCTATTTCCATGGGGTGTTGCCTTACGTGATATAGCCTGGCCAGGATTCGTCTCGATGATAATTTTTCTATTCGAATTTCTACTTGGCTTTGCCTATATTTGGAAGAAGGGTGGTCTCGACTGGGAGTAACTAACATTAATTAATTTCGTTTTTATATATAGCCTGCCACGTGCATTATCCATTTGGAGCATAAAACTAAATGAATATTGGGGAAGTTTTAAAGGAAGGATTTTTTATTACTACAATTGAAAAACTTATTAACTGGGCGCATAGTGGTTCACTATGGCCAATGACATTTGGTCTTGCTTGTTGTGCAGTAGAGATGATGCACGCTGGCGCAGCTCGCTATGATCTTGATCGATTCGGTGTCGTATTTCGACCAAGTCCACGTCAGTCAGATGTAATGATTGTTGCTGGAACACTATGCAATAAGATGGCACCAGCTCTGCGCCGTGTGTATGATCAGATGGCTGAGCCACGTTGGGTAATCTCAATGGGTTCGTGCGCGAATGGTGGCGGCTATTATCATTACTCATATTCTGTAGTTCGTGGCTGTGACCGGATTGTGCCTGTTGATATCTACGTACCAGGCTGTCCACCGACTGCAGAAGCATTAATATACGGCGTAATTCAGCTTCAGGCAAAAATCCGTCGTACTCATACTATCGACCGTCAGTGAATAAAAAATTAGAGAAAATATGGCAACTAAAATCGATACTTTGAGAGAGAATCTGAAAACAGTACTTGATACACTAATTATGAACTTGACCGAAGCTCTCGGGGAGTTAACACTAGTTGTAAAGATAAGTGATTACATCAAAGTTGCTCAGATACTTCGTGATGATCATAAACTTCAATTCGAACAGTTAATTGATCTATGTGGAGTTGACTATAAGTCGTATGGTAACGGAGTATATAATGGTCTGCGTTTTTCAGTCGTATCACATCTTCTATCTTTAAAGAATAACTGGCGTCTTCGCCTTCGCGTATTTGCTCAAGACGACGATATGCCAATTGTTCCATCGCTCTTCTACATATGGAATTCAGTAAATTGGTACGAACGTGAAGCATTTGATTTATATGGTATTGTGTTTGATGGTCATCCAGATTTACGTCGTATTCTAACTGATTACGGTTTTATCGGTCATCCGTTTCGCAAGGATTTTCCGATGTCCGGTTATGTAGAAATGAACTATGACAAGGAAAAGAAGCGTGTTGTATATCAACCTGTAACGATCGAGCCACGTGAAATTACACCTCGTGTAATCCGTGAGGATCACTATAGTCGTCTATATAAAAATTAAAGAGTGCCAGAATTATGGCAGAAATTAAGAATTACACCCTAAATTTTGGACCGCAGCATCCAGCTGCACACGGCGTATTACGTCTTGTACTTGAGCTTAATGGTGAAGTTATTCAGAAAGCTGATCCGCATATCGGCCTATTGCATCGTGCTACCGAAAAGCTAGCTGAGAGTAAAATATTTATTCAGTCTGTACCGTACATGGACCGTCTTGACTATGTATCAATGATGGTTAACGAACATGGATACGTACTCGCTATCGAACGCTTGCTTGGGATTGATGTTCCAAAGCGCGCACAATATATCCGTGTATTATTTGATGAAATTACGCGTATACTAAATCATCTTATGTGGATCGGAGCCCACGCACTAGATATCGGTGCAATGGCAGTATTCTTATATGCATTTCGAGAACGTGAAGATCTTATGGATATGTACGAAGCAGTATCAGGCGCTCGGATGCATGCATCGTACTATCGACCTGGTGGAGTCTATCGCGATCTTCCAGACGAAATGCCAAAATATAAAGCATCAAGAGTCCGTAACGAAAAAACACTATCAAAGATGAACGAAGCGCGCTCTGGATCGCTTATTGATTTTATTGATGATTTCTTTACTCGATTTCCGAAGTGTATAGACGAATACGAAACACTACTTACCGATAATCGAATATGGAAACAACGTCTCGTTGGAATCGGAGTTGTGAGTCCTGAGCGGGCGCTGCAATTAGGATTTACTGGACCGATGATCCGTGGCTCCGGTATTGCATGGGATTTACGGAAAAAGCAACCATACGAAGTATATAACTATCTTGATTTTGATATTCCTGTTGGTATAAGCGGCGATTGCTACGATCGATATCTAGTTCGCGTTGAGGAAATGCGCCAATCTGTCAGGATTGCTAAACAATGTATTGAATGGCTAAGAAGAAATCCGGGTCCAGTTATTACGTCAAATCATAAGGTCGCACCACCATCTAATGTTAGCATGAAGACAAATATGGAGGATCTAATTCACCATTTTAAGCTCTTTAGTGAAGGTTTTCACGTACCGGAAGGTGAGGCATATGCTTCTGTTGAGCATCCTAAAGGTGAGTTTGGAATATATCTAATATCTGACGGTGCAAATAAGCCGTATCGTCTGAAAATACGTGCACCAGGTTATGCGCATCTCGCAGCGCTAGATGAAATGGCCCGCGGACATATGATTGCTGATGCGGTTACTATTATCGGTACACAAGATATCGTGTTTGGTGAGATCGATCGTTAATATATTTACTGTCCCAGATTAGATAAAAGATAAATTAACTATTTAACGGTGCTATAGAATTAGAATATCTATAATAGAATATATAAATCTTGTAAAGATTTAAGAACTAGGCTATGAGCCAACAAGTTATATTTCTGGGATTTTAGAAGAAATTGGAGAATCGCGTCTGAAAAATGATCTCAGCTAAAGGCTTAAAGGAAATTGATCGTGCATTGATGAAATACCCAGCTAATAAAAAGCAATCTGCTCTAATGGCAGCGTTAACTATAGCGCAGGAAGAGCATGGATGGCTTTCGCCTGAATTAATTCAGTTTGTTGCTAACTATTTCGATATATCTGTGATCGCTGTACAGGAAGTCGCAACGTTCTACACAATGTATGATAACTCACCCGTTGGTAAAAATAAAATTACGCTCTGCACAAATTTACCATGTCAACTCTGTCCGCAAGGTGGTTCAGGAGTAATAGAAGATTATCTTAAACGGAAGCTCGGTATCAGTTTTGGAGAAACGACACTAGATGGTAAATTTTCATTAAAGGAAGGCCAGTGTTTCGGTGCATGCGGTGATGCACCAGTTATTCTAGTAAACAACCATAGAATGTTGAGCTTAATGAGTTGTGAAAAAATAGATCAGTTACTTGAGGAGCTCTCAAAATGACGTCTCTTCATAATCGTCATATTAAACCGCTAATCCTAGCTGGTCTTAACGGCAAAAACTGGCATCTCGAAGATTATATTTCACGTGGTGGGTATGCACAGCTTCGACGAATTATTAAGGAAAAGATTTCTCCTGAACAGATAATTGCTGATGTGAAAGCATCAGGTCTTCGTGGTCGAGGTGGGGCAGGATTTCCAACTGGATTAAAATGGAGCTTTATTCCGCGTCAGTTTCCAGGACAAAAGTATATCATCTGCAACTCAGATGAAGGTGAGCCAGGTACATTTAAGGATCGCGATATCTTACGCTATAACCCACATGCACTGATTGAAGGAATAATGATTGGAGCCTATACGATAGGAGCTACAGTCGGCTATAACTATATTCATGGTGAGATATTCGAGGTATATCAACGTTTTGAAGTAGCTTTAGATGAAGTACGCCAGGCAGGATTTCTCGGTCAACAGATAATGGGTTTGGATTTTTCATTCGAACTACACGCGCACCATGGCTATGGTGCATATATATGTGGAGAGGAAACCGCACTACTTGAATCACTTGAAGGAAAAAAAGGGCGGCCTCGCTTTAAGCCACCATTTCCTGCAAGCTTCGGTATGTATGGAAAGCCAACGATGGTTAACAATACTGAAACATTTGCTTCTGTGCCATTTATATTTAAAATTGGTCCACAGAATTATCTAGAAATTGGAAAACCAAATAACGGCGGAACAAAGATATTTTCAATCTCAGGAGACATAAAACATCCAGGTAATTATGAAGTTCCTCTCGGTACGCCGTTTGCGATACTAATGGAGCTAGCTGGCGGGATGCGTGATGGAAGGAAAATTAAGGCAGTGATACCAGGCGGATCATCATCGCCAGTAATACCTGGAAATTTAATGATGAATATAGATCTTGACTACGATTCAATTACTAAAGCCGGTTCTATGTTAGGATCAGGTGCGGTAATTGTAATGAATGATACGCGATGTATGGTACGTTCGCTGTTACGTATAGCATATTTCTATTACGAAGAGTCATGCGGACAGTGTACACCATGTCGAGAAGGGACAGGATGGATATATCGTATTGTTAAGCGTATTGAACATGGTCACGGATGTCATAAAGATCTAGATCTTCTAAAATCAATCGCTGAGAATATTATAGATCATACGATCTGTGCTCTTGGAGATGCAGCTGCATTGCCTATTTGTGGGATGCTGAAACATTTTTGGAATGAATTTACATATCACGTTGAGCACAAACGCTGTCTAGTTGATATGAATGAGCATAGCTAGACAGCATCAGATTAACGCTATACTTTTCTCTAATTTACAAAAATTAAATGCATAGTTTTCTGCTAAACGCGCGGAATATGTTAAATATCATTTCACTATTATGATTAAACTTGAAATAAACAGTAAAAAGGTCGAAGTACCTCAAGGTAGTCTAGTGATCCAGGCTGCGCGTAAGGTAGATATATATATTCCTCATTTTTGCTATCACAAAAAATTATCAATAGCAGCTAATTGCAGAATGTGTCTTGTTGAAATCGAGAAAATAGAAAAGGTTGTTCCTGCCTGCGCGACACAAGTGTCAGCAGGTATGGTTATACACACCCATTCTGATAGAGCAGTAAAGGCACAACAGTCTGTAATGGAATTTCTTCTTATTAATCATCCACTAGACTGCCCGATCTGTGATCAGGGCGGCGAATGTCAGTTGCAAGATCTTGCGATTGGATACGGTAAGTCATCGTCACGATATCAAGAACAAAAGCGTGTCGTATCTCGCAAGAATGTAGGACCTCTGATTTCGATGGAAGAGATGTCGCGCTGTATTCACTGTACACGATGCGTTCGTTTTGGTCAGGAAATCGCTGGAACGATGGAACTTGGCATATTAGGTCGAGGAGAGAATTCTGAGATTACAACATTCGTTGGTAAGACAATTAACTCTGAACTATCAGGTAATATGATTGATATATGCCCAGTCGGTGCGATAACCAGTAAACCATTCCGGTATACAGCGAGAGCGTGGGAAATGTCTCATCATAAATCAATAAGTCCTCACGATTCTGTCGGCTCTAACCTTGTTGTACAAGTTAAGAATAACCGTGTAATGCGCGTATTACCATTCGAGAATGAATTGATTAACGAATGTTGGATATCAGATAAAGATCGTTTTTCATATGAAGCACTAAATAGTGATGAGCGTTTAAAGAAACCCATGATAAGGCAAGGTAGCCTATGGATAGAAACAAACTGGCAGAACGCTCTTGAATACATTTCAATAGAGTTAAAGCGTATAGCTATTAATCATAGCAATAATGCGATAGCGATTCTTGCAAGTCAGAATAGTACTACAGAAGAACTATTCCTTGTAAAGCAACTCGCGAATGAACTTAAAACACCAAATATTGATTTTCGTCTTCGTCAGACGGATTTCTCCTCTCCTGTATTAGGTATTCCATGGCTTGGGATGCATATATCAGATTTATCAAATGTGAGCGCTGCGTTCATAATTGGCTCGTCGTTGCGTTATGATCATCCACTTTTTGCAGTACGCCTACGTCAAGCAGAGAAAAATGGTGCAGAAATACATTTCCTAAATGCAGTAGGCGATAATTCACTAATTCCTGGATCGAAATGTATTGTAGCCGCGCCGTCAGCTTGGATTAATGAATTAGCTGGCATTGCAGTTAGCGTGTCATGTATTCTGAAAATTAGCCCACCTTTAGAGATATTAGACGTAATAGTGTTGCCTATACATTACCAGGTGGCGCAATCACTCATAAATAGCAAGAACGGCGTAATTTTTCTCGGTAACGAAGTAGTTCAACATCCAGAATTCTCAGGTATTCATGTGATTGCACAGTGGATTTCACAACATACTGGTACGACTCTGGGCTTTTTGATTGAATCTGCAAATACGGTCGGGGCGTACGCTGTCGGGGCACTACCAGGAGAAGGTGGATTAAACGCCAGAGAAATATTTGCACAGCCTAGAAAAGCTTATTTTCTAATAAACGTCGAACCTGAATTTGACACTGCTGATCCGCCGCAAGCTCTAGCTGCGCTAAAGCAAGCTGATATCGTTATCGTTATGACGCCATTCAGATATGGATTTGATTACGCAAATGTTGTTTTGCCAATTTCGCCGTTCACTGAAACATCTGGAACGTTCGTAAACGCGGAAGGAATTGTACAGAGCTTTAATAATATTGTACGCCCACTTTGTGATACGCGACCAGGATGGAAGGTGATATGCGAACTTAGTGATAAGCTTGGCATACAGAATATATCATATAAAAGTGCTGAAGAAGTTCGTCTAGCTGCGCTCGGCAATGATAATCTTATACCGCGTCTGTCAAATACTACATCTAGTACGCTGTGGCCTGTATTATCAAAAAAGTTAATAAATAACGGTTTCGAACGCTTAAGTAATGTTCCAATTTACCATACGGATGCGCTTGTACGACGCGCTAAGTCTTTGCATCTCACAGCTGCTGCGAATACGGCAAACAAAGCAGGTTTACCAACAGTATTATTCAATCGACTTGGATTAAATAATGGTGACTTAGTGTGTGTATACCAGGGTGATCGTATGGTAAAGTTGCCGGCCGTTCATGAAGAGAATCTTGCAAAAACAGTTGTTCGTGTATCAGCAGCGACGCATTCTGGCGCATTGCTTAGTAGCTTATCTGGCAAACTATTAGTAGAGAGAGCCCAATAAATGAATTTATTCCATGGTATGGAATACAGCGATACTGAATTTATTTATGGAGTGTGGACGACAATAAAGATACTCGTACGTATCCTTATTGTATCGGTTCTGATCCAGTTATGTGTCGCATACCTTATTCTTTGGGAGAGAAAGCTTATTGGTTGGATGCATGTACGACACGGTCCGAACCGTGTCGGTCCAGCCGGATTACTACAACCAATTGCCGACTTATTAAAGTTGTTAATGAAGGAAATAATTAGACCTACCAAAGCAAATTATTGGCTATACATAATTTCTCCAGTAATAGCTATTATTCCAGCATTTGCTGTCTGGGCAGTAATTCCTTTTCAGGAGAAGATGGTTTTTGCGAACGTAAATGCAGGCATACTGTACGCAATTACTATTTCTTCGATTGGCGTATACGCGGTTATTATCGGTGGCTGGGCCTCTAATTCGAAGTACGCGTTTCTTGGCGCAATGCGTGCAGCCGCACAAATGGTGTCATATGAAATATCGATGGGTTTTTCCATCATGCTTGTGTTAATGACGGCCAATAGCCTTAATCTAACGGAGATAGTCCACTCGCAACAGAAAGGATTTTTCACGAATTATGGTATAAACTTTCTATCATGGAACTGGCTGCCTCTATTTCCAGGTTTTATCATCTATTTTATTTCAGGGATTGCAGAAACTAACCGACATCCATTTGATGTAGCTGAAGGAGAGTCAGAAATTGTTGCAGGACACATGGTTGATTACTCAGGCATGGCGTTCGCTCTATTCTTTCTAGCAGAGTACATTAATATGATTGTAATTTCTGCGCTTGCATCAATACTATTTCTCGGTGGCTGGGACGCTCCATTCAAATTTCTATTATTTATTCCAGGTATCTTTTGGCTAGCTTTAAAGGTTTTTTTAATGTTGTCGTTATTTATTTGGATTCGCGCGACGTTTCCACGATATCGCTATGATCAAATTATGCGCCTCGGCTGGAAAGTTTTCATCCCAATTAGCGTTGTCTATGTAATTGTTATAGGTCTATGGATCATATCGCCACTTAACATCTGGAAATAATAATGAATAAAATTATTATTGCAATTAAATATTTTTTTAAAACGTTCTTACTCGTTGAACTTCTAAAAAGTCTTGCCCTGACCGGTCGTTATGCGTTCAAGCGAAAGTTCACTGTCCAGTACCCTGAAGAAAAAACGCCAATCTCACCACGTTTTCGTGGACTACATGCATTACGTCGTTATGAAAATGGAGAAGAACGATGTATCGCATGTAAGTTATGTGAAGCTGTTTGTCCAGCAATGGCTATCACAATTGAATCGGAAGAGCGTGACGATAAAACACGCCGAACTACACGATACGATATCGACTTAACAAAGTGTATTTTTTGCGGTTTTTGCGAGGAGAGCTGTCCAGTTGATTCAATCGTTGAAACTCAAATTCTGGAATATCATGGCGAGAAACGTAGCGACCTATATTTAACCAAGGAAATACTACTCGAAATTGGAGACAAATATGAAAAAGATATCAATGCAATGAAGATTGCTGATGCAACATATTGTTGATCTAGTTTTATAAAGTAAAGATAACTATGGTATTCACAACAGTACTATTCTATATTCTAGCCTCTATTCTGATAGTATCAGGACTGAGAGTAATTGCTTCGAGCAATCCAGTAGTAGCTACACTCTTTCTTGTGCTCGCATTTTTTAATGCAGCTATGATCTGGATGTTGCTTGAGGCAGAGTTCCTTTCGATCATGTTAGTGTTAGTTTACGTAGGTGCTGTAATGGTGCTGTTCCTATTTGTTGTAATGATGCTTGATACAGAGATCGTACTTATAGAACGCGATATTAAGAAATTTATGCCGATGGCAGTTTTTATTGGCGCAATAATTATTATTGAGAGTTGGCTAGTTCTGTGGCATAGCTATGGAATGATTACATTGCCAGTGCACGATATTGCGAACGGTGAGATGGCTAGTATGGCAAACACGCATATGATTGGCAAGGTAATTTATACTGATTATATCCTTGAATTCGAGATTGTAGGTTTCATACTACTTACCGGCATCATTGCAGCAAGTGCGCTGACCCTACCAAAGCAAAGTAAGGATAGCAAGCGCCAGCGCGTATCAGAGCAAGTCAAAGTAAGCGCACAAGACCGCGTTCGGATTGTGCGCATAAATAAATAAAATATAGAATCCGTTGAGATTAATATAATAAATCCAGATTTTAGTAGTTTGGAATTTCTGATACAGAAAGAGAAAATTATGTTAATAACACTTGCTCATTATCTTATACTCGGTACAATTCTGTTCTCGATAGGTGTCATCGGAATTTTTCTAAATCGTCATAATATTATTACTATACTAATGGCGATCGAACTAATTCTTCTTGCTATCAATACGAATTTTATTGCACTTTCGCATTATCTTGGTGATGTGAGAGGACAGATTTTCGTATTTTTTGTGTTAGCAGTTGCCGCTGCGGAAGCGGCTATTGGCCTTGCCATCTTAGTAACTCTATTCCATAAGTGCAACTCAATCAATATTGATAATCTCGATAAGCTTAAGGGCTAATTTAGTCAAGGCTATTTTATATGTCAAATATTCTCAATGAGAACATATTATTAATAATTCCATTTTCGCCACTAGCTGGGTCATTAATAACAGGGCTGTTCGGGAATGTTATTGATCGGAAGTGTGCGCATAGAGTAACAATCTTTGGTGTATTTATTTCATTATTGCTATCTACAAAAGTCTTTATCGATGTACTCGGCGGCGCAAACTTCAATGCCTCTATATATGAATGGATGCGAATTAATTCATTTAGGTTTGAAGTTGGTTTCCTTATTGATTCTCTGACCGCAATGATGATGATAGTTGTTACATTCGTATCTTTGATGGTTCACATCTATACGATCGGCTATATGTCCGAAGAAGAAGGTTATCAACGATTTTTATCGTATATTTCACTATTTACATTCGCAATGTTAATGCTCGTGATGAGTAACAATTTGCTACAACTATTTTTCGGATGGGAAGCAGTTGGCCTAGTATCATACTTGCTAATTGGTTTCTATTTTAGAAACGAAAGTGCAATTTTTGCTAATATGAAAGCATTTCTTGTGAACAGGATCGGCGATTTCGGGTTCATAATAGGAATCGCGCTCATATTTAATCTAATAGGTTCTATGAACTATACTGAAATATTTACGAAGCGCGAAGAATTTGCATGCTTACATTTGCCAGGTACAGATTGGAAACTAATAACAGTCGTATGTATTTGTTTGTTCATCGGCGCTATGAGTAAATCTGCTCAATTCCCACTACACGTATGGTTGCCGGATTCTATGGAAGGTCCAACTCCAATCTCTGCGCTGATTCATGCGGCGACTATGGTAACTGCCGGTATTTTTATGGTCACGCGTATGTCACCATTATTTGAACTATCAGATACAGCTCTATCATTTATTACTGTGATCGGTGCGATTAGTGCGCTGTTTATGGGCTTACTCGGAATTGTACAGAATGATATCAAGCGTGTTATTGCTTATTCAACTCTATCACAGCTCGGATATATGACGGTTGCACTCGGTTCATCTGCGTATCCGGTTGCTATGTTTCACCTAATAACGCACGCGTTCTTTAAAGCACTATTATTCCTCTGTGCAGGCTCTGTCATAATTGGTATAGGCCATAATCAAGATATGCGAAATATGGGTGGTCTACGAAAATATATGCCTATTACATGGAGCACATTTATAATAGGAATGCTATCACTAGTTGGTATGCCGTTTTTTTCTGGCTTTTATTCAAAGGAATCTATCATTGATGCAGTGAAACTTTCGCACTTGCCAGGATCTGGTTTTGCATATTTTTCTTTAGTTACGAGCGTATTTGTAACAGCTCTATACTCGTTCCGTATGTACTTTCTTATTTTTCATGGAAATGAACGCTTCCGCTATTCAAAAGATCAAGATTCAGCTATAACAACCTCATATGCTAATGGAGTAGATAATAGCGAGGACTATGTATACCATTGCCCACATAAGCCACATGAATCAATTTGGGTAATGTGGTTCCCACTTGTACTTCTCTCTATTCCATCGCTAATTATCGGAGCGATAGCGGTCTATCCAATGCTATATGGCAGTATATTTAAGAATGGAGTTGCTTTTGATAAGGTAATCTTCATTGGAGAAAATCATCAGGCACTTAAAGGAATGAGAGAAGAATTTAATGGCTGGGCATTAATGGGATTAGATTCTCTATCTAGTCTACCAGTATATCTTGCAATAGCGGGTATGATCGTTGCATGGTTCTTATATTTGAAGCGTCCAGATTTACCAAAATTAATCCGATGCAGGTTTATCTCGATATATACTCTTCTTGATAACAAGTACTATATGGATAAAATAAATGAAATATTGTTCTCTAATGGCTCTATCGCAATTGGTCGTGCCCTCTGGAAAGAAGGCGATATCGCAATAATTGATGGTGCTGTAAATAGTATTGCTCGATTTATTGCCTGGATTGCTAACATAATTCGATTTCTACAATCTGGTTATATTTATCACTACGCATTTGCAATGATTGTTGGCATGCTTGGACTTCTAACTTTATTTGTAACGTTTGCTTACAAATAAGAAGTGGACAAAATTAATGCACTCTTCTTTAATTCTTAGTGCTGCCATTTGGCTGCCGATCATCTTCGGATTTTTCCTACCTGTCGTCAGTTCTGATAAAACTCCAAATATATCACGTTGGATTGCACTAATCGGCTCAGTTCTTAGCTTCGCTGTAACAATCCCGCTAATTGTTGAATTTGATTCAAAATCGGTATCGCTTCAGTTCGTTGAACGTTTGACATGGATCGAACAATTTAACATTTCATATTATCTCGGCATTGATGGTATTTCAATGTGGTTTGTCATCCTAACCTCACTGATTACTGTAATAATTATGATCGCTGCATGGGATATAATTAATAAAAATGTCACACAGTATCTTTCTGCATTCCTAATTCTTTCTGGGATTATAATTGGCGTGTTTTCTTCAGCCGATGGATTGCTATTCTATGTATTCTTTGAGGCAACGTTAATTCCAATATATATAATTATAGGCATGTGGGGCGGTCAAAATCGAGTATATGCGGCATTTAAGTTCTTTTTATATACACTTACTGGTTCGCTACTAATGCTAGTCGCATTGCTATATCTATATATAAAAACCAATTCTTTTGAATTATCTGTGTGGAATAACGCGAAGATTCCAATGACACAACAGTTATTGCTATTCATCGCATTTTTTATTGCTTTCGCAGTAAAAGTACCAATGTGGCCGGTACATACGTGGCTACCAGATGCGCATGTCGAAGCGCCAACAGGTGGTTCAATTATTCTAGCAGCAATTATGCTAAAACTTGGAGCTTATGGTTTCTTACGGTTTTCATTACCAATCACACCTGACGCAAGCAAATATTTTGCACCTGTTATAATTGCACTATCGCTAGTTTCAATAGTCTATATGGGTCTTGTGGCAATGGTGCAAGACGATATGAAGAAGCTTATTGCATATTCGTCTATTGCGCACATGGGATTTGTTACTCTTGGCTTCTTTATCTTTAGCCAACTTGGAATCGAAGGCGCAATAGTTCAAATGATCTCACACGGTTTTGTATCCAGCGCAATGTTTTTATCGATTGGCTTATTATACGAACGTATACATTCAAGACAGATAGCTGATTATGGTGGTGTCGCTAATGTAATGCCTAAGTTTTCAGCATTTGTAATGCTATTTTCAATGGCAAATTGCGGCCTGCCTGGTACATCTGGTTTCGTCGGTGAATTTATGGTAATTCTAGCAACGGTCCATTACAATTTCTGGATTGGATTGATCGCAGCGCTTACCTTAATCCTTGGAGCTGCATATACATTGTGGATGTACAAGCGTGTATATTTTGGTGCTATCGTAAATAATAACGTTGCAAGTCTCAATGATATTAATTATCGAGAATTCATAATGCTTATGATTCTCGCCACGTTTACATTATTTATTGGTCTATATCCAAAACCATTTACTAATATGATGCACGTTTCTATTAAAAATCTTCTCTCCTGTATTGCCCAGTCAAAGCTTCTATAGAAAGTACGAGCAAAAGAAGGATTACATTTAGATCATGAACAATCCTATAAATATCCTATTGCCCGATGCGCTGATAATGACTGCTATCGTCTGCGCGATCTTAAGCGATACATTTTCTATGTCGTCTAACCGACAACATATTACATATTTAATAGCAATTGCATCGTCAATTATTTCCGGCATATGGTTCATGATATTATCGCCCGATGCTCATAAGTACTACTTCTTTTCGAGAATGATCATTATCGATTCACTATCGAATGTAATGAAATCAGTTATCTCATTCAGTTTTGCCGTATCGCTTATCTACTCAAGAAAATATTTAGAAGATCGAGGCCTATTTCGAAGTGACCTGTTTCTTCTTGGAATGTTTTCTCTACTCGGCCAGTTGATTATGGTATCTGGTAATAATTTCCTAACGCTATATTTAGGTCTCGAACTTATGTCGATAGCATTATATGCGTTAATCGGTCTACCACGCGATACTGTACAGTCAAGCGAATCAGCAATAAAATATTATGTGCTCGGCGCACTCGCATCAGGCTTTATGCTTTATGGAATTTCAATGTTATATGCAGCAACTTCTTCTCTCGATCTTGGTGATGTGCTGGATGCGCTTAGATCTGGCCATATTAATGTAATAATAGCATTATTTGGAACTGTCTTCATCGTAGCTGGAATTGCTTTTAAACTTGGTGTTGTACCGTTCCATATGTGGATGCCTGATGTATATCAAGGCGCACCGACTGCGATTACGCTACTTCTCGGTGGTGGTCCGAAAATTGCAGCTTTTGCATGGGGATTACGCTTCCTTGTGATAGGCTTATTACCACTTGCTAATGACTGGCAAGCAATGCTTATCATCCTAGTAGTACTATCTTTATTTCTTGGAAATCTGGCTGGTATTGTTCAGAACAATATTAAGAGGATGCTCGCTTATTCATCGATATCAAATATGGGGATGATGTTACTTGGTCTAATTTCTGGTGTCATAGAAAGCGATACGTCATTAGCTGCTAACGCTTACAGTTCAGCGATGTTTTATATAATCACCTATTTAATAACAACTCTCGGCACGTTTGGTGTGATAATGCTAATCTCACGCAGTAACTTTGAGGCTGAATCGATTAACGACTTCAAAGGACTGAATAAGCGTAGTCCAGCATTTGCTTTCGCAATGATGGTAATGATGTTTTCGCTAGCAGGAATTCCGCCTACAGTAGGATTCTATGCGAAACTTTCAGTTCTCGAGGCCACAATTAACGCAGGCCTCACATGGCTTGCGTTGCTTGCCGTAATTACATCATTATTCGGTGCATTCTTTTATCTACGTATAGTTAAGTTAATTTATTTCGATGATCCGAGCGATATGAAACTAATTACTGGATACATGACAAAGCGTACGCTTCTATTACTGAATAGTATTACAATTCTTGTACTTGGGCTATTTCCGAATCTATTGCTTAAAGTTTGCCTACAAGCAATTCAGAATACAATGCCATTCTAATATTAGAGTGGCCAATATAAATTGGCCACCGTCAATTAGAGAAAGATAGGAGGGGAAAGATTTATTTAATATTAGTGCTCTTGTTTTTTTCGTCCTCGATTTGTTTTATGAGGTGATTGAGAACTACCGTAGTATCTATTAGGCTTTTTGTGTATGATGGACCAGTTTTATATTTTCCTGAAATGATTACAGTTGGTACTGTAATAATTTCATATGCTTTTATAATTTCGATCGATTTTTTAATCTTATTCTCTACATCAGATGAGTTATATATATTTATAAATTCTTTCTTATCAATACCTTGTCTTTCTAAGAAGTCAACTTGGTCTTGCTGTTTTGATAGATAATTCTTTTTATTATGGATTTCATTGAAAATTACTGGTGTAAATTTCTCAGAAAGACCAAGATTATCCAATGTATAGAAAAGTCGTGAATGAGAGACGAATTTTTTACCGAACGCTACTGGAATTCTTTTAAAGTTAATTTTATTACCTTGTTTCTTGATCCAATTTTTTAGTATTGGCTCAAATTTGTTGCAGTATGGACATCCGTACCAGAAAAACTCGATTACTTCGATTTTCCCAGTTGGCGGATATATTAATTTTGGATTTTTTATTACCATGTAGTCCTTTCCCGCTACTGGTGTATGGAGAAAAGGAGTTGATACAGGAGTTTCGGCATGAGCAAAACCAGAAGCCACAAAATAGAGAGATAATAGTAGTGCGTTAATATATTTTTTCATGCTAATGGACTCCGTTTAGTAAAATTTTGAATAGAACTAAATTTAATTAAATTTAGTTAATTTACTTTTTAGTTTACTTCCTTAAAAGACTAATCACCGTTGCATCAAATCCAAGTTCCAACAACTTATGACGCGTTAAGTTCATCTCATCAAAGTTCAAAAATGGACCAATACGAACACGATAGTAGACTACACTACTGACAACAAACTTCGATATCATTGATTCGAAGCCTTGGAAACCTAAGCATACCCTCTGCTGTTCAGCATCAGCTTCTGTTTTATACGATCCAACCTGGAGTAGGTAGACAATATTAGGATTGTCCTGTTTTTCTAAAATATTAGCATCAGAAGCAGATGATGATTTTAGTTTTGAGTCTGCTAGTCGTGGAAGTATATTATTATTTATACTTTCATTTATTATGGTAAACTTCTTCTGCTGAACTGGTGCAAAATCGTTTTCCATAGCGCCTGAAGATGGCGGCGTCATTTCGACTGACTTAGGCGGAGGAAGTGAATCAAATTTACATTGTATATTATCTAGTGTTGATTCAGGAACCTTATCTAGAGCAGTTAGCTGATCATCTATCTTACCCTGTAGCATCTTGTTTAAATCAAAATTTTTTTGTTTGTTCTCATTTTTCTTAACAGATGACAATGTTATCAGTGTTTTCTCTGCGAGAGGTGACGGTAAGCTCTTGAAATAGAATTCAAAAACTATTGCGATAGTAATGCCTATAATCAGTCCGATTGTAATTCCAATAAACATTCCGTTTCTCTGTTTTGAATACCTTGATTTATGGCATATCTGCATAATTTCTTAAATTATCTGTGTAAAAACGTAATCTGTCTATATTGTAGAGAACAGTATAAGTGTCTTACATATTTACCGGCGTAGATACACCAAGTATTGCCAGTGCATTTTCGAGCACTTGCCGTGTAGCGGAGAGAAGTGCAATACGGCAGATACGCTGTACATCATCCCCAACTAATACACGCTCTGCGTTATAGAATGAGTGTAATTGACTAGCTAAATCTCGTACATAGAACGCAATCATATGTGGCGAAAGTTCATTTGCTGCATGTTCGAGAACATCATGGTATTCAGAAAGTTTTTTCATTAAAATACAAGCTCGCCTGCTAGTAAGTGGAGACAAATCAACATTTTTTAATTGTGTTATGTCGCTAATATAGCGAGATTTCCATTCATTTAAAACTGAACTGATCCGCGCATAGGCGTATTGCACGTAATAGACTGGATTTTCATCATTTTGTTTTAGAGCAAGATTAATATCAAATATGAATTCAGTATCAGCCTTGCGTGATATTAAAAAAAAACGAACTGCATCGCGTCCACGCCTAATCCTTGCTTCTTCGATTTTTTCTGAAGATGATTTTTTAAAGATAGGAACCGTACCGCTAGACCATTCGATTAAATCACGCACACTCACATAATTTCCCGCGCGCTTAGATATTTTTACTTCCTGATTATCACGTATTACGGTGACCATCTTATGCAGAATATAGTCCGGATAACCCTTTGGGATACCGATATTTAAAAACTGCAGACCTGCACGTACTCTAGTGATGGTACCGTAGTGATCTGAGCCTTGTATATTAATAGCTTTTGTAAAACCACGCTCCCATTTTGTCATGTGATATGCAATGTCTGGGATGAAGTATGTATATGAGCCATCTGATTTTCTAATCACGCGGTCCTTATCATCACCATCGTTTATTGTATGCAGCCACAGGGCACCGTCCTTTTCATATGTCATACCCGACGCGATTAGTGCGTTGACAGCTTTTTCAACTCGACCTTCAGTATATAATGAGGATTCAAGGTAATACTGATCGAATTTCACACCGATCATTTGTAAGTCAAAATCCTGCTCTCGTCGTATATATGCAATTGCAAATAGGCGAATAGCGTCGATATTTTTGACATCACCTATACCTTTAATTACTACATTATTATTCATCGTAACTGCTTTACTTCTCATATAGTCACGGGCGATATCAGATATGTATCCACCTTTGTATGCACCTTCTGGCCAATCTATATCACCTGGTTTAAGGCCACGCGCTCGTGCCTGCACTGAAAGTACAAGATTTCTAATCTGCCCACCTGCATCGTTATAGTAAAATTCGCGATGTACACGATGCCCCTGGCTTGTGAGAATATTCGAAAGTACATCACCGAGCACTGCTTGACGGGCATGACCAACATGTAATGGACCAGTTGGATTTGCAGAGACAAATTCGAGCAATATACGTCTACTATATTTGACTGTCGATAGCCCAAATGTGTAGCCCTGTTCAAGTATTAAATTAATAACGAGCTGTTTCGCTGCGTTAGTTAAATATAAGTTTATAAAGCCGGCACCGGCAATTTTTGCCGTTGAGATGAGTCCTTGAATTTCTGGCTTCTTAATAAGGATCTCAACAATATTCTCAGCAAGTTGTCGTGAATTAATGCCTAATATTTTCGCAAATTTTAATGCGACATTACATGAAATATCGCCGTGCTCATCAGATTTAGGGTGTTCAAGCGTAATTGTTATCGGAATAAACACAGAATTATCGCCGTTCAGACGACGAAAAATATTCTTTACTATTTCAGTGAAAATGTTTTCAAGAATCTGTTTATGTACTGGTAGCATAGCTATTCGAAAAAGATTTCGATATCATCATCGTATTAGAATGTACTATCGTGTTCTTGAAGTAATATATTACAAATATTTTTTATATGAAATTTTGACAAGTTGTTATTATTACTAATATTTAATTTACATAATTTGAATTCTCATTATTAAATACACTAAATAAATTATAAAGAGTGAATAAAAAATTATTATTAATTATTCTTAAAAGTAAGTTATAGATTAGTAAAGGATGGTCACTAATAAAGTAATTCAAAATATAAATTAATAATGAAAATAGTATAAAACTATATCCATATATTACAAAATGCTACTGATATTTACACTGCAAGCGCATCCACTTCACGATGCTACATAAAATAAAAATTTCAAGAATACTGGATATTTCATAGGAAATAGAGGATATATTAAAGCTATCCTGAACTAGGGTGAGCTTGAAAGATTTGAATCATGTTCTTATATATTTATATTTCAATACTAGGATAGTATTAGAATTTGTATTAGATTTTTTAAAAAAAATTTATATGTATTATTAAAAGCAGGCAATACAATATGAGATAAGAAAGTTAATTAAATTTTGGGTTACTATATTTATATAGTACGGCATTCTATAAAACACGGCACTCCCTTATAACCCTTCAAGGGCCATCTCGGTCACTGATCAGAAGGAGTTCGCATGCAAATGATCTATAACAGCGAAAATTATTGTGTACTTGAATTCGCACCGCAAAGCGGTCACTATGCAATGAATGCTGGAGGTTACGAAATCGTTGATAAGAATACACAGCGAGAGATTTTCATCGACGGAGAACTGGCTGCACGTTTTCGCCAGTACGTAAAGAAATTAATAGAGGTTTCCCAATCGCTCGATGAAGTAGACGAATTTCTGGGACAGTTCGACTGCCTAATGATAAACCCGGTCGTATTACATTAATCAGAACTATCCTTGCAGTCGAACTGATAATAGGTAAAAGAACAGAGATAGCTAGATCTTATGAAGATACAATAGTAGTTTTCACGAATTTATTTAATAGCTTTAGATATGTTCGATGAACTATATACGAGAAGTATCCAACTGCCTACATTGCTACAACAGCGTATCATAATACTCGATGGTGCGATGGGAACAATGATTCAGCGCTATAACTTTAATGAAGCTGCATACCGTGGTGAACTCTTTCGTAATTTTACACATGACGTAAAAGGTAACAACGAACTTCTGTCACTTACTCAACCTCGAGTTATCAGTGAGATTCATGATCAATATTTTGAGGCAGGTTCAGATATCGTTGAAACCAATACGTTTGGGGCGACATCAATTGCCCAATCAGATTACGGTATGGAGCATCTTGTAATCGATATGAATGTTGAATCGGCAAAGCTTGCATGTGTATCAGCTGCAAAATACACGACGCTAGATAAGCCACGCTTCGTAGCCGGTGCTATTGGACCGACACCAAAAACTGCGAGTATTTCGCCAGATGTAAATGATCCTGGAGCACGCAATATCTCGTTTGATGAGTTGCGCGATGCTTACTATGCGCAAGCAAAAGCGTTACTCGATGGTGGAGTTGATTTGTTTCTTGTTGAAACCATATTTGATACGCTAAATGCAAAAGCTGCTTTATTCGCACTTGATATGCTTTTCGAAGATACCGGCGAAAATCTACCAATTATGATCTCTGGAACTGTCACAGATGCATCAGGACGTATTTTGTCTGGCCAAACTGTCGAGGCATTCTGGAACTCTCTACGTCATGCGAAACCCCTAACATTCGGGTTAAATTGCGCTCTTGGAGCAGCGCTTATGCGTCCATATATCGCTGAACTTGCAAGGTTTTGTGATACTTATATATCATGCTATCCAAACGCCGGTCTTCCAAATCCAATGAGTGATACTGGATTTGATGAAACACCAGATGTTACGTCTAGTCTTCTGAGTGAATTCGCGGAATCTGGTCTTATAAATGTAGCAGGTGGATGTTGTGGTACAACACCAGATCATATCACTAAGATTGCTAAACGGCTTTATGGTCTGAAACCCAGGATATTAAGGAATTGCAGAGAAGGGATTAACTAAAGATCTAGTTTTGCATATATATTAAATATTCTCTTGTTAAGAAACATACACTACTAAGAAAGTACACTTTAATAGAATGTGCGCTCTAAAAGAGCTAGGAAATTTCTTAAAGCTTTAAATGATAGATCTTAGATCACCAATCTATATTTAAATCTTAGCCTAATGAGATATATCACTTCTTGGCAATTTTTAAACATTCTCGCATTCTCTGCCTATGACAGATCATCATACTACCATGCGCCTCGCTGGCCTTGAGGCCTTCAATGTTACGTCAGAGACACTTTTCATTAACATTGGAGAAAGAACAAACGTCACTGGATCAAAGACATTCGCTAAAATGATTCTCAACGACCAGTTTGATGACGCAATCGCAGTTGCACGTCAACAGGTAGAAAATGGCGCACAGATTATTGACGTAAATATGGACGAAGCGATGCTTGATTCGCAAGCTGCAATGGTACGATATCTAAATATGATTTCATCAGAGCCAGATATTGCACGTGTACCAATTATGATCGACTCGTCAAAGTGGAACGTAATCGAGTCAGGATTAAAGTGTATACAGGGAAAGGCAATTGTAAATTCAATCTCGCTAAAAGAAGGTGAGATTATGTTTCGCCGATATGCGAAGTTAATCCGTCGCTACGGTGCAGCAACTATTGTGATGGCATTCGATGAATATGGGCAAGCTGATACGCTTACACGTAAAAAAGAAATTTGTGCACGCTCATATCATATTCTCGTTAATGAATGCGGATTCCCGCCAGAGGATATCATATTTGATCCAAATATCTTTGCAGTTGCAACTGGAATCGACGAACATAACAATTATGCTGTTGACTTCATTGAAGCGACACGGTGGATTAAGCAAAACTTACCATACGCGAAGATTAGTGGTGGCATATCAAACGTATCATTTTCGTTCCGCGGTAATAACTCAGTCCGCGAAGCAATACATACTGTATTCCTATATCACGCTATCCAGGCTGGAATGGATATGGGGATCGTAAATGCAGGACAGCTCGGTGTCTATGAAGATCTAGATCCTTTACTACGCGAGCGTGTTGAAAATGTAATTTTGAACCGACAATCAGATGCGACCGATCGATTATTGGAAATTTCTGATCAATTTAAGGCTGGTATTTCTAAGAAAGAAGGGAATATCGAATGGAGAAATCAGCCAGTCGAGCAGCGTATTGCGCATGCACTTGTCCATGGAATTACAACATTTATTATTAATGATACAGAAGAGGCAAGAAAAAAAATCGCTGACGCTGGTGGTCGACCAATCAATGTGATCGAAGGCCCATTAATGCATGGTATGAACGTTGTCGGTGACTTATTTGGCGAAGGAAAAATGTTCCTTCCACAGGTCGTAAAATCTGCACGTGTAATGAAGCAGGCAGTCGCACATCTGGTTCCATTTATTGAAGAAGAAAAACGCAAACTTGCAGAACTTGGTACATGCATACGTGCGAAGGGCAAGATTATAATTGCAACTGTAAAAGGCGACGTACACGACATTGGAAAAAATATCGTTACGGTTGTTCTCCAGTGTAATAACTTTGATGTTATTAATATGGGCGTCATGGTCCCATGCAAGGATATTCTCCAGAAAGCGAAAGAAGAGCATGCAGATATTATTGGTCTTTCTGGTCTTATAACGCCAAGTCTGGAAGAAATGTCTTATGTAGCATCTGAAATGCAACGAGATGACTATTTTCGTGAAAAACAAATTCCATTGTTGATTGGTGGTGCAACAACATCACGTGTGCATACTGCTGTAAAGATAGCGCCCAACTACAGTGGAGCTGTTGTTTACGTTCCAGATGCTTCACGCTCAGTATCAGTTGCATCAAGCTTATTGTCAGAAGACGGAGCAAAAAAATACATAAATGAGATAAAGGACGAGAATAATCGTGTTCGTAAACAATATACGAGTCGTAAAGAAATAGCATTTGTCACGCTTAATGAAGCACGGGCAAATAGAATGAAAACTGATTGGACTCGCTATACTCCGAAGAAGCCGAAGTTTATTGGACGGCGCATATTTATGAACTATGATCTAAGTGATTTATCTAACTTCATTGATTGGGGACCATTCTTTCAAACCTGGGATCTTTCTGGCTCGTATCCAAATATACTTACAGATGACATTATTGGAAGTGAAGCGAAACGTTTGTTTAACGATGCTCAGGCAATGCTTAAAAAGATAATACATGGTCGTTGGTTAACTGCAAATGGAGTGATTGCACTGATGCATGCGAATACAGTTAACTATGATGACATTGAGATCTACAGTGACGAATCGCGCAAGGATATACTTTTCACATGGTGCTGTCTAAGACAGCAGAGCATTCGACCGGTCTTAGATGGTGTAATGCGACCAAACAGATCACTTGCAGATTTTATTGCACCAAGGGATTCTGGTATCTTAGACTATATTGGAATGTTTGCGGTGACAGCCGGAATAGGTGTTGAAATACGAGAAAAATTATTCGAAGTTAAATATGACGACTATAGTGCAATCATGCTGAAAGCACTCGCTGACCGTTTCGCAGAGGCATTGTCGGAGATCTTGCACATGCGAGTACGCCGTGAAATCTGGGGATATGAGTTTGATAAAATGCTCAATAATGATGAGCTAATCGCCGAAAAATATATAGGAATCCGTCCAGCACCAGGTTATCCAGCTTGTCCAGACCATCTTGTGAAACGTGACCTGTTAGCAACATTACGCGCTAATGAAATTGGAATGAGTCTTACAGAAACTCTTGCGATGCTTCCAGCGGCTAGCATATCTGGTTTCTATTTTTCGCATCCTAGTAGCACATATTTTTCTGTTGGAAAAATTAGACAGGATCAGTTAGAAGACTACGCAAGACGTATGTCACTTTCGATAAACGACGCGCGAAACGCACTTGCATCGCAGCTGTGATACACAAGTTTAATTTACGTTTATCACATTTAAAGATTCTTTTTCCGAACAATCCATATTAGAATTTTTTCGCTGGCTTTTATTCTTCAATGACAACGTAATAGAATTTGTTTTTATCAGCTTCTAATACTAATTTGTTATGCAACTATAATTAATTTCTAAGAGTTATCATATATAAGTACTAGCCGACTCTTGGATAATTCATAGCTTATTAGATATTCTATAGTACATTATATCGGTTGATTTATAGCAAATTTATTTATTTCCATAATTTATATTATGGTAAATCTACTTCTCCTATATATAGGCCTACCTAATTCCATTTTATATCGCATCCATTTTTCTTCTTATCTGACATGCATTCTTATATAGTGAATTATAGGATAATGGATACAAAATAATAGTAAATGTGTACTTTATAGTACAAAGTAATACTTTAGAGTTTAAATCAAGACAAAATGAAATCGTCAATCCATAAATTAGATAAACCTGTGATAGGTTTGGCGATTTTATCTCTAATCTCTCGAAACTTCGAACAGACTAACAGATCTTATCGAATATAGTCATACAGAATACTTCAGAAGTAGTAAAACGATGAGTATCAGGTAGTCGTTGATAAATTCATATGTTTGTCTAAGCTAAAACTCTAATGATATAGCTTGATAAGACGCGCGATCATATCGTACGACTACGTTATTTTAATATCAAATCGCGATGTTAATAATATATTAACTTAATTTAATCATTTCTTAAATAAGAATCAAGTCTGAATTACTTCACGCTCATATTTCATCAAATTCACATTGAAATCAGATTTTAAAGCCATAACGTTTAGATATTTCCAGTAGCTGGTTGCGTGCTTCAGCTCCGGTTTCAAGTGATGCTTCGATTGACTCGAGATATGGCGTAAGATTACATTCTGTCTTAACCGTGTTAAGGTTACGACCAATTGGTAGGAAGTTAAGTGCTTGATGAAGATTATTGCCGACTACACCCTTAATATCAGCTGCATGAGCAATAATTCCATCTAGATCCCCAAATTTTGATAGCCATTTGACTGCTGTTTTTTGTCCACATTTTTCAATGCCAGGTATATTATCAACCGTATCACCGATTAATGTTAGATAATCGACAATCCGCTCAGGTGGCACACCGAATTTTTTGATCACAGCATTACGATCAAGAACTTCATTGGTCATCGTATTAATCAATGTAACAGCACTAGTAACAAGCTGTGCTAGATCCTTATCTCCAGTAGATATAACTACACTCATTCTATTTCGCTCAGCTGCACACGATAGCGTTCCGATTACGTCATCAGCTTCAATGCCTTCAATCATAAGTAATGGCCAGCCAAGAGCACGAACTGCTGCATGAATCGGTTTGATTTGTAATGCTAGATCAGATGGCATCGATTGACGCTGTGCCTTATACTGAGGGTATATATCATTACGAAATGTTTTTCCTTTTGCATCAAAAACACACACACTATACTCTGCGATAATCTCCCTTCTAATTCGACGCATCATCTTAATGATTCCATATAGCGCACCAGCAGGCTCACCATTAGGACTGCGCAGATCGGGCATCGCATGATAAGCTCGATATAGATAGCTAGAACCGTCAACTAATAATAAGGTTTTTCTTCGAAAATTTTGTTTTTCTAGCATTTTAGAGAAGAAAATAATTTAACTATTTACATTTAGTTGCAAAGTATTTATTTGTAAAGTATTGGAACATATAGCAATGAATAGGATATAGATATAATGCGGAATTTTTATATTGTGGAAATATCCATTTGGCTATTAAAATATAAAAATTTATTTTTAAAGAATTTTAATTCTGAACCGCTCTTGTAAGATATAAAAATAATATAGATATTGTAGGTATTTGATTTGTTTTGATCTTTGATCAAAGAAGTTGTAGTAATGAATCTCGCCTAGATAAGATAAATAAGTACTAGATTACTTAATATATTCTAGATATTAAGTATCATCTAATCTTTTCTTAAAAATTGATTGATAATTAATTTCGTTTAGTAGAATTGGTCTCAAAATTCTAGTGCTACTTATTAAAGTAAGTTATTTATTGCTTATATTATGAATAAAGCAATATGAATTTAACTTAATAAGCCTATCCTATGATAGGCTTCTATAGAGAGAGTTTGGAAATACAAAAAAATCGCTAATATACTACTTAATAAGTAGCTGTAGAAATCGAATTTTTACAATTTACTATCTCATTAAAAATTATTCATTAGTCTAATAGACTGTCAAGTCTCCATGCTATGTCAATTGCTGGAAATCTTCTACTTATTATATTTGAGATAAGCAGTATTATATTGTTGTCCTATTCGTGCTGCTAGTTAAAGTGAGTCTACTCTTATTTTTGGCAGCTAATCGATGCATTGCGTAGCCTGTTAACAGAACTAGACGTTTCTCGTATGGCCGTTTTCACAGCTATCTCTAACTCTGATCTCCGAAAATGGATGCGTAGCTACATTCTCGGTGATATTCTTGAATTTCGCGGTGTTCCATCTGGGACAGAAAATAGCAATTTTTTTTTAACGACGACATGTGGTGAATATATTCTCACAATATTTGAAAATCTAGTAGCCGAACAATTGCCATTTTACCTAAACCTGATGCGTTATCTCGTAGAGCATGGTATACCTGTTCCAGATCCAATTTCGCGAAACGACGGTACACTATTTGGCAAATTGTATGGCAAGCCAGCAACAGTTGTTACCAAACTCGCTGGCGAAGTAGTGCTAGCACCTAAAGCAATCCACTGTGCTAAGGTTGGGAAAATGTTAGCAAAAATGCACTTGTCCGGTCGAGGTTATAAAGGAAAACAGCCTAATTTACGGAGTCTATCGTGGTGGCAGCAGAATGTGCCAAAAATATTATCATTCGTATGTAAAGAAAAACGCACACTTCTTAAAAGTGAGCTTGCATATCAGATTCGATTCTTTAAATCTGATAACTATGCAGTACTGCCTAGTGGACCATGCCACTGCGATTTGTTCCGCGATAACGTTCTGTTTACAACAGAATCACGCGATTCTAGCAATCTCTTACAACTCCGAGGTTTTCTTGATTTCTATTTTGCTGGCTGCGATAAGTGGCTGTTTGACGTCGCTGTAACTGTTAATGATTGGTGTGTTAATATTGCGACTGGTGAGCTTGATCATATACGTGCAAAATCGCTATTGCATGCATATCAAATGGTTCGACCATTTACCTTCGAAGAACGATTGCATTGGAACAATATGTTGCGCGCTGGCGCCTACCGATTTTGGGTATCAAGACTATACAACTTCTATCTGCCTCGTCCATCGGAGATGCTGAAACCGCACGATCCAAGTCATTTTGAGCACATTCTTCGTAAACGCATTGTCCATCCAATTACACTTCGTTGAAATCTATATCCCCCCCCATTATGAAGCTGACTGAAGTCTCCGCAAAATCAGGATATATATGGTTCTGGAATGGAATATTATTATTCCGACAGAATTCTCTTGTATTTATCATGCTATTCCTGATGTATTTACTCTCGATAATGATTATATCTATAGTGCCAGTAATTGGCACGGTACTGTCATTATTCCTTATACCAGCAATTAGAGTTCATTTCATGGGCGCGTGTCGAAGCGTTATTTCTAATAAACGGCTGATTTGGTGGACAATTCTATTTAATTGTTTTCGCTCTTATAGCCTCATATTTACACGACGTCTATTTGTTCTTAGTATAATCTATACTGTATTGATGGAGCTTATATCAGTCTTATCTAATCTAATAAATAACAGTATAGTATTTAAAATGTCTGACGCTATAGCTACGAAAACTATGTTAGTCATGATGATACTTTATACACCTGTCTCGATGATGTTTTGGTTTGCACCAATTCTAACTGTATGGCACAACCTACATCCTGTAAAGGCACTATTTTTCAGTATCGTAAGTTGCTGGCGAAATCGATGGGCGTTTCTTATCTACGGACTATTATGGCTAGGAACCATAATTTTTTCATCTATTGGCTTAATATTTATTTTAGAGGCGATTGTCGCTAGTACAGCTATAATCTCAATAATAATAGTAGTGTTTATAGTTTTTGTCAGTGCAATGCTGCACTGTTCTTCCTATGCAACTTATCAAGGCTGTTTTCAGCAAAAAGAAATGAATATAGCAGATTATTACCAATATTAATTCATAATGAACTAGCTAATTCTTCACTAATTTAAGAAAGATTCTTCTAAACTCGAATAATATTTACTCTTATTTTCTGTTATATTTTTTTATTAGATTTAGAGGTGTGACAGATAAAATATATAAACCAACTATCTAATAAGATAGATATACTTTTTAAAAATGGCAATTCTTTTGTAAATAATTTCTTTTACTAAAGCTCTGAAGCAGATACAGAATTCTCTATCTTCTTTACATTATTTAGAGAAATAAATTATAGAAGACTTTCTGATCATAGATGCTCACTTTATAAAAGTAAAAGTTACCAAATGTGGTTCTAATCTATTTTAGATAACGCAAAAATTCTAGATTTAAAAAAATTTAAGATAATTATATTTCTGCAGTCTTATTTTAATATAAAAGGTAAAACTTATTTGTTCGTCTTTATGCTATATGCAATTAATAAAATTTAAAGCACGCGTTTTAATATGATTCATTATCTAATTTGTTTTTCTACTAAAAATATCGTACTGATCCCGCCATCTTATCTAAGATATAATCTATATGGAGAAAGACTGTAACAAGTTTGTTAATCAGTAGAGGAAGATATATTATATCTTCCTATCCATCTGACTATTATCCATCTTTATATAGAAGATAATTTCTGGAGTTCATTCTTTGATTCAACTCATCACGCTACCTAGCGCGTTGCTTCTTGTAATACTAAATGGTTTTTTTGTCGCAGCTGAATTTAGTCTTGTCAAGCTACGTGTAACTCGTGTAAAAACACTTGAATATAAATACGGAATACGGGGACGAATCCTCGGGATCGTTCATAATAGTCTTGATGCATATCTATCAGCATGTCAGCTTGGAGTTACTCTTGCGTCGCTTGGTCTTGGCTGGATTGGCGAACAAGCTTTCTCGAAATTCTTAAACCAGATATTTAGTAGCATAATTATTGTGCCAGAGAATATTTCTAACATCGTATCATTTATATTTGCATTTTTAGTAATTTCGTTCCTACATATCGTTATCGGTGAACTTGTTCCAAAATCAATAGCGATTCGCCAGACAGAGCAGGTTAGCCTATGTGTTTCTTTACCGCTGTATGCGTTCTACTTAATAATGTATCCAATAATCTGGATTTTAAACACAAGTGCGAACACAATTTTACGTATTTTTCATCTTTCAGAGGAGCACAATGTAGACTCATACTATTCAACAGATGAGATTAAGCTAATTTTACGCAGTCATTGCAATCTTAAAAAGATTTCAACATCACAATTAACATCAACGTCATACAGCAATGATGAATGGAATACGCTTGCGCATTCGCTCGATTTTTCATCTATGACAGTATCTGATTTAATGCGGCCTATATATGAAATGATCGGTCTACGCAGAGATATGTCATTACATGACAATATGCGAATTATTTTCCGGCATCGTTTTAGTCGCTATCCTCTTTTCGAAGATGGATCTCGGGAACAGATTTCTGGTCTTATTCATCTAAAGGATCTTCTACTCGCAAGTCAGAGTGGCGCTGTACTCGAAGATCTGTCTATCTATGTGCGACCAGTGCAGACTGTAAAACCCGATACACCCGCACTTGAACTGTTTAGGCGCTTTAGGAAGGGTACGCCTCATTTTGCGCTTGTTGGTCGAAAAGACTGGAAGCCAATTGGATTCTTGACGCTTGATAATTTACTAGCCGCACTTGTTGGTCAGATTCGCGATGAGTTTCTTAGTGGTGAAGCTGACTGGACTCGGCTAGATGATAGGACGCTAATCGGAAAAGGTAACCTGCCTATCGTATCACTCGAGCAAGCTCTTGGAATCGATATCGATGAAGGTCATGCAGAATCAATCGGTGGCCTTGTAATACATGCCCTTGGAGACCTTCCTTCAGAAGGACAAAAAGTCGAATTTGAGCATTTCAATGTTGTTATAAAAAAAATGAAAGGACCACGTATAATACTCGTACGAGTTTATCCTAAATCTTTAAAAAGCTATAATTAATCATCTCTTATTAATTATCTCTTTTCTATATAGAGCTATCCCATATAGATGGTCTATATAATAAGAACCTATATGATAAATATCTTATATTAAATTCTTAATCTAATAAATGGCTCCCCGACCTGGGCTCGAACCAGGGACCTACGGATTAACAGTCCGACGCTCTACCGACTGAGCTATCGAGGAATAAATGCATAAAAGAGATTTTATAAAGTACGTATAGTTCTGTCAACAGTCATAATTAATCTTCACTAGCAATAGTTTGTACGTGATTCAAGAAATTTTAAGAATTTATAATAAAATACGGTAAGCCATTTAAATACAGAACTACTCTCTAATTAGAGTGAATTATCGTTCAAGTAAGTGAAGTTTATTCTCCACATCTTTCCATTCATCCGCATCGACGGGTGCTGACTTCGTCTTTGTAATCGAAGGCCAATTTTTTGCAAGCTCTGCATTTAGTTCAATAAATCTAAGCTGGTTTGTTGGAACATCTTCTTCTGCATAGATTGCATTAGTTGGACATTCGGCAACGCATACCGCACAGTCAATACACTCATCTGGATCAATTACAAGGAAGTTTGGACCTTCACGGAAGCAGTCAACAGGACAAACATCAACGCAATCTGTGTATTTACACTTTATACAAACTTCAGTGACGATATGTGTCATTAAAATGTTCCTACAACATATTAAAGTTAATTAAATATTATAGTTAATGCTTAAGTTCTAAAGATTTGCATCGCAAGCTAACTCTTTAATTATTTTTATATATTTTCATAAATAAATAACCTACAGAAGGCTGTCATTATTTGTAATTTAATAATAATTAATATCCCAATTAAATCTATGGATTTTAACTTATCAAGATAAATTCTAATTTAAGTTTGTTGGTTTTATTGCTTAATAAAGATTCTCTAATTTAGAACTTATATAAATCACTTATGTAAAATCATGCTATATATCGTTTCGCTTTAGCAAAGTTTAAACACTCAGAATAAAAGTACACAGCAATCAAATTTTCTATACCCATTTCTATATAAATATATTGTATTTCTATTTAAGTCACGTAATTGGTACAGCAGAATTTTAGATTATATAGCATATGTTAATATGAATAGATGCATATATTAAAACCTTTCTATAAATAGAATATTTTTGTAGTTTTTGCTCATAAAACTACTACATAGCGAAGCACCTATATTAGGAGATAAATACTAAAAAATTAATTTAGCACTAAAGTACTGTTCTAATTTATTTTTCTAGATAGTAATATTGATAACTTTAATAATTTAGCTATATCAATAGTATCGTGAAACGATAGAATGAGAACGAAAGGTATAATATATGATGCGCAGCAGAACTTAAAAGTTTAAATTAGGCTCTTCTAAATTTGATTTTTATAGATATTGAGTAATTGGACATTAGATCCAAGATATATAACACTATCAAATCAGATAGATATCTAAAGAAGATCATTCATTATGATCTGAAGGAGAGCAGCATGACGGCTATGATTAGTCTGATTCTCATTACTATTGCGCTGATTGCCGTTTTAGTTGTTGTGCTGATGATTATGGTTTACAACATCCGTAGAAAAGATGATTTTTTACTCTTACGAAATTATCTAGGAAATAAGATTGACGAATCTGCGCAATTACACGTGAATGCAGTCAAATTCCTCGAACGTATACTGCGAGGCGAAATCATCGATAACTCTCGTGGATCGCGTACCGAATTAGCCGGGAATTTCTCACAGTTACAGCAAGTACTTGCTGCACAATTATCAGGTGTTGCAAATATACAGAACAACCAGATTAGTAGGTTTGGCCAGCAGCTTGAAAAGCTCGTAGATAACAACGCTCAACAGTTTGAAGAAATTCGTGAAAGCACACAACGTCATGCTCAGTATTCGCGTGAGGAGCAATGCTCTGTGTTTACGAGATTTGGATCGACACTAAACGAACAACTAGGGCAGTTAATTAAATTAAACAATCACCAACTTAGTGAAGTTAGAGAAACACTTGAACATCGACTCAAGGAGATCGAGATAAACAATGAAAAAAAACTTGAAGAAATGCGCCGAACAGTTGATGAAAAGTTACATTCAACGCTCGAATATAGGCTTGGTGAATCATTTAAGCTAGTGTCTGATAGACTAGAGCAGGTACACCGCGGCCTTGGCGAGATGCAGACACTAGCAGCTGGTGTCGGCGACTTAAAAAAAGTGTTAACAAATATAAAGACACGAGGTACGTGGGGAGAAGTACAGCTTGAAACACTATTAGAACAAATGCTAACATCGGATCAGTATGCAAAGAACGTAGCGACTATTCCGAAGAGCAATGAAAGAGTTGAATTTGCGATCTGTCTGCCTGGTCGTCATGATGGCGTCAATACATTACCAGTCTGGCTGCCAATTGATGCGAAATTTCCTCGAGAGGATTACGAGCGTCTTGTCGATGCACAGGATAGAGCAGATATAACTGCCGTTGAAGACGCTATGCGTGCACTTGAAACAAGGGTGAAATCTGAGGCAAAGACAATCGCTGAGAAGTATATTTCTCCGCCACATACCACAGATTTCGCGTTACTATTTCTCCCGACAGAAGGACTTTATGCAGAAATTCTACGTCGTCCTGGACTTACTGATATTCTACAGCGTGATTATCGCGTTACAATTGCTGGTCCGACAACGCTTGCTGCTCTACTAAACAGTTTACAGATGGGGTTTCGTACGATTGCAATCGAAAAACGCTCTAGTGAGGTATGGCAGGTGCTTAGCGCAGTAAAAACAGAATTTAGTAAGTTTGGTGATGTGCTAGCACGCACAAAATCTCAACTTGAAACAGTTACGCGCTCGATCGAGGCAGCAGAACAACGTACACGTGTGATGAATCGTAAGCTTAAACAGGTTGAGGTGATGCCAGAAGATACTGCTGCTGGATTGCTCAAAAATTGTAGTATAGAAGAAACTGATGAAATAGATAAATAGTACTTTTCTTATAAAGAAGTAAAATGGTACATTTAGATATAAAGTCCTATTATGATTGTATTTAATATCTTGAACATATAGAAAGTTTATAATACCTAATTGTAATAGGAAGTTAATAAGAGAAAAAAGTTAGAACAGTTTTATTCAAAAAAATTATTAGAATCTACATAGTTAGGTTGTTCGAGTTTTTATAATTCAGCATAAAGGATACGTAAATAATTTTTTATAATATAATTCGAATTAAATAATACTATCAACGATAGGTCGTTTCTATCTGCTGCATCTGAACTTCATCGACTACCTGCTGCGCTATTTTCTTTCTTTTTCGCGGCACACGGATATGTTTTTCTGCATTCTCTTCGGAATCTTGGATAGAACGAAGCTTAACAGGATCTGTATTAATCAAGATGAGTCCAGCTTGCTCAAGCATTACCGATATTGGGATTGCAGTCGATGATGAAGTTGGCTCGCTATAAGAAGGCTGTTTTATCGACGTCTGTTCAGTCGTAATAGTAGAACTAGAAGTGGGCATAACTTCTTTAACATAAAACGATTGAGTGTTATTTATGTCAGAAGATGATACAGAGGTATCTTTTGTAACAGCAGGCATTGCCATTTGTAATTTTTCTGTAGTTAATAACGTCTTATCCTGTTTATCCTGTTTAGGATTATGAATAGCAATCTGAATCCTATCATCTTCTATACAAGCTTCCTGAGCTGAGATCAAAGCACGATCAATATCCATATTTAACACTTTGTTATATTCATTTTTCTCCGCTATTTTAATTTCTTCTAAATTAATGTTGGTTATCTCTGCATAAGAATCTACTTTTCTAGATATACTACTATCTTTATCGATTGATGAAATCGACGCTTCTACTGACTTCTTCGTTATAGTATTCCTATTATTATTTTCTTCATCACGTTCGCGATTTTTTCCTCCTCGTCGTGTTCGACGACGACGATCCTCATCCCCATAAATTCTGGTCTTAGAAATAGAATTTGATTTATTATCGTCAAAATTATTTTTCTCTGTTGGTTCGATATGTAATTTTCCGCATTTTATACCTTCTTGCGCAGCTGCTTGATGAACTAGTTTTCTACGATTATGATGCTCTGTTTTTTCAGATAAATTAGAAACCGTCATATTAATAACTTGTTTCTGTTCGAAGTCCTTACTTTTATGTTCTTGACGTTTCGGATATTTTCGCTCATTTACTGTCGGTTCATGCTCGCGAATAGCTTGCTGCTGTGAGACAATATGTCGATTTCGACTGCGATTGCGATCAATACAATGATCTATATCTTCAGCTCGCTTTCTAGTTGAATTAGTTACATTTTTCTTCTGCTCCTGATTCAGTACTAAAGATTCTTGAAAAACTGGTCGTATACCAAATATATTCTTAATCCAATTAATAATCTTGCTGATCGATTCAGGGCTTTCTGTTAATGGCGTAGATGCTAGTACGCCTACTGTTTCTATAGTGTCTTGTAATATCTGGCTTGGAGCAGGATGCTCTGGAGTAATTCCCTTAATTAAGGCTTCCCGTTTTTTCTTTATATCAATAGTACGTTTGCTGTATCGAGTTTCATGCTCTATTTCACGAGTAGCTTCCTCAATGATTTTCCATGATACACAGGGATCGCCAAGGCGTACATCGTCTTGACGTAAACGTTCGAGCTTGTAATGTGGTGTTTCTAGATTTTTATTTGGAATTAGAACGATTCCAACTTTGAAACGCGATTCAATTTTATTAATTTCCTGACGTTTTTCATTTAAAAGAAAAGTAGCTACTTCAACCGGAACCTGACAATAGATCGCTGCAGTTTTTTCCTTAATTGCTTCCTCTTGAATTATTCGTAGAACTTGTAGCGCAGAGGACTCAATATCCCGTATATGGCCTGTACCACTGCAACGTGGACAAGTTATATGGCTACATTCTGATAGCGCTGGACGCAATCGTTGTCGAGATAACTCCATTAGACCAAACCGTGAAATCTTACCCATTTGTACACGCGCTCGGTCGTATTTTAATGCATCCTTTAGCCGTTGCTCTACTTCTCGCTGACTCTTTGTCGATTCCATATCGATAAAGTCTATTACGATTAATCCTCCAAGATCGCGTAGACGTAACTGACGCGCAACTTCATCAGCTGCTTCAAGATTAGTACGGGTTGCTGTTTCTTCAATATCTGCACCCTTCGTTGCTCGCGCTGAATTTACATCGATTGCTACAAGCGCCTCAGTGTGATCAACTGCAATCGATCCGCCTGATAGCAGAGATACACTCCCTGAGTATGCGGTCTCAATCTGTTGTTCAATTTGAAAACGCGAAAAGAGTGGTACGTTATCTTGATAACGCTTCACTTTCGCAACTTTATCTGGCATTACAATTTCCATGAAAGCGCGTGCCTGATTATATATTTCGGTCGTATCGATCAAAATTTCAGCAATATCTGGTTGGAAATAATCACGTATCGCACGAATTACAAGACTTGATTCTAAATAGATCAGCATTGGTTCACATGGATGGCCGCTCTTAGAAGCTACTTTGATCGCTCGCCATAGTTGTAGTAGATAGGTTAAGTCCCATTGCAATTCTTCCACACTACGACCAATACCGGCGGTACGAGCGATTATATTCATTCCTTCTGGAATCTGAAGCTGTGTCATCGTTTCACGTAGTTCCTGACGCTCTTCGCCTTCAACACGTCTAGACACGCCACCACCTCGCGGGTTGTTCGGCATTAGTACCAAATAGCGACCAGCAAGTGAAATAAATGTTGTTAATGCTGCGCCTTTATTAAGACGCTCTTCCTTTTCAACTTGGACAATCAACTCCTGTCCTTCACGTAGAGCGTCTTGGATACGCGCTGAACGTACATTTATATTTCCTTCTATAAAGTATTGTCTGGAAACTTCTTTAAATGGAAGAAATCCATGACGATCTTCCCCGTAATCAATAAAACATGCTTCGAGCGAAGGTTCAATGCGCGTGATAACGCCATTATAGATATTGCCTTTTCGTTGTTCTCGGCCAGCGGTTTCTATATCAATGTCGATAAGCTTTTGTCCATCGACAATGGCGACACGCAGTTCTTCTTGCTGTGTAGCGTTGAAAAGCATACGTTTCATGAACAAAACTCCAGGCACGGATGTTTATTATCTACATCTCTCGATCATAAGCCGGAATAATGTAGAAAATTATTACGCATTGTTGTATTTCAATAGGCACGCACTAAATCGGGGTAACCGAATAGCACCGAAGTAGCCTGAACAGAAATTTTTTGGCTAGAATAGCGCATAATGTTAACCATAGATATAGTACCGTAAACTTAGATTAAACTAGATCTTTCTGTAGATCACAGACTTTTTCGATTGGAAATAATATCAAATCTGTTATATAGATTTTATATGTTCTGCTGATCTACAAGCAACATCAACCATCTGGTTAAGTCGAGAAGAATGTATAAATTTCTTAGATAAGACTAAAGTCTCTTATTAAAATTATGAGCTCCACGCTTTCTTTATAAAGCTAATCTAGAACTGCCAATCGAATTCCTTTTAACATATATATTACACTCGAAATTTATCTATACGTTAACTTGAGCTAATCCGATTATATCTTGTGGATCTCTTCCGATTGTCGGTGTTGTACATATAAATTTTTACCTTTAATCCTGAGATAAAATACCAGGTACGAGAAGACAAAATAATCCTGTTCTTTCATTATATTGTAGGCTCTAAATAAAATTCCGTCCGATTAGGATAGATACTGAAGCTATATTATATAAATTATATATTCAATATGAATAATTTAGGAAAAATATCCAAGAAAACAGTTTCAAGATGTCAAGTATCGATGATTGAAATCGATGATAGTACAGAAGGGCAACGAATTGATAACTTTCTTCTATGCCTTTGTAAGGGAGTGCCGAAAAGCCATATCTACCGAATTCTACGTAGTGGTGAAGTACGCGTAAATAAGGGAAGGGTTAAAGCACAGTACCGTCTTGTGCGCGGAGATATCGTACGGAAACCACCTATTCTTGAGAAATCGGTTAATTTAACGTCTACTGATACAGTGTTTATACCATTTTCTAATTTCAACATTTTATATGAAGATGATGAATTACTCGTTATTGATAAGCCGACAGGCATAGCAGTACATGGCGGTAGCGGAATCAAATTTGGCGTAATCGAACAAATACGACGGTCATGTCCACGCCTAAAGTTTATCGAACTTGTACATCGACTTGACCGTGAGACATCCGGTATACTAATGCTTGCAAAGAAACGCAAAGCGCTTGTCGATTTGCACAAGCAGATTCGTGAAAAGAAAATGGAAAAGCGCTATATAGCATGTGCACACGGCGAATGGCCTAATAGTTGGGGGAACCGTCGTTCTGTAAATATACCACTGCTTAAATATATAACAACGGCCGGCGAGCGACGTGTACGTGTCCACCATAATGGTCTAGCATCACATACAGTGCTTAATCTTATTAAGTATTGGCCAGAATCTGAGAAAGAACAGAGAACTAGGCCAGGAACAAAAATACATGAGATAGCCACTCTCCATTCTGCTTCATCTGGCTATGCGTTAATCGATATAGAGTTGAAAACTGGACGGACACATCAAATACGTGCACACCTTACTTATCTTGGATTACCAATCGCTGGTGATCAAAAATATGGTGACTTCTATCTGAACAAAAATCTAGCCCACATTTATGCAAAACCATCGCTAAAGAGGATGTTTTTGCATGCTCACTATATAAAATTTCTACATCCGATTACTGAAAAGCCGATACAGATTAATGCTCCGTTACCAACAGAGTGTAAGAGTTTTCTCGAAGAATTAAATGCCATTAAAACGCCAGCTAGCTCTTGGAAGAAGTATATCATATGATCGAGCTCTCAATGCTATCAACGTTTTAGTTAAATGTATACTAAAAACAAAAACTAGAAAAGTTTCAATTAATTACGTAATAAAGTATTCTGAAGCTTAATTTTTATAATTTGAACGTGGAATAGTTTTTTGATTTTTATATTATTATCTCTAAAGATAAAATCTTTAGATAATAATGTATAAGATACTACACCAGAATAGTATTTCATATCTATGAAAACACTTTTATATAGATAAAAGTAGTTAAAACTTAGGAGTTTAATAGTGCAATATTTAAGGCATTGAAAAGTATTGAAAATACAGCTACTGTGATAAGTATGACTGTGAAGGATTAAATTTAGAGAATAATACAGAGTTTGTAATTTTATTAAGCTTTGAAAATTATTTAGGAGTAATTTATGGCGGTTCAACAAAATAAGAAATCGCCGTCGAAACGCGGCATGCATCGTTCTCATGATTTTCTAACTAGCAGTACAGCGTTTATTTTCAACAAAGACACTGGCGAGGTACACCTGCGTCACCACGTTAGTCCGAACGGTTTCTATCGTGGAAAGAAAGTTATTAAAACAAAAAACGACTAAATCATATTTTATAATTTTTATGATTATGAATCTACATAACTCAATAGAGTGAACTATTACGCGATCTGTTTATTAGTTTATATCTCTATTTAGTATGAGTATATGAAACCATTGCAATAATGGTTAAAGCATATCTCTCTACAGAAGATTTCTTAGAAAGAAAAAGCAATTATATATAAATTTAGCGAAGTAATTTACTATGATTTTCGAGATCCTATTTAAAGAGGATGATATCATCTTAATGACTAATGTCTCAGTCAAAAATCTATTCTCGTGTAGTTGGCACTGGTAGCTATTTGCCGCCGGATCGCATAACGAATCAACAACTTACTGAACGTCTTGCAAAGGATGGAATAGAAACAAGCGATGAGTGGATTATTACTCGTACTGGAATTCGAGCGCGTCATTTTGTTTCTCCAGAAATCAAGACTAGTGATCTTGCGCTAGAAGCATCTAAGCAAGCTATCAATTCGGCAGGCATTGATCCTCAGTCAATTGATCTAATTATTGTCGCAACATCAACTCCAGATTTCATATTTCCAAGTACAGCCTGTCTACTACAAAGTAAGCTAGGAATTCGAAGTTGTTGTGCTGCATTCGACGTGCAAGCTGTATGCTCCGGATTCGCATATGCGATGGCTATGGCTGATAGCTTTATACGAGGCAATCAATACTGTACAGCACTAATTGTTGGTGCGGAAACATTTTCCAGGCTACTTAACTTTAAAGATCGCACGACCTGCGTGCTGTTCGGCGACGGTGCAGGAGCAATTATATTATCCGCATCAGACGAGCCTGGAATCCTTAGCAGTGCTCTACACGCCGATGGTAGTTATTCGTCTATTCTCTGTACGCCTGGTAATATTAATAATGGTGTGATCGACGGTAGTGCGTTTCTGTGTATGGATGGTTATACTGTTTCTAAGTTTGCCGTTAACGTGCTAGAAAAAGTTGCTATTGAGGTGCTTGAAAAAGCAAACATATCAGCCAGCCAGATCGATTGGCTTATTCCGCATCAGGCAAATCTTCGAATCATGCGAAGTACATGCAGGAAACTTGGTATACCAGCGGAGAAGATGGTTGTGACTATCGATAAACATGGAAATACATCAGCTGCATCTATTCCTCTAGCACTCGATATTGTAGTTCGAAATGGCTGTATACAGCGTGGCCAGCATGTTCTTGTTGAAGGTGTTGGTGGAGGTTTCACCTGGGGTGCATCTGTCTTCCGATACTGACTAAGTAATATATTATCTAAAACTAATTTAATAAAAGGCAATATGAAGAAATTTGCCTTTATTTGTCCAGGACAAGGTTCTCATTCTGTTGGGATGCTAAACATGTTTTCTGATCTAGATATTGTACGTTATACAATACAGGAGGCATCAGATACGCTAAATATCGATATTTGGAAATTAATTGCTGACGGCCCACCCGACAAATTAAATATGTCAATAAATACACAGCCATCTATATTGACCGCTTCGATTGCATGTCAGCGTGCATGGATATATGCCGGAGGCACTATACCGTCTATTATTGCAGGACATAGTCTTGGAGAATATACAGCGCTTGTTATGGCAGATGCGCTCAAATTTTGTGATGCGCTTCGACTCGTCCGTTTTCGTGCGAAAGCGATGCAAACAGCAGTACCACCTGGCAAAGGCGGTATGGCTGCTATTCTTGGTCTTAACGATAATGTTGTTTGTATGGTATGCAAGGAGGCTTCTCAGGTAGGAGTTGTCGAGGCTGTCAATTTCAACGCGCCTAAGCAGATCGTAATCGCAGGACATAATTTAGCTGTCAAAAATGCATGTAAAATTGCGAAGGCAAAGGGTGCGCGTTCGGTAATACTACCAGTGTCAGTGCCATTTCACTCATCATTGATGAAGCCAGTGCTAGATAAGTTACGTAATTATTTTGCAGGAGTTGATATACAAATTCCTAAGATCGCAGTTGTCAATAATATTGACGTTGAATCGCCCAGCGATCCAGTTGCAATTAAGGATGCACTTATTCGTCAGGTTTCTGGTCCCGTGCACTGGATTGATTGTGTTAGATATATTGCTAATACAGGCGTTACGCACATGATCGAATGCGGGCCAGGAAGGGTTCTTACAGGATTAATAAAACGTATTGATTCTAAACTAGAAAGTTTGTCTATATCTGATCCAGAGTCAATAAGTAAGGCAATAAATCTAATTTCAAGCTGATATTTTGATCATTATCAAACACCGCTGCAAGCACATTACTTATTATGTAGCAACTACATATAGCATGGCAATAAACCAATACTCGATTTATAAAAATGACTCTTGATAAGTATGTAGCTATTGTAACAGGTGCTTCACGTGGGATCGGGCAAGCGATTATGCTTGAACTTATTCGGTTAGGTGCAACAGTGATTGGAACAGCAACAAGCGAAGCGAGTGCTCTAGCAATTGCAGAGAATTTTAAAAAAAGAAGTATAAATAGTAGAGGTATGGTACTAAACGTCAATGATGGACAATCTATCGACATATTTATCAGTTCGATTGTAAAAGAATTTGGTCGTATAAACGTTCTTGTTAATAATGCGGGTATTACGCGGGATAAACTTGTTATGAGGATGAGAAATGAGGACTGGGACGCAGTAATTGATACTAACTTGCGGTCGGTGTTTCACTTGTCGCGTGCAGCGTTACGTCCGATGATAAAGGCGCGAGAAGGACGTATCATTAATATTACGTCTGTAGTTGGCTCAGTAGGAAATTCTGGTCAGGCGAACTATGCAGCAGCAAAGGCTGGTGTAGCTGCTATGACTCGTGTGCTAGTACAAGAAATTGGAAATCGTGGGATCACAGTAAACTGCGTTGCACCTGGGTTTATTGATTCAGATATGACGAAGATGCTATCAGCTGAACAACAGATAGCGCTAAAGGAAAAGATTCCACTAGGTCATTTTGGCTGTCCAAAAGACATCGCGCACGCAGTTGCTTTTCTTTCATCACCACAGGCAAGATATATTACAGGGACAACTGTCCATGTAAATGGAGGTATGTATATGCCATAAATCATATATAATTAATTTTATATTTATGTAGTACAGCATACCTTCGTATAGATTTATTACTTAATAATCTACGAAGCCTATAGAAATAATATAGAGATACGTTTCAGTAATCGGAAACCACTGATAAAATATGCGAGCTTGATTTATAAAATATAAAATTTCTATCAGAGGAATGACAATGAATAATATTGAAGATCGCGTCAAGAAAATTATTTCTGAACAATTGGGCATCGCTCAAGAAGAAATTAAGACTGAATCTTCACTTTTAAATGATCTTGGTGCTGACTCACTTGATACAGTTGAGCTAGTAATGTCACTCGAAAACGAATTCAATATTGAAATTCAAGATGAAGAGGCAGAAAAAATTACAACTGTGCAGCAAGCTATAGATTACGTCTGTATGAATATGAAATCCAAGACGATTTCTAAGTAGCAAGAATGACTATTATTAATACTAATATATCTAATTAGTCATAGTAGATTGCTTTGAAAGTTGAAGAATTTGATAGCTGTCACACACTGTATTTAGGCAGCATTACAATTTCTGAAAGAGGATACTTGTGAGCCGCCGTCGCGTTGTTGTTACTGGACTAGGATTAATTTCTCCAATCGGCAATCAAATCACCGATGCGTGGTCTAATCTCGTAGCCGGTCAATCTGGTATCGCTAATGTAACTAAGTTTGATCATACTAACCTTCCTGTTCATTTTGCCGGTGAAGTAAAGGACTTTAATATTAAAGAATATCTTTCACAGAAAAATGCGAAGCAGATGGACACCTTTATCCATTATGGTATTGCCGCTGGTATTCAAGCTTTGAAGGATAGCGCACTTGAAGTGACTGAAACAAACGCAGAGCGTATTGGTGTGCTAGTCGGTTCTGGCATTGGAGGCTTGCCAATGATTGAGAATGCACATGAAATGTATATTGAACGAGGAGCGCGCAGGATTTCACCATTCTTCGTTCCAGGATCAATTATCAATATGATTTCCGGTTATCTGAGTATTATCTTTGGTTTGAAAGGTCCAAACCTTGCCGCAGTAACTGCATGTACTACTGGGCTTCATAGTATCGGACTTGCTACTCGCCTAATTCAGGCAGGCGATGCAGATATTATGATTGCTGGAGGGGCAGAATCGACAATTTCTCCACTTGGAATCGGTGGTTTTGCAGCTGTTCGGGCACTATCAACACGCAATGATGATCCTGTAACTGCTTCCCGTCCGTGGGATAAGGACAGAGACGGTTTTGTACTCGGAGAAGGCTCAGGCGTACTAATACTTGAGGAATATAAATCGGCGAGAGTTCGAGGTGCAAAAATCTATGCAGAGGTATCTGGATTTGGAATGAGCAGCGATGCACATCATACAACTGCACCAAATATGGACGGACCATATCGCTGTATGATTGGCGCATTACGCGATGCTGGAATAAATCCAGATCAAGTAGATTATATGAATGCGCATGGTACATCGACCATGCTTGGCGATAAGAATGAGACGGAAGCTATTAAGGCAGCATTTGGTGATCATGCGAAAAAGATTGTTGTAAACTCGACTAAATCAATGACTGGACATCTACTAGGTGGTGCTGGCGGCCTAGAATCTGTATTTACGGTATTAGCGTTGTATCATCAAGTATCTCCACCGACTATTAATATTTTTAACCAAGATCCGGAGTGTGGTGGTCTCGACTTTTGTACTAAAACTGCCCGTGACATGAAGATCAATGTAGCCTTGAAGAATAACTTCGGCTTCGGTGGAACGAATGGTACATTAATTTTTAATCGGATCTGAATGTATTCTCATGAATACATATCGTATCTGATATGAACATATTCGTTATTGAACAATTACTAGAATTCATAGTCTTATTCTGTCTTACTATTATTTCTTTTATTTTACTATGTCTCTTCCGACCAGTGTTATCGCTCTATCATAGCTGATCACCTTTGTACTTAAAATTTAAGATGATGATGTAGCTCTCTTCATGAGCAAATCCTATAGATTCCCATCAGAGGGTAAAATACTTTATTAATATTAATCTTCTATGAACTGTTAAGAAGATTAGGTTTAGGAAGGCTAAATATTGATCAAATTTTTGATTTTCATTTATAGAAAAATAATGAAAGTAGCATTTTAATATTAAATATTAAATCCTATTACAGCATAATTCCAATATTGCATAGATATCTTTTATAAAGGTCTGTTGAAATTTGTTAAAAGTTTCTAATGAATATGTATTTTCTTATGGGATTGCTATGAATACGACTAGAAATAACTTTTTTATTCAAAGATTGATTTAAAAATGATCTCTGTATTTTATTTGAACGACTTGCAGTTCTTGATAAAAATGTTAGAAATGGAGTATTAAAAGTATCACTATTGACTTCGGTCAGATTCTGAATTTGGGTGTGTTAAGAAAAGTCTTGGCTACAACGTTTTAGCAGTCCATGTCTATCATAGAATATAAACCTCTCCCAAATAAATATCCTAAGTAATCTCTACAAAGTGATGCTTTTATCAGAATATGACAAAAAACACGTTGCACAAATACCTAGCATTCGTAGTAATAATTACAATCTTGCTATCGTTTATTCCTAATAAATTAGGTGCTTTCCCTAGTACGGATCCGACTGATTTCTCTATGCTCGTTGAAAAAGTTGGACCTGCCGTTGTGAACATTCGGACAACAGCGCACGTGCCTTCTAGCAATGCACGTTGTACCCAAAAGCCATACTTTAGCAACGACGACATAATGAAATTCTTCCACTACTTTTTTGGTATACCGTTTCCAAATACACACGGAAATAAGAAAAATACACAATTACAAAAAAAATCAACCGATATAGAGGAGAGTCGTGGCTTTGGCTCAGGGTTTATTCTATCGCTAGATGGCTATGTTTTAACAAATGCTCATGTTCTTGAACAATCTGACACGATCTATGTAACTCTAATAGATGGTCGAGAGTTTAAGGCAAGATTGATAGGTGTTGATCTTTATACGGATGTTGCACTTATTAAAATTCAGGCCGAGGATATTCGATCTATATCTATCGGAGATTCAAATAAGGTTCGTGTTGGTGAATGGGTCCTCGCAATTGGTTCACCGTTTGGTCTTGATAATACGGTTACTGCTGGAATCGTCAGTGCTAAAAATAGAAATACTGGAGACTATTTGCCACTTATTCAAACGGACGTTGCAGTAAATCCTGGAAACTCCGGTGGACCACTTATTAATATGCAAGGAAAAGTTATCGGAATTAACTCACAGATCTATAGCTACACTGGCGGATTTATGGGAATTTCTTTCGCGATTCCAATTGATGAAGTAATAAACGTTGCTGATCAGTTAAAATTATATGGTGAAGTTAAGCGCGGCCGAATTGGAATTATGATAACTCCAATCACAAAGGAAATTGCAGATTCAATTGGCTTATCTGAAGCGCATAGTACTTACGTCAGTAATATTGAACCTGGTGGTCCAGCTGATAAGGCCGGTATTCAGCTAGGCGATATTATCATGAAGCTCAACGGGCATCCTATCTGTACAACGATTGATCTTCCACGTATGGTTAGCAAAATAAGGCCTGGTGCTCATGTAATACTAACGGTCTGGCGTAAGGGACAGATATGTAATCTACATATCGTGATAGATGAAGCTAAAAATAAAGTTATTGAGAAAAAAAATAGACAGAAAGATCATGATTTAAAATCTTTACAGAAGAACGCTCTCGGTCTAATTGTTAGCGATATAAAAGCAGATAAGCTGAAAGCATTAAAATTAAATAACGGCGTGCGTGTTGAGGTTGCTGAAGGACCTGCTGCGCGCTTTGGATTACGGCATGGTGATATCATCCTACGTATTGGTAATATCGACATTATAAACGCCAAGCAACTTGCAAAAATTGCTAAGCAACTTAACCCGAAGAATACTATAGCATTGCTGATACGGCGTGGTGAGATTACTCAGTTTATTACGCTTCGACTGCAATAGAAGGTAGAAGAGTAAGTCAATACCTTAATAGAAAGGTATTGATGTCGATATCCAAATTGGATATCTTTAGTTTACTCTTCTAGCCATTTCTTGCTAAATAATATTTTCATGAACAGATTATTCTTCATCTATTATAGATAGATCTGTATAGAAATTTTTTAAAATCTTTCGACAAAGTATACTTCTGCTATTGTTAAGTATAATTTTGCCTTAATCGGCGACAAATGAACCATATTCGTAATTTTTCAATTATTGCACATATCGACCACGGCAAATCAACGCTTGCAGATCGCATTATCCAGATGTGCGGAGGTCTAACTGACCGCGAAATGGAAGAGCGAGTGTTGGATTCGATGGACCTTGAGAGAGAGCGTGGTATTACGATTAAAGCACAGACGGCATCACTTTCATATCGAGCTCGGAATGGAAAAGTTTACAATTTAAATCTGATTGATACGCCAGGACATGTAGATTTCTCATATGAAGTAAGTCGCTCACTATCCGTATGTGAGGGTGCCCTTCTCGTCGTTGACGCAAGTCAGGGTGTCGAGGCACAGACGCTTGAGAACTGCTATACCGCGATAGAACTTGGTGTCGAAGTTATACCTGTTCTAAATAAGATCGATCTTCCGACTGCAGATATAGAGAACGTAATTAGAGAAATTGAGGAAATAATTGGCATTGATGCGCTCGGTGCGACGAAATGCAGTGCGAAAACTGGCCTTGGTATAGAAGATGTACTTGAATCAGTAATCGCAAATGTTCCGCCACCGAATGGTAATCCGGATGCACCATTGCAAGCATTAATTATTGACTCATGGTTTGATAACTATATTGGCGTCGTTATGCTTGTGCGAATCGTCAATGGAATACTAAATCTAAAAGATAAGATTAAGTTGATGTCAACAGGTGTCGAGTATTTTGTTGAGAACCTTGGTATTTTTACGCCAAGATCGTGTAATCTAGATTCTCTATCAGCTGGACAAGTCGGTTTCATTATTTCTGGCATCAAGGAACTATCTGCTGCGAAAGTTGGTGATACTGTTACGCTGGCAAAGAATTCTTCAATTGAGGCGTTACCAGGATTTAAGGAGGTGAAGCCACAAGTATTTGCTGGCTTATATACGGTAAAGGCAAATCAATACGATTCCCTACGCGAATCTCTTGAAAAGTTAAAATTAAATGATGCATCGCTTCAATATCAACCAGAAGTTTCGCAGGCACTTGGATTAGGATTCCGTTGTGGTTTTCTTGGCCTGTTACATATGGAGATTGTACAAGAACGTCTTGAACGTGAATTCAGTATGGATTTAATTGCTACTACACCAAATGTTGTATATGAGGTCATACAGAAAGATGGCTCAACAATCCTAGTAGAGAATCCAGCAAAGATGCCAGAACCCACACGAATCGCTGAAATTCGTGAACCGGTCGTTACTATGAATCTATATATGCCAAAAGATTATATTGGTCCCATAATTGAATTATGCCATCAAAAGCGCGGATCACAAATTAATATGCAGTACCATGCGCGATATATACGACTTACATATGAAATTCCTATGGCCGAGATTATTCTTGATTTTTTTGATAGACTGAAGTCAGTATCCCGTGGCTATGCATCAATGGACTATATTTTTAAGGAAAATCGTAAATCAGATGTTGTAAAAATTGACATTCTAATTAATAGCGATAAGGTAGATGCCCTATCAATGATTATCCACCGCTCGCAGGCACAGTATCGTGCTCGCGAAGTATCTTCTAGGATGCGTGAGATTATTCCGCGTCAGATGTATGATGTTGCTATACAAGTAGTGATAGGCTCTCATGTTATAGCGCGAGAAAATATTAAAGCTCTACGAAAGAGCGTCCTTGCAAAATGCTATGGTGGCGATATAACTCGAAAAAAAAAGCTGCTTGAAAAGCAGAAGGAAGGCAAAAAACGAATGAAGAAGATAGGTTTAATAGAGATTCCGCAGGAGGCGTTCTTATCGATATTACGTATCCAAGATAAATAATAGGGCATTCTTTTATGAATTTTCCAATCATTCTTTTTATCCTCGTCATAGTGACGGGAATTGTATGGCTTATAGATAAATTATCATTCTTTCAAAAGCGTCGGCAGTTCGCTATAGATAAAGAAGTCAATGTGCTTGATAAAGATCAAGATCGAATCGATGAGCAATTCATAGTTGAAAATATAAATAACGAACGCGAGAGGCTGCGAAATAATAAGCAGAAGAAATCTTGTTGGCTTGAATATATAGCGAGCTTTTTTCCAGTTATTTTTATCGTATTCTTGGTCCGTTCCTTTGTAGTTGAGCCATTTAATATTCCATCTAACTCTATGTCACCCACCCTAATTAGTGGTGACTTCATCCTCGTAAACAAGTTTAACTATGGCCTGCGAATGCCAATCATAAACATGAAAATTACACAGGGTAGAGCCATTGAACGTGGCGATGTTGTTGTATTTCGCTATCCAAATGACAAATCTATTAATTACATTAAACGTGTAATAGGACTGCCAGGTGATACGATAGAATATATAGATAAGCAACTAAGAATCAACGGTAAACCTGTACCTGAAATATGGATTACTAATTGCTTCGACGATGAAACTAAGAGTTATGTGAATAAGTTTGAGGAAACTTTTGGTAATCGAAAGAATATGATTCTAAAAAATCCATTAATGCCGCCTTTAATAATAGGTACTTATAACTATCCATATCGTGATAACTGCATTTATAGTAGTCAAGGCATATCCTGTAAGGTGCCTATTAACCATTATTTTATGATGGGTGACAACAGGGATAATAGCGCAGACAGTCGTTACTGGGGATTCGTATCAGATGATAATATTGTTGGACATGCATTTTTTATTTGGATGAATTTTAGAAACTTCAATCGAATAGGTTCATTTAATTAATTGTTATATTTATTTCTATGTTCTTTTCTCAACTAGAAAGGCAATTGAATTACAAATTTCGTAATCCCGAATTATTGCGCCAGGCTTTGACTCATCGAAGTTATAGTCCCGTGCACAACGAACGACTGGAATTTCTAGGAGATTCTGTTTTAAATTGCGCAGTGACTACATTCTTATTTCAGAACTTTAATGAGTTAGATGAAGGAAGCCTATCCCGGATTCGATCTAATTTTGTTAAGCAGTGGTCATTATATGAAATTGCTAAGATTCTTAACATTTCATACAGTTTACGTCTTGGTGATGGCGAATTACGTAGCGGTGGATTCGATAGGCCATCCATTCTCGCAAACGCGCTCGAAGCAATAATCGGTGCAATGTTTCTAGATGGCGGCTTTAAACCTGTAGAGAATCTGGTCAAACATCTATGTATTCCTGTCCTGACTCATATTGATCCGCATATACTTGATAAAGACCCAAAGACATTATTACAAGAATATCTACAAAGATATAAGGTGGCGCTGCCAACCTATACTATAGTCGCAGTTCATGGTACATCCCATAATCAGAGATTTGAGGTTGAGTGTTCTGTGCCCGAGTTGCATATTAAGATATCCGGAGCCGGTGTAAGCCGGCGTATCGCTGAGCAGAATGCGGCAAAGAATGTCTTAGATAAGGCAATGCATGAGAAGGAAGAGCGCTTGAAATGCAGATCCACTGTGAAATTACAGGTCATTAGAAATAATTCTAAATATAAATTGCGTACACGTAAAGGCATTCATCGCCTTAATGATGAAAAACAATATAGTACTACGTAATTGTACTTTAACTATAAAATTTTCATAGCAAGTCGAGCTAATTATGCTGAAGCGTAACTAGCATATTAGTGTATACATACTGTTATTAAATCTGAACTTTTTTTACTTCACTGTAAGTGGCAGTCATGTCTAGATAACTTAATGGGTTGTATATATTTTCTTAGACATTTTATTCAAAAATATGAGCGACATTATTGATTCTACTAGTTTTCGATGTGGCAGGATAGGAATAGTAGGCCGGCCAAATGTCGGTAAGTCAACATTAATGAACGCGTTAGTCGGTCAAAAAATTAGCATCACGTCGCGAAAAGCAGAGACTACTCGTCACTGTATTACTGGAATTAATACGTTCAAGGATGCACAATTTTTGTTCATTGATACTCCTGGACTCCAGACTAATTATAAGACAGCATTAAATCGCACGATGAATCGTGCAGTTACGTCAACTTTAGCATCTATCGATGTAATCCTATTTGTAATTGAAGCAATTCGCTTCTGTCAGGCCGATAAACAGGCACTTAATCTAATCCCAATTAATATACCAACATTACTAATAGCTAACAAGATTGATCGCATAAATGATAAGAAAGTACTTTATCCATTTATAAAAAAAATTAGTATGCTACATAAATTTATTGAGGTTGTTCCGATATCTGCGAAGCGGCGTGATGATATTGATTATCTTCTTAAAATAGTAAAGACTTATTTACCAGAAGGTGAACAGATCTATAGCGAAGATGATCTAACCGATCGTAGTCTACGATTCCTCGCTGCAGAAATTCTTCGTGAGAAGATATTCCGTTGGACAGGCAACGAAATACCATATACAAGCACCGTAATCATCGAGAAATTTAATAATAAAAAACAGTCAAGATATATTCTTGCTACGATCATCGTCAATCACAATAATCATAAGGCTATTGTAATTGGAAAAAATGGTAATAAACTTAAACAGATCAGTACTGAAGCACGAATAGACATGGAGCGCCTGTTCAAAGTTCCAGTTTATCTTGAAACATTTCTAAAAGTGAAGAGTGGATGGGCAAACAGCGAAGGAAGACTTCTGGATTATGGATATAAATGATCTGATGTCGAAATTTTTATCTATAAAAGAATATTAATTCTAAAAGAAGAGATAGTCCTACAATCTTGATATGTTTTTCTTAATACCTCTTTATTATAAAATACTAATCTCATCTGCAAAATAATGGCAGATCTTCGGAATCTATGAGCTTTTTCTTAATTAATCAGGATTATATAAGACTTGGAGTTAATATCGACCACATTGCAACACTTCGAAATGTGCGTGGTACAAACTATCCTAATTTAATTCAAGCAGCGATTGATGCTGAAAATGCGGGAGCTGATTTAATTACACTACATCTTCGAGAGGATCGTCGACATATCGTCGACGCGGACGTATTTGCATTACGTCCACTTCTAAGGACACGGATGAATCTTGAATGTGCAGTGACACCTGATATGTTAAAGATCGCATGTAATGCTAGTCCACACGATGTGTGTCTTGTACCTGAAAGACGAGAAGAACTAACAACCGAAGGTGGTCTCAACGTTATCCACAACTTTAAATCCGTGCGCGATGCATGCAAACAGCTTTCTAATGCCGGCATTCGTGTATCTTTGTTTGTAGATCCGGACGAGATGCAAATTAATGCTGCATGTGAATCAGGTGCATCGGTAATTGAGCTTCATACAGGTTGCTATGCTAATGCAGACGACGAAGTTTCTCGGAAATATGAATATGAGCGTATTGTTGATAGTGTACAAATAGGCGTTCAACTCGGATTGAGAGTTAACGCAGGACATGGGTTGGATTATGTAAATGTTCGATCAATAGCTGAGATTAATGATATTGTCGAACTTAATATAGGCCATTCGATCGTCGCTCAAGCTATATTTATAGGATGGGAAAAAGCAATTCGTGATATGAAGGCGATCATGGTTTCTGCGCGTGTTTCTCCTATGAGAAACGGGAACATATCTTTAAATTGATAAGCCTAATTATATTAGGCTTCATATTTTAATAGAAAAAATTCTATAGAATTAGAGCTGAATATCAAATTTTTAAATTTCTTATTTTAAAATTAAGTATCTATAAATTTTCAACATCTTTAATACTTATATTCGACAACGATATTCGTTTGTTCTCATATCGATTTCAATCTTATCACCAATTTTACAGAATAGTGGCACTTGCAGCTCGAATCCAGTTGATAACTTTGCACTTTTCATTACCCTGCCCGATGATGTATCGCCTCTAATAGCTGGTTCTGTATACGCAATCTCACGGACTAATACGAGCGGTAACTCGATAGAGATTGCTTTCTCTTTATATAGAACGACTTCACACGACATTCCATCCTCTAGATAGTTTAGTACATTGCCAATCATTTCTGCTTCTATTTCAAACTGGTTGAAGTCTCTGTCTATAAACACATACACCGGATCTATAAAGTATGAATACGTGACTTCTTTTTTATCAAGTACGACAACATCGAATTTATCATCGGCTTTATATACTGATTCCTGAATAGCGTTAGTCAGAAGGTTCTTCAACTTCATTTTTATAACAGTTGTATTTCTACCTGATTTGTTATGTTCAGTTTTTAAAATAACCCAAGCATCGCTCCCAATCGTCACAACGTTACCTACGCGGAATTGCTGTGCGGTTTTCATAAGAAATTATTCCTATATAAAGAAGAATTATCTGCGTGTTGTAGAACAAGTTTGGAGATGATAAGTATATCTTTATCTATTAGCTTAGAAATATAATTTATAATATGCCCATTAATTTATTATTGAATTATTTTCTATTTTAATTGAGATTTAACATATTCCACTAGATTTCCAGTGAGATCACCAATGGCTTTGAGTTTATTGGCCCAGAAGATAGCATTCGCCTCGAGTGCTACACGATGACTCCAGAAGTCTTTCCAATCCGGCATACCTAATCCGTTCAAAGCGTGCCAAAATCTCTTAAATGCAATAAGAGATTCACTAGAAAGCCCAGAGGATACATGTAAAAGCGCTGCGTTGAGCTTCGGTAGATGTGCATCATAGGTTTGTGGATAGATATTCCAAATGAACGGACGAGCGGCCCATTGTGCTCGGACAAATGAATCTTCACCACGAACAAAATTTAAATCACTTACCCATAGTATTTTATCGTACTCAGCCTGTGGAAAAAACTCGAGACCGTAAACGACTATGTTTCCGGCCTTAACATAGGATCGAGCACCGAATGTATCGATACCGAAAAAACATGCAATTATTCTCGATATGTAACCTTCTGAAACAAGAAGGACAATCTGTTCAGACCCATCACGCCACTGCGTAAGAAGTGCATTGATGGCTGGATTCTCATATACAAATAGGCTGATGACCGTTGAATTTAATGGTGGACTCGGTAAGCTCATAGTCAATGTACGCCACCAGACATTCTGTGCATCGATATCATCTTTAAACGCAGTAAATCGAGCGTCAAGATCGCGTTCCTTTATTACTCCTCCGCTACCAGAAGACAAGCCAGGAAAGAAAAATGTCTTTATAAGCGCGTAACGGGGATGTGGGGATTGCCTGAGATGGAAATTTGCCACCCAGTCCTCAGCGCTTAGATATTCAAGATTAATCCAAACTGGTTTTTTTGCTCGTCTAGCCATCATAGCAATATATGTTTCTGGAAGTTCGCAGGCAAACGCTTCAATTACAACATCAGCGACATCAATAAAATTATTAATTTGAATATCCCAGTGTTTGATTACGATACCGTTTACCATCTGGTGAGTAGCATCAATACGTATATCTGGCAATAGACGAGCGAACGTTCGAAGGTCATTAACAAAAAGTTGGACCTGCCAATCATATTCATGTGCGAGCTGAAGTGCAAGACGTAAACAGACGCCTATATCACCAAAATTGTCAATGACAAAACAGAAAATATCACATCGAATTAGTCGATCGTAGTATTTTTGCATGATCTAAGCTAGAGGCTGTTATTACCTTTAAAATCAAGGTAATGGCATAAGAAATTACAATATCTAAAATAAATAGAATTTTTTAGATTGCCGTCTCTAATCTGATAATAGATAATCATAATTAGAAAAATAAACTAAAACATGCTATGTTAATAAGAATTTTAACCGTTAAAATTAGCCACTTCCATTCTAAAAATCAGAGAACAACTAGCGAATTTTCCAGATGAATTCCTTGATTTATTATTAAAACTAGCGTAAACAGCTTTACATTTCTTGTAATACAATAGCTATTGTTATAATGTAACTATTAATCATTCATCAGCGCTCTTAGAAAGAACAATGCTATTTAATTTTCCAATTTTCCTGACATGGATGCGAATAGCAGTTATTCCGTTTATCGTCGGCGTTTTTTATCTACCAGATGATATACTTATGTGTACGCATCGTAATTTAGTTGCATCGCTGATTTTTATTCTTGCTGCGATAACTGATTGGTTAGATGGATTTCTTGCACGTAAATGGAATCAGACATCCTCATTTGGTGCGTTCCTTGATCAGATTGCGGATAAATTAATAGTTACCGCTTCGTTGCTTATTCTTATACAGCTCGTACGACTCGATGCAGCAATTGCCATTTTACTTGTTTGCCGAGAAATTATTATTTTAGCAATGCGTGAATGGATGGGACAGATTGGCATATCGAAGAGTATTTCAGTAAATTCGCTAGGTAAATTTAAGACTTTGTGCCAGATGATTGCGATTCCTATGCTGCTCTATGATAGCCCATTAACATTCAGAACTCTAATAATAGATACGCATATATATGGTGAGTTGTTAATTTATATTTCGGCTATCCTAACAACATTATCAATTCTATACTATGCAAAAATAGCATGGTCGCAGTAATCCCCTTAGTAAGGTGTATATAAATATCTAAACGTAACGAGAAATTAGATAAAGTAAATAAAAAAACACTTAATACGCATAGAGGCATCACTTCCTATACATATTAGGCTCATGCTATACTCGAAACTCGGTAATATGAGAGATATTACTTCAATTAAGAAAGTTGATAAAGAAATGTGCGCGGGAGTAGCTCAGTTGGTAGAGCGCAACCTTGCCAAGGTTGAGGTCGCGAGTTCGAGACTCGTCTTCCGCTCCACTTCTTTGTTTGATGAACAGCTTAATATATATACATAGGTTAATATATAATTTCTCCACATTTTTAAGATTCTAAAAAATTACTCTTTCAGGCGCGATAGCAAAGCGGTTATGCAGCGGCCTGCAAAGCCGCGTAGGCCGGTTCGACTCCGGCTCGCGCCTCTAAAGATTGATAAAATGAACTATGAGTTCGAATGGCTAAATTTTATCTATTATGTTCGTCTCATTTTAAAAAAGAAGATCTAATTTTTTCTAGTTGAAATGATAGGAGTGTTGCTATAAAAATTTCAAGATACTTACCATAGATAGATCATATATAGATCTATAAAAGAGAAAAGAGAATATATAACTTAGATATATTGCTGCTGTATAGCGCGACGTAATATGAATGCATGCGCGAATTCAGCTACCTGTATACCGATAGTTTCAAGCTGTTTGATAATTTTCGTATCTGAACATGAGCCAGTGTTATCAAAGCATGTTTTTCTAGTATCAATAGATGCACCAAATGGTGTCGGCCAGCCGCGTAGTGAGTGTACGATAGCGCGTAGTGACATTAGAACAGTACCAGCGGTTTGACAACCGTATGTAGTTACAATACAACCTACAGCACGGCCATCTAGGTATGGACGTTCGTCATTACGTAATTCTTCAAGTGTGTCAAGGGCATTTTTCACTAGGCCAGATATACTACCGTGATAGCCAGGCGTTGCGATGATAACCGCATCAGCCTGACGAACATTACTAATCAGTTCATACTGTGTATCAGTTAATGCCTTCTTATCTGGTATATAATAAGGAAGTGAATGCAAAAACGTACCATCGAACATATGTGAACGTGCGCCGTTTAGCTGTGCTCTATGTAAAGCAAACGCGAGAGCACACCCAGTTGAGGACGTCCCACGAGTTGTTCCACCAATCCCAACAATGTAAGGCTGGCGTTGTTGATCTAGTGCAATCAAAATAGTGATGCCTTCACATTACATTTAACATTATATAAATACGAAATTATTATTAATATAACATACGGAAAATAGTTTTTTATATATTAAAATAAAGCAAAACTCCGATGCTTACATGATTTCTTCATCATTAATAATAATTTGATAAATTGCATGATTGTTTTTCAAGTAATCGTCTAAATTAGAAGCAAGGCTGAGTAAACTATAACATTTAACTACTACTTTTAGTAGGTTTTATATGCCTCAATATTAGTATGAAGTTTTATTATGCTTTATCCTACTGAATTTGACGTAATAGTCGTTGGCGGCGGTCATGCAGGTACGGAAGCTGCATTGACCTCCACTAGAATGGGAGTTAAAACACTATTACTAACACACAACATCGAAACCCTCGGACAAATGAGCTGCAACCCATCGATTGGAGGAATTGGTAAGGGTCATTTAGTTAAGGAAATTGATGCGTTAGGTGGTGCAATGGCTAGTGCAACAGATGAAAGTGGCATACATTTTAGAATTCTCAACTCATCAAAAGGTCCTGCAGTTCGCGCAACACGTGCCCAAGCCGATCGTCTTTTATACAAGGCAGCAATTCGCTATCGTCTTGAAAATCAAGCAGATCTGTTCCTATCTCAGGAAGCTGTTGATGATTTAATTATTAGCGGAGATTGTGTTATTGGAGTAATTACAAAGATTGGTATTCGGTTTAGAGCACGTGCTGTTGTACTAGCAACAGGTACGTTTCTTGATGGAAAAATTCACATTGGCTTAAAAAATTACACCGGCGGCCGTATTGGAGATTCGGCAACTATATCGCTATCTGCTCGATTAAAGGAATTAAATCTACCTCAGGGACGCTTAAAGACCGGCACGCCTCCACGTATTGATGGACGCACTATTAATTTTTCGAAACTTGAAGAGCAGCCTGGTGATACAAACCCAGTTCCTATCTTCTCATTTCTTGGAAAAGCTGAGTATCACCCACGGCAATTATCATGCTGGATAACATATACAAATAAATATACACATGACATTGTTCGAGATAGCCTTAATCGTTCGCCAATGTATACTGGCGTAATTGAATCGGTAGGACCGCGCTATTGTCCTTCTATCGAAGAAAAGATACATCGTTTCTCGTTAAATGATTCGCATCAGATTTTTCTAGAACCAGAAGGGCTGACAACAAACGAGTTTTATCCGAATGGAATCTCAACAAGTCTACCGTTTGATGTACAGCTTGATATCATACATTCGATTAATGGCCTTGAAAAAGCGCATATTATTCGCCCAGGTTACGCGATTGAATATAATTATTTTGATCCACGTGCTCTAAAATCTTCATTGGAAACTAAGGCGATTAATGGTCTGTTCTTTGCTGGTCAAATTAATGGTACGACCGGTTACGAAGAAGCTGCCGCTCAAGGTTTACTAGCTGGAATTAATGCAGGACGGTATGCTCAGGAAAAAGATGCATGGTTACCGCGTCGAGACCAAGCTTATTTAGGTGTAATGGTTGACGATTTAGTTACGCGTGGTGTTATAGAGCCATATAGGATGTTTACTAGTCGCGCTGAATACCGTATAAGCTTACGAGAAGATAACGCAGATATACGTCTAACAGAGACTGGCCGGAATCTTGGCATTATAAGCGACATACGCTGGGATATTTTTTGTAAAAAACGTGATGCTGTTTTACGTGAAATAGAACGTTTAAAGTCAACATGGGTAACGCCAGAAACATTGCCTACTGACAAAGCAATACCTTTACTTGGTAAGGCAATTAATCATAAATATAGTCTGGCAGAACTGCTGAGTCGTCCTGGTATCACCTATCAATGCTTATGTAACTTACAATATGGAAAATATAATCTATCTGAACTTCTAGATAATGATCTTGGACTACTTTCACAAATCGAAGAGCAGGTTGAAATTAGTATTAAATATCAGGGATATATCGAGCGTCAAGCTAACGAGATCCAGCGTAATAGTTTAAGTGAGAGTATACGCCTTCCAAATGATATTGATTATCGAGAAGTGAATGGTTTATCGTTTGAGGTAAGTCAGAAACTAAATGAATATAAGCCGGAAACGATTGGCCAGGCATCACGTATTTCAGGTGTTACACCAGCGGCAATTTCTCTGCTAGTTATGTATTTAAAACGTCGTGACTCCAATCTCTTGTCTTCAATACGTAAACTACCCTAACTATATGACCCTGTGTTACACACAATATATCTAAAATCTATTGAATGGAAATCAATCGAGTATCGCTTGATGAACTTTTAGTTGAAAGCGCCCATATTCTTGGTGTTTCACTGAAGGATGTACAGCGTTCTTTATTACTCGATTATCTTCTATTACTTGTGAAATGGAACTCAGTTTATAATCTGACTTCCATCAAGAATATAAGACAGATGCTAATCTTTCATATCCTTGATTCGCTATCAATAATTCCATATCTATCTAAAATTAGACCAACACAGGTTCTTGATATCGGATCCGGTGCTGGAATACCTGGAGTTGTACTTGCTATTGTTCTTGAAGACTGGAAAATTACACTAAACGATAGTGTACATAAAAAGTCTGCATTTCAAACACATATAAAAGCTAAATTAAATATTACGAATCTATCTATTGTAACTGGACGTGTAGAAACACTGATGCCTGGCCATGAAGTACCGGAAAAATTCGGTGCAATAGTTTCGAGAGCACTCACAAGCCTTTCAAACTTACTTAAATTTTCCCGACATCTAATGGCACCCGGCTGTTCAATCTGGGCTATGAAGGGTGCGTACCCTGATAAGGAAATTTCAAACCTACCAACAGGTAGTTATATAAAGCAATTTATTTATTTAACAGTTCCAATGATTGATGCAGATCGATGTCTTATTGAGTTTACTGTTGACAACTAAATTTAGTTGTATTAATTAAATATTTTTAAAAAAATAATAGATACGCGAACAATAATAAGTACTTCTAGTAATTCTAGATATTTTCTATACAAACTATGTCACTACGTTATTTCATCTAGTTATCTTGAGATATATTTTTATATTAGTTAATTCTAACTTGCCAGTATACTGTAATCTTTATTACTAGACATTATTAAAATTTTACTTTTCCTCTTTTTATTAGGTTAAACTTATTTAATACGACTTATTATATTAAGTCCTTGAATATTTTTATCCATTAATTAGAATTTAGTAATCTCGTTAGTTATCTAAATGTAGCCTAAGTTATAAGAATACTTTATAATTTTTACTGTGACGAGATACTTTGTTAAAACAATAAGAATTATATTGAATAGTTAAACTGAAGTGGTGAAGCTGAAGATTAAGCTTTACTAGCAAGATAAAATTTCTTTTTTACTAGATAAAATAGAATGTTATTTCTAGATAACGTATAATTTTTGTATAGGTCGTATGTACTATAATTAAGTAATATAGCATTTATCCGGTTTACATTTTTCTTCCAAAGTTTGTATTTAAAAAAATACACCACTTACTTATCAAGTATCTACAGAAGATATAATGGACATATGTTACGAGTATCTAATAGATAAATCTGATATAACTATATCAAGCTTGAGTGTATCGAATGACCGGATAGTAATTTCAAAAATAAATTTATTTATTATAAAGAGTACGTAAATGCAAGATACTCTTGGAGCATCTGAATACATTGCCCATCACTTAAAGAACTTTTCTACTACGGATCAGTCGTCTATTTTTGACATTCATACGTGGAATATAGATACGATTTTCTGGTCGATTCTCTGTGGTATATTGACGATTGTAATACTCAATTTTGCAGCGCATAATGCTACTTCTGGTGTACCAGGCCGTTTCCAATCTCTGATAGAGATGGTTGTGGAAATGGTTGAAAATCAATCAAAGGCCATCATCAACGGTAACAGGATATTTATAGCCCCAATGGCGCTGACTGTTTTCGTTTGGGTAGCTCTAATGAACTCGCTTGATTTTATTCCAGTTGACCTTCCTCCTCGAGTTATCAGTTGGCTTGGTCTATCAGGAATAATAAAGCACCATCGTATCGTCCCAACTGCAGACCTAAACGGCACGCTAGGTATAGCACTAGGAGTACTTGTTTTAATGCTATATTATAGCTTTAAGATTAAAGGCGCTAAAGGTTTTATTTATGAGCTGCTATCTGTACCATTTGGACCACATCCTCTACTTTGGATTCCGAATCTTACGCTAAACATTATAGAATATATTGCAAAGACTGTATCACTTGGTATGCGGTTGTTCGGTAACATGTATGCTGGAGAATTACTATTTTTATTAATTGCTCTACTTGGCAGTACGTGGAGCTTCAGTGTAGATCAAACAGCGTTCGGATTTATTGGTCATATAATAGCTGGCAGTATATGGTCGATTTTCCATATTCTAATCGTTTTTCTACAGGCATTCATTTTTATGATGCTAACGCTTGTATACCTCGGTCATGCACATGACCAACACTAACTATACAATCAGTATTGTATAAATTTGGAAGATTATTTTTGATTTTCAGTCTTCGTCTTTTAACAAAGGAGTGATTATGCAGTCTTTTATTGCTAATATTCAGGGTTTAACTGCAATTGGTATCGGTATTATTATTGGCTTAGGGGCAATGGGTGCTTGTATTGGTATCGGCTTAATGGGTAGTAAATATATTGAGGCCTGCGCACGGCAGCCAGAACTAATTAATGCACTACAAACAAAGATGTTTCTGTTAGCCGGTCTGATCGATGCTGCATTTTTAATCGGAGCAGGAGTTGCAATGTTATTCGCATTCGCTAATCCTCTTTTGTCTAAGCTTGTAAATTAATAATCATTTAAAATCACAATTTTAATTTTTAAGATAGAATAATAGATAAAACATTTATATGTTTTCTATACAATACATTATTTTATTCTCAGAAATAGCATCATAATACCTATGAATCTTAACGCAACTCTGTTTGCGCAAATGATTGTATTCCTAATCCTTGCGTGGTTTACAATGAAGTTCGTATGGCCACCGTTGATCAACGCGCTAGATGAACGATCAAAAAAGATATCTGATAGCCTTATAGCTGCAGAAAAAAGTAAGACAGAATTAGAAATTGTACATAAGCAGATTTCTAAAGAACTAACTCAGGCCCGCAATGATGGCCAGAGACGTATAGCTGAAGCAGAAAAATACGCACAAGCGATAGCGGATAAAATTAAAGCTAGCGCACAGTCTGAAGCTGCGTTAATCATCACTAGGGCGAAAATGAATGCTGATCAGCAAATTATCAAAGCGCGAGAAATATTGCGTAACGAAATTGCATCGCTAGCTGTAAAAGGAGCTGAACAAATCCTAAAAAGAGAAATTGATCAAAAAACTCATACTGATTTGCTAAATAAATTGAAATCCGAGCTCTGATAATGGTAGAACTTGCAACTATAGCCCGTCCTTATGCAGAAGCATTATTCAGCGTAGCTGAATCTAGTAATATCGACGCTTGGAATAAAATCATTCGGGAGTTAGGCCAAATTGCTAGTCTTTCAGATATTATTTATATTGCATCGAACCCTAAGATATCTAAAAAGCAAATAGCTGAGTTACTACTTACTTCTGTAAAGTCGCCACTAGCAGCTAGTGATCAGGCAAAAAACTTTGTGCAAATGCTAGTTGACAATAATCGTATTGCACTATTTCCAGAAATTATAGTTCACTTTGAAAAATTAAAAAACGCGAAAGAAGGCATAGAAGACGCTATGATTGTTAGTGCATTTCCATTGAATAGCGTTGATCTTGAGAAGATTCTTCCTAGCCTTGAATATAAATTCAAGCGTAAACTGAGACCAACGGTTAAAGTTGATTCAACATTGATTGGCGGCGTATGTGTTACCGTAGGCAGCGAAGTATTAGATACATCAGTACTCGCGAAATTGATTTCAATGCGGGCCATACTCTAGTTATATAAGCACTAGACGTAAAATACTAAGAAACAAAGGAATTGACTACCAGGAGTAATAATGCAACTCAATCCTTCCGAAATTAGAGAACTGATTAAGAGCCGGATTCAAGGATTTAATATAAGTACAAATATTCGAAATCAAGGAACTGTGATCTCTGTAGCTGATGGTATTGTACGTATCCATGGATTATCAGACGTGATGCAAGGTGAAATGCTTGAATTTCCTGGCAATGCATTTGGTCTCGCATTAAATCTTGAGCGTGATTCAGTTGGCGCTGTAATTCTCGGAGAATATGAGCACCTTTCAGAAGGTGATATTGTAAAAACAACAGGTCGTATTCTTGAAGTTCCTGTTGGACAAGAACTAATCGGACGTGTAGTTGATGCTCTTGGTAACCCAATTGACGGCAAAGGCCCAATCAATACAAAGATAACCGATATCATAGAAAAAATTGCACCGGGTGTAATATGGCGTAAATCAGTCTCACAGCCAATGCAAACTGGCCTTAAGTCGATCGACGCGATGATTCCTATTGGCCGTGGTCAGCGTGAGCTAATTATAGGTGATCGCCAGTGTGGAAAGACAGCTATAGCCGTCGACACAATCATCAATCAGAAAGGAAAAGATTTAATTTGCATCTATGTTGCGATTGGACAAAAAGCTTCGTCAACTATTGATGTAGTTCGAAAGCTAGAGGAAACTGGTGCACTCGAATATACAATTGTTGTATCTTCTTCTGCGTCAGATTCTGCTGCAATGCAGTATATAGCACCATATGCAGGTTGCACTATGGGTGAATTTTTTCGAGATAGGGGAATGGACGCGCTGATTGTCTATGATGACTTAACAAAGCAAGCATGGGCATACCGACAAATTTCTTTGCTACTTCGCCGTCCACCTGGACGAGAAGCATATCCTGGTGACGTATTCTATCTACATTCACGTCTCTTAGAGCGTGCAGCTCGTGTCTCAGAAAAATACGTTGAGAAGTTCACAAATGGTAAAACAAAGGGTAAGAGTGGCTCGTTAACAGCACTACCAATCATTGAGACGCAAGCTGGTGATGTAACTGCGTTTGTCCCAACAAATGTAATCTCGATTACTGACGGCCAAATTTTTCTTGAAACAGATCTTTTTAATGCGGGTATCCGTCCTGCAATTAACGCTGGTATATCCGTATCTCGTGTTGGAGGAGCGGCACAGACAAAGATTATTAAGAAGCTAGCAGGCGGTATTCGTACTGATCTAGCCCAGTATCGTGAGTTAGCTGCATTCGCGCAGTTCGCGTCAGATCTTGATAAAGAAACTAGTAAACAACTTGAGCGTGGTCGACGAGTGACAGAGATTATGAAACAACCACAATATCAGACATTACAAGTTTGGGAAATAGCCTCTGTTCTATTCGCAGCGAATAATGGTTATCTCGACGATGTCCATATTAAGGACATTCTAGATTTTGAGAAAGCCCTTCACGAAAATCTAAGAGTGAACCATGATAATCTTATTAATCGTATCGAAGATAAAAAGGATTTATCAAGCGACGATGAAATAATACTCCGTACGGCAATTGAATCTTTTAAAAAGTCGAGCACCTATTAATTTACTAATTTCATGCTAAAGAAGTATGTAGGTTTCGGCCGATTTAACAAAGGAGTAAGTAAATGGCTGAAATGAAGAAGATTCGACTTAAGATTAAGAGCGTACAAAGTACGAGTAAGATAACGAAAGCGATGGAAATGGTAGCTGCATCAAAAATGCGGCGCGCACAAGAACGTATGCGTGCTCTACGCCCTTATGTAAGCAAGGTCCGTATGATTGCAGCGCATATGAGCCTTGCGAATCCAGAGTACCATCACCCTCTAATGATAAAAAATAAAAATGCACAATCTTCTGGGATTATTATTGTAACAACAAATAAAGGCCTGTGCGGGGGTATGAATACAAATGTATTACGTATAAGCCTACAAAAGTTCAAGGAACTTAGAAGTAATGGTCAAAGTGTTGAAACAACAGCAATTGGTAGAAAAGGGCTCGTATTCCTGAACCGTTTCGGTGCAAAAGTTCTTTCACAGGTAGAGAATATTGGTGATACACCGCATATTGACAAGTTAATCGGCGTAGTGAAAGCACAAATTGACTTGTACTCGCAAGGGAATATGTCTGCGGTTTACATCGTTTATACGCGTTTTATCAACACGATGAAACAAGAGGCAGTAATTGAACAATTACTGCCTTTATCATCATCAGATTTTATCTCTGATAACAGCGTGCCATCAACATTATGGGATTACATTTACGAGCCAAATGAACATGTCGTCATCGATGAATTACTTATACGTTATGTAGAATCGCTTGTATATCAGGCTGTTATTGAAAATATAGCATCCGAACATTCAGCGCGGATGGTTGCAATGAAAGCTGCATCAGAAAATGCAAAGACAGTAATAAATGAGCTTCAACTCTTATACAATAAAAGTCGTCAAGCTTCTATTACGAAGGAATTGTCAGAAATTGTCGGTGGCGCATCTGCTGTTTAAACAATGTATAAAGAACAGAGTGCCAGTAACCACGTTTTATATATGGCAAATATGGTATTTAAAGGAAAAGTAATGAGTACTGCTGATTTAGTTGAAGGTATAATCGTACAATGTATAGGTGCTGTTATTGACGTCGAATTCCCTCGAGATAACATGCCGAAGATCTACGATGCACTCATTCTAGATAACTCGGAATTAATACTAGAAGTTCAACAACAGATCGGAGATGGAGTAGTACGTACTATCTGTCTTGGTGCTTTCGGTGGATTACGGCGCGGAACAAAGGTGAAGAATACAGGCAAGCCGATATCAATCCCAGTTGGCAAACCAACTCTTGGTCGAATTATGGATGTACTTGGTCGTCCAATAGATGAAGCTGGGCCAATCAACAGCGAATATAAGCGCTCGATTCACCAGAAAGCACCATCTATGGATGAATTATCGCCTTCAACAGAATTACTTGAAACAGGCATAAAAGTCATTGACCTAATCTGTCCGTTCGCTAAGGGCGGAAAGGTTGGGCTATTCGGTGGTGCTGGTGTTGGCAAAACAGTTAACATGATGGAGCTGATCAATAATATTTCAAAGGAGCATGGCGGTTACTCTGTTTTCGCAGGCGTTGGTGAGAGGACGCGTGAAGGAAATGATTTCTACTACGAAATGAAAGATTCAAATGTAATTGATAAGGTTGCGCTCGTATATGGACAGATGAGCGAACCTCCTGGAAACCGTCTACGAGTTGCGTTAACTGGTCTAACTATAGCAGAGCACTTCCGTGATGAAGGTCTTGATGTGCTATTCTTTGTTGATAACATTTATCGTTTCACATTAGCCGGTGCTGAAGTATCAGCTTTATTAGGACGAATGCCGTCAGCTGTTGGTTATCAACCAACTCTAGCTGAGGAAATGGGAAAACTACAGGAACGGATTACTTCGACCAAGAAAGGTTCGATTACATCTGTTCAAGCTGTGTATGTTCCTGCTGATGATTTAACAGATCCATCCCCTGCGACTACATTTGGTCATCTAGACGCAACAGTCGTACTATCACGCGATATAGCATCGCTCGGAATTTATCCAGCTGTAGATCCGCTTGATTCAACATCTCGTCAAATTTATCCAAGCGTGATTGGTGAAGAGCACTACTCGATCACGCGTAACGTGCAGCAAACGTTACAGCGTTATAAGGAACTACGCGACATCATCGCGATTCTTGGCATGGGCGAGCTATCACCAGAAGATAGGTTATTGGTTGACCGCGCGAGAAAGATTCAGCGTTTTTTATCGCAGCCATTTCGCGTAGCAGAAGTATTCACTGGCTCACCTGGTAAGTACGTACCATTAAAGGAGACGATACGCGGATTTAAAATGATTATTAATGGTGAATGTGATCATTTACCAGAACAGGCATTCTACATGGTAGGTACCATTGATGAAGCCATTGAAAAGTCTAGGAATATTTAATAATAGTCAGAGACTGATATGACAATTATCAAAATAGATGTCGTCAGTGCAGAGGGGCAAATTTTCTCAGGCCAGGCGAAATTCGTCGTGCTGCCAGGCGAATCTGGCGAGCTTGGTATTCTTCCACTGCACACACCATTGATTACACGTATCCATCCGGGTATAGTACGCATTGAAACGGAAATAGGCAATAACGAACTTATATTTGTTTCAGGTGGAATTCTCGAAGTTCAACCTAGAATTATAACCGTTCTTGCTGACACCGCGATTCGTGGAAAAGATCTCGATGAAGCAAGGTCTGAGGAAGCAAAGAAGCGAGCCGAGGAAAGACTACATGGCGCAAAGTCAGATATTGATATCGCCAAGGCACAGCTTGAGCTCGCAACTACGATAGCGCAACTCAAAGCAATCAAGAGCTTCATGAAATTTCACACGAAGCGCTGAATCAAGCATTTATTTGATAAGAGTGTAAAGTAAATTATACCACTATAGTTATATCTTCATGAAACTGTTCTAGAGTAAAATTAGATTTTACTTTTTTGTCGTCTTTTAGCGTGGCTCATACTCTGCTTAATGATACACTCTTACGCGCACTACTATGCGAGCCTACTGATTACACGCCAATCTGGTTAATGCGACAGGCCGGGCGCTATCTTCCAGAATATAATGCAACACGCATGCGAGCAGGAAGTTTTCTACAGCTTGCTAAGAATCCAGATTACGCAACTGAAGTAACTCTACAGCCACTCCATCGTTATCCGCTTGATGCGGCCATTCTGTTTTCAGATATTCTAATAGTTCCAGACGCAATGGGGCTTGGTCTCAGCTTCTTAGCTGGTGAGGGACCAAAATTTTCTCATCCGGTACGTACAGAAGAGGACGTCTTAAGGCTATCTGTTCCAGATATTGGTGATACACTTAGCTACATTACAACTTCGGTACGTAATATCTGTCGTGCTCTTACTGATAACCAAGGCAGACAACGTGTACCATTAATTGGATTCTCTGGTAGTCCATGGACACTTGCATGCTATATGGTTGAAGGCGGAAGTTCAGATGATTTTCGAATTGTAAAATCAATGGCTTATACACGTCCGGATTTAATGCACCGTATCCTTAGTATTAATGCACAAGCCGTTATCGAATATCTAAATATACAAATAGAAGCTGGTGTACAGGCAATCATGATTTTCGATACTTGGGGGGGTACACTCCCCCATTATGCATACTTACGATTTTCTTTCGATTATATACGTCGTGTTATTTCTTCTTTAAAGCGGGAGAATTATGGTCGACGCGTTCCGATTATCATGTTCAAGAAAGGGGATCCATTGTACATTCTTGATGAGATAGTATGTTCCGGTATTGACGCGGTTAGCCTCGACTGGACAATAAATCTTGCAATGGCACGAGCGCAAATTAGTAATAGAATAGCACTTCAAGGTAATCTTGATCCGATAATTCTATTTTCACCACCTAATGTAATTCGCTCCGAAGTTCGAGCAATTTTAGATAGTTATGGTAACCATCCTGGTCATGTATTCAACTTAGGTCACGGAATTTCAAAATTTACACCGCCAGAGCATATCGCAGAACTCGTCGACGAGGTACATTGTTATAGTCGTGTAATTCGTAGAATATTAACGGTCTAAAATTAAATATTTTGAATACTCTAAACTTATATAGATTATATTGCGATAAGAAGAATTTAACGTTTTAAGTTGTATAATTTAATTATTTCTTCTTGTTAGAAAAAAGATTTTCTTATTACTACTATTTAGTATATAACTCTATGTTTCATTTTAATTTTTCTGTCATTTGATTAAATCAAATCATAGTGTAATGGAGATAGTCTATTTGCGCGTTGCACTTGATTACCCATTTGTAATGTTGCTTGATTATCGTTGTGATATACGACCATTTCCGGTTCCTGGAATGCTTGTTCAGGTTCCATTCAGAAAACGACGCGTTGTCGGGCTCGTCTATGATGTGTCTAGACATACTAATGTCCCGCTAAACCATCTACGAAATGTCGACAAAATCTGTATAGGTTTACCACCACTATCACAAAAATGGCTTGAACTTATATTATTCTCAGCTAATTATTATCAGAGATCATGCGGTGAAGTAGGGTTACAAGCTCTTCCGAAAACATTACGCGATTCTAGATATTGGGAGCGTCTATTTACTCAAGAGCAATTTTATAAACTTACTGAAGACGGACGAACTGCATTACCAGATATTTTACCAGTTCATGCTATTGCTCTTCGCCGACTTGCAAAAACATTATTAAACATAGATTTATTATCGATTTCAGATGCAAAGCTCGAACATTCTAAAGCTTCTAATATACTCGATAAATGGATATCGCGTGGTTGGGTAGTAAAAAAAGTTATTTCCTGTATTCCTACTTCTCCCAGTACGTTAAATTCAAATGATATTGTTTGTCTATCATCTGAATCCATAGATAATTTATCTACTTTTTCTGAGAGAATCAAAACATCGAGATTAACAGATGAACAGATAAAAGCACTTACGAAAATTATATCATCTAATGGCTTCTCACCGTTCTTACTATATGGTGTAACCAGTAGCGGAAAAACAGAAGTCTACATACACGCACTTATAGAACGATTAAAAGCATTTTCCGGTGCACAAGCACTTATTCTTGTTCCAGAAATAAATTTGACACCACAATTCGAATCTGCATTTCGTGATCGACTTTCTAATATCCTTCCAGAGGATACAGTTGTTACGCTACATAGCGGTCTAACTAATAGTAGACGTGTTCGGAACTGGATAGCTGCACATACTGGTCATGCACGAATTATTCTTGGTACGCGACTTGCAGTTCTTGCATCGTTACCATCTCTCGCGTTGATTATAGTTGATGAGGAACATGATCCTGGATATAAGCAACAAGAAAGGTTCCGTTACTCAGCTCGTGATCTCGCAGTTTGGCGAGCGAAGCAGCTTCATATTCCTATTATTCTTGGATCTGCGACGCCTTCACTCGAAAGTTGGTGGAAAGCTAAGCAGGGATATTATTCATTACTCACATTATCACGACGCATTGTTGCTAATTCTGGCCTACCAACTGTAAGATTAATCGATCTTAAACAAGAAATCAGATGCGGACGCATATCAGGTGGATTATCTGATCCACTGCTTGTAGCGCTGAAAGCGCGACTTGTGCGCGGTGAGCAGAGCCTCATATTTATAAATCGTCGTGGCTATGCTCTTGCCTTGACGTGTAATTTGTGCGGATGGGTTGCTGTATGCTCAAGTTGTAGTGTATATATCGTTCTGCATAAGCAAGAGCACGTATTGCGTTGTCACCATTGTGGGTTGGAAACGCACATTTATCGATCCTGTCCAGAATGCGGAAATATAGATATCACAGCACTTGGACAAGGTACGCAGCGTATTGAGGAAACGCTTACAGAACTAATGCCAGATGCGAGAATACTTCGAATCGATGCAGATAATACGCGCCGCAAAGGCAGCGCGAAGGCACTTTTTTCTAATGTACATACAGGTAAGATAGATATTCTTGTTGGTACGCAAATGATATCGAAAGGGCACGATTTTCGTCGTGTATCGCTTGTCTGCGTTCTAAATTCTGATACAGCGTTATTCTCACACGACTTCCGAGCGAGCGAGCGACTATTTGCGCAATTAATCCAAGTTAGCGGCCGTGCTGGGCGTGCTGGATTACCTGGTGATGTTCTGATCCAAACTAACTATCCGCAGCATGCGCTATATCTAGCTCTAAAGAAGCATGATTACACAGGTTTCGCTAATACAACCCTCGCCGAGCGTCGAGAAGCAAATTTACCACCATTCACTTATCAAGCACTACTGCGTGCAGAGGCGCGAACATTAGATGCGGCGCTCATATTCTTGCGTCAAGCATCAGCTATTATATCCAATCTACCAGGTGGATATCGAGTAACTGTCTATGATGCAGTTCCGATGAAAACCGTAAAAGTTTCAAACATAAATCGCGCACAATTACTACTTGAAAGCGTTTCACGAACTAGCTTACAGTGTGTTCTTCGAGCATGGAAGACAAAATTAATTGCGTTAAACAGCGTGCTAAGCTGGCATATCGATGTTGATCCACTAGATATTTAATTATCTGATGTTTTTATTCAAAAACAAATATTGACTGATTAGTCAGCTAATCTTTAGTATATTTCAGAATATACTTCTCTATATAGAGGCAGTACTTCCGATATATTTTCTTGTCCTAATTATAAATCGACTAAATTATTTTTACTGATTATATCATCTTCGTTTTTCTTTCTAGCCTTAAGCCTAACTAGCTTGTTACCCCATATTTCCTCGAGGTTGTAGTATTGACGTAGAAGAGGATGAAAGATATGTACAACTGCGTCAGTGCAATCTACAAGTATCCATTGACCAATATTATTTCCTTCTAAACTAATAACTTTACCACCGTCTTTCTTAACTTTATCGCGAACGTTTGATGCGAGAGTTTTTGTATGCCTGATCGATGTACCAGACGTAATGATTACGCGATCAAATAGTTCTGTTAGATGACTGGTATTGAACACCTTAATATCTTGCGCCTTAGCATCTTCGAGAGCGTCGACGATTAAACGCTGCAGTTTACGGATGTTCATAAGATTATAACTAGTATAGGTGATGTTATTAAATATATGTCAAACAGCCTGTGGGTATATGTTTAGGCACAACAACAAGTTGTTGTATTCGACATGACGAGCTACTTTTTTTAAACTGGTTACACGTATATATTAGTTGATGAAATTTCGAATGAAAAAATTTTATCAATTAGCAGATAGCTAGATAGTGTTGTTTTCATAAAATTTAAGATAGTCTGTCTAGCATTTATTTCATTAACAGATATTATCTGACGCAGCTGATAAATATGGTCCTAGTCGATTTTCATCATATAAATGTGCAAACTCAAAAAGACGTCGCTAATCATGCAATGTATCGAGAAGAATAAGTTGATCAACACTAACTAGTAGAGATATTGATGTATCTTGATCAAGATAGTTACGCCAGAGTTCTAGAGTATTGATCGCATCCCCAATATATAGTGACCGTCACGATTAATCTCCTCTGTTAATACGTCAACTACTGTAATACGGTTAATTTTTATCAAAGAGGAAGTAGTAGATTATGTCATCGCAAATCGATATTTTGTAGTTGATAAATTACATTTCTGATATAGCTGGCCATCTGGAAGAAAATAAGATCGATCAGATCAAGTTGTTCAGAAAACCGACGAGCAATAGCAAGATGCCCATTATGTATCGGATCAAACGTACCACCAAATAAACTAAATCGGCGATGTAACCGGTTTTGTTGTAGGTTGATTTGATTGGACAAGAAAGCTGTCCTTGATATTTAATGTTGTTTTAGAAGTTTCTTTTCTTATTTGGTCTCAACATAGTATTATCTGGTAACATCGCGTGTAGCTCAGATAATCCAGTCACGCAGAATAAGGAATTCATTAATCAGTCGTTCTTCAGGCGAATCCGGTTCTGGATTCCAGTCGTAGCGCCAGTGTACAACGGGTGGCATTGATAGGAGAATTGATTCGGTTCGACCACCTCCATGTAGTCCAAATAACGTACCCCTATCAAAGATTAAGTTAAACTCGACGTAACGGCCACGTCGATACAATTGAAACGCACGTTCTCTTTCGCCATATGGTATGTCTCGTCGTCGTTTGATAATAGGTATATAAGCTAGAAGAAAAGAATCACCAACACTTCGCATTAGATCAAAAGCTTTATCAAAACCACCATCATCATAATCATCGAAGAAGATTCCACCAATGCCTCGATATTCATTCCGATGTTTTAGAAAGAAGTATTCATCACACCATTTTTTAAAATTTGGATATAGTTCTACTCCGAACGGATCAAGTGCTAATTTACAGGTACGGTGGAAGTGTTGTGCATCTTCCTCAAAACCATAATATGGAGTTAGATCCATCCCACCACCAAACCAGAAAACGGGTGTTTCGTACATTTTCTTTGCAATAAACATACGAACGTTCATGTGTACTGTTGGGCAGTATGGATTACGCGGATGTAGTACAAGTGACACACCGATCGCAGTGAAACTATATCCAGTGAGCAGTCGTGAAGCGCTAGCAGATTGTGGAAGTTCTATACCAGTGATATCAGATATACCTATACCGGCGCGTTCAAAAAGCGTGCCTTGTTCAAGAATAGATGTGCAGCCACCTCCGCCTAGTTTTCCACCAGGCTTGTGCTTCCACACATCATTTGAAAACTGCATCTCGTCAAGAGCACTAATTTCCTTGGTAATATGTACATGAAGATTCTCAAGATATGCGCGAACGCGTGGTACATCATATAACGAGTTAGTCATGTTAGAGCATATAACTTCTCCTATTAGTAGTTTCTACGATTTAGCGCGTGTATAACCAATATCTCTACGATACTGCATTCCATCAAAGTTTACCTGATTTATGGCATCGTAAGCATATTGCTGTGCCTCACTAATGGAATCGGCAAGGCCAACAACGCACAGGATTCGTCCACCTGATGTTACTAATTTATCGCCATCTAGTTTAGTTCCACTATGAAACGTGATTACCTGTGTCGTTTCTATTTGGATACCATTAATACGATCGCCTTTTCTTGGAGATTCTGGATAACCATGCGCAGCTAAAACGACGCCGAGCGCAGTACGACGGTCCCAATCTATATCAACTTTATCGAGAGTACCAGCAATTGCATGTTCGATGATTTTAGAAAAATCGCTTTTCATACGTGGCATGATAGACTGTGTTTCTGGATCACCCATCCGGCAGTTAAATTCGAGCACTCTCAGCGAACTATCTTTAGTAATCATCAAGCCTGCATATAGGAAACCAGTAAATCGAATTCTATCTTTTTCCATCCCACGAATAGTTGGCATGATAATCTCACGCATTATACGGGCATGTATCTGCGGTGTTACTATAGGCACCGGAGAATATGCACCCATCCCGCCTGTATTTTTACCCTGATCATTATCTAGAAGACGCTTATAATCTTTGCTCGATGCAAGTGTAAGTACATTTTTACCATCGGCCATTACGATAAAGCTTACTTCCTCGCCATCGACGAACTGCTCAATCAAAATGCGATCACTTGATCCATCTAACTTGTTATTAGATAGCATCATCATATCAATAGCTTCATGAGCTTCTTCTGGAGTTTTTGCAACAATAACGCCCTTTCCAGATTTAAGTCCATCAGCCTTCACAACGATTGGAGAAATATTTGAGTTAATATATGCGTGTGCAGCCTCAGCATCTGTAAAAGATTCATAGTCTGCTGTTGGTATTCCATGACGCTTCATAAAAATTTTTGCAAAATTTTTAGAGCTTTCAAGTTGCATAGCTTCTCTAGTCGGGCCAAATATTTTCAGACCGCGTGCACGAAAAATGTTTACAATACCATCTGCTAGTGGTGCTTCTGGTCCAACTAACGTGAACGTTATATCTTTGCTTTCTACAAAATTAATAAGCTCGTCAAATTCTGTGATCTCAACGTTCTGTAGGCGAGTATCTTGTGCAATACCTCCATTACCTGGAGCAACGTACACCTTTGTAACGTGTGGAGACTGGGCTAGTTTCCAAGCGAATGCATGTTCACGTCCTCCAGAGCCAACAACGAGTAATTTCATTGTATATTTTCCTATAGGCCAAAATTGGGCGGCTGATGCAAAGACGAAATTAAAGAAGTATAGTTGAATTATCGATATTAATATACCTCTATATAGTCTATTAACATCAACTTATATCATTATTAACAGTAACTACATTCGTGTATACTTCTTGTACGTCTTCAATACTCTCCAGTGCATCTAATAGCTTTTGTAAATTTTCCCTATCATCTCGAGTAAATTCAATTTTTTTCTTTGGAATCATTACCACCTTGGCAGATTTAGTTTTGAGACCAGCAGCTTCTAATATATCTCTTACTTTTGTAAATACTTTCCAATCGCATAGAACCTCTATCGAATCACTATCATTCATGATAACATCGTAGGCGCCGCAATCAAGTATAACTTCTAACAGAACATCTTCATTTGTACCAGTTTCGAATAAGAACTTACCGACACGTTCGAACATAAATGTAACCGAACCATCAGAACTTATATTACCACCGAATTTTGAGAATACATAACGAACTTCAGCGACCGTTCGCTTGCGATTTTCTGTCAATGCATCGATGATAATTGCTGCTCCTCCAACGCCATAACCTTCATATCGGATCTCCTCATAATTTTTTTTCTCATCTGAGTTACCGATAACTCGATTAATCGCGCGTCTTATATTATCCTTGGGTATATTGGCATCGGATGCTTTTTCAATAGCAAGTCTCAGGCGGGGATTTGTAGTAGGATCACCACCAAGATGTGCGGACATATAGATTTCCTTAATTAAACGTGTCCATACTTTGCTACGCTTCGTATCTGCTCCAGCTTTCTTGTGTTTAATATTTGCCCACTTTGAGTGACCAGCCATATTGTTGTTATATATATTTTATTAACTTAATATAAAAAGTTTAGTGTATATTTTAGATCAAGCAACACTATAATATTTTATAGACAAATACTATTTAGAGACTATAATCTATATATGGAACGTGGAGTATAATATGGTATAAGACAGTTTTACTAAATTGGTAATGATGGAAATAAATAGAGAAAACTTACTTATTTATAAACTTGTTTTAGTCGTACAGTAAAGATACAAGTATGTAGATAATAGCTAAAGCTATACGTAGCTAGACAATAACAATACTTTGTCAAGTTTTATATAACTAAATTTCTCCTCCTATTATTTATAGGAACAAACCTGAAGTTAGATATATAAAAATAGCAGCAGATCTCTAAATCTATCACTTACTTATTTCAATAAGTAAGTGTTGGAATTAGAAATTAGAATATAGCATAAATCAATGTGATACCAGTACGCATAACGGATATTATAACTACGCCGCTAGTATGAAGAAACGCTAAATATTTTAAATATGTATAATTGTTGTCTAATTTTACTTTTTAAATTTAATACTTCTTATTTATTGCGTTTCTAAATGCCTTGCCTGGTGTAAATTTTACTTTTTTTGAAGCTGGGATATTAATAATTTCGCCAGTTTTTGGATTACGGCCTGTACGTATTGAACGATTACTTGAAGTAAAACTACCAAAGCCAATTAGCTGGACTGATTCACCATCTGAAACAACTTTTTTAATAACATTAAGTAGTATATTTAACATTTTACTTGTTTTTATTTTGCTTGTTCCTATCTCATTAGAGATAGCGTTAATTAACTCCTGTTTATTCATTAAATATTCCTTTCAAAATTAGCATTGATTGCCATGTAAGAAATTACAAACTTATATAAGTAGAATAAAAAAATTGAGATCTACTAATTACTTTCGAAAGACAATATACATTGTCAATGTATACACATTCAAATAGGTTAATTATCTTTTTATTCGAAAAATAACAAACGCAAGATATTCATAGTAAACATCTATAAGATATAACATGACTTCTATAGTAACGCAGAACAATTTAATATTAACAAAGCGTTTAAATATTTCATTAATAGCTCAATATCTATCCAATCCTGGATTTTAAAATACTATCCTATAGTAGTAACAAATGAAAATTGTTATTAGACAGATGTTGATAAGACAGATGTTGATAAAATTGAACGAAATATATATGTACGAACATTGGAGCAGAAAAGTAGAATAGCATAGCGTCAATGATAATAAGTGGCTGAAATCTATTCAACTGAATCAGTTATAGTTAATATATACATACTGTTCGAATCTACAGGATGCTGCTTTATCTATATAAGATAATATAATTTATCTACAGCTCTATACTGTCTATATTAATTTTAATTAACTCGAATCATATAAAGTTTATTTAACATCTATCTTAAGCTAGATCTAATATGTACTAATTAATAGGATAAAGGCGAAGTTTTAAACTCTTAATGAGATTATAAAATTGATCTAACTATCCGATCAAATATAAAATATGTTCGATAAGAAAGATATTTCTTTTATTGTCAATATATAAAAATACAGTTCGCATTGAATTGTCGTTATCTTCTACAATAACTTTGTAATAATCAAAGAAAACATTGATTTTATATACGTGAACTAAAATAGTTCTAGTATTATTTTATGAATTTTACTTTAAAAAATTCAATAATGAATAAACCATATCTATAATATAGTTTACTAATAAAGACTAATTAATTATTATTAGAAGTTTATCATTTCTTTACATACATCAAAACCATTTCAATTAGATTGAATTAAAGAACTGATATATATCAGTATTATAATATGCATTTGCTCATTAATCATTAATTAGCATATCGTAGAATCTTAGTAGATGCTATAGTAGCCGTGTTAGAAGGAGTTATTTTATCTATGGTGAAATATAGAAGGCTATCAGCGTAGACTTGAAATGACATGCTTCTAACGAAAGAGAGATAAGCTGTTTATGGCACAGACGCTGTACGATAAATTATGGAACACACACGTTGTCCATACTGAGAAAGATGGCACGACACTTCTCTATATTGATCGCCAACTTCTACATGAAGTTACAAGTCCACAGGCATTCGAAGGATTGAAAATCGCAAATCGTCCGGTGTGGCGTATTAGTGCAAATCTTGCTGTATCCGATCATAACGTGCCAACTACTAATCGTAGTGGAGGTATCATTGATCCAATATCGAAATTGCAGGTTGACACGCTTGATATGAATTGTGATACACACGGTATTACGCAATTCAAGATGAATGATATCCGTCAAGGCATCGTTCATATTATTGGCCCTGAGCAAGGGGCAACACTACCTGGCATGACGATAGTCTGTGGTGATTCTCATACCTCAACACATGGAGCATTCGGTGCGCTCGCACATGGGATCGGTACGTCTGAGGTTGAACACGTACTTGCGACACAGACACTCTTACAAAAGAAGAGCAAGAATATGCTTGTGAATGTTAATGGTCTACTATCTAGCCGTTGTACAGCGAAAGATGTCGTGCTTGCAATTATTTGCAGAATAGGAACTTCCGGTGGAACTGGATATGCAATCGAATTCGGCGGGTCGACAATCCGTACGATGTCAATGGAAGAACGGATGACCATATGCAATATGGCGATTGAGGCTGGCGCACGTACAGGAATGGTAGCAGTTGACAATATAACGATTGAATACTTGAAAAATCGTCCATTTGTACCAACCGGATTAGAATGGGATCAAGCAGTTAAGTACTGGAGTACATTTAGATCCGATAAGGATGCGCAGTTCGACTACATCGTCGAATTTCTAGCATCTGAGATTGCGCCACAGGTCACATGGGGTACATCACCAGAAATGGTAATACCAATCAACGGTCGGATACCAAATCCGAAGCACGAAAAGAATTTAGTTAAACGTGATGCTATAGAACGAGCTCTATCATATATGGATCTTACTCCGGATATGCCTATAGAGGCTATTAGCGTCGATAAAATCTTTATTGGATCATGTACAAATGCACGTATCGAAGATATTCGAGCAGCTGCGGATATAGTAAAAATACTTGGGCGTCGTATCGCAAATAACGTGAAGACCGCTATGGTTGTCCCTGGATCTGGCCTTGTAAAGATTAAAGCAGAACAAGAAAGTCTCGACAAGGTATTTATAAATGCAGGTTTCGAATGGCGTGATCCTGGCTGCTCAATGTGTCTTGCAATGAATGCAGATCGTCTTAATCCAGGTGAGCGTTGTGCGTCTACATCAAATCGTAATTTCGAAGGCAGGCAGGGTATTGGAGGACGAACGCATCTAGTCAGTCCAGCTATGGCAGCTGCGGCAGCAATCGAAGGGCATTTTGTTGATATTCGAAAATTAGGCTAAGACATATTATATAGATCGTCTTTTTATATAAATTATGGAAAAATTTACTGTCCATACTGGACTTGTAGCACCGCTTGATCGTGAGAATGTGGATACTGATGCAATTATTCCGAAACAGTTTTTAAAAACTATTAAACGTACTGGTTTCGGTCCTCATGCATTTGACGAGTGGCGCTATCTTGACCACGGCGAACTAGGTCAGGACAGTTCAACACGTCCACTGAATCCAGACTTTGTATTAAATCAGTTACGTTACCAGAATGCGACAATTTTGCTTGCTCGAAAGAACTTCGGCTGTGGCAGTTCGCGTGAACATGCACAATGGGCATTGCAACAGTATGGATTTCGATCAATTATTGCACCAAGCTTTGCTGATATTTTTTTAAGCAATTGCTATAAAAACGGACTGCTTCCAATCGAGCTGAATGAGCAGAAAATCGATCATTTATTTAATGAAACATATAAACTCAATGGCTATCAATTGACAATTGATCTCAATGCACAAGTTATACGTATGACAGATGGACTTGAATATCTATTCGAGATAACTGAATTTCGTAAGTATTGTCTGATTAATGGCTTCGACGATATTAGTCTTACTTTACATTGGGCTGGAAAAATACATAAGTTCGAAAACAAACATCTAGAAAAGCAGCCGTGGCTAAATAATAAGCTAGATAACTAGAAATTAAACTATATCTCTTTTTATAGCTAGGAATTCTTCATGAAAATTGCAGTGCTACCAGGAGATGGAATCGGTCCAGAAATTATCCGAGAAGCCGTAAAGGTGTTAAAAGCGCTTGATGAGAAGTTTGAGCTTGAACAGGCTTCGGTTGGTGGTAAAGCGTATGAGGAAAGCGGATATCCGTTACCTGATTCCACACTGAAGCTTGCGAAAGATGCAAAAGCAATCTTATTTGGTGCAGTTGGTGATTGGAAGTATGATGTACTAGATCGTGTATTACGTCCAGAGCAGGCAATTCTTCAACTACGGAAGCATCTTGAATTGTTTGCGAACTTACGTCCAGTGATCTCCTATCCGCAATTAATCGATGCGTCACCTCTGAAGCCTAAGCTAGTTCAAGAACTTAATATTTTAATCGTGCGTGAATTAAATGGGGATGTCTACTTTGGCCAGCCGCGAGGCGTGCGCGTATCTTCCAGTAGCTTATTCTCTGGCATGCGTGAGGGATTTGACACAATGTGTTATTCAGAGCCAGAAGTTCGCAGAATCGCGCATGTTGCTTTTCAGATCTCAAGAAATCGCAAAAAAAAATTGATTTCTGTTGATAAGTCTAATGTTCTTGAAACATCCAAGTTTTGGCGAGATATCATGATTGACGTCGCAAAGTGTTATTCAGATGTTGAGCTATCGCATATGTATATTGATAATGCCGCAATGCAACTCATAAAAGAACCAAAACAGTTCGACGTGATCGTAACTGGCAATATGTTCGGAGATATCTTATCAGATGAGGCATCAATACTGACTGGTTCTATAGGGATGCTACCATCAGCTTCTCTTGATAAATATAACAAAGGCCTATATGAGCCATCACACGGCTCTGCACCAAACATTTCTGGCAAAGGCATTGCAAATCCTCTTGCAACAATTTTGTCAGCAGCAATGCTGTTACGTCTTTCTCTAAATCGCGAAGAACAGGCTAAAAGAATTGAAAACGCTGTAAAAAAGGTACTTGAACAAGGCTATCGAACTGAAGATATTGCAACGTCAGGTTGTAAGCTTGTAGGCACTGTAGAAATGGGTAACGCAGTAATTGCGGCATTATAGAATTTCTTTGAAAGAAAGATCTTAATTTTTTATACTCGCGTCGAGACTAGATAAATTCGATGGAAAAAACTTCTTATTAGATTGAAAAATTTGTTTTGAAGTAGCACTAATTAGCGTACAGTCTTCCTATTCATATTATATCTGATAATAACAAGCCTTGATCTCTCTATTTCTAAAATTGATACGAAAGCAATTATAGCAAAATAATTGTTAAGCACTGATTATGCTGATAGTTAGCTTATTTTGTATATTGTCTATTATATCTCGTACAAAGTAATAAAGAATTTCCATTCAAAAGGATTAGTAGTTATGATCACAGGTTTTGTAGGTTGGCGTGGAATGGTCGGCAGTGTGCTAATGCAGAGGATGTTAGAAGAAGGGGATTTTTCACTTGTTGAGCCTATTTTTTTTAGCGCTAGCAACTCTGGTAGAGCAGCACCGTTATTTGCGAAAAACGAAATCTATCTAAAAGACGCGATGAGTGTCGACGAATTGAAAAAGTGTGACGCGATCATAACCTGTCAGGGTTCAGAATATACAAATAATATATTTCCAAAACTACGTTCAGCTGGATGGAATGGATATTGGATTGATGTAGCATCCTCTCTAAGGATGCAAGATGATACGGTGATTGTTCTCGATCCTGTAAACCTTGACATAATTAAGAATGCAATCAGTAGTGGAACGAAGAATTTCGTTGGTGGAAACTGTACGGTCAGCCTAATGCTTATGGCGCTAGGGGGATTGTTTCGAGAAAACATTATTGATTGGATATCAATGATGACCTATCAGGCAGCATCTGGTGCTGGCGCAAAAAACATGCGTGAACTACTCTTGCAGATGGGTATACTAAACGGCGCAGTTGCTTCACAACTTACAGATCCATCTTCAGCTATAATTGACATAGATCGTTGTGTTCTCACAGCGATGAATAGCGATTCTATGCCTACGAGCTATTTTGGTGTACCGCTTGCTGGTTCACTTATTCCGTGGATCGATATTGATCTCAATAATGGAATGTCAAAGGAAGAATGGAAGAGTGGCGCAGAAACAAATAAAATTCTTGGTAAGCCTATTCCTGGAATATCAGGCTCAATTCCAGTTGATGGTCTATGTGTTCGGATAGGTACGATGCGCTGTCACTCACAAGCTATGACAATAAAACTAAAAAAGGATATACCGCTTGATGAAATCGATGATATCCTCGCGTCATCTAACAAATGGGTTAAAATAGTACCGAACCAGCGTGAAGCAACAATCCGTGATCTTTCTCCTGCAAAGGTATCAGGTACGCTGATGGTATCAGTTGGTCGACTGCGTAAGATGAAGATGGGTAAAAAGTATCTTTCTGCATTTACTATTGGCGATCAGTTGTTATGGGGCGCAGCAGAACCTATACGTAGAATGTTATGTATTCTGCTTGATAAGTAATAATCACACTAAAATAGTAGCAGAGGTCGCTAACTGATTATTAGATAATGGCTCTACATTAGGCTATAGTACTCTGCGAAATACAAGCATATCAGATTTCACATATCTTTTTTTAATACTTCTTCTATTTAAGCAAAGACTATCTCTACTGTAATGTCTATTATTCATCGGACTCGTATCAAATTTTGTGGTTTATCTCGGCCTGAGGAAATTGAATGTGTATCTGCACTCGGCGCCGATGCAATCGGGCTCGTATTCTACAAGAAAAGTGTACGTTCGTTAACGATAGCTGATGCGGCACAGCTTGCTAGGCTCACACCACCATTTATATCCGTTGTCGGCCTTTTCGTGAATGCGACTCTTGATGAGATCAAGTCAGTTGCACAAAATGTACCGCTGACATTACTACAATTCCACGGCGACGAAACACCGGAACAGTGTGTAGCTTTCGGGCGTGCTGTAAATTTACCATGGCTACGTGCTATACCAGTTGGAGTCTCAACACGACCATCTGATTTAATAAAATTAAAATTTCACTATTCGCAAGCTCGTGGACTCTTATTAGACACTCTTGTCTCAGGCTACGGAGGTAGCGGGAAGGTTTTTGATTGGAATATTGTTCCAATGGAAATTGCTCATCAGGCTATTTTAAGTGGTGGTTTAAATATACAAAACGTCGGGAATGCAATCAAAAAGTTACACCCATTTGCTGTCGATGTCTCTAGTGGTGTAGAAATACCTGGCGTAAAAGGCACTAAGGATTGTAACCTGATTAAGGCGTTCGTGCATGCAGTGCGCACTGCTGATGCTTGATAAGATTAAGGCAGATATGTCGTTTATATCACGTTAACCTTTATAAAAAGGATTGACAAATCATAATATGTATAACCTTCCAGATGATCTTGGCCATTTTGGACCATATGGCGGTATATTTGTTTCAGAAACACTGATTCATGCACTTAATGAATTACAGGCTATTTATAATAAATACAAAAATAATATCAATTTCATTGATGAATACCATAATGAATTGAAGAATTTCGTTGGTCGTCCAACTCCAATATACCATGCACAACGTTGGAGTAATATGCTTGGTGGCGCTCAAATTTATTTTAAACGTGAAGATTTAAATCATACCGGTGCACACAAAATCAATAATGTTATTGGCCAAGCAATGCTAGCAAAGCGAATGAATAAGAATCGTATAATTGCTGAGACTGGTGCAGGTCAGCATGGCGTCGCTACTGCAACGATCTGTGCGCGTTTTGGTATGGAATGTGTTATCTATATGGGAACAGAAGATATACGTCGTCAAGCCGAAAATTTATATCGGATGAAATTACTTGGTGCGTCAGTCATACCTGTTAAATCTGGATCGTGTACGCTAAAGGATGCGTTAAACGAAGCAATGCGAGACTGGGTAACAAACGTAGAACACACATTCTATATTATAGGTACAGTCGCTGGCCCACATCCATATCCTATGATGGTACGTAATTTCCAACGTATAATTGGTGACGAATGCAGGATACAGATGCCAAAACTTATCGGCAGGCAACCTGATATAGTTATAGCGTGCGTTGGTGGCGGATCAAATGCGATGGGAATTTTTTATCCGTATATAGATGATGTCTCGGTGACGCTGATTGGTGTTGAGCCAGCTGGCGATGGACTTAAGACCGGTCGTCATGCAGCATCCTTAAGTGCTGGTACGCCTGGTGTACTACACGGAAACCGTACATACCTACTTCAGGACTTAAATGGTCAGACTATAGAAACACACTCGGTGTCTGCAGGTCTTGACTATCCAGGTGTTGGCCCAGAGCATGCCTGGCTAAAAGATAGCAATCTGGCACAGTACGTAAGCGTTACAGATGAACAGGCATTAATTGCATTTCACGACTGCTGTCATATCGAGGGAATCATTCCAGCACTTGAATCAAGCCATGCGATCGCTTATGCAACGCAGATCGCATCGAAGCTACCGAATGACACGATCATACTTGTGAATTTATCAGGTCGTGGAGATAAAGATATTCATACAGTTGCAGAACGATTGAATATCGTGCTATGACTCACCTAAAACACTGCTATTAGTTATGAAATAAAAGAAATTAATTACCAAATCGCCTTCTGGTAGGCCAACCATCTTCATCTAAGATTCGGTTAGGAAATAATTATGTCTCGTATCCAAAAAACTTTTACTATATTGGCTGAACAGGGTCGTAAGGGATTAATTCCATTTATTACTGCTGGTTATCCAGATTCAGCGAATACAGTCGACTTAATGCACGCAATGGCCCAAAGCGGTGCAGACGTTATCGAACTTGGCGTGCCATTTTCAGATCCTATGGCAGATGGTCCGATTATCCAACGTTCGTCAGAACGTGCGCTCACACATGGTGTAACGTTAAAAATAGTACTAGAAAACGTGAAACACTTCCGTGAACGTAATCAGATAACTCCGATAGTATTAATGAGCTATGCGAACCCAATAGAAAAAATGGGGATAGATGTATTCTCAGATAATGCAAGTATATCAGGAGTCGACGGTGTGATTGTAATTGATTACCCTTTAGAGGAATCAACAAAATTTACTGCATTAATGCGCGCTAAAGAAATCGATCAAATCTTTCTGTTAGCTCCAACGTCAACCGATGAGAGGATTGCTAAAATTGGGAAAATTGCGAGTGGCTACGTATATTATGTATCATTAAAAGGAGTAACGGGATCTCAGAATATAGATATTATAGATATTGCACGTAAAATCGTATCAATTAAATCCCATATAAGAGTTCCGTTGTGTGTCGGCTTCGGCATACAGGATATAAAAACAGCGCGTGCTGTAGCTAACATATCAGACGCTGTTGTGATCGGTAGTCGGATCATACAGCTACTAGAAAATTCAAAACCAGGTAATGAAATTATCGGTTTGAGAGCGTTCATTACTAAGTTTCGCGCTGAACTTGACGCTTAAAACAAGCGTATAGAGGTCCATGTTTACTCATGAACTGACTAATTCATAGAAATAGGAACCTATAATAATGGGTTGGTTTGATAAATTGTTGCCACCAAAAATAAAACAGACAAATAAGAAAAGGCATAAAAGTATAGCAGAAAGTCTATGGGTTAGGTGTTCTTCCTGTCACGCTGTATTGCGACGAAGTGAAGTCAAATCTAACCAGAATGTATGTTTGAAGTGTAACTACCAAATGAAAATCAATGCGCGTGATCGTCTTGATGCGCTTCTTGATCGAGAATATCGCTATGAAATTGGACAGGAAGTTATACCAATAGATATACTAAAGTTTAAGGATAGTAAAAAATATACAGATCGCTTAAAGAAAGCGATGGAAGACTCTAAAGAATCAGATGCAATAGTTGTGATAGGCGGGAAAATTCACGGCTTATCTGTTGTAGCTGCATGTTTCGAGTTCTCATTCATAGGCGGTTCAATGGGATCAGTCGTTGGCGAACGTTTTGTTAGAGGCGTACAAAAAGCAATCGAACACGAAGCACCGTTTATATGCTTTACTGCATCTGGTGGTGCCAGGCTGCAAGAAAATCTATTTTCGCTAATGCAGATGGCAAAAACTGCCGCAGTTTTAACAAAGCTTTCTGAAGCAAGGCTTCCATTTATTTCTATACTAACAAATCCAACAATGGGCGGTGTATCAGCAAGCTTTGCATTTCTTGGTGATATTGTAATAGCCGAGCCAAAGGCGTTAATTGGTTTTACAGGTCCACATTTAATTGAACAGACTGTACGTGAAAAATTACCAATCGGTTTTCAGCATTCTGAATTCCTATTGAAGACTGGCGCAATTGATATAATTGTTGAGCGTCGAAAGTTACGCGATAAAATAGCGCAATTAATTGCCATTCTTCAGAAGAAGCATTCTCTGACCGCCCTAAGATAAAAGTATGAGTACTTTTTCCACGATCGACGCATGGCTTTCTTATCTCGAAACTATTCACCCAGTTAGAATAGACATGGGACTAACAAGAGTTGGCCTTATAAAGAATTTACTAAATATTAAATTTTCATGCCCCATATTTACAGTTGGCGGAACAAATGGTAAGGGTTCAACCTGTATATTTCTTGAGACAATTCTTATACATGGTGGCTATAATGTTGGCTGCCATGTATCACCTCATTTGCTTAAATTTAATGAGCGTGCTCGCCTTAATGGCAAGAATGTTACAGATGATGAATTACTGGAGCATTTCGAAGCAGTTGAGTCGGCACGTCTATCTTTTATAAATCCTATATCACTAACGTATTTTGAATTTACTACACTTGCAATATTAAATTTATTTTCTTCTCACAGACTTGATGTTGTAATTCTTGAGGTTGGCCTTGGTGGACGATTCGATGCGATCAACATAATTGATACTGATTGTGCAATTATTACGAGTATCGATATTGATCATACTAACTATCTCGGTAATACACGTGATGCGATTGCAGTAGAGAAAGCTGGTATTTTCAGAGCTGGAAAGCCAGCTATCTGTGGTGATCTAAACACACCATGTAAACTAATTGAGTACGCAGAAAATTTTGGCGCGGATCTTTGGCTTATTAGACGTGATTTCCGTATAGAAGCAAATCTAGGTAAGCGCGAGAAGTGGACTTATATAGGACGTAGTAGATGCTATACGGAGCTTACATACCCAATGCTTATTGGCTCGAATCAGTTGATCAACGCATCGGTTGCGATAGCCGCACTTGAAGCTTTATATGATCGGCTGCCAATATCTATACAAGATATTCAGCTCGGTGTTTCTAGTGCAAAACTACCTGGTCGATTTCAAGTTCTACCTGGAAAGCCAATTGTTATACTTGATGTTGCACATAATCCGAAGGCGATTGCAACGCTTGTGCATAATTTTATAGATATAGGATATTTCACACACACACATGCGGTGTTCGGAGTAATGTATGATAAGGATATCTCAGGTATAATACAGAACATGAAGAATGATGTAGATTATTGGTATGTGACAAATCTTCCATCAACTCGTGCAGCGACGGCAGAACAACTCAAAATAGCACTACAACAATCTGGAATTGATAATAGACAAACTAAAAAAGTTACTCAGTTTTCATCAACAGCAGAAGCATTTCGCTATGCAATAAAAAATGCATCTAATAATGACAAAATTATAGTTACAGGTAGCTTTCACACTGTATCTGGCGTGATGGAGTTATTTTAGAAAAATTTCAAAAAATAAAGAAAACAATCTACGGTATTCATGGGAATTTTTTCATTCTATAAAAAGTTTACAGGTCAGCCAATCAAAATTCATGATCGTATACACGAGTCTATAAACACTCATACTGAAGATAAAGGAGATAACGAATTCTTTTTCGATCCAAAAATCTACGAAAAACGGCAGGGACGGCGACGTCTTGTAGGATCGATTGTTCTTATAGTGATTGCAATTATGATATTATCAATGGTCCTCGATCAATCTCCGAAACCAATATCTAATGACATCGTAATTGATATTTTAAATCAATCTAAACACCAGAGTGGTATATGAAAAAACAATATAACTACGGACTTTATCTAATACAGTTGTGAACGCCGTCCAGAAACCGATATGACATCGTCGTCTACTAAATTTACATATCCACGAAAAATAGACTTATACTTCAACTTGGTATATTTAATGTAGAATACGATGTTAACTTTTTGTTCAAAAAAACTTAAAAGATCTTGGAGTCAGAACATATTTCTAACACAGAAAGCAGATTAATGATCATGAAACAATGCTATTTCGCGCAGGCCCATTTACTAGTCGAGATGCTGTATCTGCAGTAATAACATTAAATATAAATAAGGTTAGACTCTACAAGTAATATAAATAAGGTTAGACTACTACAAGTAGAGGACGATGTTAACTATTTTCGATTACACTACATTAGCAGTAATAGTACTATCGTCATTACATGGCGCATGGCGCGGGTTTACATCTGAGATTTTTTTTCTGTTTAGCTGGGTGATCGGATTTATAGTTGCGAATCGCTACTCATCAATCTTAATGCCGTACATTCCGACTGATTGGCCTGGTGGTACGTTAACTCAACGTGGTATATCTTTTTCATTAATTGTAATTAGTATTTTATTTATTGTTAGCATTTTTAGTATGATATTATCTCAGATTATTCAGGTCACTGGCCTTATTTATATTGATTACTCTCTCGGTATAATATTTGGGACTATCCGTGGTATGTTATTAGTTGTACTATTAGTTGCTGCAGCAGGATTTACCGAACTCCCGAAACAAGGTTTTTGGCGCAGTTCATTATTACGTCCGTATGCAGATCAGGGCGTACAAGTTTTAAAAAAATTTTTGCCTGATAAAGTTACTAAATATATACGTGCTTAATCAGCAAGTTTGGACAGATCAATTTTTGCTATCATAAAGTATATGACATGTGCGGTATAGTAGGTATACTCTCTAAATATCCAGTTAATCAGTTAGTCTATGATAGCTTGCTGCTTTTACAGCATCGCGGTCAAGATGGTGCAGGAATTGCAACTGCAGATGTAGGTAATTTCCATATCTATAAGGCTACTGGTATGGTACGAGATGTATTTCGTACGCGAAATATGCGAAACCTTCGTGGTACTACTGGAATTGGTCACGTCCGTTATCCAACATCTGGATCCGCATCAAGCAGAGAAGAAGTTCAACCATTTTACGTTAATGCGCCATTTGGAATCGTCCTTGCGCATAATGGTAACCTAATAAATTCAGATCAACTAAAGGAATCGATGTTTCGTGTTGATAGACGGCATATCAATACTAATTCGGATAGCGAAGTACTGCTTAACGTATTTGCTAATGAGTTACAACGATCAACAACTTGTCTAGAGCTTGATCCGGATGCTGTATTCAATGCAGTATGTGGTGTACATCGTCGTGTTCAGGGCTCGTATTCGATTGTATCGCTGATCGCCAGTTATGCTCTTGTTGCATTTCGAGATCGGTTTGGTATCCGTCCATTATGCATTGGAAAACTTGAAACAAATCATGGTACTGAATGGATGGTAGCATCTGAATCAGTAGCTATTGATGGAATTGGATTTGAGTTTGTCCGTGACGTACAACCTGGCGAGGCTATATTTATTGATTTAGATGGTAAATTTTATAGCCGTCAGTGTGCAGATATGGCGAACCTCAATCCATGTATGTTTGAATACGTATATCTAGCGCGTCCGGATTCGTGTCTTGATGGTGTACTAGTTTACAACGTACGTTTACGAATGGGTGACTATCTGGCAGAAAAAATTCGACGTGAACTGCAGAACGTTCAGATTGACGTCGTAATGCCTATTCCAGATTCATCTAGGCCAGCTGCAATGCAAGTTGCTTTAAGGCTAGGCATTAAGTATCGAGAAGGATTTTTTAAAAACCGATACGTTGGTCGGACATTTATCATGCCAGGTCAAGCGATGCGCAAGAAATCTGTACGCCAGAAGCTTAACGTAATGAATATAGAGTTCAAAGATAAAAATGTATTGATTGTAGACGACTCAATAGTACGCGGTACAACCTCTCATGAAATTATACAGATGGCTCGCTATGCAGGCGCAAAATCAGTAATATTTGCGTCGGCTTCCCCTCCAGTCAAATATCCTAATGTATACGGTATTGATATGCCAACACGTAGTGAGCTTATAGCTCACGGTCGATCTGATGCTGAGGTTGCTAAGATTATCGGCGCTGATAGACTAATCTATCAGGATGTTGATGATTTACGTCGTGCAATCCAAGATATCAATCCAATGATTAAGCATTTTGAATCATCATGTTTCGATGGAAAATATATAACCGATGGTGTAACTATGGAGTATATCGATATGATTGAACGAACCCGTATGTTATCATCTTCGAATGAAGCAAGAGAATAAGGATTACTAAGTCTTAGTATAAGCTTTTAAGCTTATTAAGGCTTATATAAATTGAATTACAATTCAACAGTCGGTGCAGAAAGCCAAGGTATTCATATACGATCTGAAATCCATTTTTTTACATTATTAAGTGCAAATTGTAAATTTTTTAGATCTGTACCGCCTCCCTGTGCCATATCTGGACGCCCCCCACCATTTCCGCCAATCTGTTGTGCAACAAAGTTTGCAAGATCACCTGCTTTTATATTTTCGCTTATATTTAATGTTACGCCAGCAATTAAACTAATCTTGCAATCTTCAACTGTTGCGAGTACAATTGCTGCAATCTTTAGCTTATCCTTAAGTTTATCAACGGTTTCACGAAGTGATTTCAAGTTTGCATTATTGAGAACTGCAGTTAGCACATGTACGTTTCCTACCTTCACCGATTTTCTAGCTAATTCTTCTCCCTGGATTAACGTCAACTTTGATTTCATTGTCGACAGTTCTTTTTCGAGTGATTTCACCTGATCTTGTATTTGATTGATCCGTTTTACAAGTTCTGATGGCTTTGTCTTTAATGTAGATGATACTTTATTTATAAGCTCGTTGAGTTCTTGTACATAGTGTATTGTATTATCGCCAGTAACTGCCTCAATACGACGAATACCAGCAGCAACATTACTTTCGGTAACTATTTTAAAGAAACCAATATCACCTGTTCGTTGAACATGTGTGCCGCCGCATAGTTCACTTGAGAAACCAATATTGAGAACGCGAACTTTTTTACCATATTTCTCATCGAACAAGGCAACTGCACCAGTCTTTACTGCTTCTTCATATGACATTATGCGGATAACGCTCGGAACATTTGCAAGGATTTCCGCGTTCACAGTCGACTCAACTTTCCTAATTTCTTGATCTGTTAATGGTTTATTGTGAATAAAATCGAATCGTGCTCTATCGTGGTCCACGAGTGAACCTTTTTGTGAAACGTGTTCACCAAGTAGGTTTCGAAGTGCCTTATGCATTAAATGTATAGCTGAATGATTGCGCTGTATACGAACACGGCGCTCTATATTAATCTCTGCACGTAGCACGTCACCAACCTTTATAACTCCTCTTTTAAGTAAACCGTAGTGTCCGATTACATCTGGATGCACTATCTTAAATGTGTTATCGACTAAAAAGCACATTGTCTCATTTATAAGTATTCCTTTGTCACCAACCTGGCCACCAGATTCTGCATAGAATGGGGTATGGTCGAGAACAACAACGATAAATGCGTTTTCTGTAGTTTTTACCTCATTGACGGCTAGCCCGTTAACATACAATGCAATAACTCCTGCATTTTCAACAACAACATCCTCATAGCCATGAAATATCGTTTTCGTGTTAATGTGTTTAACACTACTATGCATTGTTGCTATAGATTTATTAGCTTCACGCATCTGTTTGCGCTGACGAGTCATCTCATGTTCAAATGCGATTTTATCAACTGTTACACCATGTTCACGACAAACATCAATTGTCATATCAAGCGGAAAACCATAGGTGTCGTGCAATTTAAATGCAAGTCCACTATCAAGTACATTGCCGCTCATTTTGTTAGATGTTGTATTAATTTTAGTCAATGCATCGCCTAGAATCGCCATTCCGTGTTCAATAGTTTCGAAAAAGCGCTCCTCCTCACAACGTAGAATATCAGTTATAAGTGATTCAGCTCTGTTTAATTCAGGATAAGCATTCCCCATTTCTATGATAAGATCAGCGACAAGTCGATGAAAGAATGCACTATTATTCCCGAGCTTGTAGCCATGCCGAATAGCACGACGAATAATCCTGCGTAAAACATAGCCCCGTCCTTCATTACTTGGAATTACGCCATCGACGATTAAAAATGAACATGCACGAATATGATCGGCAATTATATTCAGCGAGTTATTATTGCTATTAGCAGTAATACCAGTTTCTCGTGCAGCTGCTCTGATCAGATTCTGAAATAAATCGATCTCATAATTACTATGTACACCCTGCAATACTGCTGCTAAACGCTCAAGACCCATTCCCGTATCGACACCGTATCTTGACAAGCGGGTCATATTACCATATATGTCGCAATTAAATTCTATGAAAACAAGATTCCATATCTCAATATATCGATCGCCATTCTCTTCTAAAGATCCAGGAGGACCTCCAGGTATATCTGGACCGTGATCATAGAAAATTTCTGTACACGGCCCACATGGGCCAGTTTCACCCATCATCCAAAAATTGTCCGACGCGTAGCGTGACCCTTTGTTATCATCAATTCGTATTATTCGTTTGTCTGGCATACCAATTTCATCTGCCCAGATATCGCGTGTTTCATTATCTTCATAATAAACAGTAACTAATAACCTATCTTTTGGTAACTGGTAAACTTTTGTTAGAAGTTCCCAAGCAAAACTAATCGCCTCACGTTTAAAGTAATCGCCAAATGAGAAGTTTCCAAGCATCTCAAAGAACGTATGATGACGATTTGTATAACCTACATTTTCTAGATCATTATGTTTACCGCCCGTTCGAACACTACGCTGTACGGTTGTAGCTCGAGAATACATAGGTGTATACGAGCCAAGGAATATATCCTTAAATTGAACCATACCAGAATTTGTAAACATCAGAGTCGGATCATTGCTTGGAACGAGACTTGATGAATGGATAATCGTATGGCCTTTTGATTCGAAGAAGGAAAGGAATTTTTTTCGGATTTCGTTAGATTTCACGGTATGATTAAGGTTAAAATCTAATAATTTATACTATAATTCTCGCGCTATTTAATTTGTTAGTAATATTATATCGACAATTGAAGAAGGTTTGATCAATAAAAAAAATATTTTATAAGTACGCAAAATCTAATAATTATGCCATTAAATATTCTGATATAGAAATAGAGTGATAAGCGCATCGATGTAGAATTTCTACATTAGCATTTTAAATATATTTAAAAGTAACATATCGACAGAATAACTCATACTACTACATGAGCACTAAACGCAAGAAAACCTGCACAACATCTAATTTCATCTATAATATTATTGATGAAGATAATAAGTCTGGGAAATGGGGAGGACGTGTTAAAACGAGATTTTCACCAGAACCGAACGGCTATTTGCATATTGGACATGCCAAAAGTATCTGTCTAAACTTCGGTATCGCACGCGATTATAGCGGTGTTTGTCATCTTAGAATTGACGATACTAATCCAAAAAAAGAAAGCGTTGAGTACGCAAACTCAATTATTGATGCAGTGCGCTGGCTTGGTTTTAACTGGCGTAAAGATATGATAGATCATCAATACTTTGCTAGCGATTATTACGATCGATTATACGAATATGCTAAATTACTGATTAAGCAAGGCCGTGCTTATGTTGATAGTCAGAGCTCAAATGATATACGAGCTAACAGAGGTAGTCTAACTGATATTGGTATACCATCGCCGTTTAGAGAACGCACACCTGAAGAAAATCTTAGTTTGTTTAAAAGGATGAAGATTGGTGAATTTGATGAGGGTGAGCATGTTCTGCGAGCTAAGATTGATATGGCGTCACCTAATATCAATATGCGTGATCCAATTATCTATCGAATCCGTTTTGCAGATCACTATCGGACAGGGAATGCTTGGTGCATATATCCGATGTATGACTACGCACATTCTATTTCAGATGCAATTGAAAATATTACACATTCTTTATGCACGCTCGAATTTGAGGATCACGGGCCGTTGTATAACTGGATACTCAACGAGTTAGCTGGCGTCGGTGTATTCACTCACCCACTTCCTAGACAGATAGAGTTCTCACGGCTAAACCTAACTTATACTATTACAAGTAAGCGTAAGCTAATGCAGCTTGTTACCGGAAATTACGTTGATGGATGGGACGATCCACGAATGCCGACAATAGTAGGTATTCGTCGTCGCGGGTTTACACCGGAAAGTATACAGTTGTTCTGTAATAGAATCGGCGTAACAAAAATAAACTCATGGATCGATATGAGTGTATTAGAAGATGCTCTGCGTGATGATCTTGACGAAAGAGTTCCTAGAGCGATTGCTGTTCTCAACCCAATAAAGCTTGTGATAGATAACTATCCAGTAGATCTTGAAGAGACATGCACGGCACCTGTACATCCAAATCGTCCAGAACTAGGAATACGTACTTTCACAATATCCAGAGAACTTTGGATTGAGCGCGAAGATTTCTCAGAAAATCCACCAAATGGTTATTTTCGTCTATTTCATAAAAATAAAGTTCGACTACGTTACGGATACGTTATTGAATGTACAGGATGCGAAAAAAATATAGATGGCAATATAATTTCTGTGCACTGCAATTATTTCCCAGATAGCAAATCAGGAACAAGCGGCTCAAGAAAATATAAGGTTAAAGGAAACATTCATTGGATCAATATAAAAAATGCGATAGAAGCTGAAGTACGGATCTATGATCATTTATTCAAGGATGCCTATCCCTATCTAGATGATGCAGATTTTCTTGATTCGTTAAATCCGAATTCAAAGAAAATAAAAAATGTATATCTAGAGTCTGGAATAGATTCCACTCCAGAAACGCGTTTCCAGTTTGAGCGACATGGTTATTTCATTGCAGATCGTTACGATTCAAAAGAATCTTATCCAGTATTTAATCGTATTGTTAGTCTCAAACGGAAAGCTTTCCGAAAGCTATCCGACACGGTGTAGAATGGGCTTATAACCATTGGTGTAAATTAGCGAGTGAAAGTTGTGTCCTAAATAATCTTGCAAGACTAGAATTCACAAGATCTTCAACTTCGTCCGGCTTACTCCAGCGGAATGAGTCCATTTCCGGAATCATTGTTCCTGCGTAGTCACTGAAAAATAGTGATGTACAAATACAGCGCGTGATATCAATCTCATTCATAGTAATACGTACCGCGAATAAATATAGATCCTTATCTGGCCTATATGTAAAGCAACCAAGATCAATAAGCCGTTCTTGTTCAAGAGTAATTCCAGTTTCTTCTTTAAGCTCACGTAACGACGCATCACGCGGCATCTCATTAGAATTACGGTGACCTTTTGGAATATCCCAGTGCGGTGTTTTAGTTGCGTGGGCAAGAAAAACTCGGCCAATTTCATCAAGCATTACAACACCACACGACATTAAAGCAAGACTATTATATTCTTGATATCTGACTGGTACTATTTCTATGTCTTGAATATTAAACGCCTTATTAGCAACGTTACTATTAATATATTTCGCCGATTTGCACATTAGTTTAGCATTTTTAGAAACATAGGAACGTTTTAAGCCTTAATATTGGTTAGATACCAATTCAGTATTCACTTATACTTTTATAATAGTATTATAGAAATTTGTTCTATAAAGAAGTAATTTTTTCTTATATAAACATTAATAACTTAATCTAGAGTACGTTATATTTTTGTATACTTCTGATCTTAGATAATATTAGTAGAGCATATAGGAATTACGCTTTAGTTATGAAATTAACAATTATAGCTCAATCAGAATAAAATTTTTTATTTTAAAACGAGCATTAAGACATCAGTATTAAAATACTGAACTGTTATATTTAAAACACGAGATATCTATATTACTTAAAATAATTTTATAAAATATACTTTTAATGTACTCTTTACTGAGTTAACGATACTACAGAGTAGATAAGATCTAGGCTAGACTATATTCCTGCAAGGATATTATTTGTTATAATAATTCGATATGCGAAAATACATAATGCTTTGTTAATAGACGAGATTGTATTATTAGCTTTATAATATGGGATGTTATTACAAATGAAAATTAGTTTCAGGAGCCTAGTTAAAAACAATTATAAAAATTAAGGAAATTCATCTGTAAAGCACTGAATGCTAATGATATTAGTATGTCATTATTTTTATAATTAGATAAATGTAGTTTAATAAACTTTTAATAGTTAAAATATGGTGTATTTTATACAGAATAAAATATTTTCTATATAGAATAGATTGAATAGTACATGTTTTTGAAACGTGAGATCGATTTATAAGTTCTCATGACGCTAGAAGATTTCGAATATTTATAGATATATAATCTATACATAGTTAAATATGAAATATAAATCTCATATAACTAAGATTCATAATCTTAAATATAAAAAATCTAAATGAGGTATATTTAGTATCATCTAATTTCATTTATTTTAATTTCTACTTAATAACATATGACATTATCTATATAAAATAACAGGGTTAAGCTTGATAGAGAAATATCTCTTTCGAGATAAAACGTAATAAATAGACTAAAGTGGCGCGAGTAAATTATGTTTACTTGCGCAAAATATAATTTTTTTGTCCATTTTTTCTTGCCGACTTATGACGCTCGCCTCCACGCTCGATATCATCGCCGAACTAAAAGTGGGCCGGATGGTGATCCTTATCGATGAAGAAGACCGCGAAAATGAAGGTGATCTAGTGATTGCTGCTGAATTCGTAACGCCAGAAGCAATTAACTTTATGGCTAAATATGGTCGCGGACTAATTTGTCTAACGATGACATATGAACGCTGTAAACAGTTAAATCTACCTTTAATGACACATCGAAACGGTGCTCGGTATGGCACCGCATTTACGGTTAGCATTGAAGCAGCAGATGGTGTAACGACTGGAATATCAGCAGCTGACCGTGCACGTACCATACGAACTGCAGTTGCTCATGATGCACTGCCTAGTGATATTGTACAACCCGGCCATATATTTCCTATCATGGCACAGCCAGGTGGTGTGCTCCAGCGTGCTGGACATACCGAGGCTGGCTGCGATTTCGCATCGTTATCGGGATTAGTACCTGCATCTGCTATCTGTGAAATTATTAAGGATGACGGAACAATGGCAAGGTTGCCAGATCTAATCGAATTCTCGAAAAAGCATGATATGAAGATAGGTACGATCGCAGATCTAATTAATTATCGCAGTCAAACGGAATCGGTTATTGAACGTATTGCAAAATGCACGATGCAAACTATTTATGGTCTATTCGATGCAGTAATGTATCATGATAGAGCGACAAAACAACCTCATATCGCACTCGTGCGCGGTACACCATCTTCGGACACCGATATACCGGTATATGTACATGACTCACTATCTATACTAGATTTACTTCAACTTGATAGATCGACTACATGCTCGTCGACTTTTGACGCTGCAATGCGTCACATTGTAGATTGCAACAACGGCGTTATCCTACTGCTAAACTACGGTGATATGAAAGAAAATCTTGTCGATCTTTTTAAAAAATTTGAATTTGATAATAAGAAAAGAATTATAGATTCATCGCCACAACGCTGGATAACTGATCTGAAGATGCTGGGTATAGGAGCACAAATTCTTCACGATCTGGGTGTATGTAAGATAAAAATTCTAGCGAATCAGCATAATCTCAGTAATATAGCAAATTATGGACTACATGTTACAGGCTTCATATCAGAAACCAGTTAACAATGTAATATTAATTTAAGACATTAAAGTATCCTAATCATATAGACTAGATAGATTATGAAAATCAGACAATATCAACCAAGCTTTAAAAGTAATAGCCTCCGCATCGGAATAGTTCAATCACGTTTTAATGAATTAGTCTGTAATGGTCTTGCTGACGCATGCTTTGAAGAACTCAAAAATCTTGGCGTTGCTGAAAAGGATATATTATTCGTATCAGTACCGGGCGCGCTCGAAATTCCGATAGTACTCCAGAAACTTGCTAAAAGCAGCAAGTTCGATGCCCTTATTGCACTTGGCGCGGTAATTCGAGGTGAGACATATCATTTTGAACTAGTTTCAAATGAAAGCGCTTCTGGTATTTCAAAGGTCATGCTCGAAAATAATATTCCTATTGCAAACGCAGTTCTAACAACCGAGAATGATGAGCAAGCTATAGCTAGGATGACAGAAAAAGGTCGAGATGGAGCACGAGCTGCTATTGAGATGGCAAATCTAACTAAGTTACTTGACCACCGATGCGGCGAAAAAGATGATAAAGAAAAGTGCGCGTCGTCAGTCACGTGAATTGGCAGTACAAGGGCTATATCAGTGGCTAATATCAAATGGTCCTCCTGATGAGGTTGAATGCCAACTACGTAGTAGTTTAGGTTACGATAAAGTAGATAAGTCGCTTTTAAACTCGATCATGCATGGCTTATTCAGAGAACGCGTATCTGTAGAAAAAGTTCTCGTGACATGCCTTGATCGACCAATAGAGCAGTTGTCACTAGTTGAACATGCTGTATTATTGATCGCATCTTTTGAGCTTATTTATCATATTGAAACGCCGTACCGCGTTATTATTAATGAGGCAGTAGAGATAACAAAGACTTTCGGCAGTATAGAAGGTTATAAGTATGTGAACGGTGTACTCGATAAGTTAGCAGGACGTCTACGTTTAGATAAACTATAAGCTAAGTAAAAAGTAAAGGTTGATAAGACTGCGTTTCTATACAGAGTTCTATAGAAATTAATAATATAATTATCCAACTATCCTCTAAGACTAAAAGATAAGTTATTAAATAAATATATTCAAGAGAGATAAAGTTGTGCAGTGCTATATTTATATCTAATTAGAATTAGTTTCTAGTCTTTGTCAATTTGTAAAATCAATCCAAATCACACGTAAAATAAACAAAGAAAAAATATTCTCTAATAAGAGACTAAAGAGACTATTTCGCTAAGATGTCTATTGCTATGAAATAGTCGTACTTTTACGATAAATGATTATCCTTATTAGGATAAGATTACCGATCTTATAATATACATATTAAAATACATTATTACATAATGCGATTTTCTTATAGATTAGATCATGACAACTAAGTATTCATAAAAAAATATTTTTTATTAGTCTAATATTAGTTAAACTTTAGAGTTTATTTCATTTAAGAAATGGGACTCTAAATTACTCTGAGCGAAGCAAAACTATCAAAGATAGCAAAGATTGCCAATAACAAATATTTTTTTATGAAATACAGAGATTTACGTGATTTTATCGAGTGCCTTAAAGACATAGGTGAGCTGCGATGTGTAACGCAGTCGGTATCGCCTATGCTAGAAATGACTGAGTTGTGTAGCCGTATGCTACGTGCCGGCGGTCCAGCATTACTATTTTCTGCTCCAACTGGTTATTCATTTCCAATTTTATGCAATCTATTTGGTACACCACACCGTGTCGCACTCGGCATGGGGATTGATGACAGTGATGATACAGCTCTAAAATCACTGCGTGAGATTGGCAGATTATTATCTGTTTTGAAGGAGCCTGATCCACCGAAGGGTTTAAAGGATATTAGTAAGATAATTTCATTTGCTAAGGTACTATGGGATATGGTTCCTAAAAGTATATCCGCACCGCCATGTCAGGAAATAGTCCAGGAAGGAAATGATGTCGATCTCTATATTTTACCTATTCAGACTTGCTGGCCAGGTGATGTAGCTCCACTCGTTACGTTCGGGCTTACTGTCACGCTTGGACCAAACAAAAAACGACAAAATCTAGGGATATATCGACAGCAACTCATCGCTAGAAACAAGTTGATTATACGTTGGCTCGCACATCGCGGTGGTGCACTCGATTTTCTTGAGTTTGCGACTAGATATCCTGGACAACCTTATCCAGTCTCGGTAGTGCTGGGTGCAGATCCGGCAACGATGCTTAGTGCGGTTACGCCAATACCTGATTCGCTATCCGAATATCAGTTTGCTGGTCTGTTGCGGGGTAGTCGAACGGAGCTTGCAAAGTGTCTAACGCCTGGTGTCGATATATTGCAAGTACCTGCACGAGCAGAGATCATATTTGAAGGTTTTATTTATCCTCAAAAGAAAGGTGTTCAACAAATATATTCTGTTAAATCTAATTTATCAATACAACGGTCATTAAAAAATTTAGCTACCTCTTGCTATGAGCACGCACTCGAAGGTCCATATGGCGATCACACTGGTTATTATAATGAGCAAGAGTTGTTTCCAGTATTAACTGTCGAACGGATTACTATGCGCCATAATGCAATTTATCATTCGACATATACTGGAAAACCGCCAGATGAGCCGGCTATACTAGGTCTTGCACTAAATGAAATTTTTATTCCAATCCTGCAAAAGCAATTCAGTGAAATTATTGATTTTTATTTACCACCTGAAGCCTGCAGCTATAGAATGGCAATTGTTCAGATAAGAAAGAGCTACCTAGGTCATGCAAAACGTGTAATGTTTGGAGTATGGAGCTTTTTGAGGCAGTTTATGTATACAAAGTTTATCGTTGTTGTTGATGAGGATATAAAAATTCGTGAGTGGAAGGAAGTAATCTGGGCAATTACAACTCGAGTTGATCCAATTCGTGATACAGTTATGATCGATAATACACCAATCGACTATCTAGATTTCGCATCGCCTATTGCAGGCCTTGGATCTAAAATGGGCATCGATGCGACAAATAAATGGCCAGGAGAAACATCGCGTAAGTGGGGAAAACCTATTAAGATGGATATCTCTATCAAGAAAAAGGTTGACCAAATATGGCATGAGATTGGATTATAAGCTAATTAAATAAAGTATTTATTCGATAAATTTTTTATAAAAAGACGAATCAAGTAACTCATCAATCGACGAATTACTAGTAATTTTAATCTTGAACAGCCAGCTTTTATAAGGATTGCTATTCACAGAGTCTGGCATATCGATAATTGATGTATTAATATCAATAACTTTTCCTGATATTGGAGAATAAATATCCGATGCCACTTTTACAGACTCAATGACACCTATTACCTCACCAGAGGTTACAATCTTACCGATCTCTGGTAGATCGATAAATACAATATCACCGATTTTACTCTGTGCATAGTCGGTAATACCAACCGTCATTACACTGTTCCCTTCAGGATGTACCCATTTGTGTTCTTTAGTATATTTCAGATTAATTGGAATTATGCTCATAATTTACTCCTCGATAGAGATTGAGAAGTACAATCTTAATTGTATGCTTGGCCAAGATAATATAAGTATAGCTTACCGTTGTAAGTAGGAATATTTAGTATAAATCTCAAAATTTGTTGTTATTTAAACTTAATAATCCGTCTTAATATAGTCGAATAAGCGCCTGTAGCTCAATGGACAGAGTACTGCTTTCCGAAGGCAGAGGTTGCTGGTTCGATCCCAGCCGGGCGCACAAAATACCTCTTAATTTCTTCATAAGAAATATACGACAGGCAATGCCTATTAGAGAGTCTGTATTTTGAAATTTAATATTTCAGATAAAAAATAATATTTCCTTTTCCTATACAGGAGGAGGATCCTATATAGGTGGAATATTTTTTTAATACATCTTATAGTAGTGTTTTGTATTATATCTTTTATTTTGATACTATGATTATAGATGTATGCGAATTATATTCTATAGATTCCGAACTAAGTTCGTTGAATTAATTGGGTGGTATAATACCGAAATGTTGATACGTTAGAATCGTTGCTACACGACCTCGTAATGTTCGTTTCAGAAAACCTTGTTGGATCAAATATGGCTCGAGCACGTCTTCAATGGTATTGCGTTCCTCACCGATCGCTGCAGCAAGATTATCGATTCCAACAGGGCCGCCGTTAAACTTATGTAATATTGCTTCAAGTAGCTTTCTATCCATCATATCAAAGCCGACTTGATCAACGTCAAGCATAGAAAGCGCAGCATACGCTACGCTACCTGTAATGAGACCATTAGCTTTTACTTCTGCATAGTCACGAACTCGGCGAAGAAGACGGTTTGCAATGCGTGGCGTACCTCGTGAACGCCTTGCAATTTCAAGCGCACCATTCAGATCGATTTGAGCTTTCAAAATTGTAGCGGAGCGACTTACTATTCTTGATAGTTGTTCGGCATCGTAGAATTCAAGTCGTGTTACAATGCCGAAGCGATTTCTCAGCGGGTTAGTTAGCATACCAGCACGTGTAGTTGCGCCTATAAGTGTGAATGGTTTTAGATCGAGCTTAATACTGCGCGCAGTAGGCCCTTCGCCAATTATGATGTCGATCTGATAGTCTTCGAGAGCTGGATACAGCATTTCCTCAACAACTGGAGATAGTCTATGAATTTCATCAATAAATAGTATATCGTTTTCTTCAAGGTTTGTTAGCAGTGCAGCAATATCACCGGCGCGTTCAAGAACTGGACCAGAGGTTTGTCGTAGGTTTACACCCATCTCATATGCGATAATGTGTGCAAGTGTTGTTTTCCCAAGTCCTGGCGGACCAAAGAGCAGAACATGATCAAGCGCTTCAGATCGACGTTTTGCTGCTTCTATAAAAATTTTGAGCTGGATACGCCCCTTTTCCTGGCCAACATATTCGTCAAGATTTTTCGGACGAAGTGAATACTCAAATATCTCCTCCCTGGAGGAGGAGGTTATATTGTTTACGATCTCTTTGGAGTAGATTTTATCGGTTACAATCATACTTTGTGATATCTTTCCCTCTAAACTTCCCCCCCCCCTCTAAAGAACTATTAGATTCTCGAGAGCGTTCTTAGGGAGAATTTTATACCATCAGATAGACTAGTTCCAGCTGACACGTTTTTAATTGCTGTGAGTGCTTCTTTCTCAGAGTAACCGAGTGCGAGTAGCGCATTAAGAATTTCTGTTGCGTTATTTGGCAATGATTCAGAACTAGTAAGAACACTTGGGTTTGTACTGCTAAGCCTATCTTTTAGTTCAAGCAATAATCTATCGGCGGTTTTTTTCCCAATCCCAGGTACACGTGTAAAACGTGTGGCATCCTGAAGAGTTACAGCCTGTAATAGTTCATGCGTACTCATTCCAGAGAGTACTGCAAGTGCTATTCGAGCTCCAATACCACTAATTTTTAATAGTTCTCGGAATATCGTACGTTCTTGTGTCGTTAGGAAACCGTAGAGTAAATATACGTTATCTCGGACAATCATTTGTGTAAGTAGTATGATACGATTACCAATCTTAGGCAAGTTATAAAATGTACTCATCGGTACATCTATTTCGTAACCAATATCATTACAGTCTACTATAAGATGAGGTGGATTTTTTTCAACCAGAATACCTACGATACGACTAATCATAGAATGATGAAACAATAAGGAAATAAAGTATTATATTGTAAGTAGAAACCATTAAAGAGATTAAAAATTAGAAGAATTATTTAAAGCATAAAGATACATAATTAGTAGTACTAATACCTGATCTAAAATTCAATATAGAATATAAAGAAATAATTAATATATCTTCTTTACTATCCAAACGGGAATCTTAATTCCTACAGATCTTTTTGAATTGATATCGTAAGGCTTGTCTCAATACCATGGGCGTAGCAAATCGCTATGCCCAGGGCATCTGCAGCGTCAGATGTGGGTAATTCAGATAGATCTAGAAGACGTACAATCATCTTTTGTATTTGTTCTTTCGTTGCATGCCCATAACCGGATACAGCCTTCTTAAGCTGTAGTGCACTATACTCAGCGACCGGTAGGCCACTTGATACAAGGCTACAGATTGCAGCGCCACGTGCCTGTCCTAGCAACAACGTTGATTTTGGATTCACGTTAACGAAAACTTTTTCTATTGCTCCTTGATTTGGGAGATATTTGCGAATTAGTGTTGCTATGCCGTCATAGATTATGCCTAGCCTACTTGGCATATCATCAACAGATGATGTACGAATTATACCGGATGCGGCGTATGAGAGCTTCTTCTGCCTACTGATATCAATTATACCAAAACCAGTTGTGCGCAAGCCTGGGTCAATGCCAATAATCCGCTTTGGATAAGTAAGCTTTTTACTCAGCATATGGTCAGTGACGAAAATGGCGAATGCCTGTCAATACTACTGAAATATTACAATCGTTTGCTGCTGTAATTACTTCTATATCTCGCACTGAGCCACCAGGTTGAATCACGCAGCTTGCTCCAGCTTCTACAACAACGTCGAGGGCATCACGGAATGGAAAAAATGCATCCGATGCAACAGCCGATCCGTTTAACATCAGACCAGTATTCTTCGCCTTAATAATTGCAACCCGCGCAGAGTCAACTCGACTCATCTGTCCTGCACCAATACCAAGTGTCATCCCATTTTTACAGAATACAATCGCATTCGACTTAATGTATTTCACAACACGCCATGCGAATAACAGATCATCCATTTCTTTCGATGTTGGATGACGCTTTGTAACGACTTGAAGTTCTGTTGGCTGTATATTCCATGAATCGGACGACTGTACGATAAGACCTCCGCCAACACGTTTCAAGTCAAGAGCATTGTAGCCAAGATCAAATTTAATTTCAAGAATGCGCATATTTTGCTTTGCACTAAGTATCTGCTTTGCGGTAGAGCTAAATGATGGCGCAATTAGAACTTCAATGAACTGCTTAGAGATTTCATGCGCAGTTACTTCATTAATTTCATCATTGAACGCAACAATACCCCCGAATGCGGATATTTTATCTGTTTGTAACGCTTTTACGTATGCATCAGCCGAATCTTTGCCAATCGCGACTCCGCATGGATTTGCGTGTTTAACAATTACGCACGCTGGTACATTAATCGTCTTTACACATTCTAATGCAGTGTCCGAGTCAACGATATTGTTATAAGATAAATCCTTACCTTGAATTTGTTTATAGTTTGATATCACACCAGTTGGTGCTGTGATGTCGCGATAGAAAGCGGCTTTCTGATGGGGGTTCTCGCCATAGCGTAAATCCTGTACCTTATTAAAGGTTATATTTAGTGTTTCTGGAAATGCCTCCTCATTATTTAATGTGTTATTCGGTTCACTTCCTAAGCTTTTTAGATATCTTGCAATATTACTGTCATATAGTGCGGTATATGTAAATACCTTCTTCGCTAGCCTGAAATTCGTCACACAACTAACTGTATTTCTACTATTTTTTATCTCGCTTAGAACGTCTGAATAGTCAGATGGATCGACAATCACAGTTACATCACGATAGTTCTTTGCTGCTGCGCGTAACATCGTTTGTCCGCCAATATCAATTTTTTCTATTGCGTCAGTAATCGTACAATTTTCTTTTTCAACTGTTGAAGAAAATGGGTACAAATTCACGATAAGAAGATCAATAGTCTGTATTTCATACAGTTCAAGATCTTGCATATGCTCACGAAGATTACGCTGTGCTAAAATCCCAGCATGCACCTTTGGGTGCAGCGTTTTTACACGACCGTTCAGTATTTCTGGAAATCCTGTATAGTCAGCTACTTCAGATACAGGTACATTAGCATTTAATAGTAGTTTTGCAGTGCCTTCTGTTGATATCAACTTAATACCAAGATTATTGAGCGATTTTGCAAATTCGACGATACCAGTTTTATCTGAAACAGAGATAAGTGCTTGCCTGATCATAATCGAACCGCCTCATAGGTAGAAAATTAGAGCTTAATAGTTGCTATATGGATATACGTAGCCTGCGCTTTTACTATTTTAGTTATTATATTTTGATAAAGATATACTATAAAACTATCAACTAGTATCTAGTTTCTTGCACGAAATTAATATGCTAAATGTATCAGCTGATTTATTTTATGTATCTTCTTTCTGAAATAAATTCTAATCAGAATACATAACAGTCTTCTAAATATTGTTTATAAAATTAGATCAATCATATACACTAAAGTATCCTAGACTCGCTGACCAAATATCATCTGCCGTGCAATTATAGTCTTTAGTGGTGGCAGAAATTCAAGCGCGGTTAGCGCTGCACCGCGAATCACTGAGAATGGACCAATATTAATGGCAAATAACCATGTGAGTATATCAGTCGAACAGATTGTGATACAACGATCTGTAGCACGGTGTGTATTGAATAATTCCGAGAGTAACGTGATTTCCTGACTGTGCGTGAGCAGTATATTAGTAATTGTATAAGCATCGCGCAATCCAAGGTTTAGGCCCTGGCCTGCGATAGGATGTAGTGTTTGTGCTGCGTTTCCAACGAACACGATACGGTGATCAATGAGTGTTTTTTTTACATTGAGCCCAAGTTTATATGATGTGCGTCCAACAATTTTTTCAAATCGTCCCATTCGAGAGCCAAATGTATCATTGAGCTCAAAAAGAAATGCATCATCTGGTAATGTAGAACGGTGTATAGCTTTATCTGACGAACAACACCAAACGAACGCATAGTCTGCTTGGTTTAGTCCATTAAGAGGTAGAAGTGCAAGCGGACCTTCATTAGTAAAACGTTCCCATGCAACATTAGGACGCGGTGCAGACACAGTTACAACGCCGACGATAGCAGTTTGCTGATAGTCATAGTTATACCTATTCTTGTCAACTAGCTGTGTATCGAAGAGTCCGCCCTCTGCATTAATGACGATCCGTGCGCGTAGCGTACGCAACGCCTGCTCTTTTTTAATGTAGAGCGTAACATAATTATCGTCTTGATGCATAGAACACACAGATGTTAATGTGAACAACTGTACATGCGTACGTTTTACCGCATGCACTAGCGAATCTATTAGCGACTTATAGCGAACTACATAGCCGAGGGCTGGTAGATTATAATCATCATGCTCGATCAATGTGCGACCAAAATGGCCACGCTGCGATATATGAATTTGTTTTATTGGCGTCACATCATCAGGCCATGCGAGTGTATCAAGAAGAATGCGGCTACCATATGATAATGCAATTGCGCACGGATTTTTTATACATACCGTTAAATCACGCTCATCGATCAACGCGATAGACCAGTGCTGTGCTGTACTACGGCAGGCTAACCAACCGGCAATAGCGAGCCCGACGGGTCCGGCACCTATAATAGCAATGTCAAATAGTTGCTCATTTGTAGAGTGGGCTATCGTCATTATTAAAATCGTAATTTTTTGTCTATCTAGTTTGTCTCTGCTGTAATATATCCAATATAGCGATAAAATTATGCTCTGAGCATTAAATCTTCAATTTCATCTGCATTGACTGGTACATCGCGCGTTATCAATTCACAATCATATTCACGTATAATCGCGCTATCCTCTATACGGATACCAATGTTCCAGTATTCTTCTGGTACATCGTTAGAAGCACGTACGTATAGACCTGGTTCGATCGTGAGTACCATACCAGCTTTAAGTATTTTCGATGTAACAATATGATTGTTTGCCTCCTGTTGTACTACACTATGGTCATAGTAGTTATCGCAATCATGCACATCCATTCCAATCCAATGTCCGGTACGATGCATATAAAAAGGAATATAAGCACGTTCAGCAATTACACTATCAACGTCTGAAAACCGTGTTTTAGAAATAATTCCAGTATCGAGTAACCCCTGTACAATAATACGTATTGCTGCATTATGCGGTTCATCAAATGAAATATCAGCACGCGTTGTATCTATTGCGGCTTGCTGCGCTGAAAGCACTATATCATATAAAATACGTTGAGTAGCTGAGAATCGGCCATTCACTGGAAATGTTCGTGTGATGTCAGATGCGTATCCATTGAGCTCGCATGCAGCGTCGATTAATATCAAATCACCATTACATGCTATGGAATTACCGGCCAAGTGGTGAAGCACACATGCATTTGATCCAGCTGCAACAATCGATTCATATGCTGGTGATTGTGCACCATGCATACGGAATGTACGAAGTAACTCAGCTTCGAGCTCATATTCACGTATACCAGGATGGCATCCTATCATTGCATATCGGTGGGCAAGAGCGGAAATTTTTGCAGCGCTGCGCATAATTTCAAGCTCATGTTTATCTTTAATTAGTCGCATATCGTCTATAATTAAAGATAGATCACATAGTGTATTTGGTGATCTAACGCTAGAGCGATATCCATATCTTAGCTTATTAAGCCAACCATTTAGTCGACAACTTATGAAATCACCTGATGAGCTGAAGCAGTAATAAACAGTTCCTGCTTCCTCTAGTAAGCCTGGGAGTTTGTCGTCAAGCAGATCAGTTGCAAATGCTGCATCGACACCGAAGACATCTCGCGCAGAATCTGGGCCGTAGTAAAAGCCTTCCCAAATCTCCAGATCATGGTTTTTTTCTCGACAAAATAGAATTGATTTCTGTTTACTGTTAATAGACGACGCGTTTAGTACAAGTACTGCATTTGGCTCAGTAAATCCAGTTAAATAATAAAAATAACTATCATGTCTATAAGGATAGGTGATATCGCGATTGCGAAATTTTCGTTCTGCAGTCGACAAAATTGCAACACCACCGCCTTTTTCATATAGCTTCTTAATAAGGCGATCGCGCCGATTTCGATAAATATCTATATCATTGATGTAGTTAGTTTTTTGAATACATTTCATATGATTATAGTTATTCGATATATACAAACATTATAGTATTAATATAATTAACAATATTACGCTTTTCTATTTTTTTAAAGAAAGCATAACGATATTTATTTATAATTTTACGAATATACTAAATGCGATATAAAAATTGTGTAACTTGATCTAAGTATGCAAGTAGAGATTTAATTTAATATAAACATGTCATAAATATACAATCAGAGCTTATATTTTCAATAAATATTCATTACCGATTTAAAACAGTAGAGGCTTTATAAGCCTTCTCTTGAAAACTGAAAAAATTTCTCCGTAATGAAATTTTATTTCGAAAAACCAAAATACTAACATAATGCGTTGAGTAGTCTTGTACATTTTAAACTTCTATTAAAAAATCGATAATTTATCTATTACTGACTTTATTTTCTGATTTTATGTTTCTGCAAATCATCTGTGCAACATGTGCATATTCTGATACGCTAACATCCTCAGCGCGTCGTGTAAGGTCGAAACCGAGATTATCAAAATCAACAATATCACGGTAATCTTTAAGTGTGTTACGTAACATCTTTCGTCTTTTTGAGAATGCAGCGGTTGTAATATCGCTAAGAACTGATATATCAATATCTAGTAGTTCGTTTTTTCTGTATGGAATCATCTGTACAATTGCAGAATCTACCTTTGGTAGAGGGCAAAATGACTCAGGTTGAACACTGAGCAGTTTTTCCATTGCATAGCGGTACTGCAACATCACTGACATTCTTGAGAATGTTTTTGTTCCAGGCTTCGCAATCATTCGTTCGACAACTTCATTCTGTAGCATAAAATGCTGATCAATGATAATATTAGCAAATTTCATCATATGAAATAAAATCGGACTAGATATATTATATGGCAGATCTCCAACGACTCTTAGCGATGGTTGGTCGCCAGGCTCTGCAAGTGCTCTAAAATCAAACTTAAGCGCGTCACTCCTATATAGATCAAGAAGTGAGGCGAAATGTTTCTTTTGTAGTCGACTAATTAGATCTCGGTCGAGTTCAATTGCATGAAGAGGAGATTCAGGAGTTGCAAGTCGAGCGATTAAAGGCTCAGTAAGAGCGCCAAGACCAGGACCAATCTCAACCATTCGATCACCACGTGCAGGTGCGATCAATGATATAATCAAATCAACAACGATAGGATCGATTAAGAAGTTCTGCCCGAATCGCTTACGCGCAAAGTGTCCTTCATGTTTTTTATTATTCAACATCTCTGAATAGTTATTTAGTGATATTAATGGCCCTGTAATCTAGCTATTGTGACTGCAGTATCGATTGCTAAAATCATACTGCTGCAATCTGCACGGCCAGTTCCTGCTAAATCGAGAGCAGTACCATGGTCAACAGATGTGCGAATAATTGGAAGACCTAGCGTTATATTTATTCCTTTTCCAAGTGTTGAATACTTAAGAACTGGCAATCCTTGATCGTGAAACATTACAAGCACGCAATCGGTTCCGACTAGATAATTTCTCTGAAATAGAGTATCAGCTGGATATGGACCAACAGCATCAATATTGTTAGCTTTTACACGTTTGAGCGCTGGTACGATTACATCGATCTCCTCTCGACCTAGATAGCCGTTCTCACCTGCATGTGGATTTAGTCCAGTTACAAGAATACGAGGTGCCGTGAGATTGAAATTACGTCGCAGATCCCGATCGATAATCACTAGCGTTTCTTCTAGTCCATCGATTGTTAGCGATTCTGACACTTGCTTTAGTGGAATATGTGTTGTAGCAAGTGCTATACGTAACGGCAATTTACCAGTGCCTGATAACATCATTACAACGCGTCGAGTATGTGTGCGTTCCGCTATATATTCTGTGTGACCAGTAAATTGAATACCGGCATCATTAATTATACTCTTCTGTACTGGCGCAGTTACGATTGCATCAAACTTACCAGAAAGCGCTCCATCAATTGCCTCGTTGATTAACGTAATTACATAATACCCATTTGCTTTATTTAGCATACCTGCGAATGATGGCTCAGTAAGCGCTCGATTCTTAACACTGACCTGTCCACTAGTGAGGAGATAAGACCAGCAGTTCTTACTCACCACAGTAATAGAGCGCTCAGATAGTAAATGAGCATCACCAAGAATTGTAAATAGAACATCTGGCCAGCGATCTACTGTATTAATTAGTGACCGCACTATCAACTCAGGACCAACACCTGCAGGTTCACCGAGCGTAATCGCTATTCTTAGCTTACGTGAAATCACCATTGTTCTTATTTCTATTCGATCTCACTAAGTTTATATTGCACGTACGATGAATTGCGTAACTTATGTAGCCAATCTAAATATGCCTTATTTTCCTTAAGTTGGCCGATTAATCGATGTGCTATCTCTGTTTTTTCTTGAATTGAATTTTGTATGTTACGACGTCCGAGCACCTGAATCAGGTGATAGCCATACTTAGTTCGTACTGGCTTGCTAATCTCGCCTTCTTTCAATGCATTTATAGCATTATCAAGTTCAGGTGTCATTTCACCTGATTGTATCCAACCTAGATAACCGCCATCTAAAGCAGAGCTATCCTGTGAGTATCTGCGTGCAAGCATAGAAAAATCTACTCCATCTTTGATTTGTTTTCGTATATTGAGGAGTTGCTTACGAACTTTAGATTCTGATTTATCTTTACCGATACTCAATAAAATATGGCGAACTTGTGTCTGTACGATCTTCATCGAATCAAACATAGTTTTCTGTTTTGCCATATAGATTGCAGCCTCTTCATCTGATACGTTTATTTTATTTTCAAACGTAAGTTTTCGTAGTTTAGATATCATGAGTTCAGTACATATGTTTTTGAGAAACATATGCCACGATATTCCATGGGCTTCGATGCGCGATCTATATTTGTTAAGCGATATGCCACTTTCCTGCGCGAGATATTGTAATGCCTGATCTAATTCATCGCTAATATAGATATTATTTTCTTTTGCCTTTTTCAATTGGATATATTTAATAATAATCTCGTTTAGTACCTGCCTACGTAACTCATCGATATGAGTAACCGGTGTAATGCCATTCTGTTTTAGACGGCTTAAAACTATCTTAATCCACTGGTCAAGCTCACGATTCGTCACTACATCATCGTTTATGACCGCAACAATCTTATCTGCTACCTGTACATTATATGGTTTAATCACCCGTGCTACGACTTGTGTCTGAACTAGTAACAACAAAGATAGTACAAGATTAACTACTATTGGTTGTAAGAGGAGAATTTTATTTATTCTCATAGAGGAAAGACTCCATTTTTAGCTATACTAAGGTATATATTTTATACCTGATAACATAACTCTGAATGACAAGAATCAAGATTAATTGATCTATCTGCTAGCAATGAATTGAATTCAATTTGATAATATAAAGCACTTATTCCGAATTGAATTTAATATTTACGCTCAATTTTCACACTCAATTTTATGAGAAGATTAATCAGAATTGATAAATCGTGTAGTCAAAAAATATAGTAGCGATTTGCTTCTATTCTAGTGATTCACATCCAGTATTGTGAGAGATCTAGAATAGCGATTCGCTCGTATAAAACTCTATGAATCTATAAACTAGAAGGCAATAATCTTTAAAATAAAGAATCTGTTAGGAAGTAGGAAAATAAATTGATATAAAAGAATTTGATGTCTAAACTAATCAATAAAAACAAAATATTGCAGTTAGTATATTTTAGTTGAAATCCTTCACTCGGAAATATAGGATAAGTACAGTAATTTCTTAACTAAGAACTAAAGAAGTCATACAAATAGCTTCCGAGGTTACTAAGATGTAGAGTTAGGTTTATAATGAATGTTTTAAGTCATATATCCGTATTGCAAGCCAGCATAATATTACACCGAGCCCACCAACTACGCCACCAAATGTACCGATCCATGGGAGTCCATAGTCATTTGCAATGTGATTGCCAAGCAAAGCACCAGTGCCAATGCCAACGTTGTATAGGCCAGAGTAAATTGATACCGCTAGATCTGTAGACTCAGTTGCGAATTTTAGAATCCATCCTTGCATTGCTAATCCAAAACATACGATTGCGCCACCCCAAATAAATACATGAATAGATAATGTAACAATGTTAAGTGCGCTAGGAAATAGGACAAGCAGACAAATAGAAACTGTTATAGCAGATATTAGTAAAAATCTATCAGGTTGATCCGAGTATAATCGATTAAAACAGATCGAAGCAGGAATACCTGAGATACCAAATAGAATAAGAATGAATGTAATTCGATCACTACTTGCTTGGCTTGTAACCTGAATAAACGGCTCGATATATGTATATGAGGTAAAGTGCGCAGTAACAATAAGAACAGTCATTATATAAAGCAATATTAACGCTGGCCGCTTTAGTAGTGCTGGCAAATTCTTGATTGATCCTGTTTGTAAATTTGGTAGTTTTGGCAGTGTCGCCCGCAATATTGGCAGTAGAATCGTTGCCACTAATGCAATAATTAGAAACGCGATACGCCAGCCTATTGTCTCACCAATCACGCGTCCGAGTGGAATACCAATAACCATTGCAATTGATGTTCCCATAGCAAGCAATCCGAGTGCACGTCTTTTCTTTTCAGGTGGAGCTATGCGCACGGTTAGCGATATGGAAATTGACCAGAACATTGCGTGTGCACACGCAATGCCGATTCGGCCTAGTATTAGAACAGTAAAATTCCACGCACCTCCAGTTATAATATGACTTCCAATAAATACAAGCAATATTGCGGTCATCAATTTTCGACGTTCTACCTTCCTTGTTAGAAGGGTTAGAGGAAGAGATGCCAGAGCGACAGTCCATGCATAGATAGTTAGCATTAACCCAACGTTAGTCGATTGTATATGTAAACTATCACCGATTGCTTTTAATAGACCAACTGGAAGGAATTCAGTTGTACAAAAAATAAAGGCGGAAAGCGCTAATGCGAGCACTCCCCACCACGAACGTTCTGAAGAACACCGTTCTGTCGTGAACATACATGATTCGAAAGAAGGGAGAATAAGGTTGGCTATCTCGTAGAATGTTTACAGAATAGCAGAAAGATACTATTCAATATATTTTTTCTCGTTCGTACTTTAATAACCTATTACATATCGAGCTTAAAAACTTTACAAATGTTTTTGAGTAAAATTTTCTTAGAAAAAACTGAATATTTCGACTACTCAGTTAGTTTACTCTGTGTTAATTGAATATAGCAATACCAAACTTACAAGATTAATTATAGTATCCAGTCTTATTATTTATGAAAATTTTTTGAAAGCACTCAATTAGTTTTTACTACCATGATTTAATGCTTTCTTAAATAAGATACTATATAAATAAATATTATTAATTATATGTGCTTTGAAAGTGCTGCAAGAACCGGTGCGCATTCTGGTCGAATACCGCGCCATATTTTAAAAGATTCTGCTGCTTGCTCAACTAGCATTCCCAATCCATCTGATACTCGAGCGCCAAGTGAAGCTGCATGTCGTGTGAATACGGTGGTTGACTGTTGCCCATACATCATATCATATGCAAGAGATGTCTTGCCGAACACTGAAATATTACAATCTGGCAATCTCGAATCGAGACTACAGGCAGTTGCATTAATGATTACATCGTACGGTTCGGTACACACCATATCTGGTCTTCCATCGGAAATCACGCATCCTACGTTATGTGCGGCCTTAGAAAACTTATAGACAAGAGATTGGGCTTTGCTCAAAGTACGATTAACGATCATAATCAATCGTGGCTTGCAATTAAGTATTGACATGATAATCCCACGCGCAGCACCACCAGCTCCTAAAAGGAGAATCCGTGTACCACAAAGTGATACACCGAGACGTAACTCGATGTCGCGGACAATTGCAATCCCATCAGTATTATCACCAAAAATACAGCCTTTAGTAAAGGATAGAGTATTCACCGCGCCGGCGTCAGCTGCTCGTATAGATAGTTTGTCAGAAATTGTATATGCATTGAGTTTAAACGGTACTGTTATATTTGCACCGCGCCCACCCTCTTTGATAAACTTGCGTATATTTTCGTGAAATCCATCAATAGGTGCAATTCGGTGCTCATATGTAATTGGCTCACCAGTTTGTTCGGCAAATAGGGCATGAATGAATGGTGACTTACTATGCGAAATAGGATTGCCAATTACAGCGTATCGATCAAGATTTGAAGCTAAAAAAGAATGTATCATGATACACTCGTCTCTAATACTTTTTGATAAGATTGATCCGAATTTTCGATCTACGTTTCTAGTAAATCTACTACGGCATTAATATTTTCCGAATCAGTAACCAAATTAGTGTGGCTATCCGAATCTTCAGATTTATAGATTCTCTTACTGTTATCAATTGATTTTTCTTGTGGCCCATCGATTACATGCAAAAATCGAGCTGACGCCTCTATCATTATCTCATCTATTGATGTTACCTCGAGTAATACTCTCGTTCCACGTTCATACATAGACATAGAAATTTCCGGAACATGTAGTAACAATGGTACTTCATCTAGAGATACAAGATCGCCTTTTATAACGTTCGCTGTTACTTTTTTTCGACCTTCTTGACGGATCCACCGTAAACACCAAAAATATTCCATCCGACGCTGATAATCAATATAGCCTGAGTAGGCATCATCAAAACCATGTACAACAGCGTACAGATCTGAATCTTTTGGTTTGAATGGAGCAACGAGTCTTGAAGAAACTCCGTGTTTTATACACGCAAGTAACTGCCATTGGTTAACAAGATCAACGTAACGTCGTAGTGGCGACGTACTCCAGGCATACTGCGACACGCCAAGTCCCTCATGTGGCTCAGCAGTTGTCTGCATACGTGTTCGCTTTTGTATACTTCCTGCTTTCCCTTCTCTAAAGGTCCGTTGTGTGCGATAAATACCAGGTACCATATGGCTGTGAAGCAGAGCTCCCCATGTCGAGTTCGTAAGAATTGCCATCTCTGATACGATCAGATCGAGTGGCGATCCACGCCGACGTGGCGTAATAGTTACATGCTCACCATTAACATAGAAATTAAAATCAATATTACGCTGTACTTCACGATTTAACCCGTATAGTTCCCGTGCTTTCTGACGTTTTTCAAACAGTGACTGAGCGAATGGCCATAAAATGGCAATTTCATCTTTATGCGGATAATTACCACTGCCATTTAAAAGGGCTTCCTCGGTTGCTAGTTTATCAAGCGTGTTGTAATGCAGATTACTCTTCACGAATATATATTCAGCGAGAGTTTCGTTCGCAATAATCTCTTGCGTATCCCGATCGACGATAATATATAGTGATAGTACTGGCTTATAATGACCCTCTCGGAGAGTAAACGCTTCAACGATAGCATCGGGTAACATCCTAATCTTATCGCCAGGCACGTAAACTGTAGAAAGTCGCTCGCGTGCAATTGTATCAATTTCATCTTCCCGTTCTATTCCGAAAGCTGGAGCTGCGATGTGTATTCCTATTCTCACATAGCCATTTAGAAGATATTTAACTGAAAATGCATCATCTATTTCAGTTGTTGTGATGTCATCGATCGAGAATGCATTAACATTCGAACGCGGTAGATTATCCGGTAATGGACGAATAGATATTGCTGGAAAATCTGTGCCATGAGGAAAGAATTCAGAAAGAAAACGTGCATTGTGCAGCGTAAGCGCTGACTCGATTCCACCGCAATCTATGATCAATCGTGCTGGCGAAACATTAAGTGCACAAGACGCGGCTTCGAGTGCCTTATATTCGATTGACTGCTTGTCAGGTCTAGTCAGAAGCATAATTGATTTACTTTCGAACGCCTTTGGCAGCTTTCTCCTCTTCAATTCAGCCTCGTATTGAGCTTGAATAGTTGCCTGATTACGCCTATTTTCGAGCGATTTAAGTGCCATATTCAGCTGTTGTTTTGATACACGCTGATATTTGCCATGCCGTCCCTTTCGACGAAAATAGACTGGTGAACTATGCAGGCGTAATATGAGTGCTATACGATCTACTAAACTACACGACGGACCAAAATATTCGTCAGCGAATACTAACGAAGAAAATTCTTCATCTGGAACACATTCCCATAGGAAATCTAGATCAATTTTTCGTGCGGATTCATAAGCTAACTTCATCAGTTCACTAGCAGATGGCTTATCGAATTCTATTAGCACATCTTTTTCTCGTATCTTTGTACGCCGACCACTAGGTAGTTGTACATAAAATATATTGCTATGACGTGTCAGTATTATAGCTGCCTTAAAACAACCTGACTCCTCAAAAAAAATATTCACTCAATTACTCTCATTCAGACTCTATCTATAGATGTATAGATAATTTTTTATACAGTATTGTAGTTAGTAAATTATATCTAGTTTACAGTTAAAACTGTTCTATATAAGCAACATTCAATCAGCGTAGATGGATAAGCAGTGTTATAAGCGTAATTTTTAAATTTTAGATATATTTTAAGCTCATTCCATATCTATAAGCAGTCTTTCTTATTTGCTTTCATCAGAAAATCTACTCTGTATTTTATTGTCGTTCACGAAGCCATGAAAAAATTAATAATAAAATAGAGTAATTAAATCGGTTAATAAAGATCATTGTAACTGAGTGTTGAAATAAAAATTATCTATATCATCTTATCTTATAGAGACTCTAGTTTAGATTAGTATATTCATGTCTTCATAATGTGTGGTGCTTTCGTATAAAATTTTTAAATTTAAATTATTAAAATATCTTCTGTATAACTTTAGTCTAATTAGACTAGACAAAATTCCCTAGTTAGAGATAAAGTTCTCAGTCTTTCAGAGAAACAGAGACTATGAGACAATTTTTAGTATTACACGGCCCAAATATGAACTTTCTCGGCATACGAGAGCCAGAGATTTATGGCCTCGTGACACTCGATCAGATTAATCAAGCACTTTCTGCGCGCGCACAAAAAGATGGCATTAAACTGAAATCATTTCAAAGTAATTGTGAGGGCGCACTTATTGATCGTATCGAATCTGCTCGTATAGAAGATATCAATTTTATTATTATTAATCCGGCAGCATATACGCATACAAGTATTGCAATTCGTGATGCACTTACCGGCTCATGCATCCCATTCATTGAAGTTCATTTATCTAATATATACCGCCGAGAAACTTTTCGACATCACTCTTATTTCTCAGATCGTGCAGAAGCTGTCATTTGTGGATTAGGCTGGAAAGGTTATATGTACGCGCTCGAATATGCGCTCGATAGGAAATAGTAGTTTGTAAAATTATGATCTTGTATAAAAGTCTAAGGCTATAGCTCACCATATTGATCTACTCTTTACATTATTAGAGGATTAAAAAGAACTTTAATGGATCTTCGAAAGATAAAAAATCTAATCGATCTCGTTTCAAAATCTGGAATTTCTAAACTTGAAATAATAGATGGAAAAAATAAAGTACGAATTGTCAATAATTTTTCATCAAATCGCTTGCAAAATTTAAATAAAAGCAACATGCATTTTGATAAATTACCAGTTTCCACAGATTTATCTTCGTGCCTCGATGAAGAAAATAGAAATGTGGCAGTAGAAAAGTATCAAGATCATATCTTGAAATCACCTATGATTGGTAAATTTTACAGAGCATCTTCTCCATATGATAGTCCGTTTGTACAGATAGGTGATATGGTCAGGAAAGGTCAGACATTATGTATTATAGAAGCTATGAAATTGCTAAACGAAATTGAGTCGGATAAGAGTGGTTTCATTAAGGAAATACTTGTTGAAAATGGCCAGTATGTTGAATACGGTCAGGCGCTATTTGTTATTTGTTAATTCTTTCTCTTTATAGGATTTTATATTCTAAGGATGACTAATGGATTCTAAAAATAAAAGAAATTATTATGTTTGAAAAAATTCTTATCGCTAACAGAGGAGAAATTGCGTTGCGCATACAGCGTGCGTGCCGTGAACTACAAATTAAAACGGTAGCAGTCTACTCAGAAGCAGATAGGAAAGCAAAGTACGTGCTCTTAGCAGATGAGGCTGTTTGCATCGGCCCAGCTCCGTCAAGCCTTAGCTACATGAATATACCCGCTCTAATCAGTGCAGCTGAAGTAACAGGTGCAGAAGCAATACACCCAGGATATGGATTCCTATCGGAAAATGCTGATTTCGCAGATTGTGTTGAGCAATCTGGCTTTGTATTCATTGGCCCTCGCTCAGAAACTATTAGGACTATGGGTAACAAAATTGCCGCAAAGCAAATGATGATCAGGATGGGTATGCCTTGTGTTCCAGGCTACAACAGCGTTCTGCCAGACGATCAACATAAAATTTTGGAAATTGCGAGCAAGATCGGTTATCCAGTGATAATTAAGGCGACAAGCGGTGGAGGCGGACGCGGAATACGTGTTGTTTATACTGATATGGAACTTATAAGTTCAATCAATATGATTCGCGATGAAGCGGGAAGCGTCTTTAATAACGATCAGGTCTACATAGAAAAATTTTTTGAGAATCCTCGTCATATTGAAATTCAAATCATTTCGGATAGGCACCAAAATACGATTTGGCTTGGCGAGCGCGATTGTTCAATGCAACGCCATAACCAGAAGATAATCGAAGAGGCACCTGCGCCTGGCATTCCACGTCATCTAATCAAACGGATTGCCGAGCACTGTATTGATACATGTAAAAAGATTACTTACCTTAGCGCTGGAACGTTCGAGTTCTTGTATGAAAATGAGAAATTCTACTTCATAGAGATGAATACGCGTATTCAAGTCGAACATCCAGTGTCTGAATTAATCACTGGCATCGACATTGTTCAGGAACAGATTAAGATCGCAGCTGGAGAGAAAATTACGTATAATCAACACGACATTCAGTTCCGTGGCCACGCTATTGAATGTCGAATTAATGCAGAAGATCCATTTAAATTTACGCCATCACCTGGGCGAATTACATACTGGCATATGCCAGGTGGACCTGGTGTACGTGTCGATTCTCATGTATATAGTGGCTATTTTATTCCGCAAAACTATGATTCAATGATTGGCAAAGTAATTACATACGGCGCAACACGAGAGCAGGCAATTAGCCGAATGTACATAGCTCTATCGGAAATGGTCGTTGAAGGAGTACAGACTAATATTCCGTTACACAGTGAGCTAATGGTTGATTTAAAGTTTATAGAGGGAGGTATTAGCATTCGTTATCTTGAAAATCATCTCGCTGAACGCAATAATCTTATAGATTAATAATCTTTTCGTATTAGCTAAGACAAAGCCAATTGTATTTTTATTTGAAAAAACTTTGAAAGAATTTTGAATATAATATAAAAGAGAAATTGATCTAATTTTTACATATAAAGAAATTTAGTATACATGTTACCTTCTGAGATTTTCTCTCTATTAAAGTAGAGTATTTAAATATATACATTAATAATATTTAATTGCGTAGAAAGATTCCTGTATGTAAGGAAATGCAGATAATTTGTAATTTATGGACGCTTTCCTGTAGGGAATAGCCAGATCTCTGTTTTGTTTGGTAATGTTTTTACATTGTCAGATGAAATCTGAGTTGATTTAACTAATTTTGTCATTGTCCTTCCGATCTCTAACCTCTTCTCATTATTCTTCTTTACTTCATTTTTCTCAGTAATTTCCATACTTATATCTCCTTCAATTTTGTATAAGAATCATATATATTCCCATTGGAATTAGTGCTCATGCTAATACACTATTATTATTTTTAATAAGTCATTCCCATGATAATGCCCCACCAGTTTGGTACTCAATTACCCGTGTCTCGAAAAAATTACGTTCTTTTTTTAGATCGATTATTTCACTCATCCACGGGAATGGATTTTCTTCCTTGTCAAATAGTGGATTTAGGCCAATTTGTTGGCAACGTCGATTACAGATGAAACGTAAGTAGCTTTTAAATAACGAAGCATTTAGACCAAGTACACCTTTTGGCATTGTATCTTCTGCATAGCGGTATTCAAGATCGACTGCATATATAAATAAGTTATAAATCTCCGAGCAGAACTTATTTGTCCATAGATGTGGATTCTCTAGCTTGATCTGATTGATTAAATCAATGCCAAAGTTACAGTGCAATGACTCATCCCGAAGAATATATTGATATTGCTCTGCAGCCCCTGTCATCTTGTTTTGTCGACCAAGGGAGAGGATTTGTGTGAAGCCAACATAGAAAAATAGACCTTCCATAATACATGCAAATACGATAAGTGACTTCAGTAGACTCTGATCAGAATCGATCGTACCAGTTTTAAATGCCGGATCTGTTAATGTATTAATGAACGGAATAAGAAATTCATCTTTTGCATGAATCGATGATACCTCATGATATGCGTTAAATATTTCTCCTTCATCTAAGCCAAGTGATTCGACAATATACTGATACGCGTGCGTATGGATTGCCTCTTCAAACGCCTGCCGTAATAGGAACTGCCTACATTCAGGAGCTGTAATATGTCGATATGTACCAAGAACAATATTATTTGCAGCGAGCGAGTCAGCTGTCACAAAGAAACCGAGGTTCCTCTTTACTATATGGCGCTCCTGTTCAGTTAGACCGTTCGGATTTTTCCATAACGCGATATCTAGTGACATGTTAATTTCCTGTGGCATCCAATGGTTCGCACAACCAGCTAGATACTTTTCCCAGGCCCATTTGTACTTAAATGGCACAAGTTGATTAACATCAGTTTTTCCATTAATAATACGCTTATCGTTGATATTAATTCTCGCTTCTGATGGGACACAACCATAAATTGGATTTTGTATCGTATCTCCTTTTATGGAAGATACAATCTTTTTTCCGTCATCTAATTTTGTCAGCATAAAATTCTGTTATCAATTTATAGATATGCATTACATCAAAGTCTTGATTGTCTTGTTATAACGTCATAATTAGCGAGTGCATCACTAGATGACTTCATCATGTTATCTTATAACATCGAATGTTTTCAATCTTTGCTGATTTTTAATCGCATTTTTTATCTAAAGCATATTGTTAGAGTTACCCCCTTATCCGGACCTTACTGACAAACTTCGCACTCATTGAACATATCTGCGTTGTTCATCACATCGGTCGATATTGAAACAGAATTCAGAGCACCATGCATGACCGTCGACTTTTCAACGTGTGTTGCCGCTACTGTACGAAGATAGTATGTTGTTTTCAAACCGCGAATCCATGCAAGCTTATAAATCTCATCTAGCTTTTTTCCAGATGCACCAGACATATAAATATTCAAAGATTGTGCTTGATCGATCCATTTTTGTCGTCGCGATGCTGCCTCAACTAGCCATTTCGGATCTATTTCGAATGCGGTCGCGTATATCGAACGAAGATCGGGTGGAATCCGATCGATACGTGATAACATTCCATCGAAATACTTTAGATCTGCTACCATTACTTCATCCCATAGTCCGAGTGACTTTAGATCACGTACTAAATATTCATTAATTACTGTAAATTCGCCTGATAGATTTGACTTCACATACAAGTTTTGGAATGTAGGTTCAATGCAGGCAGATACACCAATGATATTTGAGATCGTCGCTGTAGGCGCTATTGCAACACAGTTTGAATTGCGCATACCGTAGGTATTAATCCTAGCGCGTAGGGTCATCCAATCAAGAGTTTGAGACGAATCAACTTCGACGTAACCACCTCGTGCTTTAGAAAGTAGCTGAAGCGAATCTAGTGGTAGAATATTCTTATTCCATAGAGAGCCATGGTAACTTGGATAGTAACCACGCTCTTCTGCAAGTTCTGTTGATGCTAAATATGCATAATAACAGACTGATTCCATTGATCGATCTGCAAATTCGACTGCTTCGTCTGATGCATACGGTATACGTAACAAATTTAAGCAATCTTGGAAACCCATAATTCCAAGACCGACAGGCCTGTGTTTCATATTAGAGTCTTTTGCTTTTTCTACGGCGTAATAATTAATATCTATAACATTGTCTAGCATACGCATAGCAACACTGATTGTACGCTTCAATTTGTTATGATCGAGTATATAACTGCCATCGGCCTGCTGCCTCATATGTGTAACGAGGTTCACAGAACCAAGGTTACAGACTGCTATTTCTGAATCACTTGTGTTAAGCGTAATTTCAGTACATAAATTCGATGAATGGATAACACCAGCATGTTGCTGAGGCGAGCGTATATTGCATGGATCCTTAAACGTGATCCACGGATGACCGGTTTCGAATAACATACCGAGCATTTTTCTCCATAATTGTTGTGCTGGAACCTTTTTGAATAACTTAATTTCACCGCGTTCGGCTTCATGCTCGTAAGCAGTATAAGCTTTTTCAAATTCTACGCCGAATTTATTATGTAGATCTGGGCACGTAGACGGTGAAAATAGCGTCCAATCTTCACCTTTAATTACTCGTCTCATGAAGAGATCAGGAACCCAGTTCGCTGTATTCATATCGTGCGTACGACGTCTATCGTCACCAGTGTTCTTGCGTAATTCAAGAAATTCCTCAATATCAAGATGCCATGACTCCAAATATACGCAAACTGCACCCTTTCGCTTACCACCCTGATTCACCGCAACTGCGGTATCATTGACAACTTTCAAAAATGGTACAACGCCTTGTGACTTACCGTTCGTTCCTTTAATTGGTGAACCAAGGGCGCGAACAGGTGTCCAGTCATTGCCGAGACCGCCGGCAAACTTTGCTAGAAGCGCATTTTCTTTAAGTGCCTCATAGATCCCATTAAGGTCATCCATAACTGTTGTTATGTAACACGACGATAGCTGTGATCGCCGTGTTCCAGAGTTAAATAACGTAGGTGTTGAACTCATAAAGTCAAAACGAGAAAGCACGTTATAAAACTCGATTGCACGTGCTTCTCGGTTACTTTCCTTCAAGGCGAGACCCATAGCAACACGCATGAAGAACGTCTGTGGCATCTCGATTCTAGTGCCATCAATGTGCAGAAAATATCGATCGTAGAGAGTCTGTAGACCAAGATAGCCAAACTGTAGATCTCGATCTGAGTCAAGAGCTTCGCTGAGAGGTTTTAGATCAAACTGTAGCAGTTTTTCGTCAAGTAACTCGGCTTTTATGCCGCGATCTAGGAATTGTAGAAAATGTTCCGCATAGCGAGTCGACATATTCGACTGATCAACTTCTGAATTGAAGATCTCTAGACGAATAGCATGCAGAAGAATTCTTGCAGTTACCTGATTGTATGCTGGATCTTTTTCAATCATTGTACGTGCAGCGAGAATCAATGATTTGTATACCTGGCTTATTGGGATCCCCTCGTAGAGATTTTTAATAGTTTCAACAAGAATCGGCTCTGGGCTAATATCTGATCTAAATCCATCGCATGCTGATACGACTAGAGAATGAAGTCTGTTTAGATTAAGTGGCCGAATAATACCATTGTCAATAACATTAATTTGATCACTGTTTCCTATTTTTTCAACTGATATTGTTTTCTCATTAGAGTTCTGTCGCTCAATGTTACGCTTTTCACGGTATAAAACATAGGCGCGCGCGACATTATGTTCTCCGCTGCGCATCAAAGCGAGCTCAACTTGATCTTGTATATCTTCGATATGTAATGTACCACCAGCTGGACGACTTCGCATAATTGCAAGCATAACAGCTTGTGTTAGTTGATCTATTAAATCACGTATGCGTGCCGATGAAACTCCTTGCTCACCATTTATAGCTAAGAACGCTTTTTTTACTGCAATAGCTATTTTAGATTTATCAAATGGTATTACATTACCATTACGACGAATTACTTTGTAATCTGAAAACATATTATTCGTCGTAGGTACTGCTAATATGTTTTGTTCTGAAGTTCGGCTAAGAGTACAATCCGATCTATTCTTTAGTGGAAGAGGATCATTATCAGTGATTTGCATGCGCAAAACTCCTAGTGTTGTATATATAAAACTTAACTGGATTGAGAAAACAGGACAGCATGCAGCAAAATTAAGCATTTCATATAGAATTAAGTAATACCTAAGACTGCTGAGTCATGTTTTATCGCTTGCACATAGAAAGCTAAAAAATGACAACTGACGTTATTTTTATAAAGTATAAATGGACAATATAATAATCTCAAAAGAGAAAATTTAAACTATGGTCTTTAGAAATGAACCGATCTCATAGCAAGTAAAAGATTATATTGAGAGGATGATGGAAATATTATAAAGACGTAATAGTGCTCTAAAATTATCCAAGTTATGGAAGTTTTACATAGCAATAGTATTTTGAAAAGTGATAGAGCTATCTAAATATATAGAGAATGAGCATTCTGCAAAAACAACTGAGAAAATAAATACAAAGGTAGCGAAATTGCAAGACTATTAAATATTAATCTTAAAGAGCCATAAAAATAGAGTAAATGTAAGAAATTAAAACCGCATACTTATTTCTTTTAACTTCTTTTTAAAAGAAGGAGTGGGGGGGGGGGGGAAGATACATCATCTAATCAAGACTAGAGTCATATGTGCAAGTAAGTTCAAGCTGATTAAAAGAAAAAACTAGTCTAGTATACAAGTCGCTTCAGAGTCATACCAATTCTGATCTTAATTTAATTCAGCTACTATCCTGACAAGATACAAACAGAAATTTAGAAATGCCTACAGAATCTCAAAATAGAAATATAAAGCTGCCTTATAAGATTATAATAAGAAGAATACTAATATTGTATCAATTTTATAGGTTTAAATTATCACTATTTAATTATTGTTACTACTTCTTCTAGTTCTAATTTCACACACTTATTTTATCATTCCTTATTATTTCTTATGTTTAATAATCTTACTCAACGTATGGCACACGTCGTTAAGACGCTGCGTGGTGAGGCTCGCCTAACTGAGTCTAATACTAAAAAGATGCTTCATGAAGTACATTTAGCATTGCTTGAGGCAGACGTTTCACTTCCTGTTGTTCTAGATTTTATTAAAAATATCAAGGAAAAGGCTATTGGCGAAAACGTGATCAGTAGCTTGTCGCCAGGACAAGCTCTTGTTGGAGTTGTCAAAAAAGAATTGACTGCGTTAATTGGCGGTAATTACGAAGGTCGTGCTGCTAACCTAAATATTGCAGTTACTCCGCCAGCTACCATTTTGATGGTTGGTTTACAAGGTGCTGGGAAAACGACGACTGTTGGTAAGCTTGCAAAGTTTATTCGTAAAAAGTATAAAAAGAAGGTTCTAACTGTGTCGTGTGACATATATCGACCAGCCGCAATAACACAGTTGAATATGGTAAGTACACATGCCGGCGCAGATTTCTTTACATCGACACCGTATCAGAAACCAGTCGATATTGCCCTCGCTGCACTTGACTGGGGAAAGCGACACTATCACGATGTATTAATTATTGATACAGCTGGACGGTTAGGTATCAACGAAGCAATGATGAGGGAACTCGTAGAGCTGCATAGTGCGCTAAATCCAGCTGAAACATTATTTGTTCTTGACTCCATGCTTGGACAAGATGCAGTTAATACTGCAAAGGCATTTGACGATGTGTTGCCTATGACGGGCGTCATACTAACAAAGCTTGACGGTGATTCACGTGGTGGTGCTGCGTTGTCAGTACGGCATGTTACTGGTAAACCAATCAAGTTCATCGGCATGTCAGAAAAACTAGATGGTCTCGAAGAATTCTATCCTGAGAGAATGGCAAGACGAATACTTGGTATGGGAGATATTCTTTCTATCGTTGAGGAAGCACAGCGTGGAATCGATATTCAGTCTGCGCAGAATCTTGCTGATAAGATGAAGAAAGGTGATGAGTTTGATTTGAGCGATTTCCTTATACAAATTTCCAAGTTGAAGAGCATGGATGGAGGAATATCATCGCTGATAAACAAACTACCTATGAAATTCCAACAGGCAGCAGATAGTTCTCATGTAGTTCATTCTGAAAAGAAAATACGACAGATGGAAGGAATCATTAACTCAATGACACCATTTGAGAGATCAAAACCAGAAATTATCAAGGCAACCCGTAAGCGCCGGATCGCAGCCGGTGCCAGCGTTACAGTTCAAGATGTAAACCGAATGCTAAATGAATACAGTCAAATGCGTATCATTATAAAGAAATTAAAGGTCAATAATAATATGAAAAAAATGATACATAGTCTTAAGAACATAATTCCTGGAATTCACTAACTTTATACAATCTAGAAGAGAAGAAGAATGAAGCAGATATGATAAGATAAAAAAATAGATACGTGAGGAGATGCTATGTACATAACTGCGGATGATTTTATAATTGGTGAAATACCACTTGCTTTCTATTTACTAATGGCAATATGACTTATCTTCGAGCTTCTACAACTTTGTATATAGAAAATTTTAGTTATTATCCAAAAAATAAGCTTCCTTATTTAAATACGATTTCTCATTAGATTTCTTTCTGGAGAGTTATCGCGATCTATTTCTTCCCATACGAATATGGTCAATAATCGCTGCTGCTGTCCTATCAATTGGCAGAAGCAGCGTTTCATTCTCACGTCGACTCTGATACTCGATCTTTTTATCTTTGAGCCAGCGTTCGCCAATTACGATCCGATGTGGTATACCAATCAATTCCCAATCAGAAAACATTACCCCAGGACGCTCACAACGGTCATCAAGTATGATATCGATACCAGCATTAGTTAGTGTGATGTATAGCTGGTCAGCTGTATTACGAACTACAGCACTATAATTATACCCAATTGGACATAATACAACTTCGAACGGTGCGATCGATTCTGGCCAAACAATTCCCTTATCATCGAAATTTTGTTCAATTGCTGCAGCGAGAATTCGAGTAACTCCAATCCCATAGCAGCCCATATGTATTGGTTGCATCCTGCCTAGCTCATCGATAAATGTTGCATTCATGATCTCCGAGTACTTTGTGCCAAGTTTAAATACATGACCAACCTCAATACCTCGGCAGATATTGATTTCTCCCTTACCGTCTGGTGAGGGATCACCTTTTTTTATATTACGTATATCAGCAACTATCGGCTCAGGTAAGTCTCTTCCCCAGTTTACTCCAACAATGTGGTAGCCATTATCATTCGCACCAACGATAAAATCGCTTGTGTTTGCAACTGTACGATCAGCAATTACATTGATAGTCTTCTTCGCGCCAATCGGCCCGATATAACCAGGCGATGCGCCAAACCATTCAATAATCTCCTTTTTTGTTGCAAAGCGATAGTTATTAAGTATAGAAAGTTTCAATAATTTAGTTTTATTTAAGTCGTGATCACCGCGAATCATCAGTAGCCAGATTGCTGGTTCAGCGGCTTCATTATCTATTGCGAGGACAATAGACTTAATTATCCGATGTAATGGAATATTTAGTAGATCAGCGACTTCTCGACATTTCATTCTACCTGGTGTCGAAACTTTCCGCATCTGTTCAGTCGGCATAATCCGACTCGTGACTAGCGGTATCGCCTCTGCCGTCTCAATATTTGCTGCGAAATCAGATGTTGGGCAGTATGCGATTATATCTTCACCAGTATCCGAAATTACGTGGAACTCATGCGAAAAATCACCTCCAATTAATCCATTATTTGCTGCGACCGCTCGGAATTCGAGACCGAGACGAGAAAAGATACGCAAGTATGTATCAAACATCTTCTGATACGATTTGTGTAGACCTTCAGAATCCTTATCAAATGAGTACGCATCCTTCATGATAAATTCTCGGCTACGCATTATGCCAAAACGTGGACGAATCTCGTCACGGAATTTTGTTTGGATCTGATAGAAGTTAATAGGCATCTGCTTATAACTTCGTATCTGTGCTCGAACAATATCTGTGATTACCTCTTCATGCGTTGGTCCAATTACGAATTTATTATCCTTTCTATCTTGTAATCTGAGTAACTCCAAGCCATAATGTTCCCAGCGTCCAGACTCCTGCCATAGTTTAGCTGGCTGTACAACTGGCATCAATAGTTCAATTGCTCCTGCCAGATTCATCTCCTTTCGTATAATTGCCTTAACTTTAAAGATTGAACGTAGACCAATTGGTAAATAGCTATAGATACCTCCAGCAATTCGGCTAACCATACCAGCGCGTATCATCAATTTATGACTAATGATTTCTGCGTCGGCTGGCGCCTCCTTTAAGGTACAGATAAAAAAACAAGAAGCCTTCATGCGGATAACTCCAGAATATAAATAAAGGATATAGTGTGCTATTTCATTTATTTATTTATAATTAAGAAAATTTTGAATAATTTGAAGGTGTAAATATATGCTAGACCGTGAAGGCTTTCGCAAAAACGTCGGCATCATTATACTGAACTCTAAAAATGAAGTATTCTGGGGAAGAAGAATCCGAGAGCATTCCTGGCAGCTTCCACAAGGGGGTATTAAATACGGTGAAACTCCCATACAGGCTATGTATCGTGAGTTGCGCGAAGAAACAGGGCTGCATATAAAACATGTTAAAGTGATTGGCCGAACACGTAACTGGTTGCGATATGAAGTGCCTAGCAAATTTATAAACCGACAAGGGTACTACCGAGGACAAAAACAAATTTGGTTCCTGCTGCGTATTGCAGTTCAAGACTGCAAAATTTGTCTGAGTACAACAGAGAGTCCAGAGTTTGATGCATGGCATTGGAAAGAATATTGGACGCCGCTCAATGAAGTTATTGAGTTCAAGCGAGGCGTTTATCAGCTAGCTCTAATAGAGTTATCGTATCTTACACTCTATCCAGAGCTCTCTGAGTCGCGTTATCAGAACGCAACGCTCCTCGAAAATAATATAAACTCTAGCCTCAGACGGAATTTCAGCTCTAATGATTAGAGAATATTTAATATTTCCAGATCTATTTATGTAATTGTTAAATTATCTCGATGTATTAATTCTGGTTTTAACATGTAACCTAATATCGATTTAATTTCGCTGCTTGGTTTTCTTTGTATCATCCTGGTCTCAACACTGCTATAGTTAGCCAGTCCTCGAGCAACTTCACGTCCATCTGTACGGATGCAAGCAATTACCTCGCCACGTTCAAAGATGCCATAAACTTTAACTACACCTATCGGAAGTAAACTCTTGCCATTAATCGTCAGTTTCTCAACTGCTCCAGAATCAATCATGACATATCCACGAATTTTAAGATGATCAGCTATCCACTGTTTTCTAGCAGTCATACGCACCGTACAAGCAATTAATTGCGTACCAATTACCTCCCCATTAGCGAGGCGAACAAGAACGTCTGTTTCATAACCATTTGCAACTATTGTATTTGCACCGCTGCACGCTGCGCGCTTTGCTGCGAGAATTTTAGTTAGCATACCACCTCGGCTTATGCTTGATTCTGTACCACCTGCCATCGATTCAAGTTCTGGTACACCAGCGTTTGCTTCTGATATAAACATCGCAGATGGATCTTTGCGTGGATCAGCTGTATAAAGCCCAGTTTGATCTGTTAGAATAATCAATGCATCACTTTTAATTAAGTTTGCGACAAGTGCACTGAGTGTATCATTGTCACCAAATTTTATTTCATCGGTAACAACCGTATCATTTTCATTAATGATTGGAACAACACCGAGCTTCAGTAATCTCAATAGAGTCGATCGTACATTTAGATATCGACCACGATCGGCTAGATCTGCATACGTAAGAAGGATCTGCGCTGAGCGCATTCCATGTTCAGTGAAGGAGCTCTCGTAGATCTGCATAAGCCCCATTTGCCCTACTGCAGCCGCAGCCTGTAACTCATCAATTTCGAGTGGACGCTTTTTCCATCCGAGACGTTTCATTCCTTCAGCAATTGCGCCAGAACTAACAAGTACTACTTGCTTGCCAAGTCTACGGAGACTAGCAATCTGTTTGACAAAACGATCAATCGCCATGTGATCCAGATTTTTACCATTATCAATTACAAGACTAGATCCTAGTTTTATAACTAATCTTTTAGAATTCGTAATAATCGAACGCATGGGTAGTTATCCATTTACATACCTTATTATGGTGTGCATTTGAATTATATCGACGATGGTATATTTCTGAATCGAACATCAGAAGAGAGATCCTCGATCTTATTCATATAATCCGAATTAGAAGAGTATAACGATAAATAATCGTAGATTGCATGGACAAGGGTATTACAGCCCTGTCCTGTCATGGCAGAAATTTCAAATACTGGACCATACCATTTGAAGCGATTAATGAAATCAAAAACACGATCTGTATGTTCAGCGCTAGGTACTATGTCAAGCTTATTTAATACAAGCCAGCGTGGTTTTTCATACAGAGTCTTGTTATACTTGCGGAGTTCGTTGATGAGTGTCTTCGCTTGCAAAACTGGATCAATATTTCTATCAATTGGCGCAAGATCTACTAAATGTAATAACATTTTAGTACGCTGTAAATGTCGAAGGAATTGATATCCGAGACCTACGCCTTCAGACGATCCTCCAATTAGTCCTGGAATATCTGCTATGACGAAGTTTTTACTTAGTCCGACGCTTGCTATCCCAAGACTTGGAGAGAGCGTTGTGAATGGATAATTTGCGATCTTTGGTTTGGCGTTAGACACCGACGAAATAAAAGTCGACTTACCTGCATTCGGCATCCCAACAAGACCAACATCTGCTAGAATCTTTAGTTCAAGACATAACATACGTCGATTACCAGGCTTGCCGTCAGTTTTTTTTCTGGGCGCGCGGTTCGTACTTGATTTAAAATGCAAGTTACCTAATCCGCCAGCTCCACCCTGTACAAGCATTACTTTCTGGTTATGTTCAGTCAGATCGGCTATAATTTCTCCGCTGTCTATATCAGTAATTACGGTACCAATCGGCATAGGCAGTGTTATATCGTCTCCGCTCTTTCCATAACAGCCAGAACTACGACCATTTCCCCCTCTATATGCAGTATGTTTCTTCGTATAATGGTAGTCTATTAATGTATTAATATTTCTATCTGCAATAGCGAAGATACTTCCACCGCGTGCGCCATCACCGCCATCCGGACCACCGAATTGAACAAATTTCTCACGGCGCATCGATGCACTTCCATTGCCTCCATCACCTGAAATAACTTGAATTCGAGCTTCATCAATGAACCTCATTTGTTAACTCCGTTCAATTCGGTTATTTATTTATGTCTTTGATTAATAATTTAATTAAAGTCTTTTATAAAATTTAAACGTCCTATAGATAAAATACAGATATAAAATAAAAGTCATATAATAACATTATTATATCAACTTTCAGATTATATTCTGTTACATCCTATTCTAGGTATAGTTCTGTGTGATAATGACTGTATGCTTTTTATCTGTACCTTTCTTCGTAAATTTTACATATCCACTGACTAGTGCAAAAAGTGTATGATCTCTGCCTATACCGACATTATTCCCAGCATGTATACGTGTACCCCGCTGACGAACTATTATACCGCCAGCTTTAATTAACTGGCTACCATATACTTTTACGCCGAGACGTTTTGACTCAGAATCTCTGCCATTCCGAGAAGATCCACCTGCCTTTTTATGTGCCATATTCCTCCAATTTTATCAAGGTTTACGCATGAATTGAACTGATATGTAATTCGGTGTAATACTGACAGTGACCTCCATGCTTTTGATAGTGCTTCCGGCGGCGCATCTTAAATATAGTAACCTTGTTATGACGGCCCTGTGAAATAACATTTGCCTTAACGGAAGCTCCAGTAATAATAGGAGTACCGAATCTAGTTAATCCTTTTTCACTAACTACTAGAACACGGTTGAGTATGATTTCATCGCCGATGTTAGCTGATATCTTTTCTACTTTTAGTTTTTCACCAACGGCAACCTTGTATTGTTTGCCACCAGTTTTTATGACTGCATACATTGAAAATATTACTCCGAATCTATTTTTCTGCACGCTATGCATGCGAAGATATGAATCTTACAGAATAATTAGCTTACAAGTCAAAGTTCATCGATATAGTTTACAGTTAAGTAAAACTATTTTGAGTAAAATATATCCATGGTGATATAGCACGATCTTAATCCGACTTATAATTCGCCGTATTATTTAATATCATTTAATTTAATTCATTGATTGCTTTACATTCTCTTAATACAGTCCAAATACTCGCACCCATTGCAAATGATATGGAGCAAGTAAACCACGTTATCTGTCAAAATCTTACATCCGATGTGCTCTTTATTAATCAGATTATTAAGTACATCATTGATTCTGGAGGAAAGAGGTTACGTCCAGCTCTGCTACTACTTATATCAAACGCGCTAGGAGAAACATCAAGACAACGGCACGTTCTGTCAGCAGTTATCGAGTTTATACATACAGCAACTCTACTACATGACGATGTTGTTGATGAATCTAATCTTCGTCGAGGACGTCAGACTGCAAACGTGTTATTTGGTAACGCAGCGAGCGTACTTGTTGGGGATTATCTATATTCTCGGTCATTCGAAATGATAATTGAGGTAGGCAAATACAAAGTAATGGAAATCATGTCAGAAGCGACTACGATCATCTCAGAAGGAGAGATGCTGCAACTGTTAAATATGAATAATGCAGACATTGATGAAGAGCACTATATGCATGTAATCCGTTATAAAACTGCGAAGCTATTCGAGGTAGCAGCACATTTAGGGGCAGTGCTTGCATCTGCAGATTCACCAACTGAGGCCGCCGCAGTTGAATACGGGCGACGTATCGGAACTGCGTTTCAGATCATGGATGATTTTTTAGACTATGCAGGCAGTGTAGAGTTAATGGGGAAAAACGCCGGCGATGATCTTCGAGAAGGTAAGCCGACACTACCACTAATCTATTTAATTAAGCATGGAACGACAAATCAAGCTCAGCTCGCTCGTGAAGTAATAGAACATGGAAAAACAAAGCAGGTCAAAACAAGCCGTTTTGAGACTATTTTTGATGCTATTAAACAATCCGGCGCACTCGATTATACTCTTGAATGTGCACGACAAGAAGCAATAGCTGCCGCGGATGCAATTGTTGAATTTCCTGATTCCATATTCAAAAAAAGCCTTCTGGAGCTGTGTACATATTCAACGTCACGGCAATCTTAAATAAGAATAGTAGTTTAAAACTATAACAAATTTTTTCTAGTTTTTTTACTTTCCTTGACAAGGTTAATCGATTTTAATAAGGATCACGGGGTGTAGCTTAGCTTGGTAGAGCGCTACGTTCGGGACGTAGAGGCCGGAGGTTCGAATCCTCTCACCCCGACCAGATTTTTAAGAAATTTTCCTTCATTTTCCTGTCTAGTATTTTTTTGCTAGAATTATATAGCTCTATTTTATAAACTTGAATTGTACTTCGTACTGATATTTTACTGCACCAACAAACTGATATACAGTTCCATTTTAAGCAAAAAAGAATCTAGATTCTAATTTTATCTGGATGAGTAAAAAAATATTTACGGTAGGGCTTACTGGTGGAATAGGAAGCGGGAAAACAACTATATCGAAACTATTTGCGATTCGCGGCGCATCAATTATTGATACTGATTTAATTGCACATCGTTTAACAGCGCCAGATGGCCTAGCGATTCCATCTATAATAAACGAATTTGGTGTTAGATATATCGCTGAAAATGGCTCGCTTAATCGTTCTAGAATACGTACACTGATTTTTAGCGACGACGCCGCAAAACAGCATTTTGAATCGATTATACATCCTCTAATCCGTGAAGAAGTAGAACGAGAAATATTTTCTGCACAAGGGCCCTATTCATTACTGGTTATACCGTTACTTATTGAATCTAGTATCTATAGGAAATATATTTCCAGAATTCTTACTATTGATTGCAACGTCGAAACACGGATCGCTCGTCTTATACGCCGCAGTAATAACTTACTGCGCGATCAGATAGAAAAAATTATTGCTTGTCAAGCGTCTCGTGAATTATATATTACTATTAGTAATGATTTAATAATCAACGATGATAGAATTTTGAAGAAGATTGATGCTCAGGTTAACGAATTACATAAACTATATATCGTACTTGCTTCCAATATGAAAAACTAATTTAGTATATTAGTACTCGAGCAATAGTAGTACTACTTAAAAGGAATGCGCTACAAACGTAGCATAATGTGAATTATATTTGATATGCTTCTTTAACAATTTTAATAGACTTAATATTTACAATAAATAAAACGTAGATTTCTCTTCTAGATATAGAATGTGAGTCAATTTTTACATATCCTGTGCTTAGTTATCTCTATCCGCTTTTTCGTACATCTCTCTTTAAAATGGATGCAGAAAATGCTCACAAATTGATTTTATCTGTGCTCTGTACAGCTGCTCATAGCACTAGTATCGCACGTATGCTTGCTACTCACGTACCAGATACGCCACATACCGTTATGGGCCTAAAATTTCGAAATCCAGTTGGACTTGCAGCCGGTTTCGATAAGGATGGATCAGCGATAGACGGAATTGCGGCGTTAGGATTTGGTTTTATAGAGATTGGTACGGTTACACCTCGTGCACAATCTGGAAATACACGTCCACGGATATTTCGAGTTTCAAAGGCAGGTGCATTAATAAATAGGATGGGCTTCAATAATCAAGGAGTCGATCAGCTCGTAAAAAATATACGAGTAGCTCAATATCGAGGCATACTTGGTCTTAATATCGGTAAAAATATTGACACTCCGATCGAGCATGCAGCCGAAGATTACCTATATTGCTTGGAACGTCTATACCCTTTCGCAAGTTACATAACAATCAATATATCGTCACCGAATACGAAGGACTTACGACAGCTGCAGTATAAGGGAGCGCTCGATATGCTACTTACTTCACTTAAAAACAAGCAGCAACGTTTAGCAGATCTGCACGGAAAATTAGTACCACTTGCGCTAAAAATTTCTCCAGACCTTAATGATGAACAAATTGATAACATTTCTTATATGATGCTCCATCATAAGATTGAAGCTGTAATCGCAACAAATACGACTTTATCTCGTAGTGATGAGATATATGGTCTACCGAATGCTAATGAAACTGGAGGTTTGTCTGGTCGGCCTGTATTTAATATATCGAACAAAGTAATTTATAAGCTTCGCTCATTGCTAGGCAATGATGTAATAATCATTGGTGTTGGTGGAATTTTCTCTGGAGACGACGCATGTAAAAAAATCGAAGCTGGAGCTTCACTTGTCCAAATATATACTGGATTTATCTATCGTGGCCCAAAACTCATCGTCGAATGTGTAAAGGCAATATCCGGAAATAGTTAAATAATATGAGTTCTTAATACTAAGATGATATGAAATATTTAAGATTTAAATAAATGCTAGTAATTCTAATAGAAAATCGTTTCAACACCATATCCAGTGCCTAGCAGACAAATATCAGCTCTTCGTACTGAGAATAAGCCAACTGTCACAACACCTGGCCATGAATTAATATGTTCTTCGAGGCGGATAGGGTGAAGAATATTCAGCCCATTTACGTCGAGAATCTCATTACCATTGTCAGTTATATACGGTAAACCTCTATTTGTTACACGTAGAAATGGGATACCACCTAGCTGAGTTAAGCGCTTTATGATTGCAACACGAGCCATCGGTATAATCTCTATTGGAAGAGGAAATGTTCCGAGTACTCGAACATATTTACTGCAGTCTGCTATACAAACGAATACGTCTGCTACTGACGCGATAATTTTTTCTTGTGTCAAAGCCCCGCCCCCGCCCTTGATCATCGCTCCCTTCACATCGATTTCATCTGCACTATCAAAGTAGACAGGTAGAGATTTAACATCGTTTAAGTTGAATACTGAGATATTATAAGACTTTAGACGATAGGTCGTCGAGATTGAGCTTGATACTGCACCACTAAATCGTGACTTAACTAATGAAAGTGCATCAATAAAATAATTTGTAGTCGATCCGGTGCCAACGCCTATTACTGAGCCTTCCGGGACACAGCGGATCAGATAATCAGCTGCTGCTTGGCACGCCGCACGCTTAAGTTGATCCACATATTTCATGGAAATCTAAACCATCAAAATGGCGAAAGCTATTTACCTTGCCTTTATCTAAAATATAATAATATCGAATTTATAGATATAAACTGGTTTTTTACCGAAAACCTAATTGTGTTAATACTTGCTTATATAAACGAATACTAGATAATATTCTGGATCACAATATTACTTCTCCTATAACTTATAGGAAGTTAATAAAGGAAATAGTATGATCTAAAGACTACTACTCAATTAATATTATATTAGAAATAACTAATCGTATTTCCTTACTTGGAGTAGCTCAGTTTTTCTTAAAAATTTATAGGACAAATGAAATAAATACTAAATGCAAGAAAAGATTCTTTATAAATAAATGATTTATTATATGCTGGAAACACTAACATTATTTTTATATAAATACCAGAAAATAAATTCAGTCTATATAATGGAGATGAGATTAAAAAAATTCGAAGAAATTACTGTTTGATAAACAAGATATAATAGTTGATTGCGTTTTATTATTTAAAATAAATTTCATACCAAAAAACATTATAGCAAGAAGGTAGCTCTTAAAGCATAATTATAAGCTGCAATTCATAGCAGTTTGTATGAAATAATAATTGTTTATTAATTTATCTTGTTTACATTTATATATTTTGTATATATGTATTATATATATTGCCTAATATATTAGGTATTATATTATTTTCTTATCAAAATTTGTCTATACAGGACTATTTAGATTTTTCGTATCTTTTGTACATAAATAAAATTTATTACAAATTACTACTATATTAATAATTTACTATTTGAAAGGCTATTTTCTGTTGAATCGATTTGATGTTCTAAGTACTTTTCTACTTCAGAAAAAATCATTTTTTGGTCTTTGTGGTATTGAAAAAGAAGGATTGCGTGTTACCAAAGATGGCGTGATCGCTTCTACATCTCATCCACATATATTTGGTTCAGCGTTAACTCATCCTTCGTTAACCACTGATTACTCAGAGGCAATGATTGAATTAATCACGCCTACCGAGGTTGATCCAGCGATATCGATAAAACATCTTGATATGTTACATCGCTATGTTTACAGATCGATAGGCGATGAAATGCTATGGGCTAATTCAATGCCATGTATATTGCCAGATGAAGATAAGATTAAGATCGCCGAATATGGCAACTCGAATATCGGCCGACTGAAAACAATTTATCGTCGCGGACTCGCGAATCGCTACTATGGCCGGAAAATGCAGTGCATTGCCGGTATCCACTATAATTTTTCAATAAAAGAAGAAATATGGCACTCTTTTCTTAAAAAAGAAAAATCAAATATAACAACGCTTATCGAATATCGCTCTAATGGCTACTTAGATCTAATTAGAAATTTCCATCGCACAAGCTGGTTGCTCGTATATCTGTTTGGCGCGACACCAGTGGTCGATGTCAGATTTTTATTAGGTCGGACGCATAACCTTGATATGCTCGACGAAAATACATTATATGGCCCATATACGACATGTTTGCGCATGAGTCATCTCGGTTATTCATGTTCGACTAAACAGACTATGTTACAGCCAGATTACAACACGATTTTTGGCTATATCAAAACGTTGTCAAAATTTGTAAGCGAGCCATATCCAGATTATAAAGCAATCGGTACACACCATAATGGTGAGTGGATACAGATTAATACAAACATACTACAGATTGAGAATGAGTTGTATTCAAAGATACGTCCAAAATGTACCCCATATCGATACGAACGCCAATTGCACGCGATCGAAACACGTGGAGTAGAGTACATCGAGGTTCGATGTTTAGATATTGATCCGTTCGAGCCAAACGGAATTAGACTTGATACTACGCGATTTCTCGATGCATATCTACTATTTTGCATGCTCGAATCGAGCCCTAAAATCGATAGCGATGCGTATCATGAAGCAAATATAAATTTTGAGCGTGTTACAATGGAGGGGAGAAAGCCAGGATTGATGCTGTCACGTAGCGGTCATTCTATTCCATTCGTTGAGTGGGCCACAGAATTGCTTGAAAAAATCAGATTAGTTGGTCGTTTCTTAGATGAGATTTACGGTAATCATGAACATATGGCTGCAATTACTTTGCAGGAGGAAAAACTTGATAATCCGGAGCGGACACCATCCGCCTGTGTGCTACGCAAATTGATCGAAAATTCTCAGTCGTTTATTCAGTTCGGGATTATACAAAGCAAAGCATACGCTAATCATTTTCGTGAGCAACCATTGCCAGATGATTACATACGCTCAGCAAAAGCTATCGCTGAGCATTCTCTTAAACAACAGTTAAAGATTGAAGAAAATGAAAATGAGCAGTTTGATGTATTTATGAGAAAATATTCATCGTATAAAGGAGATTAATAAACTTAACGCTCGAGTATGGTTTTAATCTAAGGTGTATTTCTTAGTAATTTATTACTCGATATATTCAACCAGAATCTGGCATTAGCATATTATATAAATAATTGATCTTTTATCAATTTTTTCTATGATTGTAATTGTACAATTGATAATTCATGGTATTGCCTCATATATAAAAGATTTTATAAACTATTTAAGTAAAGTAGTCTTTTGTTGCGCAAAAATTTATCTTAGTAAAGAATTTTATATTTTTATATTTACCAATTGGCTTTATTATAAGAGTATTAGAGAATTTATTCCTTTCAGTTTTATTACGTAGATACCAGAATAGTACGTTCTTAGTATTAATAAATTTCATTTTTCTATATTGACAAGATAAGAATAAAAGGCACTGAATTATTTAAGAAAAATTACAATAATACATTTATTATAATGAGCTAAGTAGAGCAAGGATTAAGGATTAGAGGTATTCGATAGAATTTAAAAAGATAAAGATTTTTAATCTTTCTTTTTGAAATTATTCATATAATTTCAATTTCTGATATATATCAGAATTCTAATATACTTAGAAAGTTATACATCGCGTTCTTTGTAGGAGGAGTGCCCGAGTGGATAAAGGGGGCAGACTGTAAATCTGTTGGCTTATGCCTACGTTGGTTCGAATCCAACCTCCTCCACCAAAACTAAAGAGAAGAAAGCTTGGTGGGGTCCTTAGAAATTTGTGCGGGTGTAGCTCAATGGTAGAGCAGAAGCCTTCCAAGCTTAAGACGAGGGTTCGACTCCCTTCATCCGCTCCAGTTTATTATATAGATATCACGGCATAAGAAAGGGCCCATGTGGCTCAGTGGTAGAGCACTTCCTTGGTAAGGGAGAGGTCGGCAGTTCAATCCTGTCCATGGGCACCACAAGATAGTCATGGGCATCAGCTATTATTTGATATCTATTTGCGCGCAGGCACAATACATGAAATTCCTTTCTAGAGGTGAAAATGGCCAAAGAAAAATTCGAGCGGATAAAGCCGCATGTGAACGTAGGAACAATTGGTCACGTTGATCACGGGAAGACAACACTAACTGCAGCGATTACCACTGTGCTAACAAAGAAGTTTGGT
>JAVHYX010000001.1:209424-380030 GCA_032470195.1 Burkholderia sp. | reverse complement strand
TTAACAAAAATTTTTAATTCTTATTTTGACGATTAATTAAAATTTTTTTAATTAATCAATACTTTCTATCTTAGAACAAAATTTCTTTCTTTATCTATTAAATTAAGTATATTTAAAAATTTTATAATTCTGTTTATAGAAAGTATATTATGTCTTACCTGTATAGGTTTCTATATATTGTGAATGTATCATTATTATTATGTATTCATTAATAAAATATAATGCAACAGAGAATTGAGAAATGCAATCTGATTGATTCCGACAGACTAGTTAGTTTATCGCTTGCTCTTTTTGCTTCTGGAAGTCGAATTGAGGATCGCTATTGGGAGGCAAAGCTTGATGAGCTACTTACTAAGATTATTCGTAGTGGAAATCAGATTTCTATTGATTCAGCGCTTGATTATCTTCAGAAAAATTATCCTGATGTACACAGTACACTTGCCGATATGGCAGAATCAAATAGTGAATCATTTATTATAGACTTTAATGGTAAACCATACCATGCACTATTAATCGCTATTCCAATACTTGTGTGGACTCGTTATATAATTCCATCCGGTCTAATTAAAGATGATATAGTTAATGCATTACGTACTCAATTAAATACACATATTCTTGCTAAGAATGTGCTTATTGGGCTTTCATCTTTTTTATATAGTATTGATCAACTACCTAAGAATTACGTAGAAACATATAGACTCGCACAGCAACTTGCTTATATAGCTATAGGGCAAGATACACAGAAACTTAGTTTCAATAAATCTATAGAAAAATCGTTAACTCTGGCAGATTCACGCTTCTTGCTTTCAGTTATTGCCGCACCTAATGGTGCTCCTCTATTTCACTGGCAGGAAGGAGATTGTAGTGCGGGGATTGAACGTAATCAGTGTCTTGAAAAATGGACTGCGCAATGTAGCTCTAATATAGCTCTTGCGATGCCAGGATGCGAATTTGAATGTCTATTGCCAGATGCTTATTATTCAGCTTGCTATGATGTTAATGAACATATTCGTCCACACATCATACGTACTGCAATCCGTTATCTGTTTAATACTATTAACTCTGCTCCAAAGGAATTACGTGTAATTATAGCAGGTTTTGGAAAACAACAAATTGATGAATATAGAATTAGCTTCACACGTCGCTGGAGTAGCAATGTAATTTATGGTGTTGTATGGCCACTTTACGGCTATGAAAATAGTAATGGGTTGTTAGATAATAACAAAATTATTGAAAATGATCTTTTAGTAGACGAGCCGCTCGAGCAAATTGTTAGATTACTTAAAAAATCTGGGATTATTGACATTTATAAGCATTTAGGCCGCTTTGATTTAGAATATTGCGATGATTGTAATGCACCACTTTATGCTAATCCATTTGGTGAAATTGTGCATGCGAAAATGCCAGGAGATGCATTATCGTCACAACCACGCTTCCACTAATATACTAAATATGATAAGTAAATTATTAGACTTTTTCAAAATTTTATGTAAATCAGTTAAGTTAACTATTTATTCTACAAGTTTATTTCTTATATTTTCTGCGCCAGTTTTCGCTAACCTTATCGACCAACACATTAAACTCGTTAATAAATTCATCAATGATATGAATGCTGATCCAATCGTCGCAGATTGTGCTGCTCATGGTAGTTTTATAGCAAGCACATCAAAAGCATTTAGCTATGTATATTTTCCATCTAATTCTTTTAAGCATGGAAAATTTACCGTTACACCATGGAACGATTCTTTCGATCAAGAAAAACAACGTGTGAAGGTTGACAGTATTATTACCGTTAATGGATTTGGTGTCACTAAAGATAATAGACATTCGACCGCTCTGAAATTTCGGTGTGGCTATGTTGGTATGCAGATACTTGCGTTTAACTGGAATGATCCAGTATCTCCATTAAAAGCAGATGTCAGACATACCAAACATTCTTCTTCTATAAAGAACTCCATAGCAAATGAAGCTGGGAAGAGCAAAAAGAAACTAAAAAAAATTTTTCAAAGAAAAAATGGTATTTAAAAATTCATTTTACTAGTGTCTCTAGTTTTAATAGAGAGCTAAGCAGCTTATTTTATATATCGATCCCACATCCATTAGTCAAAATAAATTAACCCCATCACTTTTCTCACCTCGTCTAGCGTCGCACTTGCTACCTCTCGAGCGCGTATTGTGCCTCGACGTAGTATTTCGAGCACCTCCGCTCTATCATTTTTAAACGTACGACGTCGATCACGGATTGGAGCAATTAACATCTGTAATCGCTGATTTAATACCTTCTTAACTATACTATCTCCTAGCCCGCCTCGGCGATAATGTGCTTTTAGTTTATCTACTTTTTCAGTATCTGGCTCAAATACATCAAGAAAAGCAAAGACAACATTTCCTTCAACTTTTCCAGGATCATTAACATATAAATGATTTGGATCGGTATACATGCTGTTAACCGCTTTTGTAATCTCATCAGGACTTGCGCTGAGTGTTATCGTGTTACCAAGTGACTTACTCATTTTTGCTCTGCCGTCTATACCTGTTAACCGAGTAACTTTCGATAGAATAGCTTCACATTCAATTAATACTTGTCTACCTATCATATTATTGAATCTGCGCACAATTTCATTTGCCTGTTCAATCATAGGCAACTGATCATCGCCAACAGGTACATGCGTTGCCTTAAATGCTGCAATATCGGCAGCCTGGCTGACTGGATAAGTTAGAAATCCTGCTGGAATATCTCGCTCAAATCCTCGAAGACGAATCTCTTCTTTGATAGTTGGATTACGCTCGAGTCGTGATACTGTTACTAGATTAAGTAGATACTGTGATAATTCGGTCAGCTCTGGTACTTGCGATTGAATAAAGATTGTCGACTTTTCCGGATCAATGCCAGCGGCAAGATAATCAAGTACAACTTCGATAACATTTTCCTTAACTTTATGATATTGACTGACATTATCAGTCAACGCTTGCATATCAGCGAGTAATAAAAACTGCTGCGCTTCGTTTTGTAATTGAACGCGAGTGCGTAGTGAACCAACATAGTGACCAAGATGTAGTGGGCCAGTTGTTCTATCACCGCTTAGAATAATTCGTTTTGTAAGTGTCATAATCAGAGTTCTCTAATAATAATACAAAGAAAATATTAATATAGTGACCGAGTCTTCTGAGTAAACTTCTGAATTGACTATATTGTATTGTGAGGAAAAAAAGTTATATCAATATATAAAGGATATTATCTTTTCGAAACTAATATATAAATAGGTAAAATATGTCAGTTTATTCTTTTAATATAGAGAGTAGAAATCAGGTAACTCACGTATATCTACAACAGGCGTTTTACCAAATTCATCTGAAAATATATAGTCGATTAGCTTTTGTGCTACATTTTCCGGCATTGAAAGCTTCCCGCTTTTTTTTAATTTCTTAAACCGTTCTAGTGATGGAAACTGATTGATACTTGATGCGCGTATTGTCGCTTGCATGTCGGTATCAACAATGCCTGGAGCAATACTACAGATACGAAAAGCATTATTTTCTTCCATTGCAACCACACGTGCATGATGATCAAGCGAAGCTTTCGTTGCACAATATATGCTCCAACCACTATAGGGGTGTCGAGCAGCTCCACTTGATAAATGGGCGATTCTACATTCTGATCCGTCAGGTAAAGAATTTGCTAGTGCACTTGAAAGCATCAGCGGAGTAGCTACATTCAAGCATACAGAATATCTAATAAATCTCGTATCCTGAGATCCTAGTGGACCAATCGGTTCAATGGTTCCAGCATTATTAAATAATAATACACAGGATGCACTATCTATAAAACTGCGTAACCTATCAGAGGTTATCCATGTTTCAACATCTAAAAGATTTGATAGATCTATTCTTATTTCAATAAAGCGTCTTCTAAAACGCTTAGGAAGATCCGGATAACAATGGCGAGATAGACCGAGGACAGCTATGCCACGCTCAAGCAATTGTTTAGTAAGTGCTGCGCCTATACCTCGAGTATGCCCGGTAACGATCGCACAAATAGAAGATAGGAGCACAGTTATAGTTGATTAACCGTTTGAATAAACTTAATAATTTTAATTAAAATATATATGATCGATTATCATGTATCAATATTACATTTTAATTTTATTTCGATAAAGCAATATATAGTCATGTCTTTAAGAGTATATGTTGTTTTCTAAGCATCGTTATACTAACTTGAAGAGTATGTAATTTCGTATATAGAGTAAATAAACTTGAAGGCAGATCTCATTCTAAGATCTGATATATTTTTTATATCGATTTATCAACTAAAGATTCTATTAAAGCCATTTGGTAATATTGTGATGCTTTCACCATCCCATTTTTTAAAGGGGTTATCTATATCTGTTAAATACGATTTAATTAATTATTAAGTTGTTTTATATCATATTTGTATTTTACATGTATTTTATGCTATGCATATTAGCTTAGGCCATAGTATTATATTTGCCTGAATTTGAAATATTACTTCAATATACTTTTTATTTAAGATTAAAAACTTTTATGTAAAAATTATAAATTTTCTATTAATATCAAATAACTAATAAAAGAATATGTTTCTATATTAAGAACAAAAAATGTAATTTAGTTTAAATACGTTTGCATACTAAAATAGCGATCGCTATATAAATAAGTAAAATTAAAATTTTCTATCACTTTACGTTATAATTGCTCTGCTCATGTCTATTGCTCCGATCGACTTTATCGATGGTGAAAAGCGGTATGGTAGCCGCTGTGTCGTTAATGGCTTGTCATTTCGTGTACAAGCCGGTGAATGTTATGGGCTACTTGGCCCGAATGGTGCGGGCAAAACTACTACATTAAAAATTTTGCTTGGTATTACACACCCGGATTCCGGTATGATTACGTTATGTGGTGAGCCAATTCCTGAACGAGCGCGATATGCGCGTCAGCGTGTTGGTGTTGTATCACAATTTGATAATCTTGATCCTGATCTAACAGTCCGAGAAAATCTTCTCCTATTTAGTAGATATTTTGGTGCATCTGCACATAGTGCTCACGAAATCACGCCATCGCTGCTCGCATTTGCTACGCTTGAAAATAAAGCTGATGCAAAAGTTAATCAATTGTCTGGTGGGATGAAGCGGTGGCTTACTCTAGCGCGCGCTCTTGTCAATGATCCCGATGTATTAGTACTTGATGAGCCAACAACTGGACTTGACCCGCAGGCAAGACATCTAATGTGGAAAAAACTGCGCTCACTTCTTGCGAATGGTAAGACAATACTGATTACCACACATTTTATGGAAGAAGCTGAGCGTCTTTGTGATCGTCTATGTGTTATTGAGGGAGGTCGAAAGATTGCAGAAGGCACTCCGCGCGGATTGATAGAATCAGAGATTGGTTGTGACGTAATAGAAATCTATGGCATAGAAGATCCATCAGCATTATGTAATGAACTGGCTAGATTTGCTGAACGGACAGAAATAAGTAGCGAGACATTATTTTGCTATGCGCGCAATCCAGAGCCAATAAACGCCATACTCAAAAACCGTGAAGGGATACGTTATCTACATCGTCCAGCAAATCTTGAAGATGTTTTTCTGCGACTTACTGGTCGCGACATACAAAACTGACTTGTTTTATATAAATGCTCGTTATTTGTTTTTTATATTTATGATATCTCTATGAGACCTACTTTACCTAAATGTATATTGCATTTTTCTATTGCTTTCCCTGCTAACATGACTAACTGGATTTCCATATGGCGACGTAATTGTTTAGTGTGGAGAAAATTGGGAATTCTTTCAATGTTCGGTAATCTTGCCGATCCAGTAATTTATCTGTTCGGACTTGGTCTTGGACTCGGAGCTATGGTTGGCAACATTGAGGGTGTATCGTATATATCATTTCTTGCAGCTGGTACTGTTTCTTCAAGCATAATGATGTCAGCAAGCTTTGAGTCAATGTACTCAGTTTTCTCGAGAATGCATGTACAACGGAGCTGGGAAGCAATCATGCATACACCACTTTCCCTTGGTGATATTTTAATTGGTGAAATTATATGGACAGCTAGTAAAGCACTACTATCTGGTATAGTAATTATATTTATCTCTTCTATACTTGGTTACGCATCCTTATTATCAGTCTTTACGACATTACCAGTAATCGCACTCGCTGGACTTGCATTCGCAAGCTTGGCTATGATCGTAACATCAGTAGCAACGTCTTATGATTTTTTTATGTTCTATCAAAGGCTCGTGCTAACACCGATGTTATTATTATCTGGCGCATTTTTCCCTATTAAAAAATTACCAGAAATTGTACAACATGTGTCACATTTATTGCCACTTGTACATGCGATCGAGCTTATTCGTCCTGCGATGCTTGGACAACCAGCGACTCATATTGTCGCACATATTACAATTTTAATTGTATATATACTTGTTGGGTTTATTATATCTGCATCCTTATTTCAGAGAAGAATGTCATTCTAAGAATGACGTTACAATTTTTCTTGACTAAGAATGTAGGACATTCAAGTATTTTTATACCTATAAACTTGAGATCATTTATCATTCACTTACATAAGATATAAAGATATATTTCTAATTTAACTAAGTAGGCGTTCTACGAACTTATACATCATTCGTATTTATTTCTACTATTTAAACAGAGCTGTAGTGAGTCTTTCCAATATGGCATCTGTAGGTTAAATGTATTTACTAACTTATCAATTGCAAGACATGAATTTTCTGGACGAAAAGCTTGAGCTGGATAATCGCTAATTAAAATTGGCACTATCTTTAATACATGATTTTCAGTTATAAAATCAAAAATTGCTTCTGCGAAACCATGCCAAGATGTTGAGCCGGATGATGTAAGATGATAGATGCCAGAGAATTTTGACCACCAATCTATTATATCTTCAGAATCTATTGCCTGCTCGATTATTTTTGATGTTGCAGCTGCAATTGTTCGAGCCCACGTTGGTATTCCTTTTTGGTTCAAAACAACATATAGTTCAGACATATTACTTCCAAGCTTTAGTATTCTTGATAAAAAGTTCCTTCTACGAAGCCCGTATACCCAACTTGTGCGAAAAATAATATAAGAGCAGCCAGATTCTATAATTGCATTTTCACCTTCTAGTTTTGTTAATCCATAGATATTCTTTGGATTTGTTTGATCTGTTTCAACATATAGATCTTTCTTCATACCGTCGAATACGTAATCGGTTGAATAGTGTATTAAGGCTGCCTTAAGACTTACCGCTTCTTCAGCTAAAATACGCGGCACATCAGCATTCAACCTATATGCATTCTGTACATCTGTTTCAGCCTTATCCACAGCTGTATATGCTGCTGAATTCACAATAATTGATGGCCTTAGTTCACGAACGACTTTACGCGCGCGATTGAGATCAGATAGATCAAGGACAGACCGATTAATTGGTATAATATTTCCAAGGCCGCGCAAAGTTTGTGAGAGTTCAAATCCTATCTGTCCGTTGACACCAGTAATAAGAATAGTTAATTTTTTACACACAATAAGCTAAATATTTTATGTATAGACTTCGGCTTCGTTTAAGCATTTTCCTAAAGCATCTTTTTCAGTTAGAAGTGGCTCAAAGTCAATTGGCCAATTTATCCCGATAACAGAATCATTCCAGATAATGATTCGTTCATATTCCCTAAACCAGTAGTTGGTAGTCTTATATAGAAATTGTGCATATTCAGATAACACAACAAAACCGTGCGCAAATCCAGATGGTATCCATAGCTGACGATAATTGTAATCGGAAAGAAACACACCAACCCATTTTCCAAAATTTTTTGATGATTTTCGAATATCAACTGCTACGTCAAATACTTCACCTTTGATAACTCGTACAAGCTTACTCTGTGCATATTTAATCTGATAATGTAAACCACGCAATACACGCTCTCGTGAGTATGAATGATTATCCTGCACGAAGTTAACTTCGGCATCAACATGTTTTGAAAATTCGCTCATATTAAAACTTTCAAAGAAGAAACCACGTTCATCACTAAAAATTTTTGGCTCGATGAGCTTAACTTCTGGCAGTGAAGTAATGTTCACTTGAATAGTCATTCTGATTTTGAATTAAAATAAATTGTGTACCAAAAATATTTAAGTACGTTGTATATCAGTTTACCTCAATCTAATTATAATCTTTATAAGATAAAGCTTCATCGATCCAATGCTTGTTATTTAGATACCAGTAAACAGTCTTCTTGAGACCAGTCTCAAATGTTTCAATTGGCTTCCATGAAAGTTCATTTTCGAGCTTTTGAGAATCAATCGCATAGCGTCGATCATGGCCTGGTCTATCAGCTACGTATGTAATCTGGTCTCGATACGAGCCTATTGTCTTTGGCAGCATTATATCAAGCAGATCGCAGAGACTATAGACGATATTAATGTTTTCTTTCTCATTCCAACTGCCAATATTATACGTCTCGCCTGGTATGCCACGTTTAAGTATTTCTCGAATTGCCCTGCAATGATCGCCTACATATATCCAGTCACGTATATTTTTTCCATCACCATACACTGGAAGTAACTTACCAGCTAAGGCATTCGTAATCATTAGCGGAATAAGTTTTTCTGGAAATTGATATGGACCATAGTTATTTGAGCAGTTAGTAGTTAGCGTCGGCAATCCATGTGTATGGTGATATGCACGTACTAAATGATCAGATCCAGCCTTCGTCGCAGAGTATAAATTATTTGGTGCGTACGACGATGATTCGTAGGATGGTTGATCAGTTACTGATAAACAACCGAATACTTCATCAGTTGACACTTGTAGAAATCGAAATGTAGCTTTATCTACACTTTTCAGTGTCTTTAAATATGCACAAGATGCTTCGAGAAGTGTAAATGTACCAAGAATATTAGTCTTAACAAAATCGTCTGGATTGTAGTAGATTGATCGATCAACATGACTTTCAGCTGCAAAATTTAAAACTGCGCGCGGGCTATATTCAGAAAATAATAAATCTATAGCTTTTCGATCACATATATCAATACACGAAAAAATATATTTAGGATTAGAATCAATCGATTTAAGCGTCATTATGCTACCTGCATATGTAAGCTTATCAACATTTAGCACTGCTTCATCTGACTCTATAAGCCAATCTAATATAAAATTAGAACCTATAAAACCTGCGCCACCTGTAACTAAGATCATAAAACTTTATCCATTCTCTATATAATTTAAAGAGACTGACTTAGTCTTATCTATTTTTAAATTTTTAAAATATAAAGATTAATCTCTAAGCCAAAGTTTCAAGCTATCTTATTTGCATATATGGTGATCTTTATAATACAGTTTCTTACTGAATTCTTGATTGAGATATTGTTGAAGGATAATACATGCAGCATCTGCATCAAACATATTCTTAGTAAAAGAAAAACGATATCTAGACTCTTTGATATCAGATTCTACTTCATTTGATGAATAACGTTCATCAGTCCAGATTACTGGTAGCTTAAATCTACCATTTAATTGATTACCAAATCTCTTAGCCTGACGGGTTATCTCGTTTTGAGTACCATCTGGATATGTAGGTAGTCCAACAACGAGTGCATTAGGACGCCATTCAATTAGCAGCTTATTAACTGAATTGAATCTATAGCAACGGTTTAAATTCCGAATAACAACTAGAGGGCGAGCTAAGCACGTCAGCGTATTTCCAATTGCTACACCAATGCGCTTTTCTCCATAATCGAATCCTATAAATATCGAAAATGCACAAGCTTCACCATTCTCATGCATGTCCAGCTTCGCCAGATAGAACAGAAGAACTAACACCAAGCAGGCTTAGTGCTGCCTCAAAACGTGCTTCTGCAGGCATATCGAACACGACACGTGGATCAGATTCAACAGTTAACCAACCATTTTTAGAAATTTCATCCTCTAATTGTCCTGCACTCCATCCAGCATGACCTAATGTCAATAGAAAACGCTTTGGACCGATGCCAGTCGCAACAGCTTCGAGTATATCCTTTGATGTTGTCATTTCTAGACCACCATCTACGGATATTGATGAATTATACGAACTACCATTAACTGGCTCGTGCAATACAAAACCCCGCTCTGTCTGAACAGGTCCACCGAAATAGACTGGAATTCGGAGAAGTGGTTCAATATCAAGTTTCATATCGATACGACTAAACAGGGATTCAAGGTCAATATCGGTTGGACGATTAATAACAAGGCCAAGTGCACCACTATCGCTGTGATCGCACAGATATATCACCGTTCCAGAAAACATCGGATCGGATATATTCGGCATAGCAATCAAAAATTGATTGGTAAGATTAATACATTCAGAACTATTCGACATAGTTTAAATTCTAGCAAAGATACTGCAAACTTTATCACCTCTTAGCAGAGGCTGCTACATCAAATTACTAGATCTTAGTGTTTATAGCAACATGTATATAGTAAGTAGTTGTAACTATTATAAAACGATTTATCTAGATTTTATAGGCACTATCTTTTATAGGCACTATCTATAATATTTTAAGTATTTAAAAGTATGAGATATTAAAAAGCCTGCAATAATGCAGGCTTTTTAATTGGAGCATATAAATTAGTTTACCGGGAAATTTAGTATTTCTTTTTTACATATCCATTCCCATGCCACCACCCATACCTCCGCCCATGCCACCACCTGCCGCTGGAGATGACATATCTTCCTTCGGAAGTTCAGAGACTGTTGCATCTGTAGTTAGCATTAAACCAGCAACTGATGCAGCATTTTGCAATGCTGTACGTGTGACTTTTGTAGGATCAATGACACCGGCTTGGACCATATCTACATACTGTCCGGATGCCGCATTATATCCATAATTTCCACTACCAGCAGCAACTGCAGCAACGACTACACTTGCTTCTCCACCACCATTCATAACTATCTGTCGTAATGGTTCTTCCATTGCGCGAAGTACAATCTTAATACCAGCATTCTGATCAGAATTTTCACAAGTTAAATTTGCAATAGCTGCGCGAGCACGGATCAAAGCAACTCCACCACCTGGCACTATACCTTCTTCAACTGCGGCACGGGTTGCATGTAAAGCATCTTCAACACGCGCCTTTTTTTCCTTCATTTCAACTTCAGTTGCAGCGCCAACCTTTATTACCGCGATACCCCCAGCTAACTTTGCTACGCGCTCCTGTAGTTTTTCACGGTCATAGTCAGATGTTGCTTCCTCAATTTGAGTGCGAATCTGATTAACGCGTGCTTTAATATTCGCGTGATCACCAGAGCCATCGATAATAGTTGTATTTTCTTTCCCTACTTCAATACGTCTAGCTTGACCTAGCTCAGCTAATGTAGTCTTTTCAAGAGTAAAACCAGTTTCTTCAGTTATAACTCGACCACCAGTTAAGATTGCAATATCTTCCAGCATTGCTTTACGACGATCACCAAAACCTGGCGCCTTTACTGCGACAGTTTTTAAGACGCCACGAATATTATTTAAGACTAATGTAGCAAGTGCTTCACCTTCAACATCTTCAGCAATTATCAACAGCGGACGACCAGGCTTTGCAACCTGTTCAAGTAGCGGAAGAAGATCACGAATATTTGATATCTTCTTGTCATGTAATAATACAAATGGGTTATCTAGTACAGCTACTTGTCTATCTGCATTATTGATAAAGTACGGCGATAGGTAGCCTCGGTCGAACTGCATTCCTTCTACGACATCAAGCTCATCTGCAAGTGACTTTCCATCTTCGACTGTAATTACGCCCTCCTTTCCTACCTTTTCCATCGCCTCAGCAATTCGATCACCAATCGACGAATCGCTATTTGCTGAAATTGCTCCAATTTGAGCGATTTCCTTGTTTGTTGTGCACGGCTTACTAATTTTTCTAAGTTCTCCTACGCCTGCAGATACGGCTCTATCAATGCCACGCTTCAGATCCATTGGATTCATTCCAGACGCGACATACTTCATTCCTTCGCGAACTATCGATTGTGCTAGTACGGTTGCTGTAGTTGTTCCATCGCCAGCATTATCGCTAGTCTTAGAAGCAACTTCTTTGACCATTTGCGCGCCCATATTCTGGACTTTATCTTTCAACTCGATTTCTTTTGCAACTGATACACCGTCTTTTGTTACTGTTGGACCACCGAACGATCGCTCAAGAACTACGTTACGGCCTTTCGGGCCAAGTGTAACCTTTACTGCATTCGCCAGAATATTCACACCTTCGACCATTTTCGAACGTGCGGAATCACCGAATACGACATCTTTAGCTGCCATCTTCAAACTCCTCTACTTCTTTGGATTTTTTGAATAATATCCGTACAAACGCTTATTTAGCGTTAACAACGGCCATGATATCTTCTTCTCGCATCACGAGCAGTTCTTGCCCGTCAACCTTAACGGTTTGACCTGCATATTTTCCAAATAACACGCGATTACCAACTTTTACGTCAAGCGCGATTAGTGATCCTTTATCGTCACGCTTACCTGGACCAATAGCGAGAATTTCTCCTTGATCTGGTTTTTCAGCAGCTGTATCGGGAATTACTATGCCTGAAGCCGTTTTAGTTTCCTGATCCAGGCGCTTAACGATCACGCGATCGTGCAAAGGACGAAGATTCATTTTGACTCCTCTCTTATGAGACTGAAGAACGCTTAAGAAATCTACTTAGTACTTACTGAGTAGAGATAGTTAAGATAAATTATTATGCTCCTATATATGAATACCATACTTATATTATATGGGCAAAATTTGCTAAATTCAAGGAGTCGTAATAGAGAGAAACAACTTGTATATTTTAAATATTAAATATTACTCAATTACATAAACTACTTAAGAGTTACTTGGGAAATACATAAATTCTTATTCTATGTAAAATCTGAATAAATAAATATTTAAATATTACAATTAATATTTTAAAAATCAATAAATTAATAAAGAAGTAGCTAAAAATAAAAATAGAGAACGTATCAAATTACCTGAAACATTATTTTATTAAGGAAAAGAGAATAGAATCGAGATAACCAAATATGAAAAACAAATTATCTCTAAATAAAACTAGAAAGAATTAGCTCAAAGGAAAATATTAGAATGTCAGTAACTGACATATCAAGTAAAATCTAAAATAAATAATGAATACTAAAAAGCGTCGTGGAATATATGAAACGTTAAAAAGTATCAATCCTTATCCAAGGACAGGTCTAGAATACACAACACCGTTTGAACTACTAATTGCAGTAATATTATCTTCGAAGTCAACTGATGCTTCTGTCAATAATGTTTTGGGAAATATATTTCCTATAGCAAATACACCAAAAGAATTTACTTCACTTGGCGAGGGAAAAATCGCTGAGTATATTAAGTCGATTGGCCTATATCGGAGGAAGGCAAAGAATATTATTATTACGTGTCAGCTATTGCTCGATCGACATAATGGAGAAGTACCAGATAATCGAAATGCACTCGAAGCGCTGCCAGGTGTCGGTCGAAAGACTGCAAATGTTTTATTAAATAATATGTTCGGATATCCAACGATAGCAGTGGACACGCATGTTTTTCGGATAGCAAATCGTACTGGTCTTGCGCCAGGCAAGGACGCTCGTGCAGTTGAAATTGCGCTTGAAAAATTCACACCAGACGAATTTAAGAAAAATGCCCATAACTGGCTAATATTACAAGGCCGACACATATGCAAGGCAAGATATCCTGAATGTTGGCGCTGTGCAATTAAATTGTTATGTGAATTTAAAGAGAAAATAACCTATAAAAATGGAAAGGATCTTTGATAATGGTCTAATAGAATTATTAATGTGAGATTATTATCGATGTTAAATAGTATTCCCAAAATGCTATTTTAATTTGATTAGATTGAAATAATTAATTAGCCTCTATATCATCTAATCTATATAGTAAGTAATTACTAGTTGACTTGATGCAATATCAAATACATATTTTTCTTTGGCTTTATATCAAATTCACAAGTATCTTATACTAAATTTTTTATTATCTTGATAATGTTATTAACATCTCGCTTAGTCAATTAATATAGATTTTCTATAAATGTAATTTAATATCTATAGATATTAAAACTGTATCTCAAAACAACAAAATTCATAGCAATTTAGAGTTAGCCTCTCATATATAATTCTGTCTTTTTAAGACAGAATTGTTTTCTGTCATACGGCATATGTACAGCATATTAGTTTTATAAATATCTCTGATTTTGAATACGTATTAAACACATTCTTCTTTTCAGATCTGCTATAATGAATTCACTTGACCAGCTAAGGAAATACACGACTATTGTTGCTGATACTAGTGATTTTCAAAATCTCTCACAATATCAACCTCAAGATGCAACTACAAACCCATCGCTAATCCTAAAGGCTGTCCAGAAAGACATATATCGTCCAATACTCGAACAAACAGTTCATGACCATAGAACGGAGCAAATAGATCTTATCGCTGATAGGTTACTGATAGCATTCGGCACTGAAATTCTAAAAACGATACCTGGTCGCGTATCGACTGAAGTCGATGCACGCTTATCATTTGACACGAAACGATCAATCGACAGAGCATGTAATATTATTCGATTATATGAATCCGCCGGCATCGATCGTAACAGAGTCTTAGTAAAGCTAGCTGCTACATGGGAATGTATAAAAGCAGCTGAGATACTTCAAAATCAGGGAATTAAGTGCAACATTACTTTAGTATTTTCACTTTTTCAGGCAGTAACATGTGCAGAAGCTGGTGTACAGATGATCTCACCGTTTGTTGGTCGTATCTATGACTGGCATAAGAAACAGAAAGGTATTGACTGGGATGAGGCAAAAAATAGTGGAATAAATGATCCAGGCGTTCGTTCAATACAACTAATATATTCATATTTTAAGACGCTCGGCTATCAAACGCAGATAATGGGTGCAAGCTTTAGAACAAGAAAACAGATCGTAGAACTTGCAGGATGCGATCTATTAACGATCAGTCCTGATTTACTACAAAAACTACAAGATAGCAATGAATCCGTTGTGCGAAAAATATCACCAGATATGTTCTTTGACAAGGTATCATCTACACGAATTACAGTAGATGAAGGTAAATTTCGATTTGAGCTAAATAAAAATGCTATGGCAAAAGAGAAACTTGCCGAAGGGATTCGTTTATTCTCCATTGATGCATCGAAGATAGATCAGATGATTTTTGAATTGCAAGAGAATTGATATTCATCCACAAATAAATTTCTTATTCCTTTATTAGATAAACAAAATGAAATAAAAAAAAATAAAAAAAACGAATTCGTTAATTCACTAGGCATATGAATGATTCATATACCTAGTGAAGCACTACAATAATTAAACTGTAATAGTAATGAACGTATTCTAAAATACTAGATGTTCGTAGCTACTACTTGAATTTATATACAACATTTTCTTTTTAAAATATAAAATCTATACGCAGCAACATATTATGTTGCACAATTCTGAATTCGTATGAATGCACTAATGAAGATAGTGATAATGATATTTATGAGCAGTTACCATATGCTTATATAGCATGGAATTATATAGTCGAATACATCTATTTCGAAAATAGAGCTTTCAGTTGGAGTGATATTGCCATATAGGGCTCCAAAAATAATTCATGATATCAATTCCAGTAAAGCAGCCCATAATTATTAGATACTCTCTTACAGAGACCTAGTCTAATAGCTAGAAGTGTATGGATAAAATCCCCCCCACCTAATAAATTTCGGCTGGATAGCATATCCTTATTTGGAAGTAAAAGGACAAACACAACAGCACTTACATTTATAGCTAGAGATATGAGCTTCGCAATACGCGTTTCTTGCTTACTCGTTATCTTTTATTCTCATATTCTGAGGCAATAGCCATTGTCGCTGCAAGGTACGAGCGACCCAATTCCTATCACAGCGAACGCAACATCTATAAGTCACGATTGGAAATACTCGAGGAATAGAGCTAGCACAGCGAAATTCAAGATGAATATCTTGAAGCATATCTTCTACCCCTGAGAAAATGCCATATAGCTAAGTAGCGCAAATAAACCAATCATAAAAGAAGAATATACTGGAAGCATCACCATATTGCGACGAATTGAATTACTTGACGATAAAGATAAAATTAAAGTAATAGAATGCGGATATAGAGTGAGAGCACAGATCCGATTGTAAGAATTAGGTAGCTCTACTGTAATCATTTAAACTAAATGGCATCAGGTACCTTAAGAAGAAGCTTCTCTTTCGGTATTCTCATTGAGAATATGCCCGAATCCGCCTATCTTTGTCGGAATTACAATAATTACTGCCACAACCACCACATAGATCAATATATCTTTGGATAATTGTAACCATAATGGGCACGCGTAGACATGAGTAATATGTTATTATACAGCAAAAATAACGAATGTAGTAATCGATTGGATATTGCCTGATAAACCCATTGTACTAATCACGAACTCTATTTTAACGAGCTGTAATTCCAATGTACGGTATGTTGAGAAAATGCCAGTCATAGCGATTGCGAGCCCAAGTAAGCGACTTCTATATCGTGAGTTGACAAAATCAGCAATAGTGATATAGCCATTTGATAAACTAAAATAGTATATGGCAGCGTAAAAAATCTAATTATACCTTCACCGAATACGAGCGTAGGAACTGCTACGAACGTATATGCAGTATATAGGAGGTCTCCCACTAAGAAGAAACTAAGTAACCATAGTTACAAAACTTCTACCACTTAGTCCACATTCATTTAAAGTCTTAATGCTCCCCATTCCTCCCTTCCAGTTTGCAGTAAGAAATCCTGTAATCGTTTCGCTTATAAATAACAGTATAAATACAATAGTCACAATGATATTCATTGGTCTCTTCTATTCGGATTGTCATTATTACAGGAGCGCTTTGTTTTTTTAAATATACGGGCGCTGTAATTATCGCGCTAATGAAGACATATATAAGCTGATACCAATAGAAGAATGGAAAACCTATCTACTTCGGCTCTATAGAATTAGACGATGGTACCCCCCCACCAAGAGATCGCGATCAGCGGCAGGAAGGGAGTAGTAGATAAAGCCATCGCTTTGAACATAAGTTACCGTCATTATCATATAACATAGCTTTATATTTTGATATATTTATAGAGTTGTAGAGTTAGCTAGTACAGTCTGATTAGACTAATTAATTATTGTGCTTCAAATATCTCAGCACATTATTTATATAATTTCTACTTATAATTTGTGGATTGTTAATTAAATAACCTTAACTAATAAGGTGTTTTATTTATATAAACATCTAAGAAAAGTATTCGTATATATCAGATCTCAAATTACAATACCATATAGTTATCTAATAATACTTATTTATAAATTTTGTATCTAGATAGGCTTAACAGATTTAATTTTACGATAAAAATTTTGGTGAAACCAAGTAGAAAGGATAAGTTGTTTGTTAATTAATCATTTCGTTATATTAATATATTGAGCTAAAGATTACAGTATGATTTAAAGTCCGAGTCTTTTACAAATCTCTTGTGTTGCACTGGCGATGTTCAATGTATAAAAGTGTAATCCAGGAACACCAGAATCTATTAGACGCTGACATAGAGCAGTAACCACATCAACACCAAACGCCAGAACTGCATCTCGATCGTTTCCTAAACTTTCAAGTTTACATACGATCCAGCGCGGTATTTCAGCACCACACATCTTTGAAAAATAAATTAGTTGAGAAAAGTTAGTAATTGGCATAATTCCAGGTATAATTGGAACATCTATGCCGAGCTTGTATATATCATCGACGAAACGGAAATATACGTCTGTATTAAAAAAATACTGAGTAATTGCAGAATTTGCCCCAGCCCTTACCTTATTAGCAAAATTTTCTAGATCTTTCTTTGGTGAAGATGACTGCGGATGATATTCTGGATATCCAGCTACTTTAATATGAAACCAGTCTCCATACTCTGCACGGATAAAGCTTACAAGTTCAGACGCATAACGTAACTCACCAAGTTTACTTATCTGAGATGGAATATCGCCACGCAATGCGACTATATATCTAATTTTGTTTGATTTATACTGGTTGAGAATAATGCGTAGGCTATCTTTTGATGAGCCTATACATGACAAATGGGGAGCTGTTTTAAGTCCGTATTTTTTCATGTCGAGAACGGTATCAAACGTACCATTTTTAGTCGACCCACAAGCACCGAACGTTACAGAAACGAATTTTGGCCTTAATGGCAAGAGTTGTGAGCGTGCTTTCCCTAGTTTATTAATCCCCTCCGCTGTTTTTGGTGGGAAAAATTCAAATGAGAGTTCAATTAACTTCATAGTATAAAACGAGATTTCGAACAAGGTACTGTTATTTAATTAATAATTTATTCATTCTAATATGAGAATAGATAGCCACCAAGAAATAATACTATAGAAAATAGAGCCTAAGAACGCAGACCAAAATCCAGATATATCAAAACCCTTCAGAATTTCTGCTCCGATCCAGAAGCAGATCGCATTTATAACAAAAATAAAGAGCCCTAGAGTAATAACTGTGATAGGTAATGTAAATAGAATTAGTATTGGTCGAATAACCATATTAATCAATCCTAGAAATATAGTAACGATAAGCGCTGTACCTAAATTCTTAATATGAATTGATGGTATGAGATGTGTAGTTATCAACAATGCAAGCGTATTGATGATCCAAGTTAGTATTAGGGTCATAGTACGTATAAATTTCTATTCTTGATAGAATTACGTTAATTTTTATAAATATATAGATTAAGTAAGTTCAGATTTGAGAATAACTAAAAATTTGACATTTCCTTACTTTATAAATAAAGCTCTCAATATGAGCTTAATCTTCCAATCTTCTAATTAAGATAATTAGTATTAAATGTAAATCTAATTTAGATACTATTACATTCGTAATCTATAACTTTATAGCCAAGAATCTAAAAACATTATTACTTTACGTTATTAGTACATAATTTTTTTGTTATAAATAACTAAGATTTTAATATTAATTAATCACTCTTTTTTTTATAAGAATATGTACAAACTATTTTTGTTAGTAGATGCTACAATTTAAATTGTAAATTAGACTGAATGTCGTAAGAAAGAACGCATTGGCTATTATGTTTTAACTATTTCTGTGACCATTTTGTATTCTTTAGTTTTCTTTGCTTTTGTGTGAGCGAGAGTTCACTTTAAAGTGATATAGAATAGTCCATATATAAATCAAAGTTTTCACCATTTTAGAAAAATTTTATTATGCTCGATTCTATCACTACGCTAGCTGATAATATAACATTTGATCAATTTGGTTTCTCTGCTGTTATCTTGAAGGCCATTAAAGATCAGGGCTATACAATGCCAACACCTATTCAAGTAAAAGCGATTCCAGTTGTTCTTGCTGGTTTCGACGTGATAGGTAGTGCACAAACTGGAACTGGAAAGACCGCAAGTTTTTCCTTGCCAATCTTACAGCGTATTTTACCGCATGCAAATAAAAGTGTGTCACCTGCACGTCATCCAATACGTACATTGATCTTAACGCCAACTCGTGAACTAGCTGATCAAGTTGCTTCTAACATACGATTATATGGGAAATATACTGAGTTAAAGAGTGCAGTTATATTCGGCGGAGTAGATATGAATTCACAGATCGACGAATTGTGTCGTGGCGTCGAAATTCTAATTGCAACTCCTGGACGTCTGCTTGACCACATACAGAAAAAGATCATAAATCTAGGTCAGGTGCAAATCCTCGTGCTTGATGAAGCAGATCGTATGCTCGACATGGGTTTTCTTCCAGATTTACATCGTATTATAAGCTTACTTCCAAAGGAACGACAAACGCTGTTATTCTCAGCGACGTTTTCTAATGAGGTTAAGAGCCTCGCTTCTACTTATCTACGTAATATTCAAATGATCGAGGTCGAACGCAGCAATTCGACGAATGCCAACGTAAAACAGATTGTTTATAACATCGCAGAGATTAACAAGCAGGCAGCTGTTATACAGCTAATACGAGATCATTCTATGAAAAAAGTAATTATTTTCTGTAATAGCAAGATTAGTGTGAACCGTCTATCGAGAGAACTCGAAAACAATGGCATAATCTCATCAGCTATTCACGGGAATAAATCACAGATTGATCGAACACGGACATTGGATGCGTTTAAGCGCGGAGATATCGAGGTACTTGTTGCAACAGATGTCGCAGCACGTGGTCTTGACGTTGTTGAACTTCCAGTCGTAATAAACTTTCATTTACCATTAAATGCTGACGACTATGTTCATCGTATTGGAAGAACAGGAAGAGCTGGTGCAGCTGGCATAGCGTTATCATTGTGCGGCCCAAGTGAAAGAAAGAAGCTCGCAGATATCGAAAAATTAATTAATCAAACGCTCAATATACAGACGCTAGACCTTAATAAATATAGAAATCATTGCTCCAATAGGCGAGATTATAATACTTTACAGCATATGCCGTCTCGTAGCTATTGTGCAGATGAGAAAATAGCAAAGCTATCATTACAGTCGGATAAGAAAATAAAACGGCAAACTGCTGCATTATTAGGTGGATTAATTAATTTAAAGGAATTTGATAGATAAAGATAGCATGGAAATAGAGTAGTGATTTATAGTTAAACTCACGAACCCAGGCTGGATTTTACTTAATCTACTAATTTAATCTTCTAGGTCCAAATTAGTTTCCTATTTTATAGAGCAAGGAATAATCAAAGAATTAAGAGATTGATTTATATCTCTACATATAAAACGTTCTATAATATTTTATTAAATATAAAGGCTATTCAAAAAATAGACAATCCGTCTATGATCATATATAAGATTCTATATAGCGAATTAATAATTCTTTAATTTTTCTATACAATGTTCTGAGGACATAGTAAGAAAAGCGTTTGCACGTCCTAAATCCGGTATGTCTATCGTTTTGTTAATCTCTAAAAGAGGAATAAGGACAAATGCACGATTAGTAAGGCGAGGATGTGGGATTATGAGGGTTGGCTCATTGATCACGTCGAAGTTAAAAAGGAGAATATCGATGTCAAGCGTTCTCGGAGAATTTAAGTATAGACGTTGGCGTCCAAAGTAGTGTTCAATATTATGACAAAGTTTTAGTAATTTTTGAGCAGAGAGCTGTGTATCAATCTTTATAACGCAATTAAAATATTTATCACCATCAGCTTCGATAGGTGATGTATAGTAAAGGCTTGATCTTCTAAGTACATTAATTTCTTGATGCCGATCAAGAAGTAGAATGCTACTTTTTATAGCTTGACGCGCATCACCAAGATTAGCTCCTAATCCAAGATAGGCAACTGTCATAGTATAATTTTCTTTATAGCCTATGTTTTTTGTATATTAGTCTTTAATACTGATAAGGTATCGTCTGCTGTTAACATTCTATAATGTTTTGTCGTTGTCTTCTCGTTCCTATGACTAGATTGAGTAAGTAGTATTTCACGCGCGCTTGAATCAGCTTTGATCAGTCTAGTCCACCACTCAGCAGACTCTGTTTCTAGATCTCCAGATTCGCAGCGTAGCATAAGAAAATCATATCCAGCCCTAAATCTAGGATGTTCCAATAGACGCAGTGCCCTACGTCCAGAGCGTTTCTCAAAGCGGAGTTGAAGTCCCCAAATCTCACGCATATCAGCTGAATATCGCTTCTGTATAGTAAGCCTTTCTGTCTGCATATTAAGCACATCATCTATCGCATGATGAAGGGCGGGAACTGGAAATTCGCCAGAATCCGTATATTTTTTCCAACGATGGCGCATGTCGTGCCACAAAAGTGTTGCAAAAAGAAATCCTGGTGATACCGACTTACCATCTCGCACACGCTCGTCTGCATGATTAAGTGCGAGTCTGATGAATTTCTCTCTCTGTGGTTGTTCAAGTACAAAATCTAAAAGAGGTAACAGTCTATGATGCAGGCCTTCGTGACGCAACTTATTTAAGCATGCTAATGCGCGACCGGATAGTAGTAATTTTAATATTTCATCGAAAAGACGGGCGCCTGGCACGCTGTTAATCAGATTTGAGAGTGACCTGATAGGCTCTCGTGTATGAGTTTCAATATCGAATCCAAGCTTTGCTGCAAAACGGACAACGCGTAACATACGAACTGGGTCCTCGCGATAGCGTGTTACAGGGTCGCCTATGACTCGTAAAATATGGGCATCTACATCCGCCATCCCGTTATGATAGTCAAGTACAGTTTGCATTTTCGGATCGTAGTACATAGCATTAATCGTAAAATCTCTACGCGCAGCATCCTCGTGCTGCTTTCCCCATACATTATCGCGCAATACACGACCCCTTGAATCGACCGCGTGTGTGTGGCGATCAAGCTCGGATCGATTTGGATATTTTATAGACTTGTTAGTATTTTTCAGCGCATAGATTCTATCTAAAGAAACTTCATGTGCAGCATCTACAATCGCTCGGAATGTTGAAACTTCAATAAGCTCGTGACTGAACTGCACATGAGTAATCTGAAACCGCCTGCCTATTACACGTGCACGACGGAATAAACGCTGGACTTCAGTGGGTGTCGCATCTGTAGCAACGTCGAAATCCTTCGGCGCTATCCCTAACAATAAGTCGCGAACTGCGCCGCCGACGATAAATGCCTGGAATCCGGCTCTCTGAAGAGTATCAGTCACATGAATTGCATTTTGAGAAACAAAAGATGGATTAATTCTATGTATGCTCACTGGAATAACAGTCGGTTCGTAACAGCTACATGTTAATTTTGTTGAATCACTAGAAAGTTTTGATCTTAAAAATGAAGACTCTCTAAACAATGTTTTCCTTCCAGGCATATAATGATGTACTGAACTTAAACTTTCTATTTTACTAGAAATTGTCTGCATGCTATTTTCGACGAGGAATTCGATCTAATCGTCTCAAGCATATAAACACTGAACCTATTATTTTAATTTTTATCTATGTTTATATGTACGTTTTTATTTTTCAGTATATGTTCTGTCTAATGAATAGATTCGAAATAAAATTTCGATCAACTTTTTTAAAAGAGATCAAGAATACGCCATTTTCGTTGCCGTGCATAGGAACGCAAAGCGTCATCTGAGTTCGTTGCAATCGGATCAGTAACTTTCTCAAGCAGAGGAATATCGTTATGTGAATCACTATAGAAATAGCTATGCTTAAAGTCATCTATTTTTTTGCCAAGCGTTGAAAGCCATGCTTCAGTACGCTTAACCTTTCCTTCTCGGTAGCTAGGTATACCTATAGACCGACCAGTAAACGATGAGTCAGGATGATTATCTACTGTCTCAACTTCGCATGCTATTAGCGAGCTAATACCAAATTCTAATGCAATCGGTCGTGTAATGAATTCGTTTGTTGCGGTTACAACACAGCATAGATCACCTGCATCAAGATGTGATCTGACAAGTTCGAGAGCAACTGGCATTATTGAAGGCTTGATAATTTCGTTCATGTATTGTGCATGCCATTCTGCGATCTGCGGTCGAGAATACTTTGCAAGAGGTTTTAGCATAGATATTAAGTATGCATTGATATCAAGATTTCCAGCCTTATAGTCGTTAAAGAACGAATTATTTTCACATATAAAGCTTTCCGTATCTACGATGCCAAGTTTCATCATAAAACGCCCCCATTCGTGATCGCTATCGATTGGGATCAGTGTATGATCAAGATCAAAGAGTGCTAGATTAGTCATGAGAAAGTCTTATATTTGAAGAAGCAGGTAATAGCATAGTAGCGTTTTCTAAAAACTTATTTTATAAACGCCATAATAGATTAATAACATATATATTAAATATGAATACTCTGAGTCTACTTTATACACGTTATGTAACGTACTAGACTAGATTATGTATATCTCACAATTACTTTTTAGCAAAAAATTTCGATCATTTCCTTCTTTTCAAGGAAGTAAAAAATCCTACTTTAATGTTATTTATTTTCAAGAAATTGCAATCAAGTAGCTACTTAAAAAGTTAGCAATTAACTTATATAGCATCCTCAAAAGATCGGACATCAGTTAAAATTTTATAATCATAATAAAAAAACAAAGCTACATATCGGAATTATAATTCGAATATGGAATTCTGTATATACACTCGAATAGATTGATAAATTCAGGTAGAATATATTTTACCGGAATTTATCAATCTATTCATTTTCTATGAATCTATTAAAATATAGCCAATATAATCATGGCCTTTCATATCATGCCGCTGGAGTTGACATTGACTCCGGAAATACACTTGTTAACAAAATTAAACCTTTTGCAAAGAAAACGCTGCGAGATGGTGTGCTTCGTGGAATTGGAGGTTTCGGAGCATTATTTGAAGTTCCTAAAAAGTATAAAGAACCGATTCTTGTATCTGGCACAGACGGCGTTGGTACGAAACTTAAGTTCGCATTTCATTTGAATCGACACGATACGATTGGTCAAGATCTTGTTGCGATGAGTGTGAACGATATCCTTTCACAAGGAGCAGAACCTTTATTTTTTCTAGACTATTTTGCATGTGGAAATCTCAATATTGACACAGCAGTATCAGTTATAAAGGGTATAGTACACGGTTGCGAACTGGCCGGTTGTGCTTTAATTGGCGGAGAAACAGCTGAAATGCCTGGTATGTATCCAGAAGGTGAGTACGATCTCGCTGGCTTCGCGGTTGGCGCGGTCGAGAAAAGTATGATTATTGATGGCAGCTCAATTACTGAAGGTGATATTGTACTTGGTATTGCATCAAATGGTATTCACTCAAACGGTTTTTCGCTAGTACACAAGATTATTGAGTTAAAAAATTTAGACTTATCTATGGATTTTTATGGTTATTCACTAGCGGACGCGCTAATTGCACCTACACGTATCTATGTGAAACCACTTCTTGCATTAATACAAAAGATCGCAGTAAAAGGGATAGCTCATATAACAGGCGGTGGGTTAGTTGAAAACATTCCACGTGCCTTGAACAATAAATTTACAGCGGAGATATATAAAAATTCATGGTCGATCCCACCTCTCTTCCAGTTGTTTCAACATCACGGTCGCATTTCTGATTCGGAAATGTATCGCGTATTTAACTGCGGAATTGGTATGGTAATAATAGTTTCGGATACTGATGCTGATACTGCAGTATACGAATTGACATCGGCTTCAGAGCAAGTATGGAAGATTGGTATGATACGTTCGAGTCGTGAAGGAGAATCTAAGATGGTCCTTGTTTGATAAAGATTAAGATTTCTTTAAGCTTCTACTTAAGTTGAAAAACTAAGCATAGTAGAAAAATCTAACTTTAATCTATACCCAAATTTATAATTGGGTATACTTTAAAAGTTCTACAAGCATTATATTTAATATGATTAATACTTAAGTACATCTTTCTTCGGATGCTAATAAATAATCTGATAATAGACCCTATCTTTAGGATATCTTAATATAAGAAAAACTCATAGAGTTTTACTATTAGATTCGTTAATCAATCATTTTTTCGAGTGCATGGACACCTAGTATGTATGCATCTGGTGAAGAACAATCTATAATTGTCCGATCTGGTATTGATCGGAGCCAGGTGAGCTGTCGTTTACATAGTTGACGTGTTGCGAAGATGCATTTATCACGCATTAATTTATAATCGGTCTTACCTTCAAGGTATTCCCATATCTGTCTATAACCAATGCAGCGTATTGCTGGTAATCGAGCATGAAGATCAACCCGGCGGCGCAAACTCTCGACCTCTTCGACAAAGCCTGCCTTAAGCATTTTATCGAACCGAACAGTAATTCGTTCGTGCAATATAGAACGATTAGACGGCTCTAGTGTAATAGGCACAAATCGATATACTGATGGTGGCATATATGTCTTTGTAAGAAATACTGATATTGGTTTTCTTGTTATGAGGAAAACTTCTAGCGCTCGATTAATCCGTTGTGAATCGTTTGGATTAACCCGAGCAGCAGTTTTTGGATCTATTTGAGCAAGCCACGCGTGTAGTGCTGGCCAACCAAATCGTACAGCATGTTCGTTAAGTTCAGCTCGTACTGCCGGGTCTGAGTATGGTAAATTATTTATCCCATGTATTAACGCTCTATAATAAAATATTGTTCCGCCGACAAGAAGCGGTATTCGACCACGTGAAATAACCTCTTCGATTACACGTAAGGCATCTATTAAAAAGTTTGCTATTGAATATGTATCTGAAGGATCTCTAATATCTATTAGATGGTGCGGAATTTGTTCACGTTCATTTTGTGTCGGTTTCGCTGTACCGATATCCATTCCACGATAAATTAGCGCTGAATCAACGCTAATAATTTCAATCTTTTTACTCACAGAAAGAGCAAGAGCTGTAGCAGTTTTACCAGATGCAGTTGGGCCAAGAAGAGATGGGATTGTTATTATTTGTTTCAGAAAAGAACTAAGATTGTGCGATCTAGAGGTTGGAGAGAAATTTTTATAACGCATTACATATCTCGACTTTGAAGTCGATCTACAATATCAAAATTGTATATCAATAAATTAATTGATCAGAAATAGAAGAATCCTTCTTTCGAAGGATTAATAGCATAAATGATAATTTTTAATCTCTTCAGAGAATATATTTTTTCTATCGTCAATTCATTAAATTCGATTAAATTAGATGAAGAAGTTATTAATTTAAGATAAATTAATATTATACTCTTACAAGTCTAAATAATATTAACTAATAAATGAACGACAACAGACTAATGCATGAATATGTTATTAGTAAATAATATTACTGCATCGCGATTTTATACAATCGTCTCTATGCATAAAATTTTATATTGCAAAATGCTATTAATCGAAGTGTAAATATAAAGCTTTTAAGAACACGAATCAATCAGTTCTCATATAAATGAAGCTATCTAATCGGTTATCGATCATTTTTACTTATATAAAATAAATATATTCTAGCTCTGCATTACACTTATTTTGAGATAAGATTAAGGAGTTTTACCATATTAATTGTTAAATAGTATTTAGAGTGTTTATGGAGAGGAAGTGACATAACTTTGTAATGCCTAATCGACATAAGAAGTCATTCAAGTTAACACTTGGCAACAAAAACCTTATTATAATGATAGGCAAAGTCACTCTGCTTGGAGCTGGCCCAGGGGATCTTGATCTATTAACACTGAAGGCAGTAAAGGTTCTCGCGACTTCAGACGTTCTCCTACTCGACGAGCTCGTAAATACACAAATTGTGGAATTTGCACCGAATGCACGCGTAATTCGCGTTGGTAAGCGTGGTGGCTATAGATCAACTCCGCAAAATTTCATCGAGAAATTGATGTACCGCTATGCTAAACGTGGTGCACATGTAGTTCGCGTGAAAGGAGGTGATGTTTTGTTATTCGGCCGGGCAGGCGAGGAACTAGAAAAATTACGGGATTCAGCTATTCAGGTTGACATTGTCAATGGTATATCATCTGGCTTTGCAGCAGCTGCAAGTTTAGGAACAGTTCTTACGCATCGTAATCACTGTGCTGGGGTTACATTCGTAACCGCTCATCTCCATGACCACAGTGAGCCAGATTGGTCCACACTCGCAGAAACAGGTACAACGCTTGTAATATATATGGGAATGAGTCGGATTGATCGGATCACTAATGGTCTGTTAGCCGTACTGCCAATGTCAACGCCAGCAGCAGCTGTACAATGGGCTAGCTTACCTACCGAGCGCAGATGGATAGGTACACTCTCGCATCTTGCACTTGGTGTAGTAGAAGCAGGCCTTGGAAGTCCAGCTATAATTTTAGTAGGCGAAGCCATTAGAAGAATATAAAATAACTTTTATCTCTACATACAGTCTATTATGGACAATGATAGAGGTTAATCATAAATCTAGTCCATAATATTTTGATATCTATAAATGAAATATAGAAGATTTTATTTATTTTATATCTACTTAGACTGGAGATATCTTCATTTAGAATAATAATTCTTGATGAAGAGATAAGTATGTAACAGTAATAGAAAATTAATGCATCTAACCATTCAATATTAGTAAGTTAGAATTTATAGAAAATAATCTTCTATTAGAATTAATCTATTTCTTAAATAATTAATTAATTGCATTATATCATTTCAGATGAGCATTAGGATACTTTGATGTTTCGTTATTTTTATAATATAAAATTTCGGGGATTAGCTCTTGGTTCTTTACGAATACCCGTTCAATGAGCGAATTCGCATACTATTACGCCTTGAAGATCTATTTGAACGCCTCACATTCTTTTTACTTAAAGAAGATGCTCGTGAACATCATGTTGCTTTAATAACATTGTTTGAGATTACAGAAGTTATAGGCCGTACAGATCTAAAATCAGAGCTAACTAAAGAACTTGAACGTCAGCGTCAAGCACTTTTGCTGTTAAGGGCTGATTCTAATATTAAACAGAATGCGCTTGAAGTTATTATTAGTGAAATCGAGCAGACGATTGCAAATCTAACGCATATATATGGACGAATTGGGCATCATATTATTAATAATGAGTGGCTAGCGAGTATTTGTAATCGTACACTGATTCCAGGTGGAACATGCAAATTTGACCTTCCATCATATTACGCATGGCAACAGTTTTCTGCAGAGCATCGTCGTAGTGATATAGAAAAATGGATTTCGCCGTTGCTACCATTGCGTAATGCTATATTAATAATACTGCGTCTTTCTCGTGAATCCGGAAAAACATCAGAAGTAATAGCGATACACGGTATCCATCAGCAAATGCTATATGATCGTTCTTACAAGTTAATGCAGATTCGTGTTGCGCCGGATTCACATATAGTGCCAGAGGCGAGTATAAATAAATATATGTTATGGATACGCCTTACAATACAGAATAATGAAATGCGTCCACAAGTAGTAGATACAGACGTATCGTTTCAACTTACACTATGCAATCTATAAACTTATACTTATATCTATTCTTTAATATTATCTAAATATCTAAGATAAGTTTAAACATTATCTTTACGTCCAGCCCAGTCACGTGCAAACTGCCATGCAACACGTCCAGATCGTGATCCACGATCAAGTGCCCAAATTAGTGCATCACCGCGAGATGCCTCTATATCTATATCTTTGCAACCAAAGTAGCGTAACCAGTATGCAACGATACTAAGGTAATCCACCTGGTTAAATGGATAAAAATTAATCCATAATCCAAAGCGCTCAGATAGCGATATTTTCTCTTCAACAACTTCACTAGGGTGAATCTCGGCATCTTTTTGATGCCTATAGGCCTCATTATCGCTCATATACTCTGGAAGAATATGTCGACGGTTTGATGTCGCGTAAACCAGCATATTATCCGACTGTACAGTAATTGAACCGTCTAGCACAACCTTAAGTAGCTTATAGCCAAGCTCGCTATTCTCAAATGATAAATCATCGCAAAATATGATAAATCGTTCTGGACGAATTGTTACTAGATCAATGATCTCACCGAGATCATGTAGATCATTCTTATTAATTTCGATAAGACGAAGTCCATCGCTTGCATATGTATTCAAGCATGCTTTAATTAAGGACGATTTTCCTGTTCCTCGTGCGCCTGTTAACAGCACATTATTAGCTGGTTTTTTCTGTATAAACTGACGTGTGTTCTGTTCAATCAATTTCTTTTGTCGATCAATGCTATGTAAATCAGAGAGTTTAATTGACGATGCAGATTGTACTTTTTGTAGAAAGCCATACCCATTCTTCTTCCGCCATTGAAATGCGTTAGATCCGCTCCAATCTACTATGGTTTGAGTAGGGGGAAGTATTCCTTCGATACGTTCTAGAACGATTTCTGCACGTGTTAGAAATCGTTCAAACTTATCCATCTTATCCATTAGTTTGTCCTCTAATAGGATAGAAAATCTCAGCGTAATCGTGTGACAGATTAAGTACAATCTTATGTCTAAATTCTATCTAGATATTCTAGCTTTATTTAAATAAGATCATAAATGATTATTTATGTTTCTTCGTCCATCGCCTATTTATAGATAAATGAACGTAGAGGTAGTTTATAGAATATCTCTATATAGCTTTATTTATCTTGGCAAGATAAATAAAGTAACTTTATTTTTGTAAAATTTTTACTACTATAAATAGTAACTCGATTTCATGAATAAAATATTAGAAATCATACGATTATACCATGACAATTCTTAAATTTCTTTTTGCTGCCACATGGACATGGATTATTTCGTCCAACGCGGATTATCTGTCCGTCTGATGTAATATAGCCTACTGTATTCATTATTTTTATATCGTCTGTAGGTATAATCGGCGTGTAGCTAGTTGAATTTATTTCAATAAGTTTATCATCCTTATATTCGATATTCTCGGTGAGATTTTCACAATGTTCTATCGACTGGATCTGACTATTCATTATAATTTTTGTAACTTCTTGACTAAGCACATCTAGCATCATGGTGAACAGCTCGAACGCCTCACGCTTATATTCCTGCTTTGGATTTTTCTGTGCATAACCGCGTAAATGAATGCCCTGTCGTAAATAATCAAGCGATGCTAGATGTTCTCGCCAAAGACGGTCAAGCATGTGTAACACGATTGAACGCTCAAATTCTATGAATGATTTCTGACCCAGAATCAATGATCTTGATTTATACTTCTCATCTGCAGCCTTTATAACTGCTTCAAGAATTTCCTCTGCAGTAATTTCAATTGATTCATTAAGAGTTTCCTGGATAACAAGATCAAGTCGCCATTTTTTGCATAGTACTTCCTCAAGCTTAAGAATATCCCACTGCTCCTCAATACTACCTTTTGGTACAAATTGATGAACAATGCTACTAATTGTATTTCGATACATTGAAACGATTGTATTACTGACACTTTGCGCCTCAAGAAGTTGATTGCGCTGCTGGTAGATAACTTTACGTTGATCGTTCGATACATCATCATATTCGAGCAATTGCTTTCGAATATCAAAATTCCGTGCCTCGACCTTACGTTGGGCAGATTCAATTGCCCGTGTGACAATTCGTGCTTCAATTGCTTCATTCTCTGGAATCTTCAAGCGATCCATAATTGCACGTACACGATCTCCAGCGAAGATTCGAAGAAGAGGATCTTCTAACGATAAATAGAAACGCGATGAACCTGGATCACCCTGTCGTCCAGCACGTCCTCTCAACTGGTTATCAATCCGTCGTGATTCATGACGTTCAGTACCGATGATATGTAGTCCGCCAACAGATTTAACTTTCTTATGTAAAGTTTCCCATTCATCATACAACTTCTGTATTCGGCGAGCTTTCTCATCAGTAGGAATCGTATCATCGACTTTGATCAACGAAGCCTGTTTTTCTGCATTTCCACCAAGAACAATATCTGTACCTCGGCCGGCCATATTTGTAGCAATCGTAATTCGCTTAGGACGTCCTGCTTCTGCAATAATCGCCGCTTCTCGCGCATGTTGTTTTGCATTGAGAACTTCGTGTGGTAAATCAGATTTCGTAAGCAAATGTGATAGCAGCTCAGAATTCTCGATAGATGTCGTGCCGACGAGCACAGGTTGTTCACGATCGTAGCATTCTCGGATATCACGTATCACTGCATTGTCACGTTCTTTCGCAGTCTTGTAAATTTTATCCTGATTGTCGATTCGATTCGATGGTTTATTTGTTGGAATCACTACTGTTTCTAGATTGTAAATCTCATTAAATTCGTATGCTTCAGTGTTGGCAGTACCGGTCATACCGGATAATTTTTCATACATACGAAAATAGTTCTGAAAAGTTATAGACGCAAGCGTCTGATTTTCATTTTGAATTCTTACACGTTCTTTTGCTTCGATCGCTTGATGTAGACCATCTGACCATCGTCGTCCAGGCATCAACCGACCTGTGAACTCATCGACAATAGTTACTTTCCCATCCGGGAGTACAACATAATGCTTATTTCTATGGAATAGAGTATGTGCACGCAGCGCTGCATATACGTGATGTATTAGTTTAATATTTTGTGCCGCATATAAGCTCTCACCATGACTTATCAATCCTAATTCGGTAAGAATTCTCTCAGTTTTCTCGTGACCAGACTCAGTTAAGTATACCTGCTGTGTTTTCTCATCGATCGTATAGTCTCCTATCTTCTCAATACCAGTTCCATCTGACTTTTCCTCACCGATCTGGCATTCAAGCATCATTGGTAGTGCATCTATTTTCATGTACAGATCAGTCTGATCCTCAGCATGACCGGATATGATAAGTGGTGTACGTGCTTCATCGATTAATATAGAATCGACTTCGTCTAGAAGTGCAAAATTCAACCCACGCTGTACACGTGACTCCGTTTCGTAGACCATATTATCACGCAGATAATCGAAGCCATATTCATTATTTGTACCGTACGTAATATCGGCCGCATAAGCTTGCTTCTTTTTATCATGCTCCATACCAGATAGGTTTGTACTAACAGATAAACCAAGAAAATTATAGAGGCTCGCCATCCATTCAGCATCACGGTTCGCTAGGTAATCATTAACTGTTACAACATGCACACCACGCTTTGGAAGAGCATTCAAGTATACAGGAAGAGTTGCGACTAGTGTCTTTCCCTCACCGGTACGCATTTCAGCTATCATTCCATAATGAAGGGCCATACCGCCTATTAGCTGCACGTCGAAATGACGCATCTTTAGCACACGCTGACTTGCTTCACGACAGACTGAAAATGCTTCAGGTAAGAGATTATCAAGCGACTCACCAGCAGCAATTCTTTGACGAAATTCATCCGTTTTTTTTCGCAACTGGTCATCTGTAAGATTCTTAATTTTTATCTCGATAGCATTAATTTCTACAACAGTTTTTTGATATTGCTTGACAAGCCGTTGATTGCGGCTACCAAAAATTTTTTGTAGAAAACCGGCTGTCATTATGGATCACCGTTGTATCTATATACTGGCTGGATGTACTTATTCAACTAACATCCAGAATTAGTCAGCTTTAGTGATAAGTAGAAGTAATTATGTGACTCACATTTTATTATAACATGCGAATCCATATCTATCTTTGTAACTATTAACAAATCCCTACCCCCCCCCCTAAAATATCTAACTATAATGTTAGTGCTAAATTAGAAAGTTTATTTGTTGTAATACTGAAAATCTCTATTTTTCTCCAATTATAAATTTTACTTCCTTACTTTAAAAAATATATTAAAGGCTTATAGTCTACCTGTTGTAGACTACTATCCTTATTGATAGTACAAGACTATTTATTTTCCTTATTGTCCTAATCTTTAAGACCTCTTAATGTAGCGAAAAATTTGATGAGCCAATTGAACAAATCTAATCTGCCTTCTGGATTGCCTCGGATACTAACTGCATTCGAGATATTAAAAAATACGACAGAATTTACAATTCTACACGCTAGTATTGAACAGTTAATTATTTTGAAACGTGATCTCAATAAATTTCTCCCAGATTACATCGTTCAATACGTTGAACCTGGATTAATTAAACATGGTATATTAAAGCTATTCACCACGAATAGCACGATCGCTGCACGACTATGGCAGATTAAGCCAAGTCTACTTGATAATTTACAGCGTAACGACTGGCCTGTTATATCAATAAAGATCAATGTGAGACCGAAAATTTCATCGAAATCACAGCGATTAAAAGAAGCAAAAATAACCAGTTTTGGGATATCCGTACTACAGGAACTAACTTACAGTATCAAACTATCCCCGCTTCAATCGGCTCTGGCAAATATGGTCGCAAACCATAAAAAATAATTTTTTTTATGATAAACAACTTTCTATTTTAGATCTTATCTAGCTAGGATTTGAATCTTATTCGAAGCCTTTTATATCGAAATAAGATTCATTAAACGTTATAATCTTGCATATATCTTTATGTCGTAACAGTTTGCGTAGCAGAGCATTATTTAATGAGTGACCTGACACGGTATATTCTACTCTTTGATGCCTGCAAATTGTATCAAAAATATAAAATGTGTAGCACTTACCGTCTAAAGACATCAGATAATCAGCTGTTGAGACGTACGTAGCCATTCTGTTGAATATTAATATTCAAAGTCTTAATTAATTCACCTAATTTATAGGCTCTTGATTTATAATTTCTTCTTATATAGGAAAAAACATCTGATATATAAATAATATAAGGCAATTTCCTTTGCTTATAGCTTGTTCTATTATATATGTGAACTACATTAAATTGTAGCTAATCTGCTTGTTTACGCAAGAAAGCTGGGATATCGTACATATCGATTCCCTTCTCTTGTAAGGCTTGAACATGAGAGGCTGCAGTCTCTCGAGAATTACGCCAAGCTATTTGTGTGTCTGGCGAGATGTGTCCGTCCGTGCTTGTATTACGCTGTGCAATATAAGCTTGTTGGGATGACGAAATTGGTTTATTATCTGTACCTGTTCGCAAAAGCTTCATCGGTAATGACTTCTGCTTATTCGCTGTACGCCCAAGTCCAGTTGCAACAACAGTTACGCGAAGTGCATCGCCCATCGAGTCATCGTACACTGTACCGAAGATTACAGTCGCGTCTTCCGCTGCGTAACCTTTTATTGTATTCATTACTTCACGTGTTTCAGATAACCGCAGTGAACGGCTTGATGTAATATTAACAAGTACGCCTCTAGCTCCAGAGAGGTCTACGCCTTCTAGAAGTGGACTTGCAACTGCCTGCTCAGCTGATAAGCGTGCACGATCCACACCAGCAACCATAGCTGTCCCCATCATTGCTTTGCCTTGTTCACTCATTACTGTTTTTACATCCTCAAAGTCAACGTTTACTAATCCGTCAACATTTATTATTTCTGCAATGCCGGCTACTGCATTATTTAATACATCATCTGCACATTGAAAACACTTGTCCATCTCAGCATCATCTCCCATTACATCGAACAGCTTATCATTCAGTACAACGATCAATGAATCTACGTGATCCTCAAGTTGATGTGAACCGGCTTCTGCAACACGCATTCTCTTGCCTCCCTCAAACTCAAAGGGCTTGCTAACGACACCAACAGTTAGAATACCCATCTCTTTTGCGATCTGTGCAACAACAGGTGCTGCTCCTGTTCCTGTACCACCGCCCATGCCAGCAGTGATAAATACCATATGAGCACCGCGCAACGCATCTGTAATGCGCTCACGCGCTTCTTCAGCAGCTGCTCGTCCCATTTCAGGCTTTGCACCTGCGCCGAGCCCAGTGTTACCGAGCTGGATTGCTAAAGCGTTACGCGCACGCGATAACGCCTGTGCATCGGTATTCATTACGATGAAATCTACACCTTGTACATTACGGTTGATCATATGTTGTACGGCATTCCCTCCAGCGCCACCAACACCAACGACTTTGATGATAGTCCCATTTGTCTGGGTTTCTAGCATTTCAAATTCCATTATATCCCCGTTAAGAAAATATTATATAATACTGTTATTCGATTGGAGGTCTAAAAGTTCCTCTGTTCGTAGTCTTCCGAGCAGCGGCGCTAATTTGTTTCTCATCCATTCTAAAAGTTATTTATAAACCAATTTCGCATCCGTGAAAAAATCTCTTTTACGGAGCTAGATTTCATTCTGAATCTATGGTCATTGGTTAGTTTAGAAGAACCCTCAACTAGCAACCCCATTGCAGTTGAATAGCGTGGATTACATACAACCTCATCAAGGTGACCTGTATACTCTGGAACTCCAATCCTAACTGGTTTTAAGAAAATATTTTCAGCAATATTAACCATCCCTGGCATCATTGCCGCACCACCAGTGATTACAACGCCTGAACTTAAAAGTTCCTTATAACCAGATTCACGTACTATCTTTTGAACAAGTAAAAATAACTCTTCAACACGAGGCTCAATCACAGCTGTGAGCGCTTGCCGTGATAAAACACGAGTATTACGTACACCTACGCCAGAAACTTCGATTACCTCATCTTGATCGACAAATGCCTGATTTGCCGTACCGTAGATAACCTTAATATTTTCCGCTACAGATGTCGATGTACCAAGAGCTATCGCGATATCATTTGTAATCTGGTCACCAGCGACTGGAATCACTGCTGTATGACGGATTGCGCCTTCTCCAAAGATCGCAATATCTGTTGTTCCACCTCCAATATCTACAAGCACTACACCAAGGCTTCTTTCATCTTCATTTAGAACTGCGAGAGACGAAGCGAGCGACTGAAGAATAAGATCGTTTACTTCAATACCGCATCGTCGTACACATTTAACGATATTCTGTGTTGCACTGACTGAACCCGTTATAATATGTACATTTACCTCAAGTCGGATTCCGCTCATACCAATTGGTTCGCGCACATCTTCTTGACCATCGATAATGAATTCCTGTGCTAGTACATGCAATACATGTTGATCTGTCGGAATATTTATTGCTTTCGCTGTTTCAATTACGCGTGAAACATCCTCCTGCGTAACTTCATTTTCCTTAATTGGAACAATCCCGCTCGAGTTAAAGCTACGAACGTGACTACCGGCAATTCCAGTAAAAACATTAGTAATTTCGCAGTTTGCTATTAGTTCAGCTTCTTTTAGTGCACGACGAATTGATTGAACAGTAGCCTCGATGTTTACTACTGTACCTTTTCTTAAGCCTTTTGATTCACTCTGACCAAGTCCTATAATCTCGTAACATCCCTTTCCTTTAAGTTCGGCAACAATAGCTACGACCTTCGATGTGCCAATATCTAGAGAAACAAGCAGATCCTTGTAGTCTTTACTCATAAAGCACTCTTACTAGTCCTAGCTACCACTTCTTTGGGAATGTAGCGTCCAGGAATAAAGATATTATTATCGTAAAGAATCACAAATCCATTTGAATAACGTAAGTCTACATACTTAATATTATTTCCCCAACGCTCTATAACTATAGGCCATGCAGAGATTAGTCTATACATAATATAGTTAAGAAATAACTTGTTATCCTTTTCCTTACCTACCTCTACATGCATCCCATTTGATAAATCTATACTCCATGCATAGCGTGGCGACAAAATGATTTTTTTTGGCTTTAGGTTTAAATACGCAAACCACTGTTTAAAATTATAATAGTGCGCTACGATGTCTTTCACACTGTTTTCTGGACCATATAACAATGGTAATTTTCCTTTAAATTCATCTCTATTTACCGTAAATATATCACCATCGATGCTGACAATACGATTACTGTGATCATTAGTACCCCATATACTGAGTGGCTTGTATTCTTCAAGGGTAATTAATAGTGCATTGGGCCAGATCCGTCGTACGCTCGCGCGGTGTATCCACGGCATTTTTTCGAAATCTCTTTGCACAATACCGAGATCAATAGTAAAAAAATTACCTTTTATTTTTCTAACAACATTATCTTTTACAATTTGTAATTTAACATGTGTAGTATCTCCAACTATACGGATAGTTTGTATTGCAAACGCCTGATATCGTATCAGATAGATTAATCCAGTAACTGCTAAACTTAAAATAAATAAAACGCGCAATGCGATAGCAGCTAAATTAAGCTGTTGAACATTATTCCACATGGCATTTTTATATTCCTATTCAAACATCTAATGTAAGTGACAATATTTTTATTATTAGCTCAGAGTATTTAATTCCGATAGCTTGTGCTGCTTTCGGTAGTAAAGAATCGTAAGTCATTCCAGGTGTTGTATTTACTTCTAAAAAATATGGTTTTCCATCGTCATTAATTATGAAATCTACACGTCCCCAATTAGTACATCCAAGCACATCAAAAGCTTGTTTAGCAAGAAATTTTAGTTCTATCTCACGATTTTTCGATAATTTGCATGGAATTATATACTTTGTGTTATTGGAAATATATTTTGCGTGATAATTATAGAACTCATTAAATGGAACAATCCTAATTAGTGGCAAGTTAAGACCAGTAACAATACACGCAGTATATTCTTCGCCAATTTCTATACTACTCTCAATGATCATAACTTGGCCATACATTGATGTTTCTTCGAGCGCTGAAGGTAAAGATTCTAATGTTTTCACCTTTTGTACAGCTATACTTGATCCTTCGCTTGATGGCTTAACGAACAGAGGAAGACCTAGCTTTGCAACAATATCGTGAGTGCGTGCTATGTAATCATCGCCACGATAAACGGTTTCAAATGGAGGTGTTGGTATGCCAATCTGTTGCCATATAAGCTTTGTACGTAGCTTATCAATACTAAGAGCAGAACCAAGAACATTGCTTCCTGTATATCGGATTCCATAAAAATCTAGTGCGCCCTGAATTTGACCGTTTTCCCCATAGCCGCCATGTAGCGCATTAAACACACGAGTAAAACCTTTATTTTTCAAAACTGAAAGCGGTTGCTTAGCTGGATCAAACGGATAAGCATTAATTCCTGATTCACGCAGCGACTGCAGTATAAGCCGACCTGAATTTATCGACACATCGCGTTCAGACGATACACCACCGAGCAATACTGCTACTTTACCGAAACGTTTAGGATCTATTCCATTCATTGTTGCATCTTCCATTACCTATTTTGAATAAGTCTAATCGGTATACTACTGATAGAACCAGCGCCCATTGTAATTACAACGTCTTTATCACGAGCGATATTCATGAGTGTATCTGGCAGAGCATCGAATGTTTTTATAAACTTTAACTTAACCTTTTTTTCTAAACGGATCGCACGTGACAAAGCATCACCACTTGCGTCAGCAATTAGTATTTCGCCCGCTGAATAGACTTCAGTTAATATAAGCACATCGACCGTCGATAGAACATTAATGAAATCATAGAAACAGTTTTTAGTTCGTGTATAGCGATGCGGTTGGAATATAAGTATGATTCGGCGTCCAGGGAATGCTCCACGCGCTGCTGAGATTGTTGCAGATATTTCGGTAGGGTGATGCCCATAGTCATCAATTAGTGTATAAAATCCACCATCAGCAGACGGCACATCACCATATCGTTGAAATCGACGAGCAACACCTTTAAATTCATAAAGTGCATGTTGAACTATTTCATCAGAAATGCCTAGATCGTTTGCAATTGCAATTGCTGCAAGTGCATTCTGCACGTTGTGTAGCCCTGGTAAGTTCAGCACCATCTGTATAGGTATATGTCCTTCACGACAAACAGTAAAATACATCATATTATCTCGTGCTTCGATATTTTCTGCACGGATCTGAGCGTCTTTTGCTAAGCCGTAAGTGATAATCTTGTTTGAAATAAACGGAATAATCTGACGAACAGCTAGATCGTCGACACAAATTATTGCTCTCCCATAAAATGGCAGAAGCTTCGTAAACTTAATGAACGCTTGCTTAAGCTGAAAAAAATCATTATTGTAAACATCCATGTGATCGGTATCTATATTTGTTACAATTGCAATCACTGGGAATAATTTTAGAAAAGATAAGTCCGATTCATCCGCCTCAGCAACAATGAAATCACCGGTGCCAAGCCGAGCACTAGTACCGATGTCAATTATCGGCCCCCCGATCACAAAAGTCGGATCAAGACCGCTCATAGTTAGAACACTTGTAATGAGGCCTGTAGTTGTAGTCTTACCATGTGTACCAGAGACTACGATTCCAAGCTTCAGGCGCATTAGCTCTGCAAGGATTATCGCACGCTGTACAACCGGCAAACCACTCTTACGTGCAGCGAGTACTTCTGAATTATCCGATTTTACGGCTGTTGATATGACGACAACATCTGCGCCTTCAATATTTGATGCATTATGCCCGATCGAAATTCGTGCACCAAGAGCAGTAAGTCGTTCTGTTACGTTGCTATGTAACAGATCAGAGCCACTAACTTCGTATCCAAGTGATATAAGTACCTCAGCGATTCCACTCATTCCAGAACCACCAATACCAACGAAGTGAATATGCTTAATGATATTTTTCATATCAATATAATATGTCTTTCTTATTTATATTTTTGCTTCCAACATCTACAATCGCTTTTAAAATTTTTTCTGTGGAGTCTGCCTTCATCAGTGATCGAGAGCGAATAGCCATCTCCATAAGTGATAGTCTCGACTGACTACGTATCCAGTTAGCAAGTAGCTTTGCTGACAAATCTCGCTGCTGTACTAGTACCGCACCTCCAGTGCGGACGAGCAGGGTAGCGTTAGTCGTTTGATGATCATCAACGGCATATGGAAATGGTACAAAAAATGCAGCGATACCAACCGTTGCTATCTCAGATACAGTCATCGCACCAGAACGACAAATTATAAGATCAGCCTCCGCATACGCAGAAGCCATGTCGTCAATAAATGGTACGAGCCTTATATTTTTACTACTAACGAAACCGGCCGACGCATAGTTTGCCTTTAACTCATCGATATACTTTATTCCAGATTGATGAATAATTAAAGGTTGCTCACTCTGAGTAAGATGTGTAAGTGCTTTCGGTATAACATTGTTTAGCGCAGTAGCACCGAGGCTTCCACCGATAATAAGTAAGGATAGTGGTCCACTACGCGTGGCATAGCGTAATTCTGGCGCAGCTATTCTTAAAAATTCTTCTCGAACAGGATTACCTGTCCATTCAGCATTTGGCAACGTATTTTTGAATGCAACAAGCATGCGATTTGCAAATTTTGAGAGTAACTTATTAGTTAGACCTGCAGTAGAATTTTGTTCATGTAAAATAAGTGGATAGCCTAGTATGGCAGCTATTAAACCTGCTGGAAAGGTGATGTAGCCACCCATACCGAGAACTACATTCGGCTTGGAGCGTTGTAATGCTAATCGGCTCTGCCAACATGCACGTAATATACTCAGAGGTAATATAAGATTTGTCTTTAATCCCTTTCCACGAAATCCAACAAAATGTACGTATTCCATTAGAATATCATGTTTCGGTACTAGTGTTGCTTCCATGCCATGTGGATTGCCGAGCCAAATGATATTCCAACCATGCTCTTTCATTCGTCGTGCGATCGCGAGCCCAGCAAATATATGACCGCCAGTGCTGCCAGCTATTATCATCAGTGTGCGTGGTGCAGTCATATTATCCGCTCCTGAATAATACGTTATGTTATAAGCTTATAACTTATTTTCATGTAGTAGAAGACGATTTTCGTAATCGACGCGCAATAACATAGACATTGCAATACAGTTCAGCAAAATACCAGAGCCACCGTAACTGATAAGTGGAAGTGTTAGACCTTTCGTTGGTAAAAGTCCGAGACTTACCCCCATGTTAATAAATCCCTGTGCACCGAATAAAATTCCAATACCTTTAGCCATCAGCGCCGCAAATGTACAATCAAGAGCAAGTGCCTGATAACCAATCTTGAAAGCACGATATACTATCCAATAAAATAATAGGATTACTATCATCACACTAACAAAGCCAAGTTCTTCACCAATTACTGCGAGAATAAAATCAGTATGAGCTTCCGGGAGATAATTAAGTTTTTCAACACTCTTTCCAAGGCCAACACCAAACCAATTACCACGACCGAACGCGATTAGTGAATGTATAAGTTGATATGCTCTACTCTGAGAGTATTCCTTATTCCATGGATCAAGATATGCAAAAATTCGCTCTCGTCGCCATGGCGATAACCAGATAATCATTGTGAACACGCTAACTGCTGTCATTACTAGACCGCTGAATAGCTTTCCACTTACACCACCAATAAAGAGCAAGCCCATTGTAATTATGATGATCATAATTATCGCGCCCATATCTGGCTCGAGCAGAATAGGTATTCCAATAAACGTTATCGCAGATGCTATCGGTAGAAAACCCTTCAAGAAGCTCTGCATATATTTCTGTTTTCGTACCGTGTAATTTGCTACGTAGACTGTTACTGCGAGCTTCATGATTTCTGAGGGTTGTATGCTTATTAGGCCAAATCTAATCCAGCGACGTGCACCGTTTACATCCTTACCTAACTTCGGAATGAGAGTAATTAGGATACTAATAAGTGCAATTAAGAAAAATCGAGGTGCAAATTTATTCCACGTTGCAACCGGTATCTGAAAGACAATTAGCGATACAATCGCAGAAAAAATAATCGACATACAGTGGCGCATTAGAAATTCATAATTATGATATGAGGCATATTTCGGCGAATCTGGCATTGTAATAGAAGCTGAATAAACCATCACAATACCAAGACTAAGCAACGCGATAACGATCCATAGAAGTTCGTAATCTATGTTTATTATTTGAGAATTGTTTAGTGTCGAGTTCTTAAAAAATTTCTCTCTTATCTCTGTACGTGATCTTAATCGTATACCAAGGTTACCAATTACCTTTTTAAATAAAATTTGATTATTAAGATAACTGAGCCAGTTCATGATGGCATTCCTTTGCTAAAAGGTAAGAGACCTTCTACCGCTAGATGAAATATTTCTGAACGATGACTATAATTTATAAACATGTCAAAGCTTGCGCAGGCTGGAGACAAAAGAACAACGTCACCTGGCTGTGCTATCACGCTTGCCGTACGTACAGCTACTTCAAGTGAAGGAAGATCGATACATGGAACACTAGTTCCTACTAGAGCGTCGCGTAATGCCGGAGTGTCACGCCCAATTAAGATTACCGCGCGGCACCACAGCGATACTGGCTCGGCGATCAGTGAAAAGTCTTGGCCTTTTCCATCACCACCAGCGATTAGCACGACTCGACGAGCAAGAGTATTGAGTGCAGCAGTCGTTGCACCAACGTTTGTTGCCTTACTATCATCAACGTAGTCAACACCGTTAATTGTTGCAATTATTTCTCCGCGATGTTCTTTGCTATGATATTCACACAATCCTTTTAAAATAGGCTCGTTTGGTAAGCCAATCGCTCTAGCAAGGGATAGAGCGGCAAGCGCATTTGCTATATTGTGCATTCCTTGTATTTTCAATGAAGTTGCCGGAATCAGATACTTCTGTCTATTTCTTTTTTGATTCACATATTTTCTCTTGGAATGTCGATTCAATATAAATTCATTTTTTAAATTTTTGCTAATTGCTTCAACAAGCCACGTAATCTCATTATCAATTGACAATCCGAAATCACCCACACGATGTGGTAGATTTAGGCCAAATGTAATAGTCTGATCAACACTATATTGTGTAGTCTTCATTACTACAACATCATCACGATTCAATATACGAATAGTTTTTTCTCCGAATATTTTCTGCTTAGCTGTTGCATACTTATCGAAATCGCCATGCCAATCAAGGTGGTCCTGTGTGATGTTTAAAATTGCAGCTGCATCTGGCGAGAATGTATACGAAGTTTCGAGCTGAAAACTTGATAGTTCAAGAACCCAGATATCTGGTAATGCTGATTTATCAATCGCATCTAACAGAGAGCTGAGCATTGAAGAGTCAGTGTTACCTGCAATAGCAACTAATTTACTAGAATTTTTGCAGATCAGGCCAGTTAGTTTTGTCGTTGTTGTTTTTCCATTTGTACCGGTAATAGCGATTATCTTCGGCTGATAACCTTTTATACTGAGCATACGCAACGCATTCGAAAAGAATTCTAGTTCACCCCATACTGCAATAACTCGTTCTTTAGCAGCTTTTATAAGATTATCCAAATATGGAGCAAGTGGCGATAGAGAAGGGCTTATACCAATAATCTCAACACCATCATTAAGAAGAGATGTCGAGAATGGACCACTAACAAATTCTGCATCAATCCCATAGAATTTTAGAGAAGAAAGATTTGGTGGTACCTCACGGGTATCAGCAATACGAATCCTGTACTGATGCTTTGAGCACCACCGAGCAATGGCAAGTCCTGACTCACCAAGGCCCAATATGAGGACCATCGGCCGTTTTAGATCTTTAAATACCTTGCCGTACATCTCCTTTTTATATTCCTCTCTATCGTAGTTTGAGCGTCGACAGACCAAATAAGCATAGTATTAGTGTAATAATCCAAAATCGTACAATTACCTGAGTTTCTTTCCATCCAGATAATTCAAAATGATGATGCAACGGTGCCATCTTAAATATTCGTCTTCCTTCAGAGTATCGCCTTTTAGTATAACTGAACCATACAACTTGAAGAATTACCGATAGTGTTTCAACTACGAAAATCCCGCCCATAATAAATAGGACAATTTCTTGACGGACAATCACAGCAACTGTGCCCAGTGCTCCGCCAAGCGGCAAAGCACCGACATCACCCATAAAAATTTGGGCTGGATATGTGTTATACCAAAGAAATGCAAGTCCAGCACCACCCATTGCCGAACAAAATATAAGTAGTTCACCAACACCAGGAATATAAGGAAATAACAAGTATTTTGAATAAACTGCATTACCCATTACATATGCGAATACACCTAAGGACAAACCAATAAGAACAACTGGCATAATTACAAGACCATCAAGACCATCTGTCAGGTTTACTGCGTTACTCGTTCCGACGATCACGAAATATGTAAATGTGATGAAACCCCATATGCCAAGCGGATATGTTATCGATTTGAGAAAAGGAAATAGCAAATCAGTGTGCGCAGCTAGGCTAGTTGACAGACCACTGCGTATCCATTTTATAAACATCTCAAATGCACAAGCATTACTCGTTTCAGATATACTAAATGCAAGGTATAAGGCTACAAATAATGCAATCACTGACTGCCAGAAATATTTCTCGCACGGTGACATTCCAAGCGAATTCTTGTTTACTATCTTACGATAGTCATCAACCCAACCGACTGCACCTAAGCTAAGAATAACGAAAATTACAGCCCATATAAAACGATTTGTTAAATCACTCCATATCAACGTCGACATTATAATACTAATAAGAATTAGTACACCGCCCATTGTCGGTGTTCCATCTTTCGCAAGATGTGTTTTAGGTCTACCTTCGTATATAGACTGATTAACTTTCATATCTATTAGTTTACGAATTACATATGGTCCATAAATGAGACCAATAACTAGTGCGGTAATCGTTGCACCGACTGCTCGGAATGTTAAATATATAAACAAACGCAGAAAACTCAGGTCACTTTGTAGCCATTGTGCAAATGCTAAGAGCATGCTTATTTCCCTTTAGCGCTTAGATTATTAGTTATCCGATCTAAAATTCTACATATTAATTTGTTAAGGCGTCGACAATATTGTCCATGTTCATGTGTCGCGATCCTTTTACGAGAACGGTTGTACCGACAGGATAACCTGCACTGACAAGAGCATTAATAAGCATATTAGAATTAAGAAAATGCTGTGCGCTCTCTCCGTATGCAAAGCATGCCTCGATCGACATTGGGCCAATTGCATATAACATATCAATTCCCTGTTCATATGCATATTCTCCTATTTCTCGATGGAATGATAAGCTCTCTTCACCAGATTCTCCCATATCACCCATTATTAGTACACGCGGCGACGGCTGTGCAGCAAGTACGTCTATTGCAGCTCTCATAGAGTCAGGGTTCGCATTATATGTATCATCGATAATTGTTACTTCTTGTAGACCATTGACGTTCGCTCGTTTTAAATATAAACGCTTTTTGATAGGCTCAAACATTTCAAGACCAGCTTTGATTGAAGACAATGTAACATTAGCTGCTAGCGCTACTGAAGTTGCTGCGAGTGCATTGCGTGCATTATGTATACCTAGTACAGAAAGTCTTACTACAATAGAACCTGCTAGCGTATCTATTGCTAACATTCCATCAATAATTCGACCTGTGACCTGTGCATTTATTTTCTTTGCATCATTTTGTAGAGCAAAATCGATTATCCGATTACCGGTCGCCGCAACATACCATATTCCAGAATATGGGTCATCTGCAGGAAACACTGCTGTGCCTTCCTTAGGGAGTGCGTGAATTAAAGATGCATGCTCGAGTGCAACTGCCTCAACAGTTACCATAAATTCCTGATGTTCGCGTTGTGCATTATTAATAAGCGAAATCGTAGGTGCTGCAATACTAGAGAGTATTTCTGTCTCACCAGGATAACTTGTTCCTAGCTCAATCACAGCTAGCCGATGCGCGTCATTTAACCTTAGTAGTGTTAGCGGCAATCCGATTTGATTATTAAAATTGTCGACTGTCGCGAGCCGTGCATTATCACCGACCATCACCTTAAAAATCGATGAAATCATCTCCTTGACCGTTGTTTTACCGTTACTACCAGCTACTACGACGACTGGCAAAGAAAATCGCATTCTCCAATCACGTGCGAGAGCACCAAGCGCACTAAGCGTATCGATTACCTCTACAGTTGTAATAGGAAGCCTAGCTGGTGGTGTATTACAGACAAGCGCAGCGGCGACACCGCGTGAGGCAGCCTCATAAAGAAAATCGTGTGCGTCGAAATTCTTACCCTTCAAAGCAACAAATAGATCGCCTGGACCAACTATTCGACTGTCTATTAATACACGTTCATATACTATAGATGGATCTCCATGTATAGTTGCATGTGGAATTAGGTAAGTAATATCCTTTAGCGATAACATCGTCATTAAACTATTTTGTTCTGTATATCTCGCGTGCTACGAGTGCTTGTCGTACTTTATCCTGATCAGAAAAAATATGCTTTTCTCCCATAATTTCCTGTGTCATCTCATGACCCTTGCCAGCTATTAAGATAACATCAACCGAAAATACATTAAGGACTGTCTGCAAAATAGCACTACCTCTATCCTCAATCTGATATGCACGATCAGGTTTATTCATGCCAGAAACAATCTGATTTATTATCTTGTTCGGGTCTTCACTGCGTGGGTTATCACTTGTTACGATAACATAATCCGCTAGCTTCTCTGCAACAGAGCCCATAACAGCCCTCTTTGTTGCATCGCGGTTTCCGCCACACCCAAATATGCAGATGAGCACACCTCCTCGAGAATCTGCAACAAGTCGTAGTGTAATAAGCACTTTCTCTAGAGCGTCTGGCGTATGTGCATAGTCGATTACTATAAGTGGTTCATTTTTATGTAATCTACCGCCTATCTTCTGCATACGTCCACTAATTGGCACTAGCCGAACAATTTCGGCGAGTGCTGCACTAAAAGGTATTTCTGCGGCAAGTAGCACACCAAGAACAGCGAGCAGATTACTAATATTAAACTTTCCAAGTATACTAGAATTGAGATATGCATTACCAAACGGAGACCGAATCTGGAACGTAGACCCGATTTCTGTCAGCTGCACGTTGTCTGCAATTATTGTAAGATCAGCTCTGCTTTCAACTGTATCTCCAATCCCGTAAGCGATCGTTCGCAAACGACCAGTTAGCTTTTTTATAAGTCGTAGACCAACGGGATCGTCGCGATTAATAACTGCCGAGTGCAAGCTTGGAAACGCGAATAGCTTTTCCTTTTCCTTTTCATACGCATCAAACGTACGATGATAATCGAGATGATCCTGAGATAAATTTGTAAAGACTGCAATGTCGAATAACGTGCCGTGCGCGCGACCCTGATGTAGACCGTGAGATGATACTTCTATCGCAACAGCCTGTGCATTCTCTTCATTATACAATTTTGCGAGATTTCGTTGTAATTGCAGCGCATCTGGCATTGTAAAACCTGTCGGCAAGAGATTACCTAACATCCCAATGCCTAATGTACCAACTACCGCGCATGGATAGCACAGTGCATTTAATGCTGTAGCGATCCACTGCGTGCATGACGTCTTACCATTTGTTCCAGTAACGCCAATAATAAGCATTCTATTACTTGGATGCCCATACCAGGCACTTGCAATGTCACCTACGATCGTATTTAACTTTGGCACTTCGAGTATAGGAAATGCGCATGGAACAATTGAGAATCCATCTGGCTGATAAAGAACTCCAGCAGCACCGCGAAAAACTGCATCATAGATAAATACACGATTATCTGAATCGTGTACATGATACGCGACAAAGACATCACCAGATACAATAGCACGCGTATCCGCATGTAATTGAGCATTGGAAGGTACGTATTTATGTAGCCACGTGAGAATATCATCTATCTCCCTATCAGTTTGATAAGTACTGTGGCCTGAGCTCATCGAACGGACTCCAAAAAGGAAGCTTTATTTCAATTTAAAATTATATGCTTTTCTCGCTCATCTATTAAAATAATGCTATACCATTTTTGGTCTCTCAATAGAGAATTCATGCAAGAGCTATCAAGGAATGACCATATTATGGCATAACAAAGTATATGAATAATCGTTAAATAAAGAATTTATTTAATTTCTTATTTGTGTGTATGCGCCTTAATGTCTGAAGAAATTGACATATCGCTATCTTTATCCGTATATGAAGTTTGTGTTATATATTGTGTACGTTCTATAGAAATCGGTTGCATTTTTAGTAACTTACGAGCTAGTTTATCGATACGATATGGTTTTAACAATACGCTCTTCTGGTACTGAAGTAGTAGGCGTTCATGACATAATTGAATTTCTTTAGATTGTTCATTCTGCAATTTAATAAAAAACTGACGTTGCTGATCTGTTGATTTGACAACAAATAGTGCACATCCTATTAAAATAACTGACAAGAATATATCTAGATAACTCATAACTCAGTACGCTCCGCAACTCGCATCACAGCAGATCGCGCTCGCGGGTTCATCTTTACTTCAGTTTTACTAGGAAATAAACGTCCAATTATTTTGAGCGGCGGACTACGGAGATCTGCTTCATAAATTGGTAAATGCCGATCGATAGCAGGATTTTTCGAATATGTACGTATAAATTGCTTAACTATCCGATCTTCAAGTGAATGAAAAGTGATTACTACTAATCTCCCTCTTTTTTCTAAAGAAGATAGAGCTGTATCTAATACGACTTTCAAGTCTGCGAGTTCTTGATTGATATGAATCCTTATAGCTTGAAAAGTCCTAGTGGCTGGGTTCTTCCCGCTTTTATTAGTCCTAACTATACGACTTATAATTCTTGTAAGTTCACCTGTTGTACATAGAGGCCCAAGACGGTTAGATTTTTTTCGTCGAGCAACAAATGCCTTTGCAATTTGAAATGCAAAAGGCTCTTCTCCATAATCCTGTATCACTTTAGTTAACTCCTGTACTGATGCACGTGATAACCATTCCGATGCAGATTCACCGCGGGTTGGATCCATCCTCATATCTAACGGACCATCTAATTGAAAGCTAAAACCACGTGCTGGATCTTCTATCTGAGGCGAAGATATTCCTAGATCTAATAATATGCCAGATATCTTTTCAATGCCGAGATTGTCAAGTTTGCTACGTATTGAAGCAAAACTGTCATGTATAATAGAAAAACGGACATCAGAGATGTGACGTGCTTCATCGATTGCTTGTGGATCTTTATCAAATGCAATCAATCGACCAGTCGATGCGAGTCTAGAAAGTATGGCACGAGCATGACCACCTCTTCCAAATGTGCCATCGGCATAGATGCCATCCGTGCCTGCCACGAGAAGTGCATCAACTGCTTCTTTTAGAAGAACCGTTCTATGATTAAATTCGAATCCTATTGATGGAATTTCGATCATTGCACTAAATCTAGTTAATTGAAATATTTAAAGTATACTTATTTAGTATATCTAATTTAGAAAAATGGAAAATTACTTTAAAGTATAAAAGAACTGAAATAGATAGTTTCAACTTTTGACATATCAAGGTGATTGAGTACGCTTCAATGTAGCTTTCTCTCATAACCTATAAGAGATAGTTGTCATAATTTTCGATGCAGCACACATCAGGATCTGAACTATCTTGGGAAGTTCGATACCACCTGCATCTAGCGCAGTCTTATTATGCTTTACTTCGTCCTTACAAATCTGTTCAACGATTACCCGAGATTGTATATCGGCAGACGGAAGTTTAGATAGATGGCCATTAAGATGGCTCTCAACCTGTCTCTCTGTCTCCGCCATGAAACTGAGACTTATCTTATCGCTAAACGTGCCAGCAATTATACCAATTGTAAGAGCGCTGATATACCATGCTGGATTCAATATGCTTGGTTTCGAATCGAGTTCTTTTAGGCGGTGCGCAATCCATGCAAGATGATCTTCTTCTTCTTGCGCTGCTTTTTCATATATCTCTTTTAGAGTTAACGATTGTGCCGTTAACTTCTGCCCCTGATAAAGGGCCTGCGCGCAGATTTCTCCAACATGATTTACTCTCATAAGACCAGCAGAATGCATCCGCTCTTCCAGCGATAAATCAGTTGTATTAATCTCTTCTGAAACCGGTATTGGTCTGTTAATCTGATTTACACCCGAAATCGATCGTATACTGCGGTCGAATTCGATGATTAATTTGTCCAATATTTGTCCAATACCATTCTGGTATCTACTTATACCTCCCAATTGGATATTCCTCTATAAAATAAATGATATTTAATGAGGGACAGTGTAATACTTTATAAGTATAAATAAAAAACGGTTGTTTTTTTACTTTTTGTCAATTCTTATTAAACTCTAATGTTATAGCTAAGGTTTAACATTAGTTAAAATTAATTAAAGCTGGTCGGAGCGATAGGATTTGAACCTACGACCCTCTGATCCCAAATCAGATGCGCTTGCCAGACTGCGCCACGCTCCGAATAATTATAAATCTCTATCATTAAATAGGAGACTTTTCAAGTTAATTAATTTAATTAATTACAAATTTAACATCTTCTTAGTTAAAAGAAGAGGATTTGCTCTCAAAGAAATATGTTGCAACGAAATAATAATAAGATCTGTTAAATATTTTACGATATAGAAGATATGATGCAGAACCAGAAAATTTTATAGTATAAAATGTTTTGTTGGATATTTTCGTGTACTACTTTCAAGTAGTAAATAAGTATATTTTGTATTGTTTATCTTTCTAAGAAAGAAAGATCAATTTTTATATTCTTTGTTTTTCATGTTCTGTATACAAAATTCTCTATATAAAATGTAAACATTTTATCAATCTTAATCTTATATCTATACTTTTTTTATCTTTTTATGAACTCCTAGATAGAGAACAAGGTTAAAAATAAACGACGACTCTATCATATAATACTTCTAGTTATCCTAGAATATTACTCTACTCTAGTAGAGTTAGACATTTCTTTACTCTAATATTTTATCACTACTTAATAAATCAGTATCTCTAAATTTTCTATTTATTTACGTTATTTTTATAAAAAATAAGCCTAAGAGATTATCCTCGTCTGAGGTATAGAAAACTTCAGTATAGCAATAGCACAAATCGAATTTAGTTAGATATCTTAAAAAGTTGGAAAAAATTATATGTTGTTGCCTCAGCAAGGGCGATATCAGTAATTTCACGATGTTTAGCGATAAAACGTCCTATATAACTCACATAGGCAGGTTCATTCGTTTTACCACGATATGGAACTGGGGCGAGATATGGGGAATCAGTCTCAATTAGAAGTCTATCAAGCGGCATGCGCCTCGCTACATCATGTACATGTATCGCATTTTTAAATGTAACGATACCGGAGAGCGAGATATAAAAATTCTGATCAAGCGATCGTGCAGCGATTGACCATGGCTCACTAAAACAGTGCATTACACCGCCTACTTCTCCTGCACGTTCTTCTAACATAATTTTCAGTGTATCTTCCGCTGCAGAACGTGTATGGATAATCAATGGTTTACCTATTTCTCGTGCTGCGCGAATATGATTACGAAAACGATTACGCTGCCATTCCATATCAATAATAGATCGGCTTTCGATATGAAGATAATCAAGACCAGTTTCACCAATCGCAACAACATTTGGGTTATCAGCAAGCTGAGCTAATTCTACGTAAGTTGGCTCATTAGTAACCTTATGATTTGGATGCACACCAACAGATGCGTAGATATTATCGTACCTTGATGCGATTTCAAGTATATCGGGCAGAGTTTCGAGATTAATCGAAACGCATAGCCCATGCGTGACACAATGCTTTCGCATATTTTCTAAAACAATTGGCAACCGATCAGCTAGGATCTTAAAATTAAGATGACAGTGTGAATCTACAAACATATGCTCATCATTCTTTATAAGGATGTTAGTATTTATGAAATTAAAAAACTATGTAAATAGTACTTCACTGCTAATAATTATGAGAAATCGTTTTTTGAACTTGCTGAATATTTTACTGAGTGTTTGATAAAACGCCTGCTATAAATATTTCAAGACAAGAGTTTTATGAAGATCTTATATCAATTCCATTTATGCCTACTCCTAGTTTATACACCTATGTGTACGTCGTCTGGCAAATACTTAAACTAAGCTCTATTTACAGATTATTATCTAGTAGATTGTATAAATAGGTTACGATAGTTAAAGAACATTTCTTCGAATACAAGTCGTGTATTTAATGGATGATTTTCGATTGTTCTCTGACGTGTAACTTTCTTTATGAAACGAGATAATTTATTTATATCAATCGTCTCTGCACAGCGAGCAATAGCGATAGTATATTTCGGAAAATAACGTAGAGTTCTAGTCATGCGTTGTGCAAAAAGATCGTATAACCAGCGCTGTAACCAGCCAAGAACGAGATGCATAGGGAGTTTCTGTAGATTTTCTGCGCAGGTAAACGGGTCACATGAAGCTCCTTCCGCGAGTTGGCCGAGCGCAAAATCTCGAAGACTCTGGTTTTTATCGTTAGCAAATGCTAGTGCTAAAAGTGGAGCACCGCCTGCTTGATTAAGTAAAGCATGTGCATCATTCACATCTTGTGAAGAAAGCCATACGGATGCGGTGTCTATCAATGGCATCGACATTGTCCATTTTTGGCAGCGACTTATAATTGTTGGAAGTAGTTGGTCGATCCGCGTAGATACAAGAATAAATATTACATCCTTTTGTGGCTCCTCTAGAGTCTTCAGCATTGCATTAGAAGCAATGATATTCATAGTCTCTGCTGGATAAATCACAACAACACGTACACCGCCACGGTGCGAGGTAATGCTACAGAAATCAAGCAATGCTCGTACCTGATCAATCTTAATTTCTTTACTCGGAGTGCATATTTTCTTTCCATCTTTGCTATCTATACGGCTATTTGTATTGGCTAATAGCGCCTCCGGCATAACTATTCTATAATCAAGATGATTGCCGTTCTTAAACCAGATACATGACAAACAATGATTACAAGGCTCTCCATTCAATTTAGGAGATTCGCATAGGAAGCTTTGAGCAAGATGCTGCGCAAAATCTAACTTGCCAATTCCATACTGTCCAACAAGTAATAGTACATTTGGCCATCTAGGTCGAAGCTTTTGCAAGTTATTCCAATCACTGTACTGCCAAGGATAGATCATTTGTATTTGTTCTATGTATTTTATTTTTAAGAAAGAAATTTAGTGCTACCGTCTACTCAAAATAAAATGCGTTAAGCACGTGTTTAAGTGTCTTTCGAATTGAAAGAATACTTCTCGCTGCATCTACGATCTTAAAACGATGCGGTGCTTCATTTGCGCGTCGAATATATTCCGTGCGCACACGTGAAAAAAAGGCATTTGATTCATTTTCAAACCTATCAGATCTATACGAATCAGCTCGCCGAGCGATTGCGACTTGCGGAGCGATATCGAATAGTATAGTAAGATCTGGTTGAAATTCTGCTTGGACTAATCGTTCTAGTGCTTCTAGTTTTAGACGTGATAATCCGCGTCCACCACCTTGATACGCAAACATTGCATCCGAAAAACGGTCTGATACGACCCAGTCGCCGTGTGTAATTGCTGGCTCGATTACATGAGTAATATGCTCGCGTCGACTAGCTAACATTAGCAGCATTTCCGTTTCTGGATCCATATCATTGTTCAGAAGGATGTCACGAAGCGTTTCACCGAGTGATGTGCCGCCTGGCTCACGTGTTGTAATTACATTAATACCACTTCGTTTAAGTCTAGAGGTAAGTTGATCACAAAACCACGCAAGATGTGTAGTCTTGCCAGAGCCATCAATTCCTTCGAAAGTAATAAATTTTCCATTAGCCATTTATTTATGCGTTCTAATATATCTTTCAATAGCCTTATTATGCTCTTCGAGAGTATTAGAAAATACGCTCGTTCTGTCTCCTTTTGCAATAAAATAAAGTGCATCCGTGTGCGCTGGACAAGTTACGGCCCTGAGTGCTGCCCTGCTTGGCAGGGATATAGGCGTCGGCGGCAAACCTCGATGAATATATGTATTATACGGAACATTCGTTTGTAAATCTCTCTTATGAAGATGGCCATTATATGAACTGCCAAGTCCGTAGATTACTGATGGATCACTTTGCAATGGCATACCAATTTTCAACCTATTTGCGAACACTGCCGCTACAAGCGGCCGATCTACTTCATAGCTTGTTTCTTTTTCTACTATTGATGCAGCAGTCAATACATCATAAGGCGTACAGTACGGTAATGCTTTTTGACGTTCTATCCATACCTCATTAAGATGATTTTCCATTAGGCGATATGCTTTCTGGTAAATACTTATATCGCTTGTTCCTTTATCAAAAAAATATGTATCTGGAAAAAATAGTCCTTCACCATTCCCGCGCTGAATAATATCATTTGAAGCATTGATCGTTCTAAGTAGCTCTGCATCGGTCATTCTAGTTGTCAGATGCACGAGATTTGGGTTAGTATCAAGTTCTAGTCGCATTCTTTTGAATGTCCATCCCTCGATAACTATCGTAGTTTCTTTCTTTACATCGCCTCGAACAAGTTTCTTAAGAATATTATATGGGGTAATGCCATTCCTAAATTCGTAGCTCCCTGATTTTAGATGCGTTGACAGATTTAATATGCGCGTCATTACAATGAAGTTGAATAGCTCGATCGGTATACCTCCATGCTTTAATTGTAGAATAATACTACGTGCGCTGCTGTTCGGCTTGATTGTAACTTCAATCATATCTGCGCAAAGTGAGAGTGGCTCTATCGACCAGTAGAAGATACTACTTGTAGCTGATGTAATAATTAGAATTGCGAAAACATAAAATTTCTTTAGCATAGAGGACGCGATTAATGCTTAAAACTGTATCTTTAATTACGTAAATTTAATTTGATTCTATCAAGATAGATTATTTGATTCACAGTTATATATTTTCTTTTAATTCTTAATATTCTATAGAATATTCTAATATCCAATATAAATTGGAATGTATAAATCGTATATGATATAAGAAATATTCTTCGTACAAAGATTATCTTGATGATTTAAAATAAAGCCCTCTTTTTTTCAGAAATCTTTAATTTTATAAATTTTTAAACCGATTTAAACGATTCTTTGTCTTGAACAAGTGACTACTCCCCTTATTCAATTCTATCCTTCTGAATATGAATTGACTGCTTCAAATTCACTCATGCGACTCAACCAATTTGGAATAATTGATGTTACTGGTGTTGATGCTGTTACGTTTTTACATAGTCAGCTTACAAATGATATTAAAAATCTTGACCTATACAGTGCTCTTTTCACAGGCTACTGTTCTCCAAAAGGACGCTTGCTTGCGTCATTATTAGTATGGCGTACTGAACATACTGTACGTTTGCTTGTATCAAGAGATATACAAACTGTAGTTCAAAATAAATTATCTATGTTCATATTGCGTTCGAAGATAAAACTTCTGAATTCTAGCGATACACTAGATGTTGTCGGCTTAACGGGTAATGCATGTAATGTACTTCTAGATCTTTTTAGCTCGATTCCAAGTAATGTATATTCAAAAGTCGATGGACCTTCTGGCTCGCTGATTCGCGTATCGGATGCAGTCGGTAGAAAGCGTTATCTATGGATTAGTACACGTACATGCGTTGATGAATTTATTAATAAACTCGACGATACACTGCCAATTGTTTCTCGATATGTATGGGACTGGCTTGACATACGGGCTGGAGAAGCGAGGATTACCAAAAAAACGATCGGTCAATTTACTCCACAGATGGTTAATTTTGATATTATCGGTGCTATAAATTTTCAAAAAGGTTGTTATCCTGGCCAGGAAGTTATCTCGCGCAGTCAATATCTTGGTACGATTAAGCGTCGTGTAATGCTTGCACATGTTGAACATACAATGTTGAGCGCAATCAACTGTAATAAAAGACTCGTTGGAGTTGAGCTATTTCACAGTGATGATACAAGTCAACCATGTGGAATGGTTGTTAATTCGGTAGCTATTTCATTAAATAGAATAAATGCTCTTGTTGAAATTAAGCTCACAGCTCTTTTTAGAGGCAGTATACATATCGGGTCGATTAGCGGCCCAACTCTTTTATTTGAACCACTCCCTTATGCTTTTACTTAAACATAAGTTACGAATCGTATAATATTATTTACAGCTACATCTAAAATCGATTTAAAGTCGCTTCTTTATATATCTGAACAAATTTACCTTTATAATGAAATATCTACTGGCAGCGTGTATTTATCCTTCACAATACAACACCATTCTCGTTGATCGATGAAGTGCTCGCGGCCAATCGAGCGTAACTCACCATTTCCTAGCCGTATAAAGCTTACTTCATTTTAATTGTTACAACATCAATATTTCTGTCTTTAATAAGACTCCATGAAGCTATTACAAGTGTAACATCTGATGGAGTCATCGTCCACGCCGCCATGGTCTATGCATAATCGATCCATATGTTATTGCTTGCTGATATGATCTATACTCCAAGGAGATTAGCAAATAGACCATTTCTCAATAGAATAAATTGGATGTCATAATATGACTAAACTATTTCGTTTATTTTCAAAATAAATCATTTGATTAAAATCAAGATATATAATCTTGATTTCCAGAAAATATTAACGTAAATTGCGAGCTTATTGCTTACTATATTGAAGAAATTATTTTCTAATGCATGCAATAACGCCCTTATCTATTACATAAGAACAAGATATAAAATATAGCAATAATCTTATTTCTGCAGGCTAATTTATTTTTAGCTCACCATTCTTATTTAGGTGGGCTATTTAAGCTAACTACAGACTCTTGTAATAATCAGAAAAATTACGTGTATAAAATACTTCACACTGAAGAAGTTTCCTATAGCTATTCTTATTCTAGCCTATATTTTTATTATTACTACGTTATATCTAAACATAACGGAAATTAATTAGAATGAAATTCTTTTTCAATATTCTTCCAATTATAGGACTCTTCATTGTATTTAAAGTCAGTGGAATCTTTATTGCGACTATCTTTATAACATGTGTAGCAGTTTTGCAGATTATATGGATTTTATTCCACCACCGTAAGATTGATATGATGCTACTCGTTAGTCTAACTATAACATTTATATTAGGTAGTACGACGCTTATATTACATAATACGAAAGTCATTCAGTGGAAACCGACTATATTGTATTGGATATACTCTACTACCCTTGTTGTTTCTCGATATGTTTTCGGCAAGAACCTACTTGAAAAAATGATCGGAAAAAAAATTTCGATTAAGTCATCAATTTACGACAAACTCAACGCTATGTGGGCTATATTCTTTATGCTTCTCGGTAGTGGAAATATTTATGTCTTAGAACATTACACCGAGTTACAGTGGGTTAATTTTAAGATATTCTGGACAAGTGGGGCGACAATTGTCTTTGTTTTACTACAAAGCCTATGGCTCAAAAAATATCTGAATTAAAAATAAAAATTTCGATTTACTATATGACAATTTTTATAAAAGATACGCGTTTGCTAATTGATGAAAGATTGCGTATGGCTCTCAAACCTACATTGCTAACTGTTAATGATGAGAGTGCGTTACACGCTGGTCATGCCATGAATTCTGTGGGTGGTCATTACTTGGTTACGATTGTATCATCAAGATTCAATGGAAAATCTAGGCTTGTACGACATCGAATAGTATATAACATACTTTCTGATGTTATGCAGCAGTCTAGAGTCCATGCGCTTTCAATTAGAGCGTACACATTTGAAGAATTCAATAAAAGCTAATTAAGTCAACGATTAACTTGTCTCTATAGAATTTTAATTAAATAGCATCAATTATTACATTTTAATGTATAGTATATCTTATATAGAAATGCCAAAGGCGAGATAACTATCTATATAGGAGGATCAACCAATCCAGTGTCGTGCATTGCGAAAAGCGCGCATCCAAGGACTAATATCTCCCCAGTTTTCTGGATACCAGCTCATCGTAACAGTACGATATACACGTTCCATATGTGGCATTAGTATCGTAAAACGACCATCATCTGTTGTTACAGATGTAATCCCGAACGGTGATCCATTCGGATTAAACGGGTAATGCTCTGTTGGTGAACCGTAATTATCAACATAACACATTGCGATTGCGACACGATTTAAATCTCCACGTTGCGAAAAATCTGCGAAGCCTTCTCCATGTGCAACTGCGATAGGAATCTGAGATCCCTCCATTCCATTGAAGAAAATAGATGCTGACTTTTTGATCTCAACTGACGAGAATCGTGCTTCAAACTGCTCAGATTTATTACGAGTGAACTTCGGCCAAGCATCTGCTCCTGGAATAATCGATGCAAGGTTTGATAGCATCTGACAACCGTTACATATACCTAACGCAAACGTATCATTACGAATGAAGAAGGATGAAAACATATCCAACAAATACTTGTTAAATCGGATCGTTTTCGCCCAACCCTCTCCAGCACCAAGTACATCACCATACGAGAAACCACCGCATGCGACTATTCCTATAAAATTTTTGAGATTCGCTCGACCAGCTAGCAGATCACTCATATGTATATCATGTACATCAAATCCAGAAAGATAAAATACATGCGCTGTTTCTGAGTGTGAATTAACGCCCTGCTCGCGTAAAATCGCAATAGGAGGACGAATGCCTTTTGCTATATATGGCGCGGCAATGTCTTCATTTATGTCAAATGTTAGCACAGGCGATATACCAGGATCTTTTGAATCAGCAAGAGTGTCATATTCAGCATCTGCGCAGGTCGGATTGTCCCGAAGTCGTGCTATTCGCCAGCTTACATTAGTCCACGCGCGATGTAGATCGGCGCGTGGGGCCTCATAAATTTTCTTCGCATCACGGAACACTTCAATAATATCAAGATCATTAATTGTGCCAATTACATGCGAGCATGCCGAAAGCCCATGCGCTCGTAACATACTAAGCACGGCATCACGATCGATTACACGAACCTGTATAACGGCACCAAGTTCTTCTGAGAATAATGCGCGCAGCATCTTATCATCACGTCGTGCACTTATCTGTTTTGTCCAGTCCTTCGAATCGCCGTAATCGGACTCGTGATTTGTGTCAAGTATCAGCATATCAACATTCAATGATACGCCTACATGACCAGAGAATGCCATTTCGCATACACTCGCCCATAGCCCGCCGTCTGACCGATCGTGATATGCTAATATCTTATTCTGACGGTTCAATAATTGGATAGCGATAAAGAAACTCTTTAAATCTTGAGGATTGTCAACATCAGGTGTTATATCACCAACCTGCTGTATGACCTGCGCAAGAATACTACCACCAACCCGGTTTTTTCCTCGACCTAGATCGATTGCAATCAATACACTGTTGCCAACATCAGTAATGCAACGTAACTGTGGTGTAAGATGATAACGTACGCAGTCAACGGGTGTGAATGCGGATATGATCACTGAAATAGGCGAAATAACTTCCTTCTCTATACACTCGTCATTCCACTTCGTCTTCATTGAAAGAGAATCTTTACCTACAGGTATTCCGATACCAAGCTCTGGACATAAATCCACTCCAACGCTCCTAACTGTTTCAAACAAGGCAGCATCCTCTCCTAAAGTGCCGCACGCAGCCATCCAATTTGCTGATAGCTTAAGTTTATCGAGTGATTCTATCCGAGCGGCAGAAATATTCGTTATTACTTCACCAACCGCCATACGTCCGGACGCAGGAGCATCAATAACCGCAATCGGCGTACGCTCAGCTATCGCTATTGCTTCACCAGAAAACCCTGATGTGTAGTCGAGAGTGGTAATTGCACAGTCAGCAACTGGTACTTGCCATGGGCCAACCATTTGATCGCGTACAGACATACCTCCTACAGAACGATCGCCAATCGTGATAAGGAAAGATTTGCTTGAAACAGTCGGGTGCCGAAGAACATCGATAGCCACATCATTTAATGATAAACCTGTAAGATTAATTGATGGTGCTCGATTAATTTTCGCTCGTATGACATTGATATTTATCCGTGGGAGCTTGCCAAGTAGCATATCAATATGCATATTAACTGGATATTCAGTTGCGTTTGTTCCGCAATCATTAATAAGCTTAAATTCACGTGTATCTGTAGCAATTCCAACAACAGAAAATGGACAACGTTCACGTATACATATCGCTTCGAATCGCTGTAGATCATCAGGCGCGATAGCGAGTACGTATCGTTCTTGTGCTTCGTTAGACCAAATTTCTAGCGGTGATAAGCTAGAATCTTCAATATAAATTTTATTTAATTCAAATCGTCCGCCTTTGTTTGCGCGGTCGATAAGCTCTAAAAATGCGTTCGACAAACCACCTGCACCGACATCATGAATACTAAGAATTGGATTTTTATTATTCAACTGCCAGCAACTATTTATTACTTCCTGTGCGCGACGTTCGATTTCAGGATTGCCACGCTGTACTGAGTTAAAGTCAAGTTCAGCAGTATTTGAGCCAGTCTCCATCGAGCTTGCAGTTGCACCGCCCATTCCAATTCGCATTCCTGGCCCGCCTATCTGGATTAATAATGAGCCAGATGGTATATTAAGCTTGTGCACATGCTCATCAGATATGTTACCAATCCCGCCAGAAATAATAATTGGCTTGTGGTACCCAAATACTTTTCCACAAACATTCTGTTCGTACGTACGGAAATAACCAATAAGATTTGGACGACCGAATTCGTTGTTAAACGCTGCACTACCGAGTGGTGCATCGATCATAATTGATAGAGGCGATGCAATTCTATTAGGACGACCATATGTGGCATATTGCTTGTCCAGATTGCGTTCATAGATAGGCTCTGCGACATCGCGTGCATTTTCCCACGCTTCTTGTGCATCTGGAAAATTAAGGTTCGATACTGTGAAACCAGATAAACCAGCTTTAGGACGAGCGCCTCGACCAGTCGCACCTTCATCACGAATTTCGCCTCCTACTCCAGTCATAGCTCCAGAAAACGGTGAAATTGCAGTCGGATGATTGTGCGTCTCGACCTTTATTAGAGTATGTGTTAACTCAATATGAAAGCCATAACATTCTCGCTCATTATTACGTTGAACAACTTTAGGGAACCAGCAATTGGCTTGTTTTCCGGAAATAATTGCTGAGTTATCTGAATATGCGATTATCGTTCCTTTTGGATTTAACTCCTCGGTATTTCGGATCATTTGGAACAATGAGGTATTTTGAACTTCACCATCGATTGTCCAGTGCGCATTAAAAATCTTGTGACGGCAGTGTTCGCTATTTACTTGTGCGAACATCATAAGCTCAACATCTGTTGGGTTACGTCCAATCTTCTGAAATATTCTAATAAGATAATCAATCTCAACGGCTGATAGAGCAAAACCTAGTTCGATATTGGCGCGCTCAAGTGCAATACGTCCATCTTGAAGAATATTAATAGTAGCAATTGATTTCTTAGGTACTTTGTTAAGTAGCAGATACTTCACATCTTCACGTGAGTTAACGAAGCTTTCAGTCATTACGTCATATAGCTTTTCTGCAAGAGCTGTGCGCATATCGTCTGATAACAACTTTTCAAGGTGTGGCAGATCTGCTTCTAGCACAATATAATATTCGATTGCGCGTTCAATTCTAAAGACACTTGATAATCCACAGCGCAGAACGATATCTAGCGCCTTGCTTGCCCAAGGTGATACTGTTCCAAAGCGGGGCAGTACGATAAATGTTGATACAGCAGCGGCGGTACTATTGTATATAGTCTTGAATGGCGTACCATACTCCATAAGCTCGCTAATCCGACTTTTATCATAAGTAGATAATGGTTTATTCGATAAAACGAAATGTACATACTGGGCATGTACTTCAATAATATTACTATTGATTTTCCTAAGCTTATCGAGTAATCGAACTTGACGAAAATTAGAAAGGGCGGATGAACCAGAAAAAAATGTGAAGTAAGTCATAGAGAACAGAGCTTTATCGTCAATATAATCTATATAAATCTTAACGCGTAGATTAAAAAATTTTTTTGTTATATATTAATTTAATTATATTATCGCCTTCTTAAGAAGAGATAACTTAAGAAAATCTACTTCATCTGTAGTGGAAAACACACCAATTCTGAAATAGATTTCAATTAGCACTCCTTAATTTACATTACACATAGTATTCTCTTTAAGTTTACATACTTTCTGAGCTTGATTAGAGAAATTTAATAAATGTCTTAGATCTATTTATAGCTAATGTGCAAAATTTAATTGTCATATATTTAGGTTCCTGGATGAACTCGTTATGTACATAGCTTGCTTATCAAGAATACTTGTGTACTTTGTCTAGTCTATCTATATAGAGTCACTCTTCATTTCGACATGGTTTGTTAAATTTAATTTTCTCTTTCGTTTAACAAAATCTCTTTTTTCTATGACTACTATCGCTCATCCAGTTCGGCTCTATTATCATACTGATCCATTATTGCGTGTTTCCGAATTACGTACAGCAGAAATTTCTTCTATCAAAACACTACCTCCTCACACGCTTATGACTAGAGCTGGAACATCTGTTGCAAGATGGCTCTTAGAAAGGCTTGATGAAGTACGTTCTAGCAAGCTTAGCAAATCTGAATCTAACATTATCTGGTTTGCGATCGGGCCAGGAAATAATGGAGGTGACGCACTGGTCGCTGCTACTAGACTGCACCAACTAGGTATTCAAGTTGAAGCTTGTGTGCCGATTGATACTAGACATAAAGACGCACTTTGGGCGCTCAGTCTTGCAAGGACGGCTGGCGTTCAAATATCAAAGGAATTACCTTTATCACTTGAACACTATGCATGGGTAGTTGATGGTTTATTTGGTACTGGTCTCACAAATCCACTTTGTGGTATTTTCGCAGAAATTGCTACTCGCATTGCCGCACGTACCAAATTTTTTGGTCGTGTACTCTCAATTGATATACCAAGTGGCCTTAACAGCGACACCGGTGAAATAGTTGGTGGTAAAGTTTCTGTTAAGGCAACACACACATTAACATTTATTGCCGCTAAACCAGGGCTCTACATGAATGACGGGCGTGATCTTGCAGGAGAGATTGAAGTTATGCAGCTTGATGTTTCAATTCATGATTCACCATCTATTCATCTTGCTTCACATAATTTATTCTTAAATTCTCTTCCAGAGCGTCCATTCAGGTCTAACAAAGGTACGTTCGGTAGTCTTGCTGTCATAGGCGGAAATATCGGAATGTCTGGTGCTCTAATCCTTACTGCGCGCGCGGCTCTATTTGCCGGAACTGGTAAAGTTCATATCGGGTTCGTAGGAAAAAATACTCAACAAATATATGATCCTCTATTCCCAGAATTAATGCTGAATTCAGCATCATCACTTCAGCTCGATAAAATAACTGCAATAGTAATCGGTCCAGGACTCGGTAAGTGTGAAGAAGCTATAAGTATCGTACACAATGTAATTGAGACTAATGCCACTATTCTTTTCGATGCCGATGGGCTAAATATAATAGCCGCGCATCCAAGTCTTATAGAGTTAGTAGCACTACGAAAAATTGGTACATGCATATTAACTCCGCATCCACTTGAGGCTGCACGACTACTCGGTTCTGATAAGGCAGTTACCATACAGTATGACCGGATAACTACCGCACAAACGCTCGCGGCTCGCTTTAAAAGTATAGTTGTTCTAAAAGGAATCGGAACAGTAATTGCTTCGCCAGACGGGCGACTAATTATTAACCCGACCGGAAATGCGGCACTCGCGACTAGTGGTACGGGCGACATACTAAGTGGTATTATCGGAGCACTTCTTGCGCAGAGGGTACCTGCTTATGAAGCAGCTATTGCTGCAGTCTATTTGCATGGTCTTGCAGCAGACGTATTAGTCTCTAAGGGTATAGGTCCATCTGGTGTTACTTCTAAGGAACTTACGATGATGGTACGTAAGCTCTTGAACCAAATTACTTATTTTGGCTCTTTCCAAGAACTATCAACACCAGTTTGAAGATATTATCTTCACTTATAGATATGTAATAAGTCATAAACTGGTATATTTTATTTATATAAAAACATACAACTGCTTTTTGCTATCATGAATATGATATTAAAACTGTTAAATTTATTTTTTAGCAAAAGCTTAGTCATGACATAAAGCGATATTATTAATATAATAGTTATAAACTAGTTTATATTCCAGGCCTAGTCCTTCTATCTCTCTAAGTGCGAATTTATGTATAGCTCATATACTCTAATTCATAGTATTAGATAGATATCCAATTAGATGAATATCTCCTTCTAGGAAGGAAATTAATTATTAGATATGAACCTAAACTTAGTAATAGTCCATCTATATGATGCTTCTTGCGATTGGAATCAACCACAACACTGCACCAGTTTCTCTGCGAGAACGAGTGTCGTTTCCTCTTTCACAAATAAAACCAGCTCTTACAACATTTAAAAATGTCTTTTTTAGCTGCACAGAGAAAAACGCACCAGAAGCAGCAATATTGTCGACATGCAATCGAACCGAGCTATATTGCGCAACTGATGACTATAAAACTCGCGACGTTGCGATGCGATGGCTTTCTGATTATGATAGAATTCCAATAAACGAGCTTGAACCACACATATATTCTCTGCCGCAATCCGAAGCCGTTAGACACGCGTTTCGTGTTGCATCTGGTCTCGATTCAATGGTGCTCGGAGAAACGCAAATCCTTGGTCAAATGAAGAATGCAGTACGTGCTGCATCTGAGGCTGGTGCACTCGGTACATATCTAAACAAATTATTCCAGAAAACGTTTTCTGTTGCTAAGGAAGTACGTGGTACGACCCAGATTGGAGGGAAATCAGTATCAATAGCTGCTGCTGCTGTTCGACTTGCACAACGGATTTTTAAAAAATTGTCAGACAAACGAGTATTATTAATTGGCGCAGGAGAAATGATTGAACTGTGCGCAACACACTTTTCCGCACAAAATCCAAACAAATTTGTCATTGCTAACCGTACTGCTAGTCGCGGTAAGCAACTTGCTGAGCGTTTCGGTGGTCAGGCAATTTCACTCGCTGAGCTACCCGTAAGGATGCACGAATTCGATATAATTATATCGTGTACGGCATCTACATTGCCAATTATCGGCCTTGGCGCAATCGAGCGTGTAACTAGAACTCGCTGTCACCGTCCAATATTTATTGTTGACCTCGCTGTGCCTAGGGACATTGAGCCAGAAGCTGGTGAATTAAAGAATGTATTTCTATATACTATAGACGATCTTGGTGAGATTATTCAAGAGGGAAATGCAGCTCGGAAAGCTGCTGTACCACAGGCTGAAGCTATAATTGAGTCACGTGTGCAAAATTTTATGCAGTGGCTCAATACTCGAAGCGTTGTTCCAACTATACGTCACATGCACGTCCAAGCTGACGCACTTCGTTGTATAGAAGTTGAAAAGGCACAAAGAATGCTTGATCGTGGTGAAGATCCGACTTCTGTACTTGAATCCTTGTCACAGACGTTAACTAAGAAGCTAATTCATGGTCCTATGAATGCATTGAATAGTGCAAATGAAGTCGATCGCAAATTTCTTATCGATTTAATGGCTAGATTTTACCAGCAAGGACCACGAATAGATGATCCATTCTTAGAAAATTAGGTAACATTACTTCTTTAAGTATCATTTATATAAGAAAAACGTTTTCGTTGATTAATTTAATTAATTGACTTAGCAGCCGAAGTTATTCTATAGAATATGTTTTCGTTATTCGTCTAAACTACTACCCATTTTAGATTACTCATCCTCACTATGAAACCGAGCATACAGCGTAAGCTCGACAAACTTACTTCTAGACTTGCTGAGCTAAATGATCTATTAAGCTGCGAAAGTGCTACGTCTAATCTTAAATGCTATCGTAAGCTAACGTGTGAACACGCTGAGATCAAACCGATTGTTCAGAATTATGCTCTGTGGAATCAAGCTAATAGCGATGAAGCTGTTGCACAAGAGCTGCTTAGTGATCCGTTAATGCACGATTTCGCAGAAGAAGAGATCATTAGCGCCAGAAGTCGAATTATAACTCTTCAAACTGAAATACAGAAAATGTTGTTACCAAAGGATCAGGATGAGAGTCGTAGTATTTTTGTTGAAATACGTGCTGGAACTGGTGGAGACGAATCCGCATTATTCGCAGGTGATCTTTTGCGAATGTATCTCCGTTACGCGGAACGACAACACTGGAATATTGAAATAATATCAGAAATTCCATCAGATCTTGGTGGATACAAGGGGGCAATTATTAGAATATTAGGCCGCAATGCGTATTCACGACTAAGATTTGAATCGGGCGGACATCGTGTGCAACGAATACCAATAACAGAAATACAGGGTCGTATCCATACTTCTACATGTACAGTTGCAGTAATGCAAGAAGTTGATGATATTGGTGAAATAGAGATTAATTCCGCTGATCTGCGGATCGACACATTTCGCGCATCTGGTTCCGGTGGACAACATATCAATAAAACAGACTCAGCAGTACGTGTAACGCATATACCTACTGGTATCGTTGTTGAGTGCCAAAATAACAGATCTCAGCATAAGAATAAGGATCACGCGCTAAAAGTACTCGCCTCGCGTATCAGGGAAAAACAGTGTCGAGAACAGCATATAAAAGAAACAATAACACGTAAAAATTTAATCGGGTCTGGTGATCGGTCAGAACGAATCAGAACGTATAACTTTCCTCAGGGCAGGATAACTGACCATCGTATAAAGCTGACGTTATATAAACTTGAAGAAATCATGAACGGCAACCTAAATGATCTGACTACCATCCTTATCAGTGAATACCAAGCTGAACTTCTCACATCGCTTGGAAAAACAGGATAAAATTTTTTTAAAACTGTAATATAGGAAGTATATGGATATAATAACCGTACGAGATCTCATATACGAGTCTCCACTAGATAGATCTGATGCATGGATTCTAGCTGAATATGTATTTAATTTAACTCGTGCACAACTTATTGCGCATGATGATGAATCCATGGATATATATTTAGTTGAGCGTTTCCTCTCACTTCAGATGAGACGTCAAGCTGGAGAGCCGATCGCACAACTCATCGGAATACGAGAATTCTTCGGACGATCATTTTATATTACGCCAGATGTATTAATTCCACGCCCAGAAACTGAGCTACTTGTTGAATCTACACTTAGCGCAATTGATAAGATTAATCATCCATCAGTTCTTGATCTTGGTACAGGCAGCGGCGCTATTACAATATCAATCGCAGCAGAAAGGCCAGATGCCCGTGTTTTTGGATTAGACAATTCATCTAATGCTCTCGCGATAGCTTGTCATAACGAAGATAAATTACTCGGTTCAGAGCGATATAAACGTCCTGGTGGACCGATTCGTTGGCTAAAAAGCAATTGGTACGGTTCTCTTGATCCAGATTTATTGTTCGATATTATCGTCAGCAATCCACCATATATCGCGAATAACGATCCCCATCTATCGCAAGGCGACCTACGCTTTGAGCCGAAAGACGCCTTAACTGACTACAATGATGGTCTCTCGGCTATCCGCTTGATTATTGCAGATGCTCACCGTTTTCTAAAACGGGACGGCTTGCTCTTGATAGAACATGGATATAATCAAGCTAAAGCTGTACGTATGCTACTTGACACTCATCGTTTTACTATGATCGAATCGCTTATGGATATTGCGTCTATCGAACGTATGACAAGCGCTAGGTTGCATTAATATTCGCTCTAACTTAGTATATATAAGTTTTTGCTAAAAAATCATTAAACCATTCAAGATAAAAAATTTTAATTTTTAACTTCTATTAAACTAAAGTAAATCGGTTATTATTCTAATTTACTTTGTTATTCCATACTTAATCTTTAGCCATGGACATCAAAGAGCGTATCAAGAAAATAGTTAATAAAGATGAGATTGTGCTATTCATGAAAGGCACAGAACACTTTCCAATGTGTGGATTTTCAGCTCGTGCTATACAAATGTTAAAGGCTTGCGGTGTAGAAAATTTTAAGACTGTTAACGTTCTCGAAGATGAAGAAATTCGTCATGGTATTAAAGTATTTTCAAATTGGCCAACGATACCACAATTATACGTGAGAGCTGAATTTATTGGCGGCTCAGATATTATGGTAGAAATGCTGGAGTCTGGTGAGCTGCAGAAACTGTTTACTGTTTAAGAATTACTAAGATTACGATATTTCATCGGAGCATATCTCCATACAATAGTTAAATATATCTTTGTAATGGAACACAAAAATACATCATTACAAAAGCTTATTATCGGTATAACAGGTGCGACAGGTGTAATTTACGGCGTTCGACTTCTTGACATGGCACGTACTATTAGTGGAATTGAAACGCACTTGCTGGTATCGAAAGCTGGATGGCTTAGCATTGCTCATGAACTTCAGCTTTCAAAATCTGATATAGAAAAACGAGCTGACGTAGTCTATTCAGTACATAATATCGGCGCGGCGATTGCATCTGGCTCATTTGTAACTGCAGGTATGATAATTACACCATGTTCAATGAACACACTCGCAAGTGTTGCTCATGGTCTTTCAAACAACTTAATTACACGCGCTGCTGATGTTATTTTAAAGGAACGTCGAAAGCTTATTTTAATGGTACGTGAGACACCATTCAATCTCGCGCATTTACGTAATATGGTTGCAGTATCTGAAATGGGTGGTATCGTATTTCCACCATTACCTGCCTTCTATATGCAACCGAAAACAATCGACGAGATGATAGATCAAACTGTCTCTCGTGTTCTTGATCTATTCTCCCTAGGCGCACCGATGACCTCTCCATGGTTAGGTATTCAATGCGGATATTCTAGCCAATACTCCAACTAATAAATATGATTTCTTTATATAATTGTTAGTGTAATGGCAATCTATTTCTTATGCAAAGATTCTTATTTCATCAAATGTTAATTTGCGCATATCCTTTACTCATATCAAAATACTTTTAATATAAATAATATATTGCATCTATATTTATATTTCTATGATAAGGGCAGATAAACTATAAATGTTATTTAGCCAAAAATAGCTTATCTCATGGTGTTTAGTTCATTTCATTGAGGTACTTAGTTCTGTAACCGGTACGCACGCCCCAGAAATAGAATATAAGTGAAACAAATGCTATAATTATCATATCTAAACCATACGGTAAGACACCGTAACCACCAAATTCTCTACTTCCAATAAACGACAAAAATGCCATTGATGGAAGATAGATTATAAACCACCAAGAAGCTTTTAGATCGCACTCCCAGTCATTCCAACCTGACTTCCTTTGGAAGTAAAAATATACCGGTAACGCGATAATCATCAATAGGATAATTTCTCCTGTTAGAGGCCATCTTGCCCAATATAAGATTAGTGAGGCGCAGACAAATGCGAAAGGAGCAATTCCTTTCATGCCAGGCACTGACAATGGACGCTCGATATCACTTGCTGATTGACGTAGTGACATAAGGCTGATCGGGCCAGTTAAATACGAAATTACAGTTGCTACAGAAATTACAGCCGCAAGAGAGCTCCAACCATGGAAAAAGAATAAGAATATAAATGATATAATGAGATTAAACCACATTGCACGACGTGGTACACCATAGAGAGGGTGTACAATACCGAAATTTTTTGGCATTGTATTATTACGTTCCATCGCATAAATCATCCTTGTTGTCGTTGCCATATAGGTCGTTCCAGTTCCACTTGGACTAACGAACGCATCTATATATAACAGTATTGCAAGCCAATTCAGATTCATGGCGATAGCCAGTTCTGCGAAGGGCGACTTAAAATCGAATGCCTGCCAGCCGCGAGATATATCTTCAGGATTCACAGTACCGATGTATGCAATTTGTAGTAGCACGTAAATTATTAGTGCTATTAAAATAGATGATATCACAGCGAACGGTACACTTTTTGATGGATTATAGGCTTCACCAGCAAGATTTATCGGGCTTTGAAAACCGTTAAATGAGAATACGATACCACTTGTAGCTACCGCTGTTAGTACAGCTGACCAACCATTTGGAGCGAAGGTATCATATGAATTGATGCCAAGATTCTCAGAATGAAAATCAGTTAGAATTAAGCCAAATATAGTTAATCCAGGAATAAGAAATTTAAAGACTGTAATTGCAGTATTTGCCCTCGCAAATATCTGCACACCCCAGTAGTTTAATAAAAAATAGATGATAACTAATAATGATGATAGAAGTAGACCAGGTAGAGTCAATTCAGTATGCACGAATAACTTTTGTGTCCATGCGTATGGCCAGGTACTCATATACTGGATTGATGCCTCCGCCTCGATTGGAATTACAGATACGATAGCAATCCAGTTAGCCCATGCACTAATAAAGCCAACAAGCGCACCATGTGAATAGCGAGCGTATCGTACCATACCTCCAGACTCTGGAAACATAGCACCGAGCTCCGCATATGTAAGTGCGATTGCAAGAATAACAACTGCTCCAATGAGCCACGCGCATATCGCAGCAGGCCCGGCGATTTTAGCAGCCTTCCATGCGCCAAATAGCCAGCCTGATCCGATAATTGAGCCTAGGCCGGTCAGCATTAGCGCAAATGGGCTAATATTACGTTTAATAGAACTCTTCACATATTCTCCAATTGATCAAAAAGGAGGTAATAAACAGCCTAAATTAGATTAGGCAACATAACAATGTTATATGTATCTCCAAATTTCTTTACATAAAACAATAGCACGAATAACTTCATTTTTTAAATGAAACAGTAATTGACTATATATTAACTTTTTAAAAAATTATTATTAATTAAATTAATAAATATTCTAAACAAAAGTACAAGATTGACTAATTTAATTTTTTTTACTAGAATAACAGGTACAGGATTTCATATGGTGAGTAAATAGACTACTTCTTAGTTCACTTAATAATAAATGTACGTCGGTTAGTTCAATTACACCTTTATTGATTTTCATGTATATCTGGGATTTATTACCCCTCCGTTTTATTTTTTAGGAATATGTAACATGGCAATTGGTACCATAAAATGGTTCAACGACGCAAAGGGATTTGGCTTTATCACTCCGGAAGATGGAGGTGAAGATTTATTTGCGCATTTCTCGGAAATACGCGTTGAAGGTTTCAAGACTCTACAAGAAAACCAAAAGGTTAAATTTGAAGTAAAGACAGGACCAAAAGGTCTACAAGCAGCGAACATCCATCCGATGTAAAGTTTGTTTTACTTGTCTTTCCAAATAGTACTCCACCTTATTAAGGTGGAGTCTAAAATAGCTTAACCCCTCACCGCGCTTTTATGAGGTACGATGAGGGGTTCTCTGTTCAGTATTTTTCTTTGTCTTCCTCTGTTATGGAGGAACATAAGTAAAGTATAGTAAGAAGTTATGGCGCACTGAATGCAATACATCCTATACATCCATTAATATCTGTTAGCCACTGAAACTGTAACGATACAGTTTCTTTTCTAGGGTATTCTTGTGGAAAGCTGTACGTGAATGAACCATTTGACATCAAAGGATTTATAGAAATACGCTGAAATACTCCTCCAGTAATACCTATGCCTATAGCTTTAAGCAGTGCCTCTTTCGAGGTCCAGCATTTGAAAAAAAGTTCAGATTGCAAGTCTTTAGGACAAGATGATATCGTTTTCTTCTCCAAGTCTGTACAAACTACATGGACGAGCTTTTCCCAAAAGAAAAATTTATCAATTACCTCTATGTCTACACCGACTAAATATCGGAGACTATCTGATATTATGATAAGCGCATGCTTTCCAGAGTGTGTTACATTAAATGATGTCATCGGATACCCTATAAGGGCTGGTTTTCCATATGAACCTGTCTCGAATCGAATATTTTCTATAGATACGTTGACCTGCTGACTTAATAGTAAGCGTAGCATCGTACGCGTCAGTGCAAATCGTAGTCTATCTTCACTTCGAATAAATCGAACAGCACGTAACCTCTCATCCTCATTCAAGAATTCAGAAACAACATTCCAGTCCATAAATTCTATCGGAATATTAACATGCCAAACGTTAATATCATCTGGCCATCGTCCATATGAAATAAGTTGAGAGAGCAATGAAAGAAGAATAGAAATCTCTATGACTACCATCCTAAACTAGTAAATGAGATAAATTCAAAGTTGTAAGATTCTTGATAAATTACGAAACATCTAATAATAGATTTATTGATTAGGTCTACATACTTTAAAAGTTTTTATTAACATAATTAATTTTAATTATGCTAAACTATATTGGCCTTAAGAGGGTGTTCAATAAATAACAAGCACCCCCCTGATTAGGGATAAATATTTTAGTGATAAACATAAAACATTATCGCTAAATAAAATTAATTTTTATAAATTTATAATATGTATATCTGTTTTATAAAAAACTGAAGAAATTAAACTAAATTTCTAAGATTATTAGATATTTTATATTTTATTTTTGATCTAAAAATCAACATTGACTCATACGAATCGTAGCAAATCTTCCAGTTGTTGGCTAGATCAACAACTTCTATTTGAAGGAAAGCCACAACTGCTTTCAGTTGACCAGTTTTCACGTGATTCAGTTGAATCGCTGTTTCATATCGCTGATTTAATGCAACCGATCGCACGAAGATTAAAGACTTCTCGTGTACTAGAAGGCGCGGTTCTTGGAAATCTGTTCTTTGAGGCAAGCACCCGTACACGTGTTTCTTTCGGTGCTGCATTCTGCAGACTCGGCGGTTCAGTTTGTGATACAACGGGCTTTACATTTTCATCGATGGCAAAAGGCGAATCAATTCAGGATACAAGTCGTGTGATTTCTGGCTATGTGGATGTGCTAGTAATCCGACATCCTGAACAGGGATCCATAGATCAATTTGCTCGTGCGACAAATCTTCCAATTATTAATGGTGGCGATGGACCGGGTGAGCATCCAAGCCAAGCACTACTCGATTTATATACAATACAGCGCGAATTTTCACGGCTCGGAAAGATAATCGATGGATCGAAAATTGCGTTCGTAGGCGACCTTAAATACGGTCGCACTGTACATTCACTTGTTAAACTTCTTGCATTATATCGTGGTATAAAATTTACGTTTGTTTCGCCTACAATGCTCGAATTACCAGTACATATTATTGAACAAATATCAAAGAATAATCATGTAATAGAACAAAAACATGATCTAGCAAATAGTCTGCGCGGAGCAGACGTTATCTATGCAACAAGAATACAAAAAGAGCGATTTATGAAGGAGTCGTTCGACTGCTATACACCTGAATTTCAGATCAATCAATCCCTTATCAATAGTGCTTGTAAGGCAGATGTGTTAATTATGCATCCGTTACCTCGTGATAGTCGCCTAAGTGCGAATGATCTATCAACTGATCTGAATCATGATCCACGCCTTGCAATATTTCGTCAAACCGACAACGGTATACCGATTCGTATGGCGATTTTTTCAGTACTTCTTGGTGTGGAGAATCTTATTCAGAACTCAATGCGCGATGTGAAGTGGACACGGCCTATATATCTAAGCCAAGATGATGCTGAATTTCATATGATGAATTGATCAGAAAATTTGCATGGAATAGATCTTACAAAAACTTTTTATAGTTACGTATCAGATCAACTAGGATTCAACATCTTCAAGACTAAAAATCTCAGTCTGATTATTGTAGGAAAAAACTTCACCATACCTACCCCAATCAATCACTGTATCTAATGTTTCTTCAGCAGCGAGATCAGATAGCATATCTTTTAATTCTTGTTCAAATCGAACACGCGGTGCTCGATGAGCTGGACGTTCATTTAATACTTTCTTGATCTGTGCTACAAGCGGGACATGTTTCAGTAAATGATCTGCAAACATATTCTTTCGTTCTTGCGTTCCAAGTTCTGCGAACACATGCGCAGGCGGTGTTAGAAGAATATCTCCTTCTCGTACATCTGCAAAACCAAGATGGTGTATCGCCTCGACGATTGGAAACAGATCGTCAACTTCTAGATGTAGTGAGCGTGCGATTTCTGACATATCAGAGCGGCCATGATACGGCGGTGCTGCTAGTGTTTCAATAAGACCTGAAATCAAATTCGTTGATACACGAGGTAAACAGCTTCTAATCCCTAGCTCTATTCTTGTTGGTTCGCCGATCTGATGTGATGTCATCTTTGTATAGATATCATCTACTAGACATCGGAATGCTAGATTAAGACGTTTTCTTGGATGTTTAAATGGAACTTTAATCTCAGCTATTACTTTTCCAGGATTAGAGGAAAGTAAGAGAATTCTATCGCACATAAATACCGCTTCTTCAATATTGTGTGTGACAATTAGAACTGATTTAATTGGTATCTGACCCTGTGTCCAGAGATCAAGTAGGTCGGTACGCACTGTTTCTGCAGTTAGTACATCGAGCGCAGAAAACGGTTCGTCCATTAATAGAATTGTCGGGTTAACAACAAATGCACGTGCAAATCCGACACGCTGTCTCATACCACCAGATAGCTCTCGCGGATATGCATTTTCAAAACCATCAAGACCGATCAGATCGATTGCTACAAGTGCGCGTTCGAATCGTTCTTGTCTGTTTACACCAAGCGCTTCTAGACCTATTTCTACGTTTTGGAACACAGTTAGCCATGGAAATAATGCAAACGTTTGAAATACCATTGCTACGCCTTCAGCAGGTCCAGTAAGTTGCTTACCAAAGAATATTACCTCACCGATTGTCGGCTTAATTAGACCAGCAATGATTCGAAGGAGCGTAGACTTACCTGATCCAGATCGACCAAGCAGTCCAACGATTTCACCTTCATGTAATGATAAATTTGTACTATCAAGTACGAGAAGTTGATCACCTTGCTCCTTGCTAAAGCCATGGCTTACATTAACGACACGCAAGATCTCGTTACTAATAAGAGGTAATGACATATGAAATATAAATATGTTGTATATGTAGTAACACTTATATTTTGTATCCGTATTTTTATCTTAGTCACTATTAGATTAATCAAGTCGCAGATTCTCCTCTGCATATGTATACAGAGGACGCCATAATAAGCGATTAAAAAAAGTTACAAATAGAGACATCACTATTATAGATAGAATTATCTTTGGATAATCTCCAGCTATAGTCATCTTTGACATGTATGCACCTAATCCATGTGCTTCAATCTTTATATTGCCCCACTGCACAAATTCTGATACGATGCTTGCGTTCCATGCACCTCCAGAAGCAGTAATAGCGCCTGTTATATAATATGGAAAGATACCAGGTAGCATTACTTTCTGCCACCACTGCCAGCCATGTATCCTGAAATTAGTTGCCGCTTCGCGATAGTCGTTCGGATAGGATACTGCGCCAGCAATAACATTAAATAGTATGTACCACTGTGCCCCAAGGATAATCAGCGGAGAAAGCCAAATATCTGCATTTAGATGCTCCCGTTCAATTATAACAACAAATAGCGGAAACAGAAGATTTGATGGAAACGCAGCAAGAAACTGGACGATAGGCTGCAGCTTTTCAGCGAGTGATGGATTTAGGCCAATCCATACACCGATCGGCACCCAGATAACCGATACTATTATAATTAGTACGATTACACGAATGAGCGTAATAAGTCCTAATGTAAATACTTGACAAATATCCGAGAATGTAACACCTATTACTAGGTAATTAATAGAATAATAAACAAAGTCTATTGTTCCAATTATAACGATAGTAGCCCATATAATATCGATAACACGTGATATTTTCTGATTCCTTAGAAGGAGAAAAAAAGAATGTATTAACCTCGAATGTCTTAATTGTATCCGAATACATGCGGCCTTCTTAAAAAACGAGCAAACAGGAATGAATATGCATCGAATAAGATGAGTACGTCGTACTAGATCAAGTATATACGATTTTGGGGCACTTCCAATGCTCGTATTTTCAACTCTGAATTTATCAGACCATGCTAGGAGTGGGCGAAATATTATCTGATCATGCAAAAAAATTACAATTGTCATTGTAAGAATTGCCCAACCGATTGCACCAAGATTCTTATCGGAAATCGCCTGTGCAAGATATGAGCCGATACCGGGTAATATAATTATTTTGTTATCAACACTTACAGCCTCCGATGCAACAACGAAAAACCAACCTCCAGACATTGACATTACTATATTCCATACTAGACCAGGAATTGAGAATGGTATTTCAAGTTTCCAGAAACGCTGCCATAGTGTAAGGTGTAAACTATTCGATACCTCGTCGAGATCGCGCGGTATCGTTCGAAGTGATTGATAGAAACTAAACGTTATATTCCAGGCCTGACTTGTAAAAATTGCAAATATTGCAGAAAGTTCCGGTCCCAAAACATGGTCAGGGACCAGTGCCAAAAAGAATGGAACTGTAAATGAAATATAACCGAGTATAGGTACAGACTGTAAAATATCGAGGATTAGTATCAATATTTTCCTAGCGCGACGGCTTTTCGCAGCAAATGTTCCATAAATAATAGTAAATACAATAGAAATAACTATTGCTGCAAGCAGCCGTACAGTCGTACGAAGCGCATACTCTGGTAAATTCAATATATCAAGCGAGATTTTTTTAGCATGAAGAACATCGATTGGTGCCATCATTTCGTGTAACGCGCTAATAACCATCGCAAACACACTAATAATAAGCAGAAACGCAATGAGATCCCATCGATTTGGCAGAAAACGGCAGCATGTGTATGCGTTAGTAGCAGTTTTCTTTAGATGAAATCTAGTTAAATTCATCAACACTTTTCCCGTATATGTTCGAAGTAAATATAACTAGTGAAGACGGAATAGTCGCTTATTTCGTGATGAAACTCCTATTTCTAGGTTAGATATCTCACAAGCAGACTAAAATATATATTACTTGAATAATAGAACTAGATTTCTTAAATTTTCTTTATTTATTAAGGATAATATATAAGAGCAGTACTAAAATGAAATACTCTAAATAAAACTTCTAAGTTTAGTAGAACTCGCTAATAAAAAATTATTGAGCAATAAAGTTCCAACTATACCCCTGTAGGGTGAGTCCGCTACATTATATTATTTCTTTAATTTATTTATTTGATATGAAACGAAATTAAAATTCATATTTATTTTTTCGTATTATCAAAATAATGTTGAAAACATTATAAAATAACAGAAAGTTTTTTCAAAAAAATAAATATTTCAAAAAATATGATGAGTATTCTCGTAGAGAAGGGCTCTATGAAATATTACTTATCTATACATAATATATGATGCTGTCTAATACAACACAAGTCGAAAATAAGTTGCGTGATGATACTAATAACAGAGAAAATACTGAAAGTATTACTGTTCAGATGGGCAATCAGATGGGCAATAATAGTGACATAAATCTATTATATCGGCGTCGAATACGTAGCTTCGCCACTCGTTCAGGTCGCATATCTATTGGACAACGCCGAGCGATCAAAGAGCTCGGGCCAAGTTTCATTGTTTCATACTCACTTGATTCGCCAGATTGGAATGCTATATTCGATCGCAATGCACCACGTATACTTGAAATAGGATTCGGAATGGGAACGACAACAGCAAAAATCGCTGAGCGTCGTTCTGAAGATAATTTTATTGGTATTGAAGTCTATGAACCAGGTATCGGTGCGCTGCTAAATATGATAGATAAACAGAGTCTTAAAAATATTAGAATAATTCAGCACGATGCAATCGAAGTGATTGAACATATGTTCATGCCTGAAAGTCTTGACGGTGTACATATTTTTTTTCCTGATCCATGGCACAAGGCACGACATCATAAGCGCCGACTAATCCAGCCTATGTTTGTTATGTTGATCTCATCTAGAATGAAGAAAAATGCTTATATTCACTGTGCTACAGATTTGAAAGATTATGCGGAACAGATGCTTAATGTATTTCGCTCTGAACCATCACTTAGTAATACTGTTAGGGATTATGCACCACGCTACAATTATCGACCAGTTACAAAATTTGAGCGTCGCGGATTAAAACTTGGATACGATATCTGGGATCTTGTATTCCGTAAGCACTAATAGACGGGCTACTTATAGATTTTTATAATCCACATCGTCTCGACTATCTAGTCAATATATTTATCTAAAATATTCAGATAAGTAACTATCAAGCGCGATCACAACAGAATTGTTGCCTCATGTGCTCCCTTCTCTATCTGAATAGATAGCTAATTTCTTGTGCGTACTAGATACTCAAGTGCTTTTTTGCCAGTTTTGCCTTAATATCGTATTTTTAAAAATCTTTGATATCACTGATTATTATACACTGATCGTTATTTTTAATTTTCCTTATTATCCTGCGTTATTACCCATTTTATATAAAAATACGAAAATTTTTAATTTTTTAATGACGCTCCGCTATAAATCTATATACTCTAAAAGTTATTTCAAATCTTTATAGATAAGCACGCGATTAATATAAAAAGAGTTCCGATAATCATCGGATATCTTCTATCCGCTCTATAGCCTTTATATGCGTATTATGTTAATAATAAAATATACTATCAAAATTACAAATAGGTCTACTTGATCTGACTTATTTATTTTATTAAATTCGATATTAAGAATATTGCTTATTATGCATTAATCGTTTTTTTAGCGACACGAGCTATCTGGCGGCGTTCCATAAAAAATGCCTTCAATATAGCTCCGCACTCGTCAGCTAGAACACCACGGACTAATACAGTACAATGATTAATTTGATTATTATCAAATACATTTAGCACGCTACCGCATGCCCCAGTTTTCGGATTAGATGCACCAAATACGACTCGTGCAATACGAGAATGGATAATCGCACCGGCGCACATCAAGCATGGCTCAAGTGTCACATATAATTCACACTCTGGCATCCTATAATTTTTTAGATACCATGCACCAGCGCGTAATGCATTCATTTCTGCATGAGCAGATGGATCATATTTTCCGATTCGATGATTGAAGCCTCGAGAAATTACCTTATCACCAAGAACCAATACAGCACCGATCGGTATTTCCCCAGCTGCATGTGCAGCTGTAGCGGCGGACTGCGCAAGATGCATAAAATATATATCTCTCGGATGTTCTAATAGTATCGTTTGCATAGCTATGTAGATTAGTTAATTTCTAGCTAACTTAGATCACAGTAATAAACCTACAGAAACTCTTCTAGCTTCTAACTAGGTAATCTAATGTGTATAGATGGATAAATATCATACTTATGAAAAAATTTGTGCTAAATCAAAGAGATTAGCTTTATATCCATACTTGATAGACAATCAAATTTTTCTGCCGTGTGTAACGGTAAGTAATAATATATAAAATATTATTAAAATATGATTTGTATAAAACGTTAAAAATCTTGTCAGCAAACTAAGGAATACAACAATTTATTGTAATTACTCATCTTACTCCATTATTTTTGCTACCATGCTTAGTAATTTCTTAGTCAAGAATTCCATTTCAGAATATATAGTTTTATATAAAATGGATGATATTATTGATTCAATAGAGATATTGCTATTTTCCTTATTCGGTTTATTGGTGTGAAGAATTATTATTTAATATTTTTATATTGTTCTTATAAGCTATTGATATAGCAGAGATATCTTTAGCCTAATTAGGTAGAATATTTAAATATAATACATATGGTTTTTATATTACACAGAGCAGATACACATAAGAATTTAGCATAGAAATAAGTGAAAAGAATAAGCGCGTGAGTGGCGAAATTGGTAGACGCACCAGGTTTAGGTCCTGACGCCTGTTAATGGTATGCCGGTTCGAGTCCGGCCTCACGCACCATTTCTTTTTAGAAGAAAATCGCTAGCTCTTTATGAAAGCAATAATCTAAGAATTTTATTTACTATTATTTTCTAGTTTTAATATAACTCTCTACTGTGAATTTTGATGAATATTGCCAGCAGAAATCTACGCCAGCTGGCTCTAGTATATATTATGCAATTCGACAGGCTCATCGTTCCGTACAGCCTGTTTTAACGGCACTATTTGCGCTTCGTCGTGAGCTTGAAGAAATCGGAAAGAAAACACGAGATCTAAATGTCGGTTATACGAAACTTATATGGTGGAAAAATGAAATTTCAGCGCTTGCCGAAGGCTGTCCATCGCATCCAGTAACACATGCTCTTGCTATACATCATCAATTAATCGATGTCGAGTATAACTTATTATATGGGATTATCTCCGGTTACATGATGGACATTAACAAGACACGTTATCTTAATTTTTTAAATCTTAAAAAATATATTTCTATGGTCGGTGTCGGCTTTTCATTGCTCGTTGCGCGTGCATGTATATCGCAGTTAAAACAGATCGGATCTTACAATTGGACAGACGCTGTTGGTCACGCACTGATGCTTACAAAATTTGTACAGGAGCTCGGTAATGATGCGCGGCACGGTCATATATATCTACCGATCAATGAGTTACAGCAATATGACGTGACCGTAGCTGATCTATTAAACTGTCGCTATAGTTCATCATTCACCAAACTAATGGCATTTCAGATAAGTCGTGCACGTGATGCGTTATCAATCGCTAAATCAGCAATCCCAAAAGATGAATATTATATACAGCGTACATTGCACACACAGATTGCCCTCGCTAAAGCTCTACTTGCCGAGATCGAGCGTGAAGGCTATCAAGTTCTACATCAGCACATCACATTAACACCAATCCGTAAGCTATGGATTTCCTGGCGAGGAATGACTTAGTTCGACTGATTATTAAATTTGATTCTATAATTAGTAAGGAATATAAAACTGTCAAAAGATTTAGTTTATTGATTAAGATCTATCTTATCTTAGTAAGCTCATCTATATGAGATGAGTTTGGTACTCCAATATATGTCAGTAGAACTATAGCTTGCGCTTCAATACCATCGCAACGACCAAGATAACCAAGTTTTTCATTTGTTTTCGCTTTCACGTTTATTCGATCAACTGATAATCTAACATCTTCAGCAATGTTCGCACGCATTAGTTCGATATATTGTTTGAGATTAGGAGCTTGTGCAATTACTGTACTATCTATGTTCTGAATCGAAAATCCCATATCCATCACTCGTGAAACACATTCGCACAGTATAAGACGACTATCTATACCTCTAAATTTATCATCTGTATCCGAGAAATGATGACCGATATCACCGAGTGCTGCTGCACCAAATAACGCATCACTAATTGCATGTAGTAGCACATCTGCATCTGAGTAACCAAGTAACCCTCGCATATATGGTATTGTTACACCGCCTAAAACGAGGCGTCGACCAGGAACAAGTTGATGTACATCATAGCCTTGTCCAATTCTAAAATCCATGGAGATTTCCATTTTATGATATATCTCGTAAAAGTATTGCTTCTGCTAGATCGAAGTCTTCTGGATATGTAACCTTAAAATTACGAAAGCTACCATATACGATTCGCGGCATATAACCTGCTAATTCTATAGCACTTGCTTCGTCGTCTAATTTATAGCCTTGCTGCTGTGCAAATAGGATTGCATTTCGTAACATCTCAATTCGAAACATTTGCGGCGTCTGTGCCTGCCAAAGTCGATCTCTCGGCTCAGAGCGCTCAACTACTTTTCCACCGGCGGCCACGCGCTTCAGTGCATCAACGACTGGCAGTGCAACAATTCCTCCAACCGGATCGTCCTTTAGTGTTTTTATAAGAGTTTGGATTAGTGTAGAGGTAATACCTGGACGAACAGCATCGTGTACAAGTACCCAGTCGTGTCCAGTCGCACCGAATTCTTCTAGAGCTAGTAATCCATTCATTACCGAATCCTGTCTCGATTGACCACCGCAACGCTGGATAATGAAGTTCATTCCTTCGAAATTACGATAATCAAAATATATATCGTCTGGAGCTAGAACAACGAGTATTTGTAAAAATTCGCTACACGCGCTAAAAGCAGAAAGCGTATGATATAGAAGAGTGCGGCCAAGAAGCATCATATATTGCTTAGGTATTGGCGATATAGAGCGACTGCCAATTCCGGCGCATGGAATAAGTGAAAAAAATCTTTGTGTCACAAACGAATACTAGAAATATAAAATTGAAGAATTAATTCTATAATAGAATTTTATTTAGGATGATCGTGTTTCTTAATCAAAAGAACGTTTTATCATCATATGCAACGTTAGACCACGCTTCTATTTTATCTGCTTCTCCAATCAATCTTATAAAGCGTGGAAATCGATTCGTATTCAATGGTGCATATGGCTCCGCTGATTCGCTCGCTATTGCTCGTTATGCAAGAAGTTATTCGGAAAAAATACCGCTTATAGTTGTAATTTGCGAAAACGCAGTCAATGCTCATCGGATATTACACGAAATAAATTACTTTACTCCAGGTGTACGCATCCGACTTCTACCTGGCATAGAAACGCTTCCATATGATAATTTTTCTCCAAAAAAAGATCTTATATCAGAGCGGCTATCAACAATGCAAGATCTAATTGAAGGATGCTGTGATATTCTAATCGTAGACGCTATGACTGCACTATACAGGATGCCACCTGTATCATTTATAGCTTCACATACATTCTCCTTGATTCAAGGAGAAAAGATTGATGAAGAAAATATAAAAGTGAAGTTAATGCTCGCTGCTTATAAGCATGTGAATAAAGTCTTATGCCAAGGTGAATACTGTATACGCAAAGCATCCATTGATCTATTCCCTATTGGCTTGCCTCTGCCATATAGGATCGATTTATTCGATAATCAGATTAATTCAATTCATAGCTTTGATCCTAAAACGAAGAAGAGCCTCTATCAAGTTAGTAAAATTCGAATTCTTCCGGGCCAGGAATTCCCTTTCGATGAAGCATCACGAATTATATTCAATAGCCATTGGCAAAAGATATTTGAGGGTAATCATAGTTGCTCACCTATTTATAGGGATATTAATAATATTGTACTGCCTGCTGGAATTGAGCATTATTTCCCATTATTTTTCAATGAGACTGAGACGCTATTTCACTATCTTCCGCGCAATACACATCTTATATTCGTTGGTAATATTGACTCCGCAATACGTCAATTTACCGATGATACAAAACAGCGTTACAGATTACTATCACATGATCTAGAAAAACCCATCCTTGAACCAAAAAAATTATTCTTAAATCATGATGATTTCTTCATATTAGCAAAATCTTTCTCGAGGATCTTGATACCTACTCTATCAAAACAAGATGTATCAAGTTGGACAACCGAATTCAGCGATCTATCTGTTAATCGTCTTTCAATTGATCCATTCGATATATTACGCACACTTATAAATACATCAGGGAAACGCATTTTATTAACTGTTAAATCGATAGACCGAAGTGATAGGCTATATCAGCTGCTTACAGAAAATAATATAAAACCAAAAGTTGTTAATCATTTTTCTAATTGGCTTGATAGTGAATATCCCTTTTCTCTCTGTGTCGCGCCGATATTGAACGGTTTTTCTTCGCCTCAGGAAGGTTTCGCAATTGTTACAGAATCTGAGCTATTTAATGGTATACAAACTGTAGCGCCTAAAGGGAATAAATATCATGAACAAATAGATAATATAAATGCGATAGTTAGCGATCTATATGAACTGAAAATTAACGATCCAGTCGTACATGCACACCATGGAATTGGTCGTTACCTTGGGCTGATATCAATGGATCTTGGAGAAGGTGAGACTGAATTTTTACATCTCAAATACTCTGAAAATAGTAAACTTTATGTTCCAGTTACACAGTTGTGTATGATTTCACGCTATATCGGTCTAGATCAAGATAGTGTACCACTACATACACTTGGATCTAAACAATGGGATATAGCAAAACGCCGAGCTGTACTGAAGATTTACGATACTGCTGCAGAGTTGCTAAACTTGTATGCACGCCGCGCTACACGAGAAGGTTACGCATTCTCACTTGATCCGCGTAACTATATGAAATTTGTAGAAAACTTTGGTTTCGACGAAACGCCAGATCAGGCTGCAGCAATCGCTGCTGTAATTGGAGATATGACTAGTGGAAAGCTTATGGATCGCTTAGTCTGTGGTGATGTTGGTTTCGGAAAGACAGAAATTGCACTACGTGCAGCTTTTATAGCAGCAATGAATGGAAAGCAAGTTGTACTACTATCACCAACGACTGTGCTCGCTAAGCAGCACATGCAAACGTTTTCTAATAGATTTGCTGGCTGGCCGGTACAAATCGTAGAACTGTCGCGCTTTAAATCTATACAGGAGATGAATACATCGATAACTCAAATCAATGAAGGAAGTGCTAACATTGTAATTGGAACGCATAAACTGCTATCGCCAGATGTACAGTTTAAAAATCTGGGCCTTGTTATTATCGATGAGGAACACCGTTTTGGTGTCCGACAGAAAGAAGCACTGAAAGAATTACGTACGGAAGTAGATATTCTAACACTGACAGCAACACCGATCCCACGCTCGCTTAGTATGGCATTAGAAGGATTTCGCGATCTTTCTATCATTTCAACCGCGCCACAGAAACGACTTGCAATTAAAACTTTCGTATGTCGAGAGGAAAAAAGTGTAATCCGAGAGGCAATGTTACGCGAATTAAATCGAGGTGGCCAAGTGTACTTCCTACACAATGAGGTCGAAACAATTGAGAATCGTCTAACAATGCTAAAAGCTCTTATACCAGAGGCCAAAATCGGAATTGCGAATGGACAGATGCGTAAATATGAACTTGAACGCATTATGCATGATTTTATTATGCAACGCGTGAATGTTCTACTTTGTACAACGATCATTGAAACTGGTATTGATGTACCTAATGTAAATACTATAATTATACATCGCGCAGATAAGTTTGGTCTCGCACAATTACATCAGCTGCGCGGCCGCGTCGGTCGCTCACATCATCAAGCGTATGCATACCTGCTTGTACATGATATACAGACACTGAAAAATCATGCACAGCGTCGACTTGAAGCAATACAACAGATGGGTGAACTTGGCTCTGGATTTTATCTATCTATGTATGATCTTGAAATTCGTGGGACTGGTGAAATACTCGGCAATAAACAATCAGGCAATATCCATGAGATCGGTTTCCAGCTTTATGTTGAATTGCTAAGTAATGCTGTGAAGGTACTGAAGAGTGGTAATGAAAAAGATTTATCGCTCCCACTTTCTACAACTACTGAAATTAACTTGCATGCACCTGCGCTTTTGCCTGCTAATTATTGTGTAGATGTGCAGGAAAGGCTGTCGTTATATAAGCGGCTCGCTAATTGTGAGCATGAAGACAAAATCAATAATATTGAAGAAGAACTTATTGATCGATTCGGAAAAATTCCTCCTCAAGGAAATACGCTCATTGAAACACATCGGCTTCGCCTTACTGCAAAGCGTCTCGGTATCATAAAAATTGATGCAAGCGAAGCTAAGATCGATTTTGAATTCGCTCCGAATCCATTGATTGATCCGATTAAAATTATAGATATACTAAAAAAATATAAGCACATTAAATTTGCTGGTAAGAATCGGCTTCGAACTGAAATATGTACACAAGATTGTAAAATTAGGGCATCAATAATCAGGGAGATACTATATTCTCTCGAGAATTAGGGAACAGTTGTATAGTCTCAAAAAAAATTGAGTCGCTCTAATCTCTAGATAGTAAGTTTCTTCAATCTTACTCCCTCTGTTTCTTTATCTTATTTTAAGTCTCGCACACAATCGACATAATATTCAATAAACCCATTTACTTCTTCTGGTACAATTCCATGAATATCGGTATGAAAACCCGGGAAACGTGCATTAAAATCGCGGGCAAATCGAAGATAATTAATAATTATTTTGTTAAATCGTTCGCCTGGAATTAGAAGAGGAATACCAGGTGGATATGGCGTCAGCAGAATACTAGTTATACGGTTTTCAAGTTGATCGAGTGGCACACGATCGATATCACGATGCACAAGTTTTGCGAATGCATCAGATGGCTTCATCGCTGGTTCCATATTCGATAAATACATGCAGGTTGTTAGGCGAGCAATATCGTTTGTACGGAACACATCGTGAATCTGCATACAGAGATCACGTAATCTAATCCGTTCGTATTGCGGATATTGTGCAACGAAATCTGGTAGAACAAGCCACAAAGGTTGATTTTTGTCATAATCATCCTTAAATTGCTGAAGCTCAGTTACCATCGAGTTCCAGCGGCCCTTTGTAATACCTATTGTAAACATGATAAAAAACGAATATAAACCTGTCTTCTCAACAATTATTCCATGTTCAGCTAAATATTTTGTAACAATAGCAGCAGGAATACCAGTCGCACCGAATTTACCGTCGACATCGAGTCCTGGCGTGATGATTGTCACCTTAATTGGATCGAGCATATTAAAACCTTCTTCGATCGCTCCGAAACCGTGCCAGCGATCGTTTGGCTTCAATATCCACGTTTCACGATTGCCTATCCCCTCCTTAGGTAGATCATCTGGTCCCCATACACTGAAAAACCAGTCGTCACCATATTCTAAATCAACCTTTCGCATTGCACGACGAAAATCTATTGCTTCAGCGATCGATTCTTTGACGAGCGCAGTACCGCTAGGTGATTCCATCATTGCTGCTGCAACGTCGCACGAAGCAATGATTGCGTACTGTGGGCTCGTTGATGTATGCATAAGATATGCTTCGTTAAAACGATTTCTATCAAATGTACGATTCTCTGAATCTTGAACAACGATTTGTGAAGCCTGTGAAATGCCTGCAAGTAGCTTATGTGTGGAGTGCGTTGCGAAGATAAGCGCACCTGTACGCGGCCGACTATCACCGATCGCATGCATGTCATGATAGAATTCATGGAATGTTGCATGTGGTATCCATGCTTCATCGAAGTGAAGCGTGTCAAGAAGATCGCCTAGTAAGCTCTTGATCATTTCAACGTTATAAATCACGCCGTCATATGTACTCTGAGTTATCGTGAGAATTCGAGGCTTAATACTTGGATTACGCTGTAATGCCTCTAATGCAAATGGGTTCTCATTTATTTTCTTATGAAGGTTCTCCGGTTTAAATTCATCACGACGAATTGGGCCAATGATTCCGAAATGATTTCTTGTCGGTGTTAAGAATACTGGTATTGAGCTTGTCATTGTTATCGCATGCAAGATTGACTTATGGCAATTACGGTCGACTAATACGATATCACCAGGTGCAACTGTTGCATGCCAGACAATCTTATTTGATGTTGATGTACCGTTCGTTACAAAGAATAGATGATCCGCACTGAAAATGCGTGCTGCATTACGCTCAGATGCTGCTACTGGTCCTGTATGATCAAGTAGTTGACCAAGCTCATCGACCGCATTACAGACATCCGCACGCAGCATATTTTCTCCGAAGAACTGGTGAAACATTTGTCCTAGCGGACTCTTCAGAAATGCAACGCCACCTGAGTGACCAGGACAATGCCATGAATATGAGCCTTCGTCAGCATACTTAATAAGTTCCTTAAAGAAGGGTGGCGCAAGTGACTCGAGATATACACGAGCCTCGCGTATAATATGCCTAGCGACAAATTCTGGCGTTTCTTCAAACATATGAATAAAGCCATGCAATTCACGGAGGATATCGTTTGGAAGATGACGTGCCGTTCGTGTTTCACCATATAAAAATATCGGGATATCTGTATTTCGTAGGCGAACTGCATCAATAAATGCACGTAGCTCTATAATTGCGGTCGCAAGTTCTGGTAATTTACCATCTATCCCAATCTCACCGAGCATTATCTGATCATCATCAATCGAAAGTATAAAACAGGATGCACGGCTCGACTGCTGAGCAAACGATGTAAGATCGCCATAACTTGTCATTCCAAGGACATCAACACCTTCTCTCTCAATTGCTTCAGCTAGCGCTCGGATTCCAGATCCAGAAATATTCTCTGACCGAAAATCTTCATCTATGATCACGATAGGAAAACGAAACTTCATAGACAATTCCATAAAATTGGGAATTATAGTACACTATAAAAATGTACTGTTAACTTGCATAACAACGGTTAAAGAGAGCGCAGCTTTATTGCAAAAATTATGCTTTCGGTAGCGTAACGCCATGCTGTCCCTGATATTTTCCGCCTCGATCTGCATATGAGACTTCGCATACCTCATCACTTTCGAAAAAAAGAACTTGTGCGATGCCCTCGTTTGCATAAATTTTTGCAGGTAATGGAGTCGTGTTAGAGAATTCGAGAGTTACGTATCCCTCCCATTCCGGCTCTAATGGTGTTACATTTACGATAATACCGCATCTGGCATAAGTTGATTTACCAAGACAAACAGTTAATACAGACCGTGGAATACGAAAATATTCGACAGTTCGCGCAAGAGCGAACGAATTCGGCGGTATAATGCATACTTTTCCATTAAACTCTACAAATGATCCTTCATCGAAATTTTTCGGATCGATAATTGTTGAATTAATATTCGTGAAAATCTTAAATTCGTCCGCACATCGAATATCATAGCCATAGCTAGATGCGCCATAACTGACTATCTTTCGACCATTTTTAGTAATACTGATCTGTTCAGGAACGAAAGGCTCAATCATTCTATACTCTTCGGCCATATGCCGAATCCACTTGTCTGCTTTAATGCTCATAAAGGTATATTAGATGAGGTTATAGAAACCAGACTATTTTGTAATACAGTAAAATTACTACTTACTTATCATAAGGCCATATTAAAATCGCCTGTAAAGTTAAGACGTTCTATATAATGATGATGTCTCAATAATATAAGTAATTAAATTAAGAAATTATAAGATTAAACATAGAGCGGACGTATGAGGAAAATTGAGTGTGCTATTAAAGTTAAGAGAGCCGATTTTGGAACACTGTCTACTTTGTATGTATAGTACTGCGCATTATCAATTCTCTTCTTATGTTGTATTGTTTCTATATTCAGATATTTACTATTTTAGTAGTACAACGAAACAATATTATTATTAATCGCACTACATTGCATCATGTGATGATGATACATTATTCACAATATATTCTGACACATTTCTGATGTTATTTACGAGATATACTATGTCTGCATCTAATCCTGTTTCCATATCTGCTAATTTAGAAAAAGGACACCGACATATCCTTGTCACATCCGCACTTCCTTATGCAAATGGACAAATTCATATTGGCCATTTATTGGAATATATTCAAACGGATATATGGGTACGGACGCTTCGAATGCATGGACACGAAATCTACTATGTCTGCGCAGATGATGCACATGGCACACCAATTATGCTTCGCGCGCAGGAAGAAGGACTAACTCCAAAGCAATTGATAGATCGCTTATACACTGAACATAAGCGTGATTTCGAAAATTTCTATATCTCGTTTGATAATTTTTATTCAACTGATTCGGATGAGAATCGTCTCCTTACCGAGGAGGTCTATCTGGCGCTTAAGGAAAGTGGATTGATCACTAAGCGCGAGATAGAACAGGCTTATGATCCAATTAAAGAAATGTTTTTGCCAGATCGATTTATTAGGGGTGAATGCCCGAAATGTCGCGCAAAGGATCAATATGGTGACAGCTGCGAAGTTTGTGGATCAACGTACCTACCGGTCGAACTGTTAAAATCGTACTCAATCGTATCTGGTTCACCACCTATTCGGCGAAAGTCTATACATTATTTCTTCAGTTTATCTGATCCTCGATGTGAGGCATTCTTACGCAACTGGGTTGCCGGACTCTCTCAATCTGAGGTAAGGAATAAGATGAAAGAATGGCTTGGCAGTTCAGGTGAAACAAACCTTGTAGATTGGGATATCTCACGAGATGCCCCATATTTTGGCTTCGAAATTCCTGATACTACTGGAAAATATTTTTATGTATGGCTTGATGCACCATTTGGCTATTACGCAAGTTTTAAGAACTTGTGTGAGACGCGTGGAATAGACTTCGAATTTTGGATTAAAAAAGATACGTTGACAGAACAGTACCATTTCATTGGCAAGGATATCTTATATTTTCATATTCTATTTTGGCCTGCCATGCTCAAATTTTCAAGATATCGCACGCCGACGAATGTATTCGCGCATGGATTCTTGACTGTAGATGGTATGAAGATGTCAAAATCTCGTGGCACATTCATCACTGCACAAAGCTATATCAAAACTGGGCTAAAACCAGAGTATCTACGTTATTACTTTGCAACTAAGCTAAATTCAACGATGGAAGACATCGATATGAATCTTGATGATTTTAAGAAACGTTTGAATAGCGATCTAGTTGGCAAGTATGTAAACATCGCGAGTCGTGCATCAGGATTTCTAATCAAGCATTTCAACGGACGTGTGCAAGATAGTGCAATGAATTATTCACTTATCAAATCTCTAAGAAATGCAATACCTGGTATTGCTGCACACTATGAAGCGCGCGAATATAGCCGCGCAATTCGAAAAATAATAGAATTGGCTGACGAAGTTAATGTATACTTCGACCGTGCGCAGCCATGGAAATACATAAATAGCAAAGAAAATGCGATAGCACTCCACGAAACTTGCAGCATCAGTCTTGAAGCATTCCGTTTACTTTCTATTGCCCTGAAGCCCGTAATACCGCAAGTTGCCAAAGAAGTCGAGAAATTCTTCGGAATCGAACCTCTTATGTGGACTGATACTAACAAGCCACTTTCATCAACGATGCCTATTGCCGAATATAAGCATTTGATAACGCGTATTAATTCAAATCAGATCAATGCGTTACTTAGAGCGAACAGTAATTCACAATAATTAATATGTAAATTCAAATCAAAAGAAATTTTTTGAAAAAAGCAAGAAGAAGGTAGCACCAAACCAGCCTAGAATGGCACTAACCTCGTTAATTAACAATGAGAAAAACAAAAAGAAATATATATCTTTTAAAGAAACTAAAGAAGAAAATATTTATCTCTATATCAAAACTTAGAACAACAAATTAAAACAAATATACGCAAAGTTTGTTGCGACCATATTAAAATATGTTATACATAAGAAATCTACAAAAATTAGGTCAAATCGATTGTCATTTCGAGTGTATTGTGTACGAGACTGAATATCATGTCTATCTTAGATGAAGAGTTGTTTATTGATTAATTTCAATAACAGTGCAAGTTGCAATACTAGTAAGCCAAATCTTACTACAATCTAATTTCCTAACAAGTAGAGTGATTAAAGTTTACAGTTTATTACGCTCTAACCCTTCTAAACCCGAATAGAAGCCACACGAGAGCTTCTTGTTATCAGAGATATTCAGTTCTATTATACAAGGAGTTTATAATAGGTGACCAAATAGTTCTCATAATACAAACGCCAAGTTTGCGACATATAAATTTTGCGTCCTTAAATCGTAGGTAGGATATTAATCCTTAGCGTGGAAGTAATCTGTTAAATACAAAAATACATTTTAATTATTCTACAGAATAATCAAGAAGAACTTGTCCAAAGTAATAATATAATAAAAAACACTAGATCTAATTCGTGTCCTCTAAATAGATTTCTACATCTGATCCTAAATCTAATTCCGATAGCAGATTTATGCGCTTAATAAGCTATATTGGATATCGATTAGTATATTTAATATTGATTGATTCAAATTCTCCTATTAAATTAACAAATTAACTAATGAGGATATAAAATTGGCCTTCCAATATTAACTTATACCACATAGTTAATTTCTTACAATCAACCGTCTAAATATAGATACATGTATAAGTAGCGAAGAGAGCATAATATCAAGTAAAAAAATTTTTTTAAAATACTTTAGATTATATAGCTGAATTAGCAGCTAGTTTTCCGCAGAGAACATACCAAACTTTAGTGTTGTGTACTAATTACATTATAAATTTTGACTCAGCTATTTTTGAAAAACTATTTCAGCATTAACTACTCATCCATCGAGGAATTATCAAGTTTGGCAAGTTTAGTAAAGTTTAGCAGAGATCATCGGAACACTGAGTATAATGATGATAGATCGAGACATTTATCTATAGAATCCGCTAGTCTCTCAAGAGAGACTTCTCGTAGCGCTGCATAATCAATTCGATCAGTATCTTCAAGACCCGCCCAATCAAGTAGTGACTTACAGGCGTCAGGTGAGTCAAATAAACCATGAATATAAGTTGCGATAATCTGACCATCGTCAGATAATGCGCCATCTTGAAGCAAGGAATTTTTTTTATCTTGTTCCATGGAAATAAACGTATCTACATAGACTGCAGGAGATTGTAGTGCTGGTCCTTCTGTATCTCCCATATGAATCTCATATCCGTGCACTACTGCGGATCCAGGTAAAACGAGACGACCAATTAGATTCCTCAGTGTCTTATTATGTTTAATCGTTGTACAAAAATTAAAAAATCCAAGACCTGGCATACTACCAGGTGGACCTTCAAGTCCGAGCGGATCGTTGAGAGTTTTACCTAGCATTTGCATGCCACCACAGATACCGATTACTTTTCCACCATATCGTAGATGCCGCATTAGTACACGATCCCATCCTGACTGACGTAACCAAGATAGATCATGTTGTACGTTCTTTGAACCAGGCAAAATTAGTAGATCTGCTTTAGGAACAGAACCCTTTTCCCAAAAAATTAACTCGACCTGTGGATGAACTCGAAGAGGATCGAAATCAGTGTGATTGCTAATCCTTGGTAGAACAGGCACAACAACACGCAGTGGACGTTTGCTTAGCACTACATCATTACTTGTTGATGAGATGCAAAGTATATCTTCCCCATCAAGGGTTAGTCCATGTAAATATGGCAGAACACCAAATACTGGCTTGCCGGTCTGCATGTATAGCCATTCGAGGCCAGACTTGAGTAGATCGATATCTCCACGAAATCGATTAATAACGAATCCGTGTACACGTGCACGTTCACTATCTGATAGACACGAAAGCGTACCAACTAGATGTGCAAACACTCCACCACGATCAATATCTGCAATAATAATGACAGGGCAGTCAACATGTTCAGCGAAACCCATATTCGCAATATCGTGGTCGCGCAAATTGATTTCCGCTGGGCTGCCCGAGCCTTCAACAATTACTGTATCGTATTTTCGGCATAAACGTTCATATGATTCAAGTACTGCATCGAATGCAATTTTTTTGTAGTCGTGATATGAACGAGCATCGATATTCATTTGTGCATTGCCGTGGATAATAAGTTGTGCTCCGAAGTCGCTATTTGGCTTCAGTAGAACCGGATTAAAGTCAGTATGCGGTTCAATACCGGATGCGATTGCCTGCAAAGCCTGTGCTCGACCAATCTCGCCACCATCTATAGCTACCGCACTGTTAAGGGCCATATTTTGCGGTTTAAATGGAGCAACATGAGCTCCTGCTCGACGTGCAAGACGACATAGACCAGCTACGAGCGTACTCTTACCTGCGCCTGAAGTTGTACCTTGTACCATTATAGTGCCTCGTGGGCGCATATACGATATACTTCTCATTATCTATATAGATTACAAAATAATTAAAGAAGACATTATCGCTTCTTGTTGACTTCTGGAAAAGATACTTTATAGAATTAATATTCTAATTTTATTGCTTTCAAATTACTGAGTATACTTGGTCCATTCAAAAATATATAATTTCATTAAGAATGAACGCTAGCTCTTGAGAGAGGGATTTTTAATGAAAATATCTGAGATATTCAATTGATTTATATTATATTAAGAATATGTAAGTCTTCATCGGTCTAGTACGATATACTATAGTATTTAATTAAAATTTCTACATATTCAAAAAATCATATAACAAAAAAAGATTTATTAATAATCATAATCAACTATCAATGGTGAATGATCACTAAATCTAGTATGTCGAAAAATCGATACGTACTTAGCAGTATTCGCGATGATAGGAGTTGCAATCTGATAGTCAATGCGCCATCCTATATTCTTCTCATATGATTGTCCGCGATTACTCCACCAAGTATATTGCTCAGGTCTAGTATTAAGTAAGCGGAATACATCCACATAACCAATATTGTCGAATAGCTCTGTTAGCCATAAACGCTCTTTTGGAAGGCAGCCAGAATTCTTCTGGTTCCCCATCCAATTTTTAATGTCAATATCTTTATGAACAATGTTCATATCACCACATAGAATTACTTCTCCCATCTTCTTTAAGGTAGAAAGATATGACATCAATTCATCCATAAATCGGTATTTCGCATTTTGACGTTCATCTCCACTTGAACCTGACGGCATATATACAGACGCAATAGATAGGTTTTTGTATCTCACTTCAATATAGCGTCCCTCCTTATCAAACTCATGACTTCCAAAGCCGAAAATTACGTTGTCTGGTTTATAGCGACTATATATACCTACACCGCTATATCCTTTCTTTTGTGCATGATGAAAATAGCTTTGCAGACCATGTTTTTTAACAAATTCGAAGGATAAATCATCTGCCGACACCTTGATTTCCTGTAGGCAAAGGTAGTCAACTTCCTGCTCTTTGATCCAGTCGAAAAAACCTTTTTTAGTAGCGGAACGAATGCCGTTCACATTTGCAGTAATGACTCGTAACATAAATGGTACGATATATAATCATCAATAATATTTTTACTATTAATTAGATTGATTGAAGCTTATTTTTTAATAATTTATTGACATGAGCTGGATTTACATTGCCATTCATTGATTTAATTACTTGACCAACAAGTGCATTAAATGCCTTCTCTTTGCCTTCATGAAATTGATTAACTAACTTCATATTTTTGGCAAGTACGTCATCTACAATCGCTTCTAACATTCCAGTGTCATTGATCTGCCTAAATCCATTCTTATCAATAATCTGATCTACTATATCTTTATCTTTTACTTTATCGTTGCAGATTATAATAAAAATTTCCTTCGCTATTTTTTTCGATATTGTGCCATCTATAATCCGTTGCAGTAAAATTCCAAGCTGATCAACAGACACTGGAAATAAATTTATATTTATCCTATTACGGTTCATGTAAGATAGCACATCGCCTATTAACCAGTTCGCGGCAATTTTAGCGTTTGTAACACCAATTTTATCAACAACAGCTTCAAAGTATATGGTCATTGCTCTGCTTGATGTTAGGATATCCGCATTATACGAAGATATTTTGTATTTACTTATAAGATGCTTCTGTATAGCAGGGCGAAGTCTCGGTATTTTCCTTTTCACACTCTCAACCCAGTCAGGGCTTATTATAATTGGCATTAGATCTGGGTCCGGAAAATATCTGTAATCACACACGTTTTCCTTTCTGCGTATAGCGCGCGTCTCGCATCTATCCGAATCATATAAACGTGTTTCTTGAATAACTTCACCGCCATTATGAATTAGCTTGATCTGACGGTTCACTTCGTGATTTATAGCGTCTTCGAGGAAGCTAAATGAATTCAGATTCTTAATCTCCGTCCGTGTGCCAAATTTTTTGTTTCCAGCAGGCCGAACTGACACATTTGCATCGCATCGGAACGAACCTTCCTGCATATTACCATTACAGATTTCTAGCCAAACAACTAGCTCGTATAAAGTTTTTGCATATACCACAGCCTCGGATGCACTGCCAATTTCCGGTTTAGTAACGACTTCAAGCAATGGTATACCAGAACGATTCAAATCTATGCAGGTCATTCCTTCTAAACCTTCATGCAACAATTTTCCTGCATCCTCTTCAAGGTGAGCGCGCGTTAGGTTAATAATTTTCGTGCATGTACCATTACTAGACATATTATTAGAAGGTGTATGAATCGTAATCTGTCCACCTTGAACAACTGGAATTTCGAATTGACTAATCTGATAACCCTTTGGCAAATCTGGATAAAAGTAATTTTTTCGGGCAAAGATACTGTACGGTGCAATATTTGCGCCGACCGCTAAACCGAACCGAATTGCGTACTCAACTGCTACACGGTTAAGTACTGGTAGAACACCAGGCAACCCAAGATCGATCGGACATGCCTGTGTATTTGGCTCTGCACCAAACTGTGTTGCCACACCAGAGAAAATTTTCGAGACAGTCGACAACTGTACATGTGTCTCTAAACCAATAGTTACTTCCCACCGCATTATAATTAGAGCTCCATACAATATATATTAAGGAAGAATCAATCAAATTTAGTTTAAGTATCTTTCTTCATTTGGAATATGATTATGCCAGTTAGTCACACGCTGATACATATCAGCAATCTGCAGCATTCGTGCTTCATCAAAATAGTTTCCAATGATCTGTAGACCAACCGGACGCTTCATATTTAGTTTGTTACTAAAACCACATGGCACACTCATTCCAGGCAAGCCTGCAAGGCTTACAGACAAGGTATAGATATCGGATAAATACATATGTACCGGATTATCACTTTTTGATCCAAAATTCCATGCCACGGTTGGTGAAACTGGACCCATAATTACATCGCATTGTTTAAACGCTTTCTGAAAATCCTGCACGATAATCTGTCGAATCTTCTGCGCTTTCATGTAATAAGCATTATAATAACCGTGAGATAGCACATATGTACCAACCAAAATTCTACGCTTTACTTCAGACCCGAACCCTTCTGTGCGCGACTTCCTATACATATCGAACAGATCACCGTATTTAACCGCACGATTACCATAGCGCACCCCATCGAATCGTAATAGATTTGATGATGCTTCAGCTGATGAAATTACATAGTAGACTGGGATAGACAGTTTAGTTTTAGGTAGAGATATCGGTACGAGAGCTGCTCCTAATATTTCGTATTGCTTCAATGCTAAGTCGAGTGCAGTGCGTACATCATCTGCAAGTCCGTCACCGAAATATTCCATTGGGAGACCAATACGGAGCGCGGATAGTGGTTTGTTCGCACTCGCGTCTGGCGTCCACGATGCACCTAGATAACGCGTAAAGTCTTCGTTTGCACATTCTATACTTGTAGAATCTCGCTCATCGAATCCGGCCATCGTATTTAGTAATATTGCGCAGTCAGAAGCGCTTTGTGCCATCAGTCCGCCCTGGTCAAGCGATGATGCAAATGCAATTATCCCGTATCGTGACACACGACCGTATGTCGGCTTAATTCCAGTAATTCCTGTAAGCGATGCAGGCTGTCTGATTGATCCGCCTGTATCAGTCCCTGTCGCAGCTGGAGAAAGCCTCGCAGCAACTGCTGCAGAGCTTCCACTAGAACTACCGCCTGGAACTGCCTGTGTATCCCATGGATTTTTTACTGGGCCAAATGCAGAATTCTCGCCAGAAGAACCCATACCGAACTCATCCATGTTAGTCTTACCAAGAGTAACCATTCCAGCAGCTGAAAAGCGAGCAACGACAGTTGCATCAAATGGACTTTGATAATTTTCAAGTATTCTTGAACAAGCTGTTGAGCGCCAACCGCGTGTTACAAAAACGTCTTTATGTACGATAGGCAGCCCGGATAGCGGTCCGGACCCGCGTGTACGAGCAGCGTCAGCTGCTTTTGCTTGCGTAATCGTGAGATCTGAGTCAACGTGAACAAACGCATTCAAGCTAGATGCGCTGTTAATTCGTTTTAAGTAGTACTGAGCGAGCTCAACAGCAGAGCAAACCTTTGTATCAAGGACAATTCGAAGTTCAGTTAGGCTTTTTGCGTGCATAATTTGCGTACGTAAAATAAATTATCTTTTTAGTAGTAGATTTATATATCAAATTATATAAGTACAGCGATTGGAAACATCATAAGATTCTTATTCTATTACCTTTGGTACGAGATACAGACCTTTGTATACAGCTGGTGCAGAGCGCTGGTTGTCCTCTCTGTTTACGACTTCAGTAACTACATCATCACGGAAACGATGTTTAACATTATGAATCTGTTCAATCGGGTGTGAAAATGGCGTGATATCAGTTGTATGGATTTCTTGTATCTGATTAACGAAGTTAAATAACTTGTTTAATTGATCTATATCATATTCTGTATCTGGTATTTCAAGTTGAGCAAAATCTGCAATACGTTTTATATCATTTAGGTTTAGAGTCATATGGTATTAAATAAAAGTTAATTAGGGATTGATAATCTACCTCTTACTAATAAGACTAGAAATTTATTTAAAAGACTATTAAATATTGGATATAATATCCATTATACTAAGATAGTATTATAGGATATTAATCTATCAAGAACGATATTTCTCATAGCTCTATACGCACATTTACTAAGTTAAATAATTTTTATATTACTTTTCGCTACTTCTGTTCAGACGGCGTAATCTGAAGCGACATAGGACTCTAAATGTTCGGTTTTTTGCGCGGATATTTTTCTAACGATATCGCGATCGATCTTGGCACTGCGAATACTCTTATATATATGCGCGGCAAAGGCATTGTTCTTGATGAGCCATCAGTCGTATCAATTCGACATGAAGGTGGTATAAACAGCAAGAAAATAATACAGGCCGTAGGAAAAGAAGCTAAGCAGATGCTCGGTAAAGTTCCAGGCAACATAGAAGCAATACGCCCAATGAAAGATGGCGTGATAGCTGACTTTACTATTACAGAACAAATGATCAAGCAGTTCATTAAAACTGCTCACGAATCACGTATGTTTTCTCCATCACCACGTATCATTATATGCGTACCATGCGGTTCTACGCAGGTTGAGCGACGTGCAATTAAGGAAGCGGCACACGGTGCAGGTGCATCACAGGTCTATCTTATAGAAGAACCAATGGCAGCTGCCATTGGTGCCGGTCTTCCAGTTTCTGAAGCAACTGGTTCAATGGTCGTTGATATCGGTGGTGGTACAACAGAGGTTGGAATGATATCGCTGGGTGGTATTGTATACAAGGGCTCAATACGTGTAGGCGGTGATAGGTTTGATGAAGCGATTGTCAATTACATCAGAAGAAATTATGGGATGCTAATCGGCGAGCAGACTGCTGAAGCTGTCAAAAAAGAAATTGGTTCTGCATTTCCAGGTTCTAAAGTAAAGGAAATGGAGGTTAAGGGCAGAAATCTGTCAGAAGGAATTCCGCGAGGTTTCACAATTTCAAGCAATGAAATCCTCGAAGCACTAACAGATCCGTTAAATCAGATTGTCTCATCTGTAAAAATTGCTCTTGAACAGACGCCGCCTGAACTCGGCGCAGATATTGCCGAGCGCGGTATGATGCTAACTGGTGGTGGTGCTTTGCTTAGAGATCTTGATCGTCTTTTAGCAGAAGAAACTGGTCTACCAGTACTTATTGCTGAAAACCCACTAACCTGTGTCGTTCGTGGTTCTGGTATGGCTCTAGATCGTATTGACAAAATCTATACCGGTATCTTTTCATATGAATAATTACAATAATACTTGTATCTAAATGGAAAGAAATAACGAGGTTATTTGGAGTTTAAAATAATAACTAACTTCATCATTCCTACATTTGAGTTATTTAACCAATTACTTACAGTATACACTGGCCATGGAATTCAGTCCGTCGCCTCTCTTTAAGCAAAATTCTCGCACTATTAAGAAGCTATTTTTCTTCGTTATATTTTCGTTCGTGCTACTTATTATAGATTCACATTTTAGTACGCTTAAAGTTGCAAGATGCATAATTGGCACACTACTCTATCCATTAAAACGAATCGCACTCATACCGCGTGACATGATCGTTATCGCAACTGACTTCACAGCTAATATCTCGTTAATTCGCAGTGAAAACAATCAGTTACGAGCACGTAATCTTGCGCTATCGATAAAAGCAAATCAGGCAATTTTATTTGCTGCTGAGAACGTACATCTGCGAGCACTTCTTGGATTACATCAGTACATCACAACACAATCAATACCTGTCGAAATACAATACGAATCTACTAATACGTTCAGGCAGAGAATCGTTATTGGACAGGGCTTATATAAAAATATAAAAAAAGGTGCACCAGTTGTTAACGAGGATGGCGTAGTCGGTCAAGTTACGCGTGTATTTCCGCTTCAATCTGAAGTCACACTAATAACAGATCAGAATTTAGCGGTTCCAGTCCAGGTACTACGCACTGGTTTACGCAGCGTAATATATGGAACACCGAAAGGTGATTCGCTAGATCTACGCTTCGTGCCTGCTAGCGCTGATCTTATTGTCGGCGACAAACTTGTAACGAGTGGACTCGACAGTATATACCCGCCAGGGATGCCAGTCGCGACTGTTGCACGGATCGACAGGATAGCTGGTATCGTATTCGCACGCGTGATATGCATACCAATTGCCTTAGTACGAAGCACGAGACAAATGCTAGTTCTTAACTATTAGTTAAATAACAATCCACTCTCAGTGGAGCATATAGAAATATATTCCATTGCAAATGGTTAAAGAACATATTTGTAATAACAAAATAAATAATGCAGAAAGAATAATACCGATAATAAGCAGATATTAAAATATATCAGTCAAAATGCTGAAAGCAAAAATACTACAGCTAAATATTTCTATAATAGGAGAGCAAAATATATTTACTAATGGAAATAAGAAATGAGCAATCCAAAATATATATTGCATCCAGCAAATTCATTCTTTATTTTTTTTAGCCTTGCTGCATCGTTCCTATTAAATCTGACTTCACTAGGAAATTTAGTGATTTCGCCAGATTTTTTAGCACTCGTTCTACTATTTTGGAACGTTCATCAGCCCTATATTATAGGGATAGGTATTACGTTTATGTTTGGTATTATGATGGACGTACATGACGCATGCCTACTTGGAGAGCATGGGCTCGCTTATACGATACTGGTTTACGGGGCGATGTCGATTTGCCGACGTATGGCTTCGATAAATCCCACTGTGCAGATTTTGTACGTGACACCAATTCTTATTAGCGTACAACTTATTCCGTTTATAATCTGTATGTTTGCGGACTTTAAATTATCTATCTGGCACTATCTAATTAATGGCCTTTCTGAAGGTATACTCTGGCCAATTATAAACTATCTTCTACTGATACCGCAGCATAGACCAATTGATCATGATGATACACAGTCTATCTAGAGATTTATATTATTTGATACTTAGCAAGTAATAATGACAGGCTTCAACGATACACAACAACAGATTTCTAACCTTCGTCTACGAGTTAGTTTAGCTGGTGTATTCGTATTTATTTGTTTCTTGCTCCTCGCAAGCCGATTCTTTTATATGCAAGTCTTGAAACATAGTAAATACGCGTTACAAGCAAATGAGAACCGTATTTCTATAGTACCTATCGCTCCGAATCGAGGGCTCATTGTAGATAGAAATGGCGTTGTACTCGCAAAAAATTACTATGCTTACACGCTTGAAGTTACACCATCGAAGCTCGATGGTAAAATAGAAGATATAATCAATAAACTTGCCTCAGTCATAGAAATTAATAAACAAGATAAGTGCCACCTTGAGAAGTTGATTAATGAGAATTCAAAATACTACTTCGAAAACCTGCCTATACGTATACGATTAACAGATCAGGAAATTGCGCGTTTTATATCACAGCGTTTCCGTTTTCCAGGTATTGAATTATGTACACGGCAGTTTCGTCAATACCCATTCGATCTGACAGCCGCACATGTGATTGGCTATATTGGCCGGATCTCAAAGCTTGATCAGGACAAAATATATACGATTAGTAAAGAAAATAGAAATAATCAAAGTATCTATGATTCGCGTCTTGATGGAAGCAACTATAAAGGCACCGCTTATATAGGTAAGACTGGCATCGAGCAGAGCTATGAAACGGAGCTACACGGTATAACCGGATTTGAAAAGATTGAGGTAACAGCAAGTGGTCGACCTGTTCGTACACTCTCACGAATTCAGGCAATACCTGGAAACAACATAAATCTATCGATTGATATTAACTTGCAGCAAGCTGCTGAACATGCATTCGCAGGCAGGCGTGGTGCGCTCGTCGCGATTGAGCCAAAAACTGGTGATGTGCTCGCATTCGTATCAGTACCTAGCTTCAATCCAAATTTGCTTATAGACGGAATTGATAAGAAAACATGGAATTCGCTGAATAGTTCTGAAGATAAGCCGCTTCTAAATCGTCCACTAAGCGGAACTTATCCGCCTGGTTCAACCTACAAGCCATTTATGGCACTTGCCGGTCTAACGCTCGGGAAGCGAAAACCGAACGAGACAATCTATGATCCAGGCTATTTCGAATTTTGTGGACATACATTCCATAATGATGTACGAGTTGGCCAAGGTTTTGTAAATCTAATTAAGGCAATTACAGTATCAAATGATACATACTTCTACATGCTCGCACATGATATCGGCGTAACTAACATTGCAAATTTTATGTGCCAATGGGGCTTCGGCCATCCAACTGGTATTGATATCTCTGGAGAATCACACGGTGTCTTACCATCTCTAGAATGGAAATATAAGGCGTTTAAGAAATTAAAGCTAAAAAAATGGTATGATGGTGATACGATCAGCTTAGGAGTCGGTCAGGGTTATAACTCGTATACAATGTTGCAGCTCGCTAATGCTACTGCAACACTCACAAACAATGGAATTGTAATGAGACCTCATCTTATCAAGAAGATCGAAGATCAAATTACACACAGGTTTTATCTGGTAGCACCAAAGAAAATTTCGACGATTCCACTAAAGAAATTAGATATTGATACTGTGAAACGTGGGCTTGAAAATGTGATACAAAGCCCATTAGGCACTGCATATAACGTTTTTCGCAACGCTCCGTATCTTGCTGCTGGTAAAACTGGCACTGCCCAAGTTTTCTCATTGAAGGATAAAAATTACAGTAAGCGTATTCTAGATGAACGTCTTCAGGATCACGCATTATTCATCGCGTATGCGCCAACAGATCATCCGATGATTGTACTAGCATTAATCGTTGAGAATGGTGGCTGGGGCGCTAAGGAAGCAGCGCCAATAGGACGGCGTATACTTGACTCCTATCTCATCGATAGGAAAACAAATAGAATAAAACCACAATAGTTGGTACTAATATGCCAATGAAGAGTCAAATAGACTTATCCAATATAATTATTAGTAATACTAATAAGCTGGTCTGGATGAGATTGTACTGCACGCACAACTATTCAATAAGAGGAAAGATGAAAGAAGACTATATGATAACAATTAAGATATATTAATGAGATTATTATACCTTACTGAATACTCTCTAATATTTTTATATCAAAAATTTTTATATCAAAATAACTATTTTAGTTGTATTCAACTTAGATATGTCAACGTTATCCTTTCTGTTTATTTAAATCACTATCGTATGATTTAGAAAAATAGATGCAGGCGGATTAATTTTAACATGAGCGCCACCAAAATGGTTTCTATTTTGAAAGAATCAAACATATTCATTCATTTATTAGGCTAATGGATGAAATCCGATAATCATTATATAAATCTCAATAGAGTTAAACAGATGTTCGTTTATTTCGATCGTCCGCTCCTATTGATAGTATTCTTGCTGCTTTGTATTGGGATAGTTACGCTATATAGCGCGGCAATAAACTTGCCTGGAAAGGTTGAAGATCAGTTACGTAACATTATTTTTACATTCATACTAGCGTGGATCATCTCTAATGTTCCACCGCAATCTTTTATGCGATTCGCGATACCACTTTACTTATTCGGTGTTACGTTATTAGCTGCAGTTGAACTATTTGGTCTAACTAGGAAAGGCGCAAAACGTTGGTTAAATATAGGCATTGTAATACAGCCTTCAGAAATTCTAAAGATTGCGACACCAATGATGGTGGCATATTACTATCAGTGGCGTGAAAGTATACTATATTGGTATGATTTTGTTTCTGGATTTCTAATTCTGCTTATTCCCGTAGTACTGATTGCAAGACAACCTGACCTCGGTACTGCGTTACTCGTGTTCTCGGCTGGTTTCTTTGTGATCTATCTTGCTGGGCTATCATTCAAACTAATTATTCCAACGCTTATCGCTTTTATATTCATAATTAGTGGAACTAAGACGTTTGAGAATAAAATATGTCATCCAGAAATCCAATGGCCGTTGTTACATGACTATCAAAAGCATCGTATCTGTACATTACTCGACCCAACATCTGATCCGCTTGGTAAGGGATTTCATACTATACAAGCGACAATCGCGATTGGCTCAGGTGGAGCATTTGGTAAGGGCTATCTTAATGGCACGCAGGCGCATCTGGAGTTCATTCCGGAAAAGCATACTGACTTTATTTTTGCAGTATATGCTGAGGAGTTTGGCTTTGCTGGTGTACTCCTACTACTAACACTGTATATGGCGCTTATCGTACGTGGACTTTATATTTCTTCGAACGGTATAACGCAGTTCGCGCGACTACTTTCCGGGTCTCTAACGCTTGCATTCTTTGTTTATATTTTCGTAAACCTTGCTATGGTTAATGGGATGCTTCCAGTTGTTGGCGTACCGCTACCATTTATAAGTTACGGCGGGACTTCTCTAATGATATTTGGCCTTGCAATCGGAATAATTATGAGTGTTGGACGACAGCGTAAATTGATAGAAATGTAGAAAACCAACCTGAAATATGCTTCATATACGTACTAATCTAACATTTATACAGAATTTTATATTTTATATATTGAATAATTGGTGGCCTGGGATGGAATCGAACCATCGACACGCGGATCTTCAGTCCGCTGCTCTACCAACTGAGCTACCGGGCCAATTTAAAATTGAACTGTAATGATTTTTTATACTATTCAAGATTCATATAGAAAAGTTTATTTTCATCAGAAATTTCTATAGTTTTAATTTATTTACTTTATTATATTTATTAGTTTAACCTATGTATATAACATATGATATAAATGTTATTTTTGCTCAATCTCTGTTCTCTCATTAGTCACGTTCTAATTTATATTCTGTAGATTCAAGCTTTAAAACGTTCTTCTTATAGTGTTTGTTTATATAAATAAATAACATTTTATATGAACTGTTCATTATGAAAATAATGTAACGAGCATTAATTAAATTAAAAAGAAAGAATCATTAACTTTCATAAACAATACATTGAAAAATCTGTTGCAATTGTATTAACAATTAATTTGTCCTTTTCAATTCTATCAAGGTTATATAATATTCTATATTTTTGTCTAGATAGAAATAGGTTCACAATATAGGGAACTTATACTAATTCATGGTAAAAAAATAACACTCACTTAGAAGTGATAAGACACACATGTTTCTATCATTAATAAAATTATCAAATTATCTTATAGCCAACTTAGTTGAATATCAATATTTGTATGATAAGCAATGCTTAATACAGAGTATTAAGTAAAATTTTCTACTGAAGTTGCTTAATTTGCTGAATGATTAATCATTCATACCATTTCTTACATTAGAAAATATATAGTATTTCTAATTAGGCAGTCCATTCTAAAATAGAACGTATTATATATTATCTTCATAATTATGAATATTCTGTCATGCAGCTATAACAGCATATAATAAATGACTTACTCATTTTTATAAATCGATAATAAGTCTATCTATCTAACGACAGATTAAAAATTTGATCTATGAAATGTACTTTCGTAGACAAATTAGTAATTTTTAGTTAGTTAAAATATGTTAGACAGACCGATTTATCTCCATCTCGGTCATATAAAAGAATGGGAGATATATATAATGTCATTATATAACAGACGATCGAGACAAATAACTCAAGGTACTATTCGTTCGCCGAATCGCGCAATGTATTACGCACTTGGCTATCAGAAGGATGATTTCGTCAAGCCAATGATCGGTATTGCAAATGGCCATTCGACGATCACACCGTGTAATAGTGGCCTACAGCGTTTATCAGACATAATTATTTCTGCTATTCGTAGCGCTGGAGGAAACCCTCAAATATTTGGTACACCGACTATATCGGATGGAATATCCATGGGTACAGAGGGAATGAAATATTCTCTCGTATCACGAGAATTAATTGCTGATTGTATTGAAACCTGTGTACAAGGTCAGTTGATGGATGGTGTTGTAGTAGTTGGCGGCTGTGATAAAAATATTCCAGGCGGAATGATTGCTTTAGCACGATTGAACGTGCCAGGAATTTACGTATATGGTGGCACAATTCGACCGGGCAGGTGGAAAGATAGAGAACTAACGATTGTGTCTGTATTTGAGGCTGTTGGAGAGTTTACAGCAGGTCGGATTACTCAGGAGGATTTCGACGGTATAGAGAGGAATGCATGCCCGTCTACTGGATCGTGCGGTGGGATGTATACTGCAAACACGATGAGCTCTTCGTTCGAGGCACTCGGGATGTCACTATTATATTCGTCAACAATGGCCAGTCCAGATCAAGAAAAGGCTAATTCAGCAGAAGAATCAGCACATGTCCTCATTGAGGCAGTTAAGCAGGATCTAAAACCGTGTGATATTATCACGAAGAAATCGATCGAGAATGCAGTTTCTCTAATCATGGCAATAGGTGGTTCGACAAATGCAATACTACACTATCTTGCCATCACGCACGCGGCAAAAATTAAATGGACGATCGAAGACTTTGAAAATATTAGAAAGCGCGTACCTGTAATTTGTGATCTAAAACCATCTGGGAAATACGTGGTGACTGATTTACACGCTGCAGGTGGAATTCCACAGGTGCTAAAGTTACTTCTTGACGCTGATCTACTTCATGGTAATTGTATAACAATTACTGGACGTACAATAGCTGAGGAATTAAGAAACGTTCCTAGTGTGCCAAGTTCTAACCAGAACGTTATTCTGCCAATAAACCGAGCAATGTATACAGAAGGTCACCTAGCGATCTTGAAAGGTAATCTCGCTAGAGACGGAGCTGTCGCTAAAATTTCTGGTTTAAAGAATTTAGATATTACCGGCCCAGCACGGGTTTTTAACGACGAACAGAGCGCTATGGAAGCAATTCTATCAGATAAAATCAAGGCTGGAGACATAATTGTCCTACGATACCTTGGCCCTAAAGGTGGGCCTGGTATGCCAGAAATGCTTGGTCCGACATCTGCAATAATAGGAAAAGGGCTAGGAGAATCTGTTGGTCTTATTACTGATGGCCGATTTTCTGGTGGAACATGGGGAATGGTAATAGGTCATGTTTCACCTGAAGCGTTCGTTGGCGGTACAATCGCGCTTGTTCAAGAAGGCGACTCGATCACGATCGATGTTAGAAAACTTATCCTACAATTGAACGTTGATAATACTGAACTTGCTCGCCGCCATTCTAAATGGAAAAGACAATTACCACGCTATACGCGTGGCGTACTAGCTAAATATACATCACTCGTTGGTCCAGCTAATAAAGGCGCAGTTACAGATTAAATATGTAAATTACTAAAGTAAAAAATAATTAAACAATACTGTTATTATAATGATTCGGTATATAGCCGAGTTTACGATAAAAACGATAGCGGTCTCGTCCAGCTACTAGCTCTTCTGAAGTATTACCAACTACTTCGATTAGTCGCTTGAAATATACAAAATGTAAAGGTACTGATAAACCTAGATTTAAAAGAGTACAGCAATGTGATGATGATATACATTCAGCATCTTCTGTCATAACTATTGGTGTATCTAAAGCGTACTTACTGTTTATACTACAATGTGGAATGAAATCAATAGAGGAAAATGTCCAAAGTCGACGATCAAGAATTTGTATATTCGTAAGGTCACCAAGTACAACAACACTCTTTCTGTTCTGATACTCTATTTTTAATAGATGACATACATACATCAACCAATCGCTAATATTCGAATGGAAGTCTATCTTCGTCATTATTGATATAGCATTTATATTAATTGAACGTGTTATTCTCCTATAATAGTTTTCCTATGAATGATCTGCGCGGTTAATTAGGAATTGCGTAAGTAAAGGGACTGGACGGCCTGTTGCGCCTTTTTCAGTACCACTCTTCCATGCAGTACCAGCGATATCTAGATGGGCCCATGGATATGTCTCGGTAAAACGGGATAAGAAACATGCAGCCGTTATGCTACTTGCTGCCCGACAACCGATATTTGCGATGTCAGCAAAGTTTGACTTTAACTGTTCATGGTACTCTTCATCTAGTGGAAGGCGCCATGCCGGATCATCTGCCTCACGAGCTGCATCTAGTAGTTCCCTAGATAGACCATCATCCTTTGAGAACAATCCACTATTATGATGGCCAAGCGCAATTACACATGCACCTGTTAAAGTTGCGACATCAATCACTACAGCTGGTTTGAAACGTTCTGCATAAGTTAAGGCGTCACATAGGATTAGACGACCTTCTGCATCTGTGTTTAGAATCTCAATGGTTAAGCCATTCATGCTCGTAATAATATCGCCTGGTTTCGTTGCATTACTAGATGGCATGTTCTCGCAGGTCGGAACAATCCCAATAACGTTGATCTTCAACTTCATCTCAACGATTGCGCGTATAGTTCCAAGCACTGAGCCTCCTCCACACATATCATATTTCATCTCATCCATACCTTCGCCAGGCTTTAATGAAATACCACCCGAATCGAACGTAATTCCTTTGCCAACAAGAACGATCGGTTGTTTTTGTATAGCAGTGCCATAATAATGAAGAACGATAAACTGTGGCGGCTCGACTGAGCCATGTGCAACGGATAGAAACGATCCCATATTTAGAGATTGAATTTTCTTCAGACCAAGAATATCAACCTTTATCTTCCATGTTTTAGCAATCGATTTTGCAATATTTGCAAGATAAGTTGGTGTACAAACATTTCCTGGAAGATTACCGAGATCTCGTGTTAGATCCATACCATTCGCAATCGCGGTCGCCTGTTTAACTGCAGTCTCTGCTAATTCTTCATCAACATGATCGACCGTAAACATAACACTATTTAACCCATGCAGTAATGGCTCAACTTTACTTTTCATTTGAGTAAATCGGTACATCTCTCCACGTAGTGCGAGAATCGCTGTACGAACGCGCCAGCCTGAACTAACGCTATTGATTTGTAAGATTGGTAATTGTGCAAGAGTAAATATTGCTCGTTCTATTTTTGTTGTAAGCAATGCATGCCACACAGCACGTACAGCCTCGACGTAGGATTTCTTTGAAAATGTACTCTGTTTTCCTAAGCCAACTAGAAGAACACGTGATATTTCTGTTCCAGATGCTTCATGTAGAAAAAGTGTCTTACCACTCCTGCCATCCATATCGCCGATTTTAATAACGCGAGAAATCAGTCCATTTATACAGAAATCGATATCAAGAGCAGCGCCAGATAGCATCTGTTCCTCAAATATACCTAAAATAATACAAGCTGATTTATCAACTAAAAAATTGCTTGCTGCTGCTTTGTTCCAATCACAGATTTTTGTGCTAAAGTCCATTGAACTTGTCCTCGAATTCAACATAAGTCCAGGGTAAACAATCATAATTGTTTATTATTTTCTTCAATAGCATACCCTGCTAATATCAAAAGTCCTATATTCGCGCTCCATTTTTATGATTTTAATCCTATGTGGTTATCGAAACAATTGATAGAAGAATAATACTCTTGATAGAAGAATAATACTCTTATAATGCGTTTACGTAGCTAGATTCTATTCAGCTACAAATTATTTAATCGCTTAGTAAAAACATAACTAATATAATTAGTATTATATGAAGTAGAAAAATTGCTGCTCTAATTGATTTAATTTATGTGTCCTCTTTATATATCTTCTGTAAATTTATGGGAGTCGAGATGAAACATGGAATAATTTTATTCGGCCACGGCGCACGCGATCCGAACTGGGCAGAGCCATTTGATAAACTTGCATCTAAGCTACGCGCAGTATGCGGTTCGACTAAACCGATTTTGGTAGCGTTTCTAGAACTAATGTCACCATCACTTGATAAAGCAGTTGCTGCACACAGCGCAGAATGTTGTAAACGTATTACAATCATTCCAGTATTCTTCGGACAAGGTTCGCATCTTAGAAAAGATTTACCTAAATTAATAGATGAATGCCGAATTGCACATCCAGACGTTGAAATTCGTTGTTCAATGGCAGTTGGCCAGGATGATGGTGTAATCGCTGAAATCGCGAGATATTGTTTCGATCAGATCAATAGATAGTATCAGAGCTACAATATAAATATTGTACTTTGAATGTTATCACCTAGCTAGATACTTGCTCCTATGTCCACAAATTACGCTACAGATGTTGCAGAAAATGCGCGGATCATACCTGCAGCAACTGTTTGATGTGTTACTTCATCAATCAAGATAATCGAACCAGTGCCAGGATGTGAATCATATATATCACAGACGATAGGCTTTTGCAGGCTTAATATGACACGGCCGATATCATTCATTTTTAAGTCTCGACGATCAGTGGCATGTAATAATGTATGTATATCTAACACTTTATTTACCTTGATAATCTTTGCAAGTACTGTGCTCGTCGTCTGCTTGAGAAGATATTTACGATGTAATGACAGTGGTATATCATCAAACCAACAGAGATCTACTTCGAGGATCCTCGCAGGTATAATCAGATCTCTAAGAGGCACAAGCATGTCTCCACGTGATACGTCAATTTCTTTTGAAAGATGAATTATCACATTTTGACCAGAATATGCATGGGAAACAAGCGCGGTGCATCCTGGAATCGGAGAGATAATTTTATCGACCGTTGCTGTATATTTTGATGGATATACAATAATTTCATCGCCTATTTTTACTTCTCCTGACTCAATACGTCCCATATAGCCACGGAAGCTATCTGTCAAACTACCATCCTGCCGAACAACATATTGGACAGGAAAGCGTAGTACATCATGTGTCTGTGATTGTACTTGTAGTATTTCAAGTAGGTTGAGCAAAGATTTCCCTGTATACCACGGCATCTGTTTACTTGGTATAACAATGTTGTCTCCTTTTAACGCAGAAACAGGTACGAAGTGCACACCTGAAAGACCAATTTGTTTCATAAGTGAAATATATGCATCACATATATTGTTAAATAGTATTTCACTATAGTTAATAAGGTCCATTTTATTAACAGCGACGATTACATGCTGTAAACCAAGAAGTTTTACAATTACGCTATGACGTTTAGTCTGTGGCAAAAGCTGAACTTCACCAGTTTTGACAGAAATACGTGCACCGTCTATTAATATGATAGCTGCGTGTGCAGTTGAAGCACCAGTTACCATATTACGTGTATATTGCTCATGACCTGGTGTGTCCGCAATAATAAAATTACGCTGTGTAGTCGCGAAATAACGATATGCAACGTCTATCGTAATTCCCTGTTCACGCTCAGCTTCAAGACCATCTGTTATTAACGATAGATCGAATTCTTCGATAACCATATGTCTGTTTTTTGAGAGCGATAATAGTGCTGAAAGATGATCGGATAGTATAGACTTGCTATCGTATAGAAGACGACCTATTAGCGTACTCTTACCATCATCGACACTACCTGCTGTAATGAAACGCAGCACACCGAGGTCTTCTTTGCTATCTATGACGTTCATTCATAATATCCTTAAATGTCTAGAAATAACCCTGCTTCTTACGATTCTCCATCGCAGTTTGTGATGTACGATCATCTATTCGTGTAGCACCACGCTCAGTAATTTCACTCATCGCAGTTTCAGCAATTATCTTCTTAACATTGTCTGCATTACTCTCTATTGGACACGTACATAAAATATCACCAACTGTCCGAAAACGTACCTGTACAACTTCGCTACTTTCGTTATTGCTTATTGGTGTAAACCGCGTGACCGGGATAAGTAAACCATTATGGCGTACGACGTTACGTAGATGAGCGTAATAAATTGATGGCAGTTCAATATTCTCGCGCTCGATATACTGCCATACATCGAGTTCAGTCCAATTCGATATTGGGAAAACACGCAGATGTTCACCGCTATGCAGCCGCGTATTAAATAAATTCCATAATTCTGGGCGCTGTGCCTTTGGATCCCACTGGCCAAATTCATCACGAAATGAAAAAATTCTCTCTTTCGCACGTGCCTTCTCCTCATCACGGCGAGCACCACCGATCATTGCAGTATATCCATACTGCTCAATAGTTTCGAGTAGTGTAACTGCTTGTGCTGCGTTGCGAGAATCTGTTTTTCGGCGCAGTAGAACTGTACCACGTCTAATAGATTCTTCGACATATCCAATAACTAACTCCGCACCAACTTCTTTCGATCGACGATCACGGAACTCAATTACTTCATCGTAGTTGTGTCCAGTATCGATATGCACGAGCGGAAACGGTAATGTTTTCCTGCGATCTATTCCGAGTGAAAAAGATTTCAGCGCAAGATGTAAAAGTACTGCCGAATCTTTCCCGCCAGAGAATAGCAGTGCTGGCTTGCTGCATTCGGCAACGAGTTCACGTAGAATATAAATAGATTCAGCCTCTAACCAGTCAAGATGACTCATGCGACTAGAAATTTTGTCTATTGTCGTAAAGCTAGATTCTTTAATCGTCATATTCATGATGTTATATCAATCCTTTCCAAGTGCGCTCTAACCCTTATATAATAGAGTCCATGCAAATATTTAATTATCAATTATTTAATTATTTAGCTTAAATATGTAGACCGCATTCTTTCGTGTCATTTGACTCCCACCACCAACGGCCTGCCCTACTACTTTCACCTGGACGAATCGCTCGTGTACATGGCTCACAACCAATACTTGAATAACCCCGTTCGTGAAGTGGGTTAATAGGTATATCAAATGTTTTCAGATACATCCATATGTCACTATCAGTCCAATATGCAAGCGGATTGTACTTTGGTATTCCACGAACGTTATCCAACTCTTCTTCACGCAGTTCTGAACGTGTTATCGATTGTTTACGCCGCTGACCGGTAATCCATGCATCAGCATCAGATAGTGCTCGGTTTAACGGTTCTACCTTACGGATATAACAACATTCTTTGCGTAAAGAGATACTCTCGTAGAATGCATTTACACCATGATCAGTAATATATCGATTAACTCTTTCTTGTTGTGGATAGAACTGCTTAATCTCATAGCCGTAGTGCGAGCGTACGGTATCAATCATACTGACTGTTTCTCTATGTAAACGAGCTGTATTTAATAAGAATATATTGATAGAGATCTTCTTTGATAGAATCACATGCGTGATCAACATATCCTCAGCTGTAAGACTACTTGCAAACTTTGCGTGCGAATAGCACGTGGCGATTCTTTTAAGTAGAACATCAAGCCTATTAGTTTTTGCAATGAGCTCTGCTGAGAGTGACTGTTGCACTCTCATCGGATAATTTTCCATATTCTAGCCCTCTACGCTCTTTATATGATCAATAAACGTAGTTTGAACATCGACGTCGAAATAGAGGAAGTGGCTCATTAACAGATGCCTGATAGCAGTCCGTAAATTCACTGAAGGCATTCAATGCATCAAAGATGTTCTTATCTGATCGAATTTCGAAAACATCAAATCCACAACGCCACATATATAACAATTGATCACGTAATATATCACCTATTGCACGTAGCTCACCAATCCAGCCGTAACGCTCACGAAGTAACCGTGCGATACTATAACCTCTGCCATCTAAGAATTGTGGAAAATCGACAGCAATGACTGATATCCTATTGAAATCAGAAGTTATATTATCCGGCTCACTGTCAGGCGCTAGCCAAACACCGAGTTCATCTTTCATTTTCATAGAAACGAGTGCATCACGTTCTAACTTCCACATTGAAAATGGTACTATCACTTTGCCAATTGGAAGATCAGAAGCCCTTAGTAAAGTACTTTCTTTTATCGAACGAATGACATTCCATTCATCACTGACTACCACACGATTCTTAATAATCGAAGCCATTTTATTTTTTTCCTTGTAGCTTGTATGCTCCGTAGATGTTCTCTTTAAACGGCTCGATCCCTATCCTGTCGAATGTGTCGATAAAGCATTCGCCATCATTACGTGCCTTAACAAAGGTATCAATCAGCTTCAAGATAACTTCTGGAATTTTCTTCGCTGAAAACGACGGACCGATTACGCGACCAAAACGTAAGCCATTTCTGCCTCCTTGCCTTCCGCCAAGCGACACTTGATACCATTCAGAACCGTCCTTATCGACGCCAAGGATGCCAATATTTCCGATATGATGATGAGCACACGAGTTCATACAACCTGAAATATTCAGAGATAGATCACCGAGGTCGTATATATGATCGAGATCATTAAAGCACTTCTGGATATCAAATACTATTGGGATAGACTTCGCATTTGCGATAGAACAAAAATCTCCACCTGGGCAAGAAATAATATCTGTTAATAGACCAATATTAGGTGTCGCGAGGGCAGAAGAATTTGATTGATCCCAGAGCGAAAATAGATCACTTTTTTTCACATTCGCGAGTATTAGATTCTGCTCGTGTGAAACTCGCAGCTCTCCAAAGGAATATTGATCAGCTAAGTTAGCAATCTCATCCATTTGGATATCTGTAGCATCGCCTGGTGCAATACCATAGTTTTTTAGCGAAAACGTAACAGCTGAGTAGCCAGCTACCTTATGTCGTGACACATTACGTTTTAGCCAATGCCAGAATGCTCTATTTTTAATAAAATATTTTTCGGATGATAAATCTATCTCTGACAGTTTTTCATAAATTGGTGGTTGAAAATATTTTGATACTCGATCTACTTCATCCTGTGTGAGTGTTGAAGAGCCATTCTTTATATATTGCCATTCTTCTTCAACCTGCTTTGCGAATTTCTCTGGCGACATAGCTTTCACTAAGATCTTGATCCGCGACTTATATAGGTTATCTCGACGACCATATCGGTTGTATACTCGAAGTATCGCTTCGCAATAGGTTATTATATGCTGCCACGGCAGGTTATCTTTAATTATCGTTCCGATAATTGGCGTACGGCCAAGTCCACCACCTACAAGAATACTTGTTATAATTTCACCATTTTTATCTCTCTTTAAATAAATACCAAGATCATGTATCTGTACCGCTGCCCTATCATATCTTGAACCGCACACCGCAATCTTGAACTTACGTGGTAGCCATGCAAATTCCGGATGAAATGTTGACCATTGTCGTAAAATTTCTGACCATGGACGAGGATCGACCTCCTCGTCTTGTGCGACACCCGCGAATTGATCTGTTGTAATATTTCGGATGCAGTTGCCAGACGTTTGGATTCCATGCATCTGGACACTTGCAAGTTTCGTAAGAATTTCTGGTGTTTCTTCAAGCTTTATCCAGTTGAATTGGATGTTTGATCGTGTTGAAAAATGAGCGTAACCACGATCATGCTCGCGCGCAATCCTAGCAAGCATTCGAAGTTGATCACTGCGTAGATTACCATAGGGAATCGCAATACGATGCATATAGGCATGACGCTGCATGTATAGGCCATTCTGTAAGCGTAATGGACGGAATTCATCTTCGCTCAATTCGCCAGATAAACGACGGCGAACTTGATCACGGTATTGTACGATTCGTTCCTCAATCATCCTCTGATCATATTGATCATACTGATACATTTAGATGCCCCGGAGTATCGTGTTAAAACGTATAAATTCTTAGACTGGTTATGCGCGTTCAATCTACTCAAGTTCTATAATAATAAAATAAATATTAATGATTCTGAGCATAGTCTATTTATATAATGGGAGTTAATGAACAAATCTATACTTAACTTAATCTCAGTACCACCTAAGGAAAATAGGTGGTATCTATGTCCGCGCAGTTTATTAGTCTACTAAATATTTTATTAATTCTTTTTTAGAAGAAAAATAGAAGAGAAAAATTTCAACGCAAACTAGAAAATCTTTTAATAAATTAAACTACTAAATATATTAAAAAAAATTAAAAATGACTATCGTATGACACGAGACTAAAAGTCAGCGACATTAGGATTAGGCTTATACTAAATCTGTTTTTATCTAGTAGATAGAAATCTAGACGATTATTAAGTTAATATAATTATAAGAGTTTAGCGCAGCCGTGAGAAGATTGTAAAAGAAAGAGTTAAGAGAGTAGTATTAAGTTAACGTACTATCCTGTATATTAGCATTATATATCCTCTTAATTCTTTCCTAATCTTAAGCTAGAAATTTAAAGTAATCTGAAGCAATCTATCTACGTTATTAGACCTATATAGAGTTATTTTTGATATTATGTGCGCCCAGGTGGCGAAATTGGTAGACGCAGGGGATTCAAAATCCCCCGCCGTAAGGCATGCCGGTTCGATTCCGGCCTTGGGCACCAACCAACTACTTGCCTTGGAATGATGATAGCTTAGAGAGCTAGAAATAATTATTTTAACAGAAATAATTTAATTAGCTTCGTACTAGAACGGTTAATTTCAATATATAGATTTCCGAGTTCTAGCAAATGCTAGTTATTGTAAATAATAAGTTTTTTAAATATCTTTAATACACGTAAACTCTGAGACAAAATAGATGCACTATTTCTATATATGCTAAAAATCACGTAGGCTAGAACTTTTCAAAAGTTAAATTTTTTTCTTTGTATTAATTTTATACCTTAAATGGATGACGTATCAGAATCGTCTCATTTCGATCTGGGCCAGTTGATACCATATCTATAGGAACTTCAGAAATTTCTTGTATACGAATCAGATATGCACGCGCGTTATCTGGAAGTGCATCCCATGACTGTATGCCGACAGTGCTTTCTTTCCAACCAGCTAAGATTTCATAGATTGGTTCGCAGCGAGCAACATCTCTCGTGCCGGTCGGCAGCAAATCGACGAACTTACTGTCAAGCTTGTATCCAACACAGAGTTTTACTTCTTCGATACCGTCAAGTACATCGAGCTTAGTTATACAAAGTCCAGAAACGCCATTAATCTGAGCTGAACGACGTAGTGCAGCTACATCAATCCAACCTGTGCGTCGTGGCCGTCCTGTGATTGATCCAAACTCTCTACCAACATTCGCCAAAATTATGCCGATTGGATCTTGACATTTAGGATTATCCGCATCATACAACTCACTTGGAAATGGACCAGATCCAACACGCGTGCAATAAACTTTCGCAATTCCAAGGACATAGTTGAATTTTTTTGGACCGATTCCAGATCCAGAAGAAGCTGAACCGGCAACGCAGTTACTTGATGTAACAAAAGGGTAAGTTCCATGATCAATATCGAGTAAAGTGCCCTGTGCACCCTCAAATAATAGATTTTGACCTAGACTATTCATTTTATTCAATTGGCTTGATACATCGATAACCATCGGTTTAAGCCTATCTGCATAACCAAGCATCATATCAAGTGTTGATTGGAAATCGATAGACATCTGACCAAGATACTTAGTCAATACAAAATTATGATAGTCGATATTATCTTTTAGTCGGTCAGAAAACGTATTCTCATCGAATAAATCCTGCACACGCAGCCCTCGACGAGCTACCTTATCTTCATAAGCTGGACCAATTCCACGCCCAGTTGTATTGATTTTATCTATGCCTTTTTTTGCTTCGCGTGCCTTGTCGATCGCAATATGATATGGAAGAATTAGTGTCGCAGTTTCAGAGACAAACAAACGATTATATACGCGGATTCCAGCCTCTTCAAGCTGGCTAATTTCATTGAATAATGCCTCTAGATAAAGAACAACACCATTGCCGATATAACACGAAACATCATCTCTCATTATGCCAGATGGAATAAGACTCAGAATCGTTTTATTTCTAGCAATAACAAGTGTATGGCCAGCGTTATGACCGCCCTGAAAACGTACAACACCATGCGCATGATCTGTTAACCAATCTACGATCTTACCTTTACCCTCATCACCCCATTGTGTTCCTATGACGATAACATTACGACCGAGAGATGCATTTAATTTACCTGTAGTCATTTCAATTTTTAGATCATCAAAAGTATATTTTTGTCCTCGTAGCCCGTTTCGATTTTTGCTAATCCTTAATTTCTTTGTTTAACAAAATTAACTTAAAGCGATTCAACGAACCATATGCCATCTTGTTCGACGAGTATACGATCGTATGCAAATTCGTCCAATGCATAATCATGTCCAGGTAATACCTGGATTACGATTTCTCCAGCGTCGCGCAAATTAGAGACAGCTGCGCATAATGCATCATCACGTGCCCATGGAGCAAGGATTGCAGAACAACGTGCTGCGATCGGCGAAATTGGTGCAATCTCCCGTAGATCAAGAGAGAAACCTGTCGCTGGTCTCTCTCGACCGTAAGCTTTTCCGACCTGATCATATCGACCGCCACGTGCAACTGCGTTTGGCACGCCATCGACATATGCGGAGAACATCACACCACTATGATATGCATAGCCTCGAAGGTCAGCGAGATCTATTGCAACTTCTGCATCTTTTACCTGCTCAGCAAGTTGTGTAAGATCATCTAGCGCATGTGTTATTTCTGGTAAAGCTGGTAACTGCACGCGCGCGGCATCGAGTATAGTTATATCGCCGTATAGACTTGGTAGAAGACGCAAAGCATCGCGTGTTTCCGTATCTAGATCACCTGTTAGTTCAGTAAGAAGCGGAACATCTTTACTAGATAGAGCATCGCATAAAGCTTCACCACGATTAGCAGCTCTAGGGTCAAGCGCAAAGAGTGCAGCGAGACCGCCTGCGTGGCACAAGTCAAGGCGAATCTCTGATAGTCCGGCTAGATGAAGTGCATCAAGCATCAACTGCTGAATTTCGATATCGGCTTCGAGACCTGCATGACCATAAATCTCAGCACCGATCTGAATTTGTTCGCGTGTTACATGTAGCCCGCGAGGACGCGTATGTAATACGTTTCCTGCATAGCAAAGACGCGTGACACCATGACGATTAAGCAAATGTGCATCTATCCTTGCAATCTGCGGTGTAATATCTGCGCGCAATCCAAGCATGCGTCCAGACATATGATCAACTAACTTAAATGTGCGCAGCCGTAAATCGCTTCCACTACTTGTTAGAAGAGATTCAAGATATTCGAGCAACGGAGGCATTACCATTTCGTAACCATACGAACGGAATCGGTCAAGTAGTCTGCGTCGCAGTTCCTCAATCTTACGAGCTTCAGCTGGTAATACGTCAGCAATATTCTCAGGAAGCAGCCAGATAGACATCGTTACAGGCCTTGTGATGTGAAGAAGTTATTCACAGATTTTGACAAGATAAATATTGAGCAATCTAATACATCAATAGATAAATTAGATTATATCCAATCAGATATCCCCTAGATTATTTGAAGATATGATGACCTTGTATCATCTTTCGTCTAAAGGCGTTCTATAGGCTTTTTAAATAGAATAAAAAGAAAAATACTTTAGATTATTAAGATTAATCTTACGGCTGCAATTAATCATCTAATTATATATTTCTACTAATATTTTCGTTATTTCCTTATAATTTTGCCTACTGAGCTATGCATAAATTTGAAGAATTCACTATCCGGACTAACAACGATTATATCGTTATCTTTAAAGATATTCTTGTATGCTTGTAAGCTTGAATATAATTGATAAAATTTTGGATCGCGACTGAATGCATCAGCGATAATTGACGCAGCCTTTGCATCGCCTTCACCTCTAATCCTCTGAGCACGCTCATAATAATTTGCAATTACTTTATGTCGATTATAATCTGCACAGGCTATGATCTTTTGAACTTCTATATCGCTACCTATGCGTATCTGCGTAACCTGTTTATGAATTTTATCATTCATACGCTGATATACATCATCTATCTGTGTTATTGGCATGTCGACGCGCATCAGTCGAACTTCAATAAGATCGAGCCCAAATCCTGTGGCAATTTTCCGTAATGAATCACGAACATCATTTGCAAGTGTGCGTTGATCGCTTAGTACATCATTAAGCGTGTGCCTTGCAAATTCGTCGCTAAGAAAGAGCTTCATCTCCCTAGAGAGCTTATTGACAATAAAATACAGAGATTTTCTATTAATCTCACCAACGTATTTAATCGCATCCGATACACGATAAATAATCGTATAGGTTACAAGGAGCTTATTATTATCAGATGTTATTACCTGCAACGGATTCGTCATATCAATCGACTGCAGTCGCATATCAACTAGCGTCGTTCTTCGCAGAGGTGAAGGCAATCTAAAGTGAATTCCAGGACAGACAAGTGTTGATATCGAGGTAATGCCACCTGACAGTACAGCAGAATATCTGGGATCGATATTTATCACTGTTGAGGAAACTATAAAACCAGCAAGTATAACCATTGAAATAGACTCGATAATACGGTTCATATTTACTCTCCCATCATGGTAAATTCTACGCCACGCGAACGGTTTCTAGTCCTATCGCGTAATGAGCGAGATAATGTACCTGTACTATCATCTATTTCATCTGCCGATGTGGTAGTATCTGCTGATGATATAACTTGTGCGCTAACTGAGGAATCCGAAGTTGATGCACTATTAGGTTTCACGCTGCTTGTTATATCACTTGTCACTGAATTTTTATTTTCATGATGTACAAGCTTATTAATTTTCAGATACAGGGTTGTATCCTTATTATCTATGTAAATCTTTGTTGAATTCGAGTAAATTTCCTGCATTGTTTCTAAATACATCCTTTCTCTAGTCGCGTCCGGAGCCTTTAAATACTGTGCGTAAACCTTCTTAAATCGCTCTACATCACCATTAGCATGCGAGATTACATTTTCTGAATATAAGATCGCATCGTTGATCATCTTCTCTGTTTCTCGCTTTAATTCTTGCAGAAGATCATTCGCATAAACCTGAGCAGCATGCTTAGCAACTTCATGTGAATCCTGAGCATTCTTTATATTCATTTTCTCAGTCTTTACCTGCTGTGGCAGGCTAATATGGCGTATCTCTACATCAGTAATTTTAATACCAGCTCGATAACTATCGAGATCATTCTGGATTACATCGATAAGCTGTCGCTGCAATATAGTAATATCTTTGCTGAATATATCATCTAAGTCACGCGAACCGACGACCGTACGCACAGCTGATTGTGCAGCTTGTAATATAATATGTTCTGGCCTAGCAATATTAAGAAGATAATCTATAGCAGAAAAAATCTTATATTTAACTAAGAAACTAATATTAATTATAGAAGAATCGCGCGTCAGCATTAATGAATCCTTCACATTTGTAAGATTCGCTAGATTATTTCGACTAATTTCGATTGTATGAAGCTGTGTTGTATCGACAACTTCGTGCCAACCGAATGGATAAGGAAGCCTCCAGTGCACGCCATACCCGACTGTATCTGTATAACGACCAAAGCGCATCACAACAGCGGTCTGTCCTTGTGATATAATAAATAATCCACTGCATACATAGGCAATCATCGCTGCGCTAATTAGCATACTTATAATAAGTAGTTTTACATTATTGTTATCTGGCCCAGAACTATTGTTATAGTTTCGATCAAATAGCCGTTTCAGACGAAGATTAAATTTTTTCCATATCTCATCAAGATCTGGAGGGCCATCTACGCTTCTAACAGCTTGATGAATAAATTTCTTGCTTTGAGAATTTGTACTTTCATTATCTTTGCTATGCCCTAAATCATTATCTTTTGATACATAGCAAGGAGCACATTCGAAGCTAGATGCTCGACACATTATATTAGTTTACTGTAATTTGTTTTATTAGATTAAATTATTATGAAGGCTCGTGAGCCGGACAGCTCTACGCAAATAATCTTCACAGAACTTAGTTCAATACAGCGTTGGTTTACTTATATTCCTAGGTATTTTAAATATACCAGCTAAATTATTGTTAGCTGAGTGAGGCTTGTGATATTTGATAAAGATAATTCTTGTCAAGAAAGTCATATTTTAGTTTTTGAAGAAGCTAATCTTTTTTCTAAAGAAAGCTCAAAAAGTAGTATAAAAATTATCCTTTAGTATTCTAGGACGCTATATCTAATACGTTACTATAGACAATTTTGTTAAAAAATTTAACCTTTCCATATAGTATTCAACAGTGGTTTTAGCAAAATAAGTACTCTTATCATTTTTTTACATACGGATTAGAAGATGAACGGAATTCTATACGTAATGGTGTACCAACCAAACAAAATGTTTCTCTAAATCGATTTTCGAGATATCGCTTATAGATTTTAGTTACTAGATCAAGTGAGTTGCCATGGATTACAATAATTGGTGGATTCTGTCCGCCTTGGTGTGCATAGCGCAGTTTTGGTTGAATAATTCCATAACGACGAGGCTTTTGAAATTCAACAGCTTCAATCAACGTTCGCGTAAGTTTTGATGTTGAAATTTTCGCCATTCCGGCTGTGTAAGCAGCATTAACTGAATTCATAAGCAATCCAATACCAGTCATTTTAGCCGCTGAGATAAAATGCAATTTTGCGAAACTAAGAAAATTAAGTTTCTTATCTAAATTTAGCTTTATACATTTTTGAGTATTCGAATTAAGACCGTCCCACTTATTTACGCCGACGACAAGTGACCGGCCACACTCCATAATTAAACCTGCAATATGTGCGTCCTGGTCAGAAATATCTTGACGAGCATCGAGTACTAATATGACAACATTTGCATCAGATATTGATTGCATTGTTTTTATCATCGAGAACTTCTCTATTATATTAGATACCTTACTTCGCTTCCGTAGTCCAGCTGTATCAATAAGCGTATAAAAATTTCCGTTATGTTTGAAGTCAATATAAATTGAATCACGAGTTGTTCCCGGTGTATCGAATGTAATCACACGATCCTCACGGATCAATCCATTAACTAGTGTTGATTTTCCTACATTCGGTCGACCAACGATCGCAATTTTAATTCCTCGATTTACCCCCCTATTATCAGGTGGTTCGTTTTTCTGGACAACATATGTAAGGTCGAGTACCTCGTTGACCATATCTGTTACAGAATCACCATGTATAGCTGAGATTGCTCGAGGGGCGCCAAGTCCTAGCTCATAGAAATCAGAAGAAACAGTGATATAATCCATCCCCTCAGCCTTGTTTGCAACAAGGAAAATAGGTTGCCCCGTTTTACGTAAATAGTCAGCAATCAGCCTATCCTGTTGAGTAAGACCACTACGACTATCAACAATAAATATAATGATAGATGCTTCATTGACTGCTTGGTGTGTTTGACGAGCTATCTCGTAGAGCATTCCATCCTTTGCAATAGTATCGAGACCACCTGTATCAACGATTATGTATGGCCTTCTACCAATTCGGCCTTGTCCATAATTACGATCGCGCGTCAGGCTTGGTATATCAGCTACTAGTGCATCTCTAGATCGTGTTAGGCGATTAAATAATGTGGATTTTCCAACATTTTGTCGACCAACGAGGACAATAACAGGTTTCATATAACTGCTATGATTATATATAATTAGATATGTAATATGTCTGATTTTATATGAGTAAACGTGCCTATTTATTATCTTTATATGAAAATAATAGAAATTTCATGTAACTTTTGTGCTTATTTAGGTTGATTAAGAACTTCTTCTATAAGTTATTTCTATCGTTTTCATATGTAACATCAGATTTTAGGTATTTATCTAAGCTTCCTATGAGGATAGTTTTTTCAGATATTTTATTATCAAGATCGATATCGCGTAATATTCTTACTCTTACTGTTCTGTTCATGACCTCTTCTTCACCAAAGATCAATGCATATACAGCACCGCTTGCAGCCGCACGTTTCATCTGTGATTTAAAGCTTGTCTTTATTCCGTAAATTTTGCAATGAAATATAACATCTAGACCTATGTCGCGCAGATGTTCTGCAATAATGAATGCCTGATCGAACGCTGCTTTGCCATGATGAATAATGTAGGCGTCAACGCTATTCTGTTTCTGTGCGAGATTCTCTTCCTTTATAAGTTCAATAATCCGATCAATACCCATCGCCCATCCGCATGCTGCAGTTGGCTTTCCGCCTAAATATTGAATTAATGGATCATATCGGCCGCCTGCTGCTACTGTACCCTGTGTACCGAGTTTATCAGTTACCCATTCGAATACAGTTCGATTGTAATAATCTAGTCCACGCACGAGATTTGAATTGATTACAAATTGTATATTATTCATCTTTAGTAAGCGCTGCAGCTCATTAAAGTGTTCAAGTGATTCCTGACTAAGAAAATCAATCAATTTTGGCGCAGTCTGCAAGATAGACCGCAATACAGGATTCTTTGTATCAAGAATACGTAGTGGATTAGTGTATAGTCGACGTTTCGCGCGTTCATCGAGTATTTCAATATTTTGTTCAAGATATTTAATCAATTCAAGTCGGTATGCCATACGCTCATCTTCTAGACCAAGCGAGTTAATTTCAAGACGTATACCAGTTAGACTAAGATTAGTCCATAACCTCTGGCACATTATAATAATTTCAGCATCTATATCTGGTCCCGTAAAGCCGAGGGCCTCGACACCAACCTGATGAAATTGACGATAGCGACCGCGCTGCTGACGCTCGTGGCGAAACATAGGCCCGATGTACCAAAGACGTTTCGGACCATCATATAACATGCTATGTTCAATAGCAGATCGTATTATAGCTGATGTATTTTCTGGACGCAGTGTTAGGCTTTCACCATTCAGTGCATCTGTAAAACTGTACATTTCTTTCTCGACAATGTCAGTTATTTCACCGATTCCACGAGTAAACAATTGCGTATATTCTACGATCGGTGTACGAATATTCTGGTAGCCATATGCATGTAGCAAAGATTTTATGGTAGATTCAAAAAATTCGTATAAGCTAACTTCTTGAGGAAGAATATCCTTCATTCCCTTGACGCTAGTAATTTTCTCAATTTTTCGTTTTGGTTCAGTCATCAGTATCTATCTTGATGATTTTCGTAGTTCGTAATGGCACGTTATATGATTGTCTTACCATAAGTACGTTCAACGTAATCATCGACTATTTTCTTAAATTTCTCTGCAATGTTATCGCCTCGTAGCGTCTTAATCTTCTTACCTTCTATAAAGACAGGTGCTGATTGATTCTCATTTGAGCCTGGTAGACTAATTCCGATGTTGGCATGTTTCGATTCGCCAGGTCCGTTCACGATGCAGCCCATTACCGAAACATGCATTTTTTCAACGCCAGGATAAGTAACACGCCATATAGGCATTTGCTCACGGAGATAGCTCTGAATCTTCATTGCTAGTTCTTGGAATAGAGTGTTCGTCGTACGTCCACATCCCGGACATGCAATTACCATAGGTTCAAATGAGCGGAACTTCATTGTTTGTAAGATTTCCTGACCAATAAACACTTCTTTAGTACGCAAAGATCCCGGTTTCGGAGTCAGAGATATCCTAATCGTATCTCCAATCCCTTCTTGCAATAGCACGCTAAGAGCAGCTGTCGATGCCACAATTCCTTTCGATCCTATGCCTGCTTCAGTTAGTCCAAGATGTAGTGCAAATTTGCAGCGCAGCGCAAGCTCGCGATAAACGGCTATTAGATCCTGTACATCGCTCACTTTGCATGATAGTACAATCTGATTGTGAGATAGACCAAGCTCAATAGCACGCTCTGCTGATCGAATCGCTGACTGTATTAGTACTTCATACATTATACACTTCGACTCCCATGCTGTCATTTCTCGTGAGGCATTCTCATCCATTATTTGTGCAAGCAGATCCTGGTCTAGACTACCCCAGTTTACTCCGATCCGAATTGGTTTTACGTATCGAACTGCTGCTTCGATAATCTGTGAAAATTGTATGTCGCGCTTTTTACCCTGACCAACATTACCTGGGTTGATGCGATATTTCGATAATGCCTCAGCGCAGCTCCGATAATTATTCAATAACAGATGTCCATTGTAATGGAAATCGCCGATAAGTGGCACTGTTATACCCATTTTGTCTAATTGTTCTCGGATAACTGGTACAGCTTCAGCTGCCTCTGGCGTATTAACAGTTATTCTAACAAGCTCAGAACCTGCATTCGCTAGTTCTTTAATCTGCGCCACAGTTGCGATCGTGTCTGTTGTATCCGTATTCGTCATCGATTGAATGCATACCGGTGCGTTACCACCTATTGTCACTAATCGCTCTTCCCAGCAGATATCTACTGCATAAGATAGACGCCGCGGAGTTGGTTTACTAAATTTCTGATCGATCGAGCAAATTTTAATACTACGCGAGTATTGAGTTTTTGATTGCATCTAAATCAATTTACGCGAAATACTTTCACTAGAAAGTAATGTATTAATTAAAGAATATCGGTTGCTTTTATAAAAATCTGATTCTTTGGAAGAAGAATAAAGCGATTTATTACAGTCAGAGATAAACATCATAACCTAAATGATCTGTGCTCCATATTTGAATAACCTATTCTTATAATATATTTAATATTGGCGCTATCTTTAAACTAAGTCCTTAGAATCAGATCTTGTTTTGATATATTTTGTTTATATTAAGAATTGTAATTGTTATCTAATAAAAATAAACTTTTATATTGTCTTTAGTAAATTAAATTTTAGCTAATTATGATACTACTGGATAAGTAGATGCTAGCTTTTCTTTTCTAAATATTTACGATGAAATATCAGGCAATTGATTACTTATAATTTTAAGTTGGTTATATATGCGATCTGCCAAGCAGTAATTCTCTTCTATGTTCCTATCTTATCATGGATATTCGATATCCCTGATGGTATGTCATGTGTGTTTAAACTATCAACTGATGGTGCGTCCAATACACCAGATGAATTTTGGATAATGCTCTTTTTATTTACATATTTTTCGCTAGAAGTCCATATCATTGCAAAAATCAGAAACGAAATAACCGATACAATTACACTCCATATACGAAATCGATATCTAGAAGAGTTTCTCTGTAACTTAATTGAAATGTGCTCACGCTGTATGTTTATATCCTTTTGTTGAGGCATCGATACATTGATATTTTGTAAATCGACTCCTTCAAATCGAAGAACCTGAACGAACGGATCAGAATCAACACCGAGCATCCGCGTATAGCTACGTACAACACCAATAGTGAATGGTAGTCCTGGGAACTGTCTTATATCTCCAGCTTCAAGTGCAAGCAGTTTTGAAGATGGTACCTTCAGTCTTGCTGATACATCATTGATAGACCAGCCACAAGCTTCACGAAGTTTGGCAAGTCGATTTCCTGCTACTGATAAGGATTCTATTTGTTCTATCTGTAAATTTCCGGCATCTGTTTCCATACCTTTTATTTGTTGTTTATTCACATTTTTATTCCTCGAATTTATTTATTTTAATGAAGAAAATTTCTATCAGCATAATTTATAAATGACAGATATCTGAATCAGAGCGTTAATGAAATAATCCCTCTTATTTTTTGCTAAGTGTATTTATTTACAAATAAATACTAATTTTATTAAATTACTACCTGAACTTCTTTTAAGTTTCTACTGATATTTTTGGTTAGGCAAGTATATTCATCCGATCTCTGACAACACCAGTAAGCTGGCCGCATGCAGCGTTGATATCATTTCCTCGTGTCTTTCTTATCGTTGTTATAGTGCCAGAATCAATAAGAATTTGAGCAAAATGTTTAATCCTATGAGGCTTTGATCCCAAGAATCTTGAATTAGGAAATGGATTAAATGGTATCAAATTCAATTTGCATGATACGTCGCGTATTAAAGTAAGCAATTCATATGCATGTGCTTCAGTATCGTTAATACCTTCTAACATACAATATTGAAACATGATAAAACCTCGAGGTACAACTTTTAGATAGCGTTGGCATGCACCAATTAGTTCACGAAGCGGGTATTTCTTATTAAGAGGTACAAGCTTATCTCGAATAGTATCATTTGGTGCGTGCAATGACACTGCTAGTGCAACAGGTAGTTCTTTGCTGAGACGATCCATCATCGGTACGACACCTGATGTCGATAACGTTACATGACGACGAGAAAGTCCGTAAGCATTGTCATCAAGCATGAGACGTAGAGCTGGTAAGACTGCGCTGTAGTTAAGTAATGGCTCTCCCATACCCATCATTACAACGTTTGTAACTACGCGATTAACCTTATCGTTTAAGGCCTTTTTATAGTTAGGTCGTACACGTAATGCAAACTTAGCTATCCGCAACTGGCTGATAATTTCGCTAGTTGTTAGATTTCGTGAAAAACCTTGTTTGCCAGTTGAACAAAAGCTGCAATTAATTGCACATCCAACCTGGGTTGATACACACAGCGTGCCACGCGATTCCTCTGGAATGTATACAGCTTCAATTGCGTTCCCTTTTTCAGCACTAATCAACCACCTTCGAGTACCATCTTCAGAAATATGGTCAGCTAGAATGCGTGGCATTGTGATCGTCGCTCTTCTATTAAGTTTTTCCCTAAGAAATTTCGGGAGATCTGTCATACAGTCGAAATCAACTGCATCATACTGGTGAATCCAGCGCTGTAATTGTTTTGCACGAAACGGCTTTTCGCCAAGATAATTACAATATTTAATAAGACCTTCTGTATCAAAATTAAGAAGATTGACAGAAGTTTCAGTAGTCATAGTTTTCTATGTTGTTTCTTAGAAAAAGATCTAATCAGTGTGAAAAGATACTTATCTTTGGGAAGAAGAAAGCAATTTCAATATTAGCAGTTTCCGATGCATCCGAGCCATGCACTGCGTTTGCATTGATACTATCTCCTAAATCCGATCGTATTGTGCCTTTTTCTGCATTCTTTGGATCAGTCGCACCCATTAGATTGCGATTCTTTAAAATCGCATTTTCTCCCTCTAGAACCTGGACCATCACTGGGCCAGATATCATAAAATTAACTAGTTCTCTAAAGAATGGACGAGATGCGTGAATAGCATAGAAGTTTTCAGCTTCCATATTAGATAGATATACCATCCGAGCTGCAATAATTTTTAAACCTGCTTTTTCAAATCTGCTATAGATCTGGCCTATCATATTCTTTTTTATGGCATCAGGCTTTATAATTGATAATGTACGCTCAATTTTCATAATCGTAATCTCCTAAAAATAAAAGATATAGATCTAAATTAATTTTTAGATATACCATTAACTGGTATATCATCAAGACATTCTATTGATTAGAATATAATTTTTCTATAAGAACCTACTTATATTTTTACTTAACTTAAATTCAAAAATACTCAGTTTATCTAGAAATTAATGCAGCTTATTAATATAATTATTAAATCCTTTCAAAACAAAGTGTGACTTAGTCAACAAGAATATTTTAGGAGAAATCCATGAAAAATTATCCGTATAACTTTGGACGAAATGGCGCTATCACAGTGTCTGAAGCCCGTAGTTCTACACTACGCAATACATACTGGCTACTCGCATTGTCTATGGTACCTACGGTACTTGGTGCATGGATTGGTGTCGTGACTGGCTTTTCGCTATTTTCAGCTACGAGCCCCATAATAAGTATGTCCGCATTCTTTGCAATAGCATTCGGATTCATGTTTGCTATGGAACGTACGAAGAATAGCACTGCTGGCGTTTTTGTACTTCTTAGCTTTACGTTCTTCATGGGACTAATGCTATCACGCTTGCTTAGTTTTATCATTGGTTTTTCAAATGGTTCTTCACTTATTATGCTAGCATTCGGCGGCACAGGTGCGATCTTTTCCATGATGGCAACTATCGCAACGCTTAGTAAGCGTGATTTTTCAGGACTTGAAAAGTGGTTATTCGTAGGTGTAATTGTGCTTATGCTTGCCTCGTTCGCAAATATGTTCTTGCATCTACCACCACTAATGTTAACTGTATCAGTTCTTGCAATAGTCATATTCTCTATGTATATATTGTTCGACGTGCAGCGTGTTGTTAATGGCGGTGAAACAAACTATATTTCTGCGACATTAGCAATTTATCTCGATCTATACAATGTGTTCTCGAATTTGCTCATGTTACTAGGTATATTCGGTGGCAGTAATAGTCGTGACTAACTCTAACTAAATAAGTATTTTACAACTAAGAATGTCATTTAATTATAGATAAAGAGAGATATGTAAATTATCTTGCCTAGTCTATTAATCTCGTTCAAATAGGGAGATTGACTCAGTGTGTGAAGTATGTGGAAACATATTGATGATACCAACTCCCTTTAGCCGATATCCGACTTTATGAACAAGTAAGCTAGCATCTCTGGCAAATGTTGATGGATTGCAAGATATATACACAATCCGATTTGGCAATTTACATTTATCGGCGCTATGTGCAATTTCTACGAGTGCCTTTGATACAGCAATCGCTCCTTCACGTGGTGGATCGATTAGAAACTGATTAAATACACCGAGGGAACGGATATCGTCAGCTTTCACTTTAAATAGATTCCAGCATTTAAATGTTACTCGGTCGTCTACATCATTCTTTTGTGCATTTTCAAGTGCACGAACAGATAGAATATTATTCCCATCGATCCCAATCACTTGTTTTGCCAGCCGTGCAAGTGGTAATGTGAAGTTTCCAATTCCACAAAACAAATCGAGAATTCTGTCGCTACGTGATGGTACGAGTAAATCCAATGCACGACCGACTAATACGCGATTAATCTGATGATTAATCTGTGTAAAATCAGTTGGCTTGAATAGTATACGAATATTAAATTCTGGTAATGTATAATCTAGCTCAGAATTGATCCGGTAAAGAGGAATGATTGTATCCGGCCCGTTTGGCTGTAACCAAAATTGAACTTTATATTTTTCTGCAAATTCTTGAAGCAATGTTTTATCAATATCGTTGATCGGTTCAAGTACTCGTAGAACGAGTGCAGTTACAATTGAACCAATAGCAAGCTCGATTTGTGGAATTCTATTATAGATTGAGAGCCTTCTAATAAGAAGGCGTAGAGGTATGAGTATTGCTGAAATATTTTTTGGGAGTATCTCACAGTGCGTCATATCAGTAACGTAGCTGCTTTTTTTCTCATGGAAACCGATTAGCACTCCACCTTTTTTATTAACGTTTCGCACAGTAAGTCGTGCACGATGGCGGTATTCCCATGATGGCCCATAAATTGGTGAAAAAATCGTTTCTGGGCGTATTTTTGCTAGATGCCAGAGATTATCTTCTAGCGCTCGCTGTTTTATTGCAACTTGTGCGCGCATATTAAGATGTTGCATTGAGCAACCACCACATTTTCCAAAAAATGTACATTTTGGCTGTTGACGCATCACGCTTGGGCGTAGAATATCAATAACAGTTGCCTGTTCGAAATTTAACTTATAGGAATAACTCGAGTAAGTTACGTACTCTCCAGGCAATGCGCCATCTACAAAAATAACCTTTCTAGAAGGTGTATTAATTCTATTGGTCTCGATACGAGCTATACCTCGTCCATCCATATCAAGTGAATCAATATAGAGAATAGGCGCATTACTTGGTGTAACTGCCATATTAAAACAAAATGTGAAGTACTCTAAGACTTAGAGTTGAGATTAAGTAGACAAAGAAGATTTCTTATCAATGCTTTCGATGAAAGGCTGTACATAAATAATGAGTTTATGGTATTTGTCCTTTCATATTTATAGTCATAGTACTTTATTTCTAAAAAATTTTATCCTGAAAAGCTACACAAGATAATAATATACAATTATGCTTTTACTTTATCAAAAAATTAAACCTATATTAGAGTTTAATATCTTCTCTATATACTTAAATACCTACTGTAATAATTCTACTAACAATCCTTACTTGCCAATGTGGGTACATCCATGTACTTTAATGGATCAACAGGCTTGCCATATTGACGAATTTCAAAATGAAGCATCACTCGATCGACGTCACTATTACCCATCTCAGCGATTTTTTGGCCTGTTGTAACCATATCGCCCTCGTTTACCATTAACGTGGAGTTATGAGCATAGGCAGTAATATAAGTCTCGTTATGCTTGATAATAATAAGATTTCCGTAACCACGTAATCCATTTCCAGCGTATACAACGCGTCCGTTAGCTGTTGCTTTGATTGCTTGCCCTACTGTGCCACTAATATTGATACCTTTATTTTTATGATCGTTAAAACCATTCAATACTTTTCCACATGTTGGCCATATAAATATAGTTTTATAATTATTGCTTATTAAGGATAATCCCTTATCTTTTGAGGTAGAAGAAACAACTGACGCTGTTTGTACAGTATTCTCGTTATCCGATGGTGGCATAATACGTAGTAGTTGACCAACTCCAATATTATTTGGATTATCTATATTATTCCATTTAATAAGATTATTATAATTTTCTCCGCTCTTAAGCGCTATACGATATAGCGTATCTCCTGGATTTACACGATAAAATCCTGTCGGTGATAAAAGCGAGAAAACCTCTTTATTATCACTAGATTGCATCTTCAGAGATTCGAAAGAGTTCGAGAGATCGAATATAGGTGCATTGTCAATCCGTGTTCCACATGAATTTATTACTGTTAGTCCAATTATATAGATTACTAGACGCCAGACTAGCATTTGTTTGATTTTCAAATAGTTGTTTTGTGTCCACGAGTGCAACAACCTTATCATTTTAGACAATTCTAGATTTTAGATTGATAAAAGAAGGTAATAAAATTACAGTTCACGCTATTTTCATATATGCTCAATCTTATAATGAGCTATATGATCTGGAATCGTCCAATCCTTCTAGTTGTCAAATTGCAAGCTGTTAGAAGATATATATCTTTGATATCATTGTAATGATGCTGTAATTGGTGCTCTACTACTATAGTAGAGTAATGCTTCTGTGAAGTATTAGAACTACAAATTTTGGAATATCTCGTTTAACTATGGGTGTAACTCTTTCTATATTAATAGGTCTATATATTTTACCTAAGTAAGTAATTGTAATCTATATCCTCTCTGTCAGAATAAGGAGAGGATATAGATTACATAGCTTAAGGCTTAATATCTAACTTAAGTTTTCTCTTATTAGATGAGAACAACTTTTACGTATCAAATGTTTATGAACCGTACTTACTAATAAGTGCCCAATTTTGGATTTCCGGTATGATTTTCATATCTGTAAGGTCTAATTGAAGAGGCGTGATTGAAACATAACCATTTTCAACTGCATGGAAATCGGTACCTTCGCTCGAATCTAATGCCGCACCAGACGGTCCAATCCAGTATATCTGTTCCCCGCGTGGACTAGTTTGCCGGATAACCGGCTGGGAAGGATGTCGCTTGCCAAGCCGTGTTATCTTCCATCCCTTTATTTCCCTATACGGTAGACTTGGAATATTAACATTCAATAATGTCTGACCTGATAGCGGATGCATAAAAAAATGATTGATAACATCAGCTGCGACGCATGCTGCGCTATCAAGATGTACTGAATCCTTTTCAACTAAAGAGAATGCAATAGCCGCTATACCGAACATAGTTCCTTCAGTTGCCGAGGCAACAGTTCCTGAATATAAAGTATCTTCACCCATGTTCTGCCCATTATTGATTCCAGAAACAACAATGTTTGGTTCCATATCAAGCATGCCAGTTAGAGCAAGGTGTACAGAATCAGTTGGCGTGCCATTAACATAGTAAAATCCTGTTATCGCAGAACGTTGTAGCAATAGAGGACGTGATAGTGTTAATGAGTTTGATGCAGCACTGCAGTTTTGCTCTGGCGCTACTACTGTAAGCTCGGCTAATGGTCGAAGCACATCATGAAGCGCTGCAAGACCTGGTGCAAGATAGCCATCATCATTACTTAGTAGAATTCGCATTCTTTGGATATAATATGGAAGAAAATAATTAAGAAGATAAGTATCTTCTCTCAATCTATAAAAATAACTACGAGACTATACTTTTAAAGCAAGTTTTTATTTATAAAACTCTTTTCTATATATTATCTCTGCCACCTCTCATTTACAGCCATTGTTCTTATCTATATATTTTCTAAAAATAAATTTTATATTAATAATATCTTGTGAAGTGTGATTTATCCTTTAACAACAAGGATTATCTCATAGATAAGATCTCGATGCTGCCCTCGAAAAATATATTTTTGTTAACAACATATCTTAAAGATAGATTTATACCACTTTATTAATTATCTTTAATTAACTAAACATATATCAAACTCTTTATGTTTACCTATATTTTATGCTTTAATTTAATTAAAATTGGAGTTTTTTAAAAAATAAAAGTTTATTTCACATAGAGATATTTTTTAAACCACTATGGTGAAATTCGGTAAGTCCAGTAAGTAGTTGAACTGATCCATCAACGATTTTTGCGTCGAACTCATTTATAATTTTCTGTACAAAAGGATCATTTAAAATTTCTTGATTAGCATCAAGCTGATGCCGATTCACTGAGCAAGGTAATGTAGTGCAGGACTCTAATGTAATCTCCATATTATTACGCTTATTTAATTGAGATAGGTTCTCTTCAGAGACGTCTAGCATGTTAAGTGGAATGGATATAGAGCTTGTGCATAATGAAGTTTCAACTGGAGTTTTGAAATATTGATCCGGAATCGATGTAGATTTATGGGCTGATAATTCCTGCAACTTAGGTAATGATTCAAAGTTAATCTCGTTCTTATTTTTGCAGAAAGATTCTATAGTTTGTGTAGATTGATCAAGTTTATCAGAATCTATTAAACTAATTCCACTACTATGTATCGAGGGCACCGCTGGTGTACTTGTTGTTCCATGTGCTTCTATTCTAATCCCAGAATCTGTTGATTCGAACGCTAACATTCGTAATAGTGTTATTGAAAAACCAGCATATTCATCTGGAGCAAGTCCAAGCTCTGCTCTACCGATTATTGCAATTTGATAGAAAAGCTGAACTTGTTCTGGATTTAACACATTTGCAAGTCGGCGTAGATCATCTGCTTCTGGCCATTCATCAAGCACAGAGTTTGGAACATACTGTGCCCATGCTATACGATGTAGCATACTAGCAAGATCCTGCAATACAGTTGAAAGCGACAAACTACGAAGTACTATTTCATCAGTGATCGATAGTAAGGCTGGCGCTTTTCCAGCTGCGAGTATATCAATTATACGTACTATATATTTCTTATCGATTGCACCAAGCATATTCATCACTGCATCTTCAGTAATATCGTTCATTGAATATGCTATCGCCTGATCTGTTAACGATAAAGCATCGCGCATACTACCTTGTGCAGCCCGTGCGATAAGACGAAGCGCCTGTATCTCGAATGTAATTCGCTCATTACTTAGGACATTTTGGAGATATGATACTATACATGCAGCGGGTATTTGTTTTAGATTGAACTGTAAAAATCGAGATAGTACGGTCACTGGAATTTTCTGCGGGTCCGTCGTTGCAAGGATAAATTTCAGATGCGACGGCGGTTCTTCAAGAATTTTTAACATTGCGTTAAATGCATGATTTGTTAGCATATGTGCTTCATCGATCATATAAACCTTGAAACGTGCATTAACTGGTGTGTACACTGCATGTTCAAGAAGCTTAGTCATTTCTTCAACACCGCGATTGCTTGCTGCATCCATCTCTAGATAATCGATGAAGCGACCTTCATCTATTTCTTGACACGATTGGCATACGCTACACGGCTTGGAAGTAATACCTTCTTCACAGTTAATTGCTTTTGAAAAAATTCTTGATAGTGTAGTCTTTCCAACTCCGCGCGTTCCGGTAAATAGGTATGCATGATGTAGACGTTTAGCATCAAGGGCATTTGTAAGTGCTCTGACAACGTGTTCTTGAGCGATGAATGAAGTAAAGTCTTTCGGTCGAAATTTGCGTGCAAGAACTTGATAGGTCATTAAATTAATATAATATCAAAATTCTAGAATACACCAGGTTGCATTAATAATCTGGTGAGCTAACATGAACATAAACTGTGTACACTAAATATTTAAACAAGAGGATTTATACTGCTAAAATGAAAGAAAATTTCAGAATACATGTCTATAGAATAGTGAAAATGACGAGCCTGACCCTCGGCACTAGTTGGAACGGCTATGGCTGCTTCTTTCCAGACCTGACCAGGTTTACCGACTTTCTATGCGAGGAGGCTCGTCAATTTAAATTATAGCACTATTTATAAACTAATACGATTAATAATTTATATTATTAGGCATAATAAGTATTATTTCATCAACATTTGATACTAAACTAGGTTAGTATATATTGCTTACAATAATAGAGATGGGATATATAGAAATAATCCCTACATCTTCTTATACACAGAACGATAGAGGTAAAGGATATAATAATGAATATAATAAGCGAAAAAATTAAACATACCAGTGATAATTCATTCGAGCAGGACGTAATTAAATCAGATAAACCTGTTCTAGTAGATTTTTGGGCTGAATGGTGCGGTCCATGTAAAATGGTCGAACCTATTCTTGAAGAAGTTGCAAAGGATTACGACGAAAAGATACAGATTGTAAAAATAAACGTCGATAATAATCAGGAAACCTCAGCAAAATTTAGTGTACGTGGGATCCCAGCATTGATTCTCTTCAAGAATGGAGTAGTTATCGCTCAGAAGGTTGGTGCGCTATCGAAGTCTCAGTTAACTGACTTCCTAGATAGTTATCTGTAAAACAAAACAGGACTTGGCCTAATTGGCTATGTAGGCTTGTTAGCCAGAAATATAGTATGTTAGATCTATGGATGCCGATTTTGCTAGACAGATAAAAATTAGTCTGTGTTAAACTACAAAGAGTTTTAATATAAGTAAAGCAAAATCCATCAGTCTCTGGGCATTTCTGCTCACCTCTCTTTTATATTTTTCTGTATATTTTCTCTGACGGGTTCTCCGTATGCATTTATCTGAGCTCAAGTCGCCTCATGTCTCTGAACTGGTCAAAATGGCAAATGACCTTGAGATTGAAAACGCGAATCGCCTGCGTAAGCAGGAACTAATGTTCTCTATTCTAAAAAAACGTGCGAAAACAGGTGAAACAATCTTCGGTGATGGTACACTTGAAGTACTTCCCGATGGATTTGGTTTTCTCCGTTCTCCAGAAATGTCGTATCTCGCAAGTACTGACGATATCTATATAAGTCCATCTCAGATTCGTCGATTTAATCTACATACCGGTGATACGATTGAGGGCGAAGTACGTACGCCGAAAGATAGTGAACGTTATTTTGCACTAGTTAAAGTTGACAAAGTTAATGGTCAACCACCAGAGGCATCAAAACATAAGATTATGTTTGAAAACCTCACACCACTCCATCCAAACAAGCCGCTTTTGTTAGAACGAGAGATACGTAGCGAGGAAAACGTAACTGGCCGTATTATTGATATGGTTGCACCGATCGGCAAGGGACAGCGCGGATTGCTTGTTGCTTCACCAAAATCTGGAAAGACTGTGATGCTTCAACATATTGCTCACGCCATTAAGCAAAATCATCCGGATGTGATCCTATTCGTACTTCTGATCGATGAACGACCAGAAGAGGTAACTGAAATGCAACGTTCCGTATCTGGAGAGGTAATTGCATCTACATTTGATGAACCTGCAACACGACATGTTCAAGTTGCAGAAATGGTAATTGAAAAAGCAAAACGTCTTGTTGAAATGAATCATGATGTTGTAATTCTTCTTGACTCAATCACGCGTCTCGCGCGTGCGTATAATACAGTGATCCCAGCGTCTGGTAAAGTGCTGACAGGGGGGGTAGATGCGAATGCGTTACAGCGTCCAAAGCGCTTCTTCGGAGCTGCACGAAACATAGAGGAAGGCGGCTCATTAACGATTATTGGTACGGCATTAATCGAAACAGGGAGTCGTATGGACGATGTAATCTACGAAGAATTTAAGGGCACTGGAAATATGGAAGTACATCTAGATCGTCGTCTCGCTGAAAAACGCGTATATCCATCAATTAATCTTAGCAAGTCCGGTACACGTCGTGAAGAAATGCTGAGTAAGCCAGAAATTTTACAAAAGATTTGGGTTCTACGTAAATTCATCCATGATATGGATGAAGTTGAAGCAATGGAATTTCTCCTTGATAAGATCCGTCAGACCAAATGCAATAGTGAATTTTTTAATCTCATGCGACGAGGCATCTAATATTATTAGAATTTATTATCTAACTTATATAAAATGAACATTTTTTCTCTTATCATATGTAAGACTACAGGACTCTAATATAGAAATCTCTAACACAATAAACATTGGAACTTTTTATATAAAATATCTAAACTATTTAAAATTAAAATCAGCATTGAATTCGATATACACTTCTATAATATTTCTCCAGATTTATTGGGATTTTAAATCTGTAAATATAATTTTTTGATCTAATATATATCGCTACAAGTCGTATATTTCACCAACGTGGTTTTAAAAATTTATAAAGACGCTAGTTAACTTTTTATTCTCATTCAGGAAAATTATGAAACCTGACATTCACCCAGATTATCGTCAAGTCGTATTCTGCGATACATCGAACGGCTTTAAATTTATAACACGATCAACAATACAGGCGCGAGAAACTATCGAATTAGATGGAAAAACTTATCCGCTTGCAAAAATAGAGGTGTCATCAGAGTCGCATTCCTTCTACACAGGCCAACAGAAAATTATCGACACGGCTGGCCGTGTTGAGAAATTTAAGAAAAAATTTGGTATGCGTACTATAGGAAAGTGAAGTGATCTTAAATCGTATTACCTATAGTGACTTGCTCTATGAGAGAAAAATTTTTCAAATTTCAGATTAAATAATATTTAAAATAAATTAAATTTAATCTAAATTACTATAATGAAAGAACTATAATTTAATTCAGTGTGATAAAGTTTTCTCCATATAGCAGATTATGAGTTACGCAGTCGTGCCCTGTGTTTATTTTTCATTCTATCAACAAGTACATGAATCGCCTTATCAACTATGTCATCTTGTAACGTACCATCTAAACCATGCAATGTTATTCGGAACGTTAAGCTCTTTTCTTTATCAGTAAGGAAATCGGAAGAATTTTGTTTTGAAAAAAATTGATCAAAAAGTACAATTTTTTGTACAAATCGGCATTCATATTCTTTAAGCGCTTGTTTCATATCATCGAATAACTCTTGGACTTCGATCGTTTTATTAACGATAACTGAAATATCACGTTGTACTGATGGGAACTTCGATATGTCATCTACTTTTGGTAGCGCACGCAAAATTAGTACGTTAGCATCAATTTCGAATAACACAGGCGCGTTCGATAGATTATAACTTCTCATTAGTTTAGGATGTAGTTCTCCGATCCAGCCGACAACTCTATAATTATCTATCTTGATCTGTGCACTTCGACCTGGATGCAAGGCAGGATGTATAGCTTTTACAAAACACGCAGTAGATGGGAAGAGAATCGCTTCAAGATCGCCCTTAACATCGAAAAAATCTACGTTACGACTTGGTGTACCCCATTGAAGATCAAGTACTGGACCATATGCTAGCGCCCCAACTCGCTTCGGCTGTAGATATCCCTCGACGGTCAATTCTGTATCTTTTACTGAAGAATCAGTAATAAATACAGAACCTATCTCGAATATGCGAATACGCTCTTCTCGGCGTTTCAGATTATAGAGAAGAACATTAATTAAACTGCAAAATAGTGTCGAGCGCATCACAGAAAACTGTCTCGATATTGGATTTATTAAATGAATTGGTTTTTCATTTTCAGAAAAATCAGACTCTAACTTTGGATTAACAAAACTGAAGCTAATCGTTTCTAAGTAATCGCGTGCAGCGAGCATACGACGAACATCGTGAATAGATCGCTGTGTTTCTTGTGCAATACGTATTTTACTCGTTGAGACTGGAAGTCGTTCTGGAATTTTTTCGAATCCGTAGATCCTAGCAACCTCTTCTATAAGATCTTCCTCGATCTCTATATCGAAACGGTATGACGGTGGAGTTACTGAAAATACATCACCGTTCTGCTCAAAAGACATTCCAAGACGCGAGAAAATTACCGCGATATCTTCTGCATTAAGCAATGTGCATATAGTTCTATTCACTTTCGAGATACGCATCTCTATAGGCGAGCGTCGTGGTAGATTTATTATATGATCATCTATTGGGCCGGCACGTCCGCCACATATATCTAGAATTAACTGAGTTATTCTCTCGATATACTTGACTGTCATCATGTAATCAACACCGCGCTCGAAGCGATGAGCTGCGTCAGTTAAAAGACTATACCTACGTGCACGTCCTTGAATACTAGCAGGCCACCAGAATGCTGATTCAAGATAGATATTCGTCGTATCAAGTGTGATCGCTGTGCTATCGCTACCCATGATTGCTGCAAGACTCTCAATCTTCGATGAATCAGCAATTACGCCTACTTTATCATCAAGTTCAACTGTATTGCCATTCATAAGCTTTATCGATTCATTATTTTTACCCCATCGTATATAAATACCACCATTAATCTTATCGAGATCGAATAAGTGAAATGGCTGTCCGAGTTCGAGCATTACATAGTTTGAAATATCAATAAGTGCAGATATGCTACTCTGCCTAGAGCGCTCAAGGCGCTCGATCATCCAATGTGGTGTTTTAGCACGTGCATTTACACCTCGTATTACTCGACCTGAGAAACGACCGCACAGATCCTTTGAAATAATTTTCACTGGTAAGATATCGTCTAGCTCAACTTGTACAGGATGAATATTAATTGGTATTAGTGGTGATCCGGTAATAGCAGCTATTTCTCTGGCAATCCCAAACACAGATAGACAATCTGCTCTATTAGGTGTCAATTTAATTTCAAAAATCATATCGTTGAGATTCAGAGCATCACGAATATCCTGTCCGATTGGCATATGTTCTGGAAGAATTAGCACACCAATCTGATCTTCAGATAACTTTAATTCACGTGCTGAGCAAAGCATCCCATGACTCTCTATACCGCGCAGCTTTGTTGATTTGATTATGAAAGATTTTCCACCCTCTTCTATTGGCGGAAGCTCAGCACCGATAAGAGCGACCGGTGCCTTAATTCCAGATCTGACATTTTGTGCAGAGCACACAATATGAAGTGGTGCATTAATTCCAACATCGACTTGACAGATATTAAGCTTATCTGCATTTGGATGCTTAACTACTTCTATTACTTGCCCTACAACAATTTTCGATATCTGCGGTATTATTTTTGTTATGGATTCAACTTCTAATCCGGCCATTGTTAATGCATGCGATAGCTCATTTGTTGTTAACTCTGGATTTATAAAAGTCCTTAACCAGGATTCAGAGAACTGCATAGATCTACCTTTAAAAGAAACTGGACAGTCGCATGCATTATTTGATTATAAATCTCTATAAAATTATGCGGGGGGGGGGGGGGATAGAGCATTAAGAGAACTGGCGCAAGAAACGCAAATCGTTCTCGAAAAATAGTCGAAGATCTTCAATACCATAACGTAGCATAGTCAAACGTTCAATGCCGCTTCCGAATGCAAAGCCAGTATAACGTTCGGAATCGAGTCCCATATTATTTATCACGTTCGGATGAACTTGTCCTGAGCCAGATATTTCTAACCACTTTCTAGTGTTCTTACTATCATCAAACATCATATCTATTTCAGCCGATGGCTCTGTAAATGGAAAGTAAGATGGACGGAAGCGCACATGAATATCATCACGCTCAAAGAATTTTCTTAGAAAATCACTATATATACCTTTTAGATCTGCAAATCCGATGTTTTCATCGATCCACAGTCCTTCAACTTGATTAAACATTGGGGAATGTGTCGCATCGCTATCGATTCTATAAGTTCGTCCTAAAGCGATAACTTTAATCGGCGGACGATTATTTGTCCTGGCGTATCGGACCTGTATAGAACTTGTATGTGTTCGTAGAAGAAGTTGACGACCAGAGGTATCTTTGCCATTGATATAGAATGTATCTTGCATTGATCTAGCTGGATGCTTTTCTGGGCTGTTCAGTGATGTAAAATTGTACCAATCAGTTTCAATCTCTGGTCCATCAGCAACATCGAAACCTATCGAATGGAAAATTTGTTCTATACGCTCCCATGTTCGCATCACAGGATGTAGAGCTCCAAATCTAGTGCCACGACCTGGCAATGTAACATCAATTGACTCGGCAGTAAGACGCTGGTTCAATAAATTCTCAGCTAACTCATGACGGCGCGTAGTTAACGCAGTTTGGACCTGTTTTTTCGCGATATTGATACGATCGCCTTCGATTTTGCGTATATCTGGATGGAGATTTCTAATATTCTTTAAAAATTTTGTCAAAATACCTGATTTTCCAAGAAAACGTGCTTTCTCATTTTCAAGAGTTGCAATATCTATAGCTTTCTTAAAAGATTGTTGTGCTGTACAGATAATCTGGTCAAGATTTATAGAGGTTGTTAATTTACTCATTTATTTAATTCTATGTAATCATAAAGATTGCATGAAGATACTAATCTAATAAATAAAATGGGGACTCTATATGAACCTCCTCCCCATTTATCTTTCTAATTTTTTAGATACGTTGAAAACCATTAAAATATGTCTTTAATGAAGTAGATACAGCGTAAATTTCTTAATCAATCTGTAATGGCAGATTTTACTTCTTTAATAAGCATAGAAAAAGATGTCTTATCAAATACTGCCATCTCAGAAAGAACCTTACGATCGAGTTCAATCGATGTTTTTTTAAGGCCGTTTATAAAAACGCTATAAGTCATATTATGCTGACGGACAGCCGCATTAATTCGTGTATTCCACAATGCTCTGAATACTCGCTTCTTATTACGACGATCGCGGTATTTATACTGGTCCGCGCGCATTACTGCCTGCTTTGCAATTCTATATACGTTATTACGACGGCCACGATAACCTTTGGCTAGTCTAATAATTTTTTTATGACGGGCTCGCGCGGATACACCACGTTTTACTCGAGGCATATTTCTCTCTTTTTAAAACATTAATTAAAGGACTTATGCAAATGGCAGCATCGCACGGATAGATGATAAATCAGAGCTATGGACTGTAGCTGCACTTCGAAGATGTCGCTTATTCTTTGTACTTTTCTTGGTTAAGATATGGCGCTTAAAAGCTTGGCTACGTTTTATAGTGCCACTAGGATGCACCACGAAGCGTTTCGAAGCGCTCTTTTTGGTTTTCATCTTAGGCATAAAAAATTCCTCTGCTCACTTTATTATATTAGAGAAACATGGTTCCTAATTTTAACTTTTATTCTGAAACTTTATCTTAAAAAACCAAGTTATTTCCTATGTATAGCATCACAGTTGTTAGGAAATATTCTCTTAAGAGCTGCAACACTGGATATTGCTGATATGAAATCGTATGCATAGCTATTTCTTCTTCTTTGGTGATAGTATCATGACCATCTGCCGACCTTCCATCTTCGGCATTTGTTCAACATTGATTACTTCATCGAGATCATCACGGAGACGTTCAAGCATACGAATACCAATCTCCTGGTGAACCATTTCACGCCCACGGAAACGTAATGTAATCTTCGTCTTATCACCATCTTCAAGAAATCGAAGAAGACTGCGAAGTTTGACTTTATAGTCACTATCGTTAATTCCAGGCCGGAACTTTACCTCTTTTACTTGTATAACCTTTTGTTTCAATTTTGCCTCGTGTTGCTTTTTTGCTTCTTGATATTTAAACTTACCATAATCCATCAAGCGACAAACAGGCGGTAATGCCTGAGGCGCAATTTCTACTAGATCGACATTTAGCTCCTCTGACTTTCGAAGGGCATCGATTAATTTTACAATACCAATTGGCTGGCCTTCGACTCCAACTAAACGGACTTCTTCCGCAGTGATTTCACCGTTAATACGGTGCGATAACTTTTCAGTAGCGATGTTACGTTTCCTCTAAAATTTAAAAGATCTGTTCTGTAAATATTCTATATTAAAATTATTATTTAAGTGATGAAATATTTTCCTGTATATGTTTAATAAACATATTAATAGTCATTACACCTAGATCTGCTGAGCCACGTGTGCGCACAGTTACTGTTTCTTCTTTTTGTTCCTTATTACCCACAACAAGTAAATACGGAATTTTATTAAGCAAATTCTCCCTTATTTTATAACTAATTTTCTCTCTACGCAAATCTGCTGATACCCTAAATCCTTGTTTTTTCAGTACTTGAACTATCATATTGGCATATTCTACCTGACTTTCGGCTATGTTGAGCACAGTGACCTGCACTGGCGCAAGCCATACTGGCATTGCGCCAGCATAATGCTCGATTAAAATTCCGAGAAAACGTTCTATTGAACCAATAACAGCACGGTGTAACATCACTGGCCGACTTCGGCTGTTGCTACTTGTAACGTACTCAGCACCGAGCCGCTCTGGTAGAACCATATCGAGTTGCAATGTCCCACACTGCCATGATCTGCCTAGCGCATCCTTAATATGATACTCAATCTTTGGACCATAGAACGCACCCTCTCCTAATAATTCTTCCCATTGTAATCCACATCTAACCATTGCCTCGCGAAGACCTTGTTCTGCAATATTCCAAGTATCATTTGTACCTGAGCGTTGTTCTGGACGTAACGATAGTTTAATATGGATATCTTCGAATCCGAAATCCTTATATATATTCATCGCGAGCATATTAAATGCAATTGACTCTGAAATAAACTGATCCTTTGTACAAAAAATATGTGCATCATCTTGCACGAAGCTACGTACACGCATTAATCCCTGTAAAGAGCCAGATGGTTCATTACGATGACATGAACCAAACTCAGAATACCGAATCGGTAAATCGCGATATGAGCGTAGTTTGTTCTTAAATACCTGTATATGACCAGGACAATTCATTGGTTTGATGGCGAAATCTCGCTTCTCAAGTTGTATCATAAACATATTCTTAGAATAGTTTTCTAAGTGGCCAGATTTTTCCCATAGAGAGCAATCCATGATTATCGGTGTCTTAATTTCTAAATAGCCAGCAGAGCTCATTCTGCGTCGTATATATTGTTCAATTTGCTGCCATATCACACAACCATTTGGGTGCCAGAACACCATACCTGGCGATTCTTCCTGTATGTGGAATAAATCAAGTTGTTTGCCAATTTTTCTATGGTCGCGCTTCTCAGTTTCTTTGAGAATATGGAGATATTCGTCCTGATCTTTCTTATTTATCCACGCTGTACCGTAAATCCTTTGCAACTGTTCATTCTTTGAATTTCCATGCCAATAAGCACCTGCAACCTTCATGAGTTTAAAAACTTTCAGCTTTCCAGTCGAAGGTACGTGAGGACCACGACATAAATCGGTAAATCTACCATGCTTGTAGAGCTTAATATCTTCTGTCTTCGGAATAGATTCGACGATCTTGGCCTTATAATTTTCACCAATACTATGGAAATATTCTATTGCTTTATCATGCGATATAATAAAGTTTATAACTGGTTCATCCTTCTCTACGAGTTTACGCATTCGATTTTCAATTTTCTTTAGATCTTCCGGCGTAAAAGAACGATGATATGAGAAGTCATAGTAAAATCCATTATCGATTACCGGACCGATCACTACCTGCGCATCTGGATATAATTCCTTTACCGCATATGCTAGTAAGTGAGCAGTTGAGTGGCGAATAATGTTGAGACTATCTTGATCTTTATCTGTAATAATCATAAGATCTGAATCTCTGTTGATAATTGTCGACAGATCAACAAATTTACCATTAAGTTTAGCGCAGATTATGTCATCCTGAAGCTCAGAGTTAATCGAATCCGCTATTTCGGCAACAGTCACAGGATACTCATATTGTCGAACTGAACCGTCTGGTAAGTATATAGAAAGCATAGCAATATTCCTTGTTCCATCAGTAGTCAGCTAGACTTATTAAGTATTAAGAAAAAATAAAATGTGGTATTACTTTCGATGACCGCATTTAGCACTTACATGAAGAAAAACATATCCTGATTAAAGATTTTTTAAAAAAATTTCTGACAATGCTTCTCTATTGTTCGTGATCTATTCGTTTTTATGGATTACATTTAAAGCTGGATTATATATTAAATATAGATATACTCATTTCTGGTAGGCTCGATTGGATTTGAACCAACGACCCCCACCATGTCAAGGTGGTACTCTAACCAACTGAGCTACGAGCCTAGAAAGAATGAAATCATATTTAGTATTTTCTTCTTTGGCAAGGGGTTTAGGTAGTGTAATTTTTAATTATATGTGAGCTAGATAAAATTCTGTCAAGTAATTTAGACATGCTATGATTAGCAGTACACAAGTTACAGCTTGGCTATTTTCCTATTCATTAGTCAATAATTTTGTTTCAAAGTACACCACATCAATTGTTATTAATCACGATTGTATATAAATTGTACTTGTAGTCATTCTTTTTTAACTACATGAAACGATAATCATCAAATATGTGGTGCCAATACATAGTATTTAACTATAAATTTAGTTTTATTTCATCGAAAATATAAAGTCAAAAGAATTAAAGCTAATCTTAATGATTAGAAGAGCGAAATGACTCCAGAAAGTCTTATAGAACAATACGGTCCACGAGAATCAATGGACTATGATATAGCAATCGTTGGTGGTGGTCCAGCTGGGCTGTCGGCAGCGATACGGATAAAGCAACTCGCTATAAAAAAAAACACGAATATTAGTGTATGTGTGCTTGAGAAAGGTTCAGAAATAGGGGCGCATATCCTGTCTGGCGCAGTGATGGATCCTAGAGCGATAAATGAGCTTATTCCTGATTGGCAGGATAAAAAATCACCGCTTAATATTAAAGTAACTGAAGAACGATTCCTATTCCTGTCTAAAAAAAATGCAATTAGGATACCAAACTGGCTACTTCCAGATAGTTTTAAAAATGAAGGTAACTACGTAATTTCGCTTAGCGATGTTACTCGTTGGCTTGGTGAACAGGCTAGAGTACTTGGTGTCGAAATTTTTCCTGGTTTCCCAGCAACTGAAATCCTTTATAGTGAAGACTGCTCTGTCAGAGGTATTGCGACTGGTAATTTTGGCATCAACCGTAACGGAGAACCAACCAAAAATTTTCAGCTTGGAATTGAATTACGCGCGAAATATACATTATTCTCAGAAGGTTGTCGAGGCCATCTTGGCCGACAATTGATCTCAAAATTTAGGCTAGATAAAAACTCTGATTTCCAAGTGTATGGAATTGGCATAAAGGAGTTATGGGAAATTGACCCATCTAAACACAAACCTGGACTAGTAATTCATACAGTTGGCTGGCCATTAAATGCAGACACATACGGTGGTTCATTTTTATATCACGTTGATAATAATCAAGTAGTTATAGGTTTAGTCATTGGTCTAGGATATTCTAACCCATATTTAGAACCATTTGAGGAGTTTCAACGTTACAAAACGCATCCATCAATTCGATCCTTCCTTGAAGGTGGAAAGCGAGTATCGTACGGATCGCGTGCGATCACAGCAGGTGGTCTGTTTTCTTTGCCGAAGATAATATTTCCAGGAGGTGCACTTATTGGCGATGAAGCAGGTTTTTTAAACTCAGCACGCATTAAGGGAAGCCATGCAGCAATCAAGACTGGAATGCTTGCAGCCGATGCAGCATTTGACGCAATACAAGAAGGTCGACGAAATGATGAGTTGATAGCGTATCCAAATTCTTTTATGCAATCGTGGTTATATCAAGAACTGTATGAAGCGCGTAACTTTAAGCAATGGATGGCAAAGGGCCTGTATCTAGGTATGGCAATGGTTATTATTGAGCAGAAATTAATGAGAGGCAAAGTAATATGGACCCTGCATCATCAGAATGCGGATCATAAAATGTTGAAACCGGCTTCAGAGTGTAAATTGATTGAATATTCTAGGCCAGACGGAAAGTTAACATTTGATAAACTTTCTTCAGTATTTATTTCGAATACAAATCATAAAGAGAATCAACCTGTCCATCTTAATATAAAGGATGGAACTGTACCAGTGAGCGTAAACTTTCTAAAATACGCTGGTCTAGAAACTCGGTTCTGTCCAGCAGGAGTCTACGAATTTTTAAAGAATAATGACGGTAAATATAGCTTACAAATCAACGCTCAGAATTGTCTACACTGTAAAACTTGCGATATTAAGGATCCAAACCAAAATATTGTATGGGTTGCACCAGAAGGTGGTGGCGGGCCAAATTATCCAAATATGTAGAATTAATTTCTAATTAAAATAGACATTGCTCGCTATTTCATACCTTCATAACTATATTATTTTTCTGCTTAGCAAGCAGAACACTCTTATTATTTTAGTGTCGTTGTCTTGACATCACCACATTGTGCGCGATGGCGCAAGGCGTGATCGATTAATACAAGTGCGAGCATTGATTCAGCAATTGGCGTCGCTCGAATTCCAACGCATGGATCATGACGACCGATTGTTTCGATAATTACAGGCTCACCACTCTTTGTTATTGAGCGGCGAGGCTTACGTATACTGGATGTTGGTTTTATTGCGATTGACACTACGATATCCTGTCCAGTAGAAATGCCACCGAGTACGCCACCTGCGTGATTTCCGATGAAACCATCTGGAGTTAGTTCATCACTATATGTGGATCCACGTTGCCCAACATTAGAGAAACCTGAGCCAATTTCGACGCCCTTTACTGCATTGATACTCATCATTGCTCTTGCAATATCCGAATCAAGTCGATCAAATACAGGTTCACCCCAGCCAATTGGTATATTAACTGCGACAATATTAATCTTAGCGCCGACAGAATCACCGTCACAGCGTAATGCATCTATATGTGCTTCGATCTGTGGAACAATATCCGAATTTGGAGAAAAGAATGGATTCTGAGTTACGTGTGACCAACTAACGAATGGTATCTCTATATCTCCGATTATACTCATGTAGCCCCGTATCTCAATTCCGAATCGCTCCCTTAGCCACTTCTTGGCGATCGCTCCTGCTCCGACAATTGGCGCAGTTAACCTTGCAGATGATCGCCCGCCACCACGATAATCTCGAATACCATATTTCTTCCAGTACGTATAGTCCGCATGGCCAGGACGAAATGTTTCAATAATATTAGCGTAATCTATACTTCGATGGTCGGTATTATCAATTAATAGTGCAATAGGTGTACCAGTTGTTGTATTGTTAAACACGCCAGATAGAATTTTTACCTGATCAGATTCCTGCCTCTGTGTAACGTAATGTGATGTTCCTGGCTTTCGTCTGTCTAGTTCAATTTGGATATCGGCTTCGATTAATTCCATTCCTGGCGGACAACCATCAATTACACATCCGATTGCTGGACCGTGCGATTCACCGAATGTCGTGATAGTGAAAAGTTTACCGAAAGTACTTCCAGACATGGAAAGCCCTATAAGAAAAGATTATTAATATTCTGATTATTCAAATAGTTAACACAGTCAACTCTCTGTAGATTTACTTTATCTATGCCATGAGATAGTTAATCCAAAATTTTTATTAGAAAACAAGTTGAAATAACTAACAAATAAGTTTACTAATAATGAAAAATTAGCAATGTGTAGTACATTAACCCTGATTAATTTTGAAATGAAATTTTTAAATACGGTCGGTTCGCATTACTGACAAATGCGTTTTAAATTTCATTTAAATTAAGATAATTTAACAATCTTACGGTCTTTTATGAGCAATTTCATCAGCTATAAAACTTTTTCTAATTTGGCCAGTTTCGTATATATGCTTTTAACATCTGATTTTCAAGATTTTGAGCTTCAAAAATAGCTTTTGCAACGTCATAAAGTGAGATTACACCCATTAATATTTTTTTATCGATAACAGGTATATAGCGCGTATGACACTCTAACATCATCCGACGCACTTCGTTTATGTCAGTTTCTGGTGTGCACGTAAGTGGTACATCCATCACCTTACGAACATATACATCTCCAATTGAGCCATCATTTTCATGTAATCGCAGGAAAATCTCACGGAACGTAAGAACACCGATAAGATCTCCATATTCCATAACGACTAGCGAACCAATATCCTGCTCAGCCATTGTGTTAACTGCCTCATGCAACTTCGTATCCGGGGTCACTGTAAATAGTATACTACCCTTGACTCTCAGAATGTCATTGACGCGCATTGTCATTGCTAATATCTAAAATGGATTTTTAATCCTATCGGAAAGCTAAAGAAGAGAAAAGATTATCTCTATTCTAGAATGAAGATAATTCTATCTCTAATAGGAAAAAGTTGTTAATATATAGCTGTAAACATAGAGATTAAATCTTATCAAAGATATATAAAGAAGTAGGAAATTTTATCATAAAAACTCGTTTAAAAAATTAAAGCACTAAATCATCTATCTATTAAATAACTAAGATGCATACCCATTAATTATAGTATGTACTATCAGTAGAATCTCTTAGAAGGAAAATTGTGCTCATTGACCGCCGTATTACTCTTTCAAAATTCCTTATACAACAACAGCTTGTAGAGACTAATAAGCTTCCATCTAGCCTGTGTTTTGTAATAGAATCTGTCGCTCGAGCATGTAATATAATTAGTAACAAGGTGTCAAAGGGTGCTCTTAGAGATACTCTAGACAGCACGAATAATAAAAATGTACAAGGCGAGATACAGAAGAAGCTTGATATTTTCTCAAATGAAATTTTAATTTATGAGAATGAGTGTGGCGGCAATCTAGTTGCTATAGCCTCTGAAGAAATGGAGACATTTTTCCAAATTCCGGTGATCCACAAACGTGGAGAATATCTTCTTGTATTTGATCCACTCGACGGATCATCAAATATCGATGTTAACGTATCAATTGGTACAATATTTTCAGTAATGCGTTGCTATGATGACGATCAGATAACTGAAGCATCATTTTTACAACCTGGAACACAGCAAGTTGCAGCCGGTTATGTTGTATATGGCCCGCAAACAATATTTGTTCTAACGACAGGCAATGGCGTGAACTGCTTCACTCTTGATCGAGAGATTGGTTCTTGGGTACTTACTCAGAGCAACATAAAAATTCCAGAAGAAGCGAATGAATATGCAATAAATATGTCGAACATTCGATACTGGCATAAGCCAGTACAGCAGTATATCAATGAATTAAATTCTGGCAAAGAAGGTCCTATTGGCAATAACTTTAATATGCGCTGGATTGGATCAATGGTAGCCGATGTACACCGCATTCTAAGTAGAGGGGGCATTTTTATGTACCCTGCTGACAAACGTACATCAGGATCTTCTGGAAGAATTCGCTTAATGTATGAGGCGAATCCAGTAGCATTTATTATCGAACAGGCACTTGGCGCGGCAACAACAGGAAAGAAACGGATTCTAGACGTACAACCGACTTATTTACACCAAAGAATACCAGTGTTTCTTGGATCAAGAAATGAAGTTAATCGCGTTACAAACTATCATAACTGAAGTCTATATGTTTAAATAACGTTCTAATAAAAAATCTTCTAAAGATGAGTTAAATTCCTTTCTAAGTATTCAGATTATGAAACATAATATTTATAGATATGATGCCGGTGTAGCTCAGCTGGAAGAGCAGCGTATTCGTAATGCGAAGGTCATAGGTTCGACTCCTATCTCCGGCACCAAAATTTATTTAATGCATTAGTATTTACTAATAAAGATTAGGAAGCTTGCTCTTTATTTTTAAAAAAATTATTTCTCTCTGAGATCTAGTATAAGGTTAATGTAACAAGATAGAATATCTCTAAACATAAGAAATTTTGATAAAATTCTTATCCTATATGCGGCTGTAGCTCAGTTGGATAGAGTACTTGGCTACGAACCAAGAGGTCGTGGGTTCGAATCCTGCCAGCCGCACACTATAACCCCCCCCAACTCTGTCTAAGTTATGAAAGCATCCAGATGTAGACTTAGTGGGCATGTCCAGTAGTGAATCCCTGTATAAGACCATTAATCTTCAACACAATAAATCCGTTTCTAAAAATCTATATATTGAATTACGAGAGATTTTTGATTTAAGAGTGAATACATATTGAATACTCTGAATACGTAAATTAATTCTGAAAATAGACTAACATTCATATCATCAATATGATTCCATCGAATGATTTGTATTGCTCTAGATATCAAGTATATCTGCATTGCCATTCTTATATAACCAATGTGCAGCCATTATATTTCAGCCATTTTGTTCATCTTACGTGTAGGGACATGAAACTCTATAGAAGTGCTGAATGGGCTAACGAGAGTTGTATGTAAAGATTAATATCTATTGATTTTAGGAATTTGTAATATAGTCTTTGAACTTTCCTGGAACTGGCTTATATAGAGTATGTAATGCACTAACGCATATACAGCAGTCGAGCGTACTTTCGACGATGATTCGAAATCCGTAGAGATCAAGAACATCGGAAAATGATGGCTCTTTATAGAGTATTTTCGATAAATACTATAGATTATTTTTTCTCGACTGATAATTTTAACACTGAGTCTAGCCTTACTAATTGTACAATTTTATTTTTTCAAAATATTACTAATTACTTCTCATCGATTTCTACGAACGAACTTTACAGTATTTTAAGTATCTCGTAACAATGTGGATTGAAATATGAAAAACTTATATCCTGCAGCTTGTGATAAGTATTGTTTAGTTCAAGGTAATACAAAATTTGCACATAGATATCTGCAGTCTTACTGGCAACAGCACTACGACGTTTTTTAATTGGTAGCAATAAGCTAATAATCCTCCATATATTACGCAAACGAGCTATAAGCTTTACAAAAAGTATACGAACCGTGCTACATCGCAAAAAGAATTTTCTTGAAATTTTCTACTTTCTCTTCCTCACGTTCCTGAATTCAATTTTATTAATTTCTTATCCTAGTTCAAATTCTCATCCAAACCTTACTCTAAGGATTTTTATTAATTACTCTCCATACGGTTTTACATCTATATAAGCAAACCATGAAACGAATATTTCATGTCATTATTATTGATGTATCGACATGCACACAATTATGTAGCGAGATAAGGCTAAAAACCCATTTTTTAATCCGCTGATATGGAAAAAATAGGTGGTATTTATAATATATCTTTTAGATAGGAACTATTTTTCGAACAAAAACGTTAGTATTGATGGGATATTAAAAAATATTTTAAACCGGTATTTTCTTCAGAATCTCAATGCCAACTTGACCAGATGCAATTTCTTTCAGTGCTACTATAGTAAGTTTATCACGACTTTCTATCTTTGGTGTATGTCCTTGTGCTAGTTGTCTTGTTCGATAGGTAGCAGCGAGAGTTAGTTCGAATCGATTCGGTATTTGCTTTAGGCAATCTTCAATAGAAATATGAGCCATATTCAATAAATTTATCTAGTAGAAAGATCCATTTTATCTTAAATAATTATTTTTTTGATCGAATATTATATTCGTAACGAAAATATTTTTATCCCACATGATGAAGATCAGGGAAATTTATTCCAAGTTCTTTAAATGATTGCGTATACCGTACGTATTGCGAAGTAAATCGCAAACGGTATGTTGTAATAATGCACCGCAACTCTGAAAGAGCACGATCAAAATCATCATTAATTATCACATATTCTGATTCAGATACATGTATCATTTCATTACGCGATGCGATCAAGCGTCGTTTGATTACGCTTTCTACATCATGTCCTCGTTTCTTAAGACGTTCTTCAAGAGCATTGAGAGATGGCGGAAGTATGAAGATACTAATTGCATTATAAAACTGATTCTTGACCTGTTGAGCACCTTGCCAATCAATTTCAAGTAGTACATCCCGGCCATTTTTTATATGTTCCTCGATACAAATTCGCGGCGTACCATAGTAATTGCCATGTACTTCCGCGCTTTCCAGGAATTCTTTGTTTGCATGACGATTTAGAAAATCTTCGATTGTAATGAAGTGGTAATGTTGTCCATTTAATTCGTTTGGACGAGGATTGCGGGTTGTACATGAAATAGATAAAAAAATATCTTTCTCATATACGAGCATCTCGTTTATAAGTGTCGATTTACCAGCACCAGATGGTGCAACGACAATAAATAAGTTACCCGGATAGGAGGAGATATTAGACAAATTAGATGGTATCGAACACACGGCAGTGTGAGTTGATTTAGTCATATATTTAGTTATAAGCTTTTAGTATCTAAGACAAGGTAGTAAAAAGAATCTGATAAGTCGATCTATTATCTTGTTCCATATTTTTCATAATTTTATTTCATAAATCTCACATGGTTAGTAATTAGATTTAGTTCTATATCTTATAAGCAAGCTTTATTTTCGTAACGAATATACTGAACATTTCAATCAATGCTTAATTCGGCTATAAATTTTTTATTATAATAAACTTTAAGAAAGTATCAGGTCTATAAAAAGAAGGATTAGATAACTTGGCCTATTTAAAATGAAATGTTAAGTTAAATTATGAGTAATAATCATTGCAAAAAAACGGTTACGTTACTGTCTAAACTTGTACTCGCATCAAACAATGCAAGTAAATTTCGTGAGTTTGATGAAATATTGTCGATTCACGGTATATACATAATTCCGCAAAGTAAGCTTGGTGTACCACAGGTAAATGAATCATTTAGTACATTCATTGAAAATGCGCTAGAAAAAGCAAGACAAGCAGCAAAGTACACTGGATTACCAGCAATTGCTGATGATTCTGGGCTCTGCGTTCGTGCACTATACGGCGCACCTGGTATATACTCTGCACGCTATGCGGAACGCGAAAATTCAGGTAAAATAAACATAACAAATAGCAAATATCTCATCGATAAGTTGAAAGATATTGATGATAGGTTTGCATACTATTACTGTGTACTTGTTCTTATGCGTTATGCTGATGATCCAGAACCACTAATTACTGAAGGTCGCTGGAATGGTGAAATAATCGATCAGCCACGTGGTACAAACGGATTTGACTATGATCCGTATTTTTATCTTCCATCTCTTAATCGAACTGTGGCTGAACTTGATCCAGCTATAAAGAATAATCTAAGCCATCGTGCACTCGCACTCAAATCACTCCTTTCTCGACTGTTGGAGGAAATATAAATCAAACTATAGGCATTGATGCGTCTGTTTTTGATACTGACGTATCATATAAACAGATAATAAGTATTCCGTCACCTCCACCTCTCGCCCTGTACGTACATTTTCCATGGTGTATTAGAAAATGTCCTTATTGTGATTTTAATTCACATGAATGGAAGAGTAAAGATCTTCCTGAAGATATCTATCTTGACGGACTACAAACTGATCTTAAATGCGCCCTTCCGCTCATCTGCGGAAGACAGGTACAAACTGTATTTATTGGTGGAGGTACACCAAGTCTCCTGTCTGAGAAGGGTCTTGATAGATTGCTATCAGATATACGGATCTTACTACCACTTGATGTCAATGCTGAAATCACGCTCGAAGCAAATCCATGTACATTTGAATCATCGAAATTTAGACAATTCAGGGCATGTGGAGTTAACAGACTGTCTATTGGTATTCAGAGCTTTAACGAGAGGCATCTGAAGGCGATTGGGCGTATTCATGATGCCATACAAGCGGTTTCCGCAGTTGATATAGCTGCAAACACGTTTGATAACTTTAATCTTGACCTGATGTTCGCTTTGCCGAATCAAACACTAGATGAATGCAAGGCAGACATCAAAATTGCTCTATCATTTATGCCACCGCATCTATCTCTATATCATTTGACACTTGAACCCAATACGCTGTTCGCGAAATTTCCGCCAGCCGTGCCAGATGATGATATATCAGCAGACATGCAAGAATGGATACATGAATATACTGCAAACGCGGGTTACCATCGCTATGAGGTTTCATCATATGCAAAGTCATATCGGCGGCTATGTAAGCATAATCTAAACTATTGGAACTTTGGTGATTATCTTGGAATCGGTGCAGGCGCACATACAAAGTTATCTTTTTCGAATAGAATTCTTAGGCAAGTTCGCCATAGGAATCCGTCAACATTTATTAAGCATGCTCACTCTAATATAGGAACAGTAAAGGAAGAATGGAATGTTAGCATACGTGATCTACCATTTGAGTTCATGCTAAATGCCCTTCGACTTGTCGAAGGGTTTCCGGTGAATATCTTTACCGATCGAACTGGTTTGCCACTAAGTACTCTTAGTAGAGTGCTTAAAGATGCTGAAGGACGTGGGTTAATTATACAAAATTTTAAAAAAATCATCCCAACACGTCTTGGACAGCGATTCCTTAATAATTTGCAACAGTTATTTTTATGCGATAATTAATATTATTAGAGAATAAGAATTTAGTATAATACCAAGATAGGAAGCGTGGCCGAGTGGTTTAAGGTACTGGTCTTGAAAACCAGAGATGGGAAACTATCCGTGAGTTCGAATCTCACCGCTTCCGCAAAAGCATTAAGAAATTACTTTCTTAGAAGGTTAGTTTTTTTACAGAACACTTCTATAATTTGATTATTAGAAACATAAGAAAGAAATAATTTAGCTCTAAATTTAGTCATAAATTATATTATTTCTTCCTTATCAGCTTCCTACTGCGTATTAATTATAAGTAAAGTCGCACATCTTCTTATCTTTACTTTTTAGAAATTATAGAAGTGATTATATAGAAGTGATTATTTAATATTGGTAATACTGGCGGAGCGGACGGGACTCGAACCCGCGACCCCCGGCGTGACAAGCCGGTATTCTAACCAACTGAACTACCGCTCCAATTCTTTCCTTCTTAATCTAGTAGTAACATTTATTTTTATCTCAGCCATATCCATTACATAGGCATATTTATCTATTCTAAATTTGAAAAAACTTCAAACTCTAGCGTCCCCTAGGGGATTCGAACCCCTGTTCCCACCGTGAAAGGGTGATGTCCTAGGCCTCTAGACGAAGGGGACATGATCTTTTCCTACATGGCTTCCTTTATTAAATCATTATCCATTAATAATGAATATTACTCAGAATATTATTCTGACATCTCTAGGTTATTTTTAGAAGTGCCTCTAAGCTTTATATCTTATTTAATAACTTGATACTGTTTTATTTATGGAAGCAAGCGGGATCGAACCGCCGACCTCTTGCATGCCATGCAAGCGCTCTCCCATCTGAGCTATACCCCCCTTTGTAAATAGGAGAAGAGATTGTATTCAAATACTCTACTTCATGTAAATATATTTACATCTCTAATAAAATTTCTTTTATCTTTATGTATCATAAACAATGTCTTGTTAAGGCTATATTCTTTAGATTTCAGATAAGTTCCTGTTTAATCCGCGATATAACAGTGTCTCTACCGAACAGCATCAGTAATATATCTATTGGTGGGGTATGTTTGACTCCAGCAACTAGTAGACGGACTGGCATTGCAAGCTGCGATAATTTCAGCTTATGTAATTTAACTATCATCTTTATTGTAGCGCTAATCGCGCATTTATTCCAATCTATCGTCTTCAAATTATCCGCTAATTCGATGATTGCATAACGTACTGAGTTGTTCATATAGTACGCAAGATCGTCTGAATTAGGTTCTGGATTACGATAGAATATCGCAACCAATTCTGCGAGCTCCTTTAGAGTTGTCGCACGTTTCTTCATTAATTCAATAATGCTGACAATATCAGGACCATTCAATAATGCTTCATCATCAATCCCAATCGATAATAAAAATGGTTTTGTCAAAGACATAATATAATCATTATTACCATTCTTAATATAATGGCTATTAATCCAGCTCAGTTTCTTATGATCGTGCTGTGCAGGTGACTTATTTAAATTCTTTAGATCAAACCATTCGATGAACTGTTCACATGAAAAGATTTCTGAATCTCCATGAGACCAACCTAGTCTGGCAAGATAGTTTATAATAGCTTCTGGTAAATAACCTTCATCTCGATAAGCCATTACACTCATTACACTATGACGTTTACTCATCTTTTTCTTATACTCATTTAGTATAGTTGGCAGATGAGCGTATATAGGTAGTTTGCCACCGAGTGCGCAAAGTATATTGATCTGTCGTGGTGTATTATTTACATGATCATCTCCACGGATCACGTGAGTAATGGCCATATCAAGGTCGTCAACAACTGAACAAAAGTTATATGTTGGCGTACCATCTGAGCGTGCAATTACAAGATCGTCAAGTTCCTCATTCGAAATTTCGATGCGACCTTTTACTACATCATCCCAAATAACTATTCCAGTTAGCGGATTTCTGAATCGAAAAAGTGGCTTTACGCCGACTGGCGGTTTTGGCAAAACCTTACCTAACTCTGGGCGCCATGTACCATCATATCGTGGTTTTTCTCCAGCCTTACGCTGACGATCACGCAGTGCATTAAGCTCTTGCATCGACATATAACATGGATAAGCAAGCCCTTCCTTGATCATATTTTTAAGTACATCGCGATAGCGATCAATCCGATTCATCTGATAAAATGGACCTTCATCGAAGTCAAGTCCTAGCCATGTCATAGCTTCTATGATCGCATCAACTGATTTCTGACTTGACCGATCGATGTCTGTATTCTCAATACGTAAGAGAAATCTACCATTCATCTTTCTAGCGAATGCCCATGGATAAAGCGCGGAACGAATGTTACCAAAATGAACAAAGCCAGTAGGACTCGGCGCGAAACGTGTACGAATGGGGCTAATCATGAAATCGATAACTCAATGAAAATTGATATAGGTTAAATAATACTTTTTTATATCACCATAAGATATATAAAGGCATATAAGGTTAGTATCAAAGGAATTGTAAATTATAATCTTTTTATATTGTATAATTGAAAGACTATAATTTTACTAATTCTATCTTAGATCAGAGTGACTCACAGCTATCTTCTGATATATCAAGAGTTCAAGTACGAATTTTATAGAAATGCCTTACCAATCGGTGTATTTATACGATTCAACATTATCTTTTTACACTTATATGGAAAGTGCGTCTCTATTCGACGTACACCACTGAATCGCTTCTTCCAATAATTGCCATTAAGATAATCAACACGTATCGTATTACCTGTCGATGGGGAATGAACAAATTTTTCGCTACCTATATAGATTCCGACGTGTGAAAATTTCCGGTTCATCGTATTAAAGAACACAAGGTCTCCTGGCTTCATATCATTCACATGTATTTTTTCTCCGATTCTACTCATTTCTTGCACGCGCCGTGGCAACAATATACCAAACGTATCTTTAAATACATAGCGAACAAAGCCGCTACAATCGAGGCCTGAATATGGAGAATTTCCACCCCATCGATAGGGAACGCCTATCATATTAAGGGCAGAACTAACAATATCACCAGATATTCTAATCTTACTATTACTATATAAAAATGATTTATCTCTGATATTTTCGATAAAATCTATATTGTTTTTATTACTTAATTCCGACGACGTGCTCATACATATCTTTATTGAATCTTGATTAGATCTATTTATTTTATGAGCAAAAACGTTAGTATCTGTCATTGAAAAGACAGCGATAAATATAAATATCCAAGTAATAATGCCCATAAGACTGTTTCAGTGACATGGTATATTAGTTGTTGATAAATTTTTTCTTAACAAACAGAGTTATCATAAATATATACAAATATAGCACATGATACTAGTCATATAATGATCTTCTATACAGATTTGTATGTACATGGAGATGACCCAAATATAGAGAAGGTATATCTTGAATTCTAATTTCGAAAAACAAATATGCGTTTCTACTTGGAAAGTTTATGGACCTCCTTACTGGTAAACACATTTTACTAACAGGGTTATTGTCGAATCGATCAATTGCATATGGGGTTGCACAAGCATGTAAACGCGAAGGCGCCGAATTAGCATTCACATACGTTAGCAAACGATTCAAAGAACGTATTACAGAATTTGCTGCCGAATTTGGGAGCAAACTTGTATTTCATTGTGATGTCAGTAATGACGAACATATTTCCGAAGTATTTGAAAATCTTAGTAGGAACTGGGATAAACTCGATGGTATCCTACATTCAATTAGCTTCGCGCCTCGTGAGGCAATTTCCGGTGATTTTTTAGATGGTTTGTCACGAGAATCGTTCCGGATTGCGCACGATATTTCAGTATATAGCTTTTCAGCACTTGCTAAGGCTGCTATACCAATACTTTCTGGAAATGCTTCACTTTTAACGATCACCTATATCGGTGCAGAGCGAGTAGTGCCGAATTACAATATGATGGGTATCGCAAAGGCCTCTCTTGAAGCGAGCGTCCGTTATTTATCTAGTTCTCTTGGCTCTAATGGGGTTCGTGTGAATGGTATTTCAGCAGGCCCAATCAAAACGTTAGCTGCATCTGGCATAGAGGATTTTTGTAAAATATTGAAATATGTGGAAAATATAACACCATTGCGTCGCAATATAACGATAGAAGAAGTTGGAAACGTTGCTGCATTCCTATTCTCTAATTTATCAAGCGGAATAACTGGTGAAATTATGTACGTCGATTGTGGTTTCAACGTAACATCCGGAATTCCATCATCTTTTTCTTAATATTAAAAACTATCTTTTATTACTATCTTATTCTCTCTAAGAATAAGCTGTCTACCAACTAAACATAACAAACCGCTTATTCCAATTGTGATACCCATTGCAGATGGTGTACCATTTGTGAGAGCACCGATAACACTGCTTACAAGTGCGCCGAGTCCAAGCTGTACTGCTCCGAATATTGCAGCTGCCGCGCCAGCGTTATTTGGATAGCGTATCATCAGGTTTGTTGTACAGTTTACAGATAAGACCCCAACTATACTAATAACAAAAAATAGGGCAAACACAATTGACCACAGATTACCAATGCCAGTTAGCGCAAAAAAAGAAACTCCAAGTGACCCAATAGAACTGAAGAGAGCGGCTACTGAAATAATCTTTAATGAACTAATTCTAGTGATAAGCCAAGCATTTAGAAAATTACCAGATATAGTGCAAAAGATATTTAGCCCGAATAGCATTGCATAATGCTGTGGCGATATATGAAAATATTCAATATAAACAAAAGGTGATGCGGTAATATATGAGAACATGGATGCGAACGCCATTCCACCGCATAGGATATAACCCCATACACTTCGATTCGAAAGGATATGCCTATAGGATATGAATGAGCGCAATAGAACAGTACTAATACGCCTGTGCTTTGGCCAGGTTTCCGGTACATAGAAGAATGCAACTATCATACAAAGTGAACCGAATAGAGTAAGAATAGCAAATACGGCACGCCAGTTATAAAATCGAATGATATGCGAACCGATTAATGGTGCGAAAAGTGGACCGATCGAAGTAACTCCGCCAACCATCAATAGCACTTTTGCTGCATTTTCAGGTTCGTGTGTATCACGCGCAATCGTACGAGTGAGTACCGATGAAGCACCTGCTCCGATTGCCTGTATGAAGCGTGCGAAAATTAGCGTACTAATTGAGCCAGCAGAGAAACAGAGGAAACTAGCGATCGTAAATAATGCAATCCCACTGAGTAGAACTGGACGACGCCCTAGGGCATCTGATAATGGGCCATATAACAATATTCCAATAGAAAAACCAGACATGAAACCTGTCAGAGTATACTGAGCATATGATTGTTTTACAGAAAAATAATGAGCTATCGATGGAAGACTAGGCAAGTACATATCAACTGCAAGCGGACCACAAGAGGCAAGCATGCCAAGTAATAAAATCAATCGAATATCTATTTTGTATCGGTTAATACGTAACATGTTATGTTCCTAAGCATGATTACCTCTTAATTGCTATTTAAAATCAATAAATAATAAATCAAAACAGCAATTCTTTATAGAATTTACTGCTAATAATACACATTATAGTAGAATTAACTATACAGTATATGTAGAGTCCTAGGCTAATCTAGCTTAGAGAGTTAATACTTAATGTTTAATATCTTTAAAATTTTAATTTGTTATTAAAGGAAATAATTTTACTTAATTTAAATGACCTCAATTATTATTTTTGCGAAATAGAAAGAGGTTGATAACCTATAATAATAGGTTTATTTACCAAATAAAGGCTATTTATTTGTTTTATGCGGAATTATATGTTTTTATAGAATTCTATAAAAACTAAATTTTATGATATCTAATAATAATATTTTATTCGAGCGAGCAAAAAAAAGTATTCCGGGTGGCGTTAATTCACCAGTTCGTTCTTTCCGATCGGTTGGTGGGACGCCCCGTTTTATATCGCGTGCGCAAGGTCCATATTTATGGGATGTAAATGGAAAACAGTATATTGACTACATTAGCTCATGGGGGACAATGATTGTCGGTCACGTACACCCCGATGTTCTTAAAGCTGTGCAAGATGTTCTTATAGATGGATTTTCATTTGGCACACCTAACGAAGCTGAAATCAAAATTGCTGAAGAAATTTGTAAACTTGTTCCTTCGATAGAACAGGTTAGAATGGTTTCAAGTGGAACAGAAGCTACAATGAGCGCACTTCGGCTCGCTCGTGGTTTTACTAGTCGAAGCCATGTTATTATGTTTGAAGGTTGCTACCACGGACACGTCGATAGCTTACTGGTGAAGTCTAGTTCAGTAGCATTAAACTCTATCAGAAACAGAGCATCATCTGGCATTCCTTCTAGCATCGAGAAGGATACAACTGTTCTTGAATTTAATAATATTACTGCGCTCGAAGAAGTATTTCAAAATTTCGGAAATAAAATCTCTGCAGTAATTGTAGAGCCAGTTGCCGGAAATATGAATATGGTTCGAGGTACTCTTGAATTTATAAAAATACTACGTGATTTATGTACAAAATATGGTGCAATATTAATATTCGACGAAGTAATTAGCGGTTTCAGAATCTCAATTGGTGGTGCGCAGGAGTATTACGGGATCTCTCCGGATCTTACTTGTCTTGGCAAGATAGTCGGTGGAGGAATGCCAGCGGCTGCATTCGGTGGCCGTCGTGACATTATGGCAAAACTTTCACCGCTCGGCGAAGTTTATCAAGGTGGAACACTATCTGGTAATCCAATAGCGATTGCTGCAGGCTTAAAAACACTACAATTAATTCAAGAGCCAGGTTTTTACGATAATCTTGCTAAGCAGACAAAGCGTCTTACAGATGGCCTTTCGAGCAACGCACGCGCAGTCAATATTACATTCTGTACAGATTCGATAGGATCAATGTTTGGATTATACTTTACAGAGAACGTGCCAATGAATTATTCGGAAGTAATAAAAAACAATACAGAGCATTTTAACAAATTCTTTCATTTAATGCTTGATGCAGGTATGTATTTTCCGCCGTCAGCACATGAAGTTGGCTTTATTTCAAGCGCACATAACGATACCGTAATCGACGAAACCCTTTCTGCTGCACGTCGTATATTTTCTATGCTCATTGACTGAAAGGAAGTCAAATAGATGTTCTCTAATACTGACTTTAAATGGATGCATCGTGCACTTGCACTTGCTAAGCTGGGAATGTATACAACAACACCGAATCCGCGTGTTGGTTGTCTTATTCTTAGAGATGATAAAGTAATTGGGGAAGGCTTTACACAGCCAGCTGGCTATGATCATGCGGAAATACAGGCAATAAAGGACGCACACATGCGTGGTCATGATGTTACAGGTTCAACTATCTACGTCACACTTGAACCGTGTAGCCATTTCGGTCGTACGCCACCGTGTTCAAATGCAATAATCGATGCTGGTATCTTAAAAGTTATAGTTGCGATGGAGGATCCTAACCCACGTGTCTCAGGAAGCGGTATCAGGCTATTGCGCAGATCTGGAATTGATGTACGCTGTGGATTGCTCATGAATGAAGCTACTGAGCTAAACATCGGATTCATATCTCGGATGACACGAGGACGGCCATGGGTGCGTATGAAAACTGCTATATCGTTAGATGGGCGAACTGCAATTCCATCCGGAGAAAGTCAATGGATTACAGGAAAAGCTGCCCGTACAGATGGACATGCTTGGCGTGCACGTGCGTGTGCAATCCTAACAGGTATCGGTACAGCTCGTCAGGATGATCCACAATTAACTGTACGAAAGATTGAAACACCACGTCAGCCACAACGTGTATTGATAGATAGTCAGCTTGAACTGCCTATAAGTTCTCGTCTACTTCAAGGTGATCCAATCATAATTTTCTGTGGCAAGCTTGATTCGGATAATAATGAACGCGCAGCAGCGCTTCGTGATCACGGCGCAGACATTATATCACTACCAAACCTAGAAGGTAAAGTTGACTTACATTCAGTGCTTAGAATTCTCAGTGAGCGTGGCATTAACGAACTACATGTTGAAGCGGGTTACAGGCTAAACGGATCGTTACTACGCGAGTGTTGCGTTGACGAACTCCTCGTCTATATTGCGCCGAGCTTGCTTGGCGCAGATTCCGCGTGCATGTTTGATTTTGCTTCACCACCGAATCTCGATTCGCGTATGCGTCTTGAATTTCATAGTATTAATCATATTGGAAATGATCTTCGTATACTTGCGCGTATTATATCCTCAATTACTTCTCATTAAATAAAATTATTACGATGTTTACCGGAATTGTTGCGGCTATAGGCCGAATAGAATCAGTCAAACCGATTGACGCATCATTAGAATCAGGTGTACGCATAACAGTGTATGCAGGTAGTCTAGATCTTACTGACCTGGCAATCGGCGATAGTATTTCGATTCAAGGGGCGTGCATGACTGTAATTAATAAAACCGCATCAAATTTCGATGTTGATGTGTCTCGTGAAAGCCTTAATCACACGGTCGGTCTCTCGACTATTGGAGATGTCAATCTTGAAAAGGCTTTACGCGCGCACGATCGACTAGGCGGTCATCTAGTATCCGGTCATGTTGATGGACTTGGTACAGTTTCATATTTCTCACCTGTTGGTGAGTCACATGAATTGCGTATTATCGCGCAGAAAAAACTCAGCTGTTATCTCGCATATAAAGCGTCGATAACAGTTAATGGCGTAAGTCTAACTGTAAACACGATCACTGATCATGATGATTGTTGTGAATTCTCTATTAATTTGATTCCTCACACAGTTGAAACAACAACTTTACAGAACCTTGATATAGGCAAAAATGTTAATTTAGAGGTAGATCTTATTGCTCGGTATGTAGAACGAATATTATCATTATCAAAAGTAGCCTAAGAAGAGGCTAAATTTAATGTGTAGATTCTATATAAATATATTCTGATCTTATTTTCTTTTTAAGAAAATAAGGCTTTAAATAGCCTTATTTCTCATCAAAATAATACTTATATAAAACTTATATATAATTTTGATAAAAAGTTAGAGATTACTCAAAATTTTTCGATGCAAAATCCCAGTTTACGATATCCCAAAATATTTCAATAAATTTCGCGCGTGCGTTACGGTAGTCAATATAATAAGCATGTTCCCATACGTCAATTGTTAGGAGCGGTTTATTATTAGTTCCTATTGGATTTATAGCATTGCTCGTTGATATAATGTCAAGCGAGTTGTCATGTTTCTTTACAAGCCAAACCCATCCTGATCCAAATGTAGATATTGCAACATTTGTAAAAGTTTCTTTAAATTTGTTATATGAGCCCCAATTTGAAATAATCATATCATTAAGTTTGCCTGTCGGAATACCACCTCCATTTGGAGATAAACTTTTCCAAAAGAAAGTGTGATTCCAAACCTGTGCAGCGTTGTTAAATATAGCATCTGACGAATTCTTAATAATCTCTTCGAGAGACATACTTTTAAAATTCGTATCTTGTATTAATGTGTTCAGATTTGTTACATATGTCTGATGATGTTTATGATAGTGAAACTGAATAGTCTCAACAGATATATATGGGGTGAGTGAATCTTCGGCATATGGGAGCGGAGGAAGTATATGAGCCATAAAAAAACGATTCCTTAATCAAATATGTTTTTGAAGATAATCTAAGTTATTAAGTTAATATAAATTTATAGAATATTGAATTCTCTATAAGAAGCATATTTAGAGATAAACCTATTTTGTCAAAATTCTGTGATAGATCTTGATATGGAATTTTAATTATATATTATATATAATAATCTGTTCTATTCTAGAATAGAAAATTTGAATAAAATTACTCAAGATAATCTATGTTCTAGGATAGATTAGATCGAATTTAATATTCGAATAGAATCTTGCTAACGTTTTCAGTAAGAGCGAAAATTGACATAGATTGCCTTACTAGGCTGATATAAAAACGAATTTTACTAAGTTATTACGTTCTTAGATAATCTATTCGAAAACGATGTCAATGCAATCTTTCTTTTTGAGAAAGATATAGTAAGATTTTATACTTTCTTATACGATAATCGAGTATGAGTTATTCCGATTAAGGTTGTTCTCGATTCCTGTCTCATTGCTCTCAATGTAGAGAAATTCTATGCATGAACACTTACTTGAAATTCTTGTTTGTCCAATTTGTAAAGGTCCTATCAGCTATAACAGCACGATGAAAGAACTAACCTGTAATACAGACAAGCTAGCATATCCGATTCGCGACGGAATCCCTGTAATGCTAGTTGATGAAGCTCGCCAAATAATCGAAAGTAGTTCAGCTTAGTCAAACTAAGAAAGCGACTATCAATTCACTATACAATAGTTTGATAACTATTACTTATTCAAATCATTTTTATTGTAATTGTTTATAAGATAAACTTGTGCTGACTCGTCTACTAAAAAGCTATTTTTAATCTAAAAGATAAATCAATGTTTGTATATAGTTGCTTTACAGAAGAATAAAACTAATATCTAGTAAAGATACTTATCGTATCTTTCTTTGACGAAGAAAGAGCGCTTGAAATATTGTGCCAATATAACATCGACGATGTTCTGAATTGTTCTGATTATCTATATAAAATAGAACATAGATCGTTTTGTAAAGTCGACTCGTACTTTATTTAGCTAGACGATACAATGTTTGTAAATTATATAGAGAAACAAACACTTCTTAAGTTGTTGCCGCGTAAACTAGAAAACTATCCTTCTAGTAAGCTTATATATTGCGCTTATATATATGCATGTACTTATTTCACGTACAAGCCAAGAAGCTAAATAAACTAGAAGTTAAATTATTATACATGTTATAGATATGATTATAACGCGACACACGAATAATAACGAATTTACATCACTTTTCTGGAGAACTTCTATATGCGCCTAATCCTGTTTGGTCCTCCAGGTGCTGGAAAGGGCACTCAGGCAAGATTTATTAAAGAAAAATTCTGTATTCCACAGATCTCGACTGGTGACATGTTACGTATAGCTTTACGTATTGGCACTCCGCTCGGTATTAAAGCGAGATGTTATATGGATGAAGGCAATCTTGTTCCGGATTCTCTAATTATTTCACTTATAAAGGAGCGCATGAAAGAAAAGGATTGTGCAAATGGCTATCTATTCGATGGCTTTCCACGTACGCTTGAGCAAGCTGATGCAATGAAGGATATCAATATTACAATAGACTATGTTATTGAAATTAATGTACCATTCTCAGAAATTATTGAGCGAATAAGCGGTCGACTAATTCATCCAGGATCTGGGCGCATATATCACATAAAATTCAATCCACCAAAAACTAAGGGCTACGATGATATAACTGGAGAACCACTAATACAGCGAGAAGACGATAAGGAAGTAACAGTAAAAAAACGTCTAGACGTATATGAAGAACAATCGAAGCCACTTATTAAGTACTATAGCGACTGGTCATCACATGGCAATGAAAAGTATGGCGTGAAATCACTTATTTATCGCAAGATTTTAGGGACCGGCTCGGTTGATGTAGTTCGTGATAGGATTCTAAATGCACTGAAGTAAAGAATCGATATATCTTAGTAATCCACTATAGAAATACAAGAAAATTTTACCTCTACCTGGTCTAGATAGTATGGACATGTAGGATTGATCTATTTCAATCTACATAATTAGTAGTCATCCCTAGAACAAACCTCTTTTTTTGGAAAAGCTACAGAGATTGTAATTTAAGTTACAAGATAATCTATGCAAGAAAACTTTTAAGATATTAATCTCCCACTTCTAGTTATCCTATTTATTATTTACTTTACTCGTCTTTTAAGATGTGCATATTTAAATCCCATAGCCCATAGCATGATGAAATAGAGTCCAGCGAATAGAAAAAGACATGTAGACATTAGTATAATCCGCATTATTGGATGCGCGTGCATATTTATCCAATTAAATGTAAGAGAAGACCAGCGCATAGCGCCAGCGAGGACAAGGGATGCGCCGGTAAGCTGTACAAAAAAACGTGCCCAACCAGGTGATGGCATATATATTCTTCGTCGTCGCAGACCGAAGAATAGTAGTAATGAATTCATACATGCCGCGATACTGATGCTAAGCGTAAGCCCAGCATAGCCGATTATCGGTACAAATATATAATTTGATAACTGAGTAATAAAGAGAACACAAATTGCTATCCTCACAGGAGTTTTAGTATCTTGTTTGGCGTAGAAACCAGGTGCTAAAATTTTTATCGTAATGATTCCAACAAGACCAATCCCATACATCGAAAGGGCTCTTGAAACCATTATAATAGTATGTGTATCGAATTTTCCATAATCAAACAGTGCTGCCGTCATTGGGAGAGAAAAAAAAGATAATGAAACGGCGCTAGGTACAGCAAGTAGAAATGTTAAACGTAACCCCCAATCTAGTAACTCAGAATATTCGATCCAATCCGAATCAATATACGATTTTGATAGGATTGGCAATAAGATTGTACCAAGCGCTACGCCGAGTAGCGCACTTGGAAACTCCATTAGCCGATCTGCATAATTAATCCATGACACCACACCTTGCCCAAGGTGTGACGCGATATTTGTGTTAATAACTAGTAGTAGTTGTGCGACTGAAACAGAAAATATAGCTGGTATCATCTTTGTAAACACGCGTTTTACGCCTGGATGACATAGTGCATGTAGAGGATTCAAGCTAATAATCGGTACCATACCGATTTTTTTCAGAGCTGGCAGCTGAATAATGAGCTGCAGAACTCCACCTACGATAATAGCCCAAGCAAGTGCGAACATAGGCATTTTCATCATCGGCGCGATAAAAACCGATGCAATAATACACGAGATATTCAATAGCACCGGAGCAAGAGCTGGTAGTAAAAAGTGCTTGTATATGTTCAACACACTAGACACAAGTGTAGTTAGTGAGATAAAAACAATATATGGAAACATAATCCGTGTCATTTGAACAGCTAGTGGGAATGTCTGCCCATCGGTATGTAACCCTGACGCAACAGTGTGTACAATCCATGTTGCACTCGCGATACCAAATATAGATATTAAAATAAGTGTCCAGGTAAGTGTAGTTGACATCGCGTTAACTAATGCTTTCGTTTCATTACAGCTATGTTTATTTTTAAATTCGGATAGGATTGGGATAAATGCTTGCGAGAATGCACCTTCTGCAGATAGGCGACGTAATAGGTTAGGAATACGAAACGCAATATAAAACGCATCTGTAAATTGACTAACACCAAACGTACGAGCAATCAATATTTCTCTGACCAAACCTGTAACGCGAGATAGCAGCGTAAAACTACCGACTGTCAGTAGGGGTCGAAATAGATTCATTGGATAACTAATATTAGTATAAGCATAGTAAAATCTGAGAGTATTTAAAGCTAAAGAAACATGTAGTTTAACAGTACTAGCAAGACAATTTATGTAACATCATCTAACAATTGAAGAATATCTATATTGCAAAATATTTAATTTTGTCGATATAATAATTTTTTGTAGTTTTCATAAAAATAACTTATAGAAAGTGCGCTATGCTATTTATGACTTAACCTCTATTAGAGCTAATTTATATTCCTTGGATAAATATCCTCTATTTATAGAGGAAGGATATAAAATTTTGTAACAAGTTACAAAATCTCTAAACTCTATGCAGTTAGAATAAGGAATAATAAGTATGATAAAGGACCACTATGGCTAACTCTATACAGGCATGTAAGCGAGCACGACAGACAACTAAATTGAACTCACATAACTCGGCGCTACGTTCAAAATTCCGCACTGCAATCAAAACTGTAAGAAAGGCTATTGAAAGTGGAGACAAACAAAGAGCTATAGAAGTATTTAAGTTTGCCACAAAGACAATCGATATCATTGCTGATAAAAAGATTGTACATAGAAATAAGGCTGCTCGAAATAAGAGTAAACTATCACAAGCTGTGAAAAATATTAAGATACCATCACTACAGTAAGAGAAAATCTATCTTTAATTTCCAATAATTAAGGATTCTCTTCCTCCCCCCC
>JAVHYX010000001.1:134751-208424 GCA_032470195.1 Burkholderia sp. | reverse complement strand
CCCCCCCGCTTCTTTTTTCAAAAAAAAGGGGGGTGGGGTAGGCTTTTGTTTACAAGTTTTTCTAGTGAAATTTTATTTATTTTCATAATCGGATAATGTGCACATCTCGGTAACAACGAGATCATTATCTTTTGCAAAGTTCATAACGAAATCAAATGCAAGAGGTTCGATATCGCGCAGACGACTATCGAGAATTGCGCATTTTATACTACCAAGTAAAGTTGGTTTCACATATGGCGAATATTGTAGATAGGCATTCTGTCCTGTCGCCTCTGGTCTAAAACACGATATTACTCCTGTCAGGCGTTCCGCCCAATCACTCGGACGAAATACTTTCCCTGATTTCGTAAGACCATAAATAAAATATTCAGTCGTCTGACAGATTTGAGATTGCTCAAGTAACGGCACGGCTTAGCATGCTCACTAAACTTTTAGTTTTATTACATTTTGGCTTCAAAAGCAGGATGCAACTCTAAAAATATAGAGTACACCACTGATGTTTGTCAGAAATTAAAATTCTTTATATTTCTTCTTCAAGATATAACACATAAACATAAAACTCATCCTAGTGCGATACAAATATAAGATTATTTCAATCTATTTTATTTTATGACTATTAAATCTATTCATCATTATCTACAGTTCAAAGATTTATCACTAAAAGACTATGAATATATATTCAAACGCACCAGTCTTCTAAAGAAAAAATTTAAGAGCTATGAGACTTACCATCCACTCCACGACAGGACACTTGCAATGATTTTCGAAAAAAAATCAACGCGCACGAGGCTATCATTTGAAGCTGGTATCTTCCAGCTTGGTGGACACGCGGTATTTATGAACACACGTGATACGCAGCTTGGCCGTGGTGAGCGGATTGAAGATTCGGCTCAGGTAATATCTCGAATGGTCGATATTATTATGATTCGTACCTTTGAGCAGGAAATCATTCAGCGTTTCGCTGAAAATTCGCGCGTGCCAGTTATTAATGGCCTGACTAATGAATATCATCCTTGTCAAGTACTTGCAGACATCTTTACATACTACGAATATCGCGGATCTATTACAGGAAAGAAAGTAGTATGGATAGGCGATGCAAATAATATGCTTTATACATGGATCCATGCAGCATGGATACTTGGATTTAAATTGTATCTATCTACACCGCCAGGCTATGGTCCTGACATGAAACTTATTAATCCTGAAAGCTTGAAATCCTTTGAAATCGTTGCAGATCCGAATAATGCATGCATTCATGCTGATTTAGTGACAACAGATGTATGGACAAGTATGGGCTTTGAAATAGAAAATGAAATACGAAAGCAAGCATTCTCTAATTGGAAAGTCAATGAGAAAATGATGACTCGTGCAAATCCGGATGCGCTTTTTATGCACTGCCTACCAGCGCATCGCGGTGAGGAAGTAACCGAAGGTGTAATAGACGGTGTACAAAGCGTTATCTGGGATGAGGCAGAGAATCGTCTACATGTACAGAAGGCACTAATGGAATTTCTTCTGCTTGGTAAGATTAAATAACAAACTCATATACAAACTGGCTCAATCTCCAGTTCAACTCCAAATCGATTTTTTACATCCCGCTGAATCTTGTCAGCAATAGCTATTATATTCTCTCCAGTTGCACCACCTCGGTTAACAAGGACAACTGCTTGACGATCGTATACCGATACATCACCAAATGTACGACCCTTCCATCCACAACGCTCGATTAACCATCCAGCTGAGAGCATCATACCATAGCTAGGATGGCTATACCATACGATACCTGGTTCGTGTAACCTTAATGTTTTAAGCTGCTCAAAACTAACTAATGGATTCTTAAAAAAACTGCCTACATTACCGAGAATAACATGATCTGGAAGCTTTGCACGACGAATTGCTATAATCGCTTTAAAAACATCATATGGTGTTGCATTAGCCTTCATGATCCCTTTTGTATCGAGCTCTTTGGAAATCTCTGTATAGTCAAGATGTGATGTCCAATGCTTAGGAAGGCGAAAAACTACGGAAACAATTGCAAACTGCATTATTTTTTGTCGTTTAAAGAAACTATCACGATAACTAAATGCACAACGTTCTGTATTGAAATACTCACGACATCCAGTCTTGAGGTTAATCGCAATAAGCGAATCGAAATAAGTTTTCATTTCGACACCATAAGCACCGATATTTTGGATCGGTGCTGCGCCGACTGTGCCCGGAATCAATGCGAGATTCTCAAGACCAGCCATTCCTTGATGAATTGTCCATTTAACAAACGAATGCCAGTTTTCTCCACCTCCCACCTCGATAAGATATGAGTTGTTATCCTCACTTATAATAGATCGTCCAGTAATTTTGTTAAATAAAACAGCGCCATCGAAATCACGCATAAGTACGACGTTGCTTGCATCGCCAAGTACAATAAGTCGCTGCCCAGACAGGCGTCTATCAAGATGAAGCATCTCAAACTGAGAGACGTTATTGATATGTGCAGCGCTGCGTGCTCGTACGTCAAATCCAAACGTGTTGTGTTTATGTAGTGAATAGTTTGAAAACAGAGTTATGAAAGAATCAGAATTCAACATAGATAAATTATGGAAAGATTTATCTGTCTAGATCACAGACAGATGGATAGGAATGTATAAATTATGTATGCTCTTCTTATTTGTTGCACATATTCCATATTGAACATTAAATCATAATAGTATTATGCATAGATTTCTTTGTTTACTGCAGAATAAGTCAGTTCATAAATATTTCGTAAAGTGGTATATTTTTCTTACTATAAAATAGTGTCTGAATGTAGTAAGCGAATTTACTATATTTCATCGTGATAATAAGGTTTCTAAAAACAATATTATTAGTCACTCGTGATTAACATATATAAATTTTATAGTTTGGCAAGTTCATATATACATATAAATGTTAAAAATTAAAGCTTATCTTTGCCATTTATAAAATGCCAGCGATACCTATTATTTCTCAGAAAAATACCATAGCTTTACCACCAGTTCTTGGAATACGTAAGCACATATTATCAGATGAAGCTGAAACTCGATTTTTCGGTGAGCGCTTCTCTAAAGCACTTGTCATTACGCGCCTTGAACACATACATACGCTTAATGGGCTCCAAATCCAGCTTTTAGGGGATCTTGGTATAGGTAAGACAACATTTGTGCGTGCTATCTTACGTGGCCTTGGCTATCAAGACCGAATACGTAGTCCAACTTATACTCTTTTAGAGCCGTACGTGTTCGAACGTGAAGACAGAAAATTTGAGATCTATCATTTCGATCTATATAGGTTTAACGAGCTATTTGAATGGTCTGATGTAGGATTTCGGGAATATTTTAATTCTAATACAATCTGTCTAATTGAATGGCCGCAGAAAGCAAGTGTATTGCTCGGTATCCCTGACCTTATATTTTTATTCGACTTTGACGGCAACAGACGAACGCTCACTATCATAGCTTATAGTGCATTAGGCAAGATATACCTTGAAAGATGCTGATTAAGTCCATCATCAAATTTACAAATACAGTATTATATAACTGGTGTCGCCATCAGATATTATATATAAATATATCTATTATCACACTTAAACTCGTGGTCACATCTTGTCTTGCATACTCGATGTCAGTTCTCGATGTACGTACCTGGCCAGCGTGTGACTACACACGTGTAACGATAGAATCGGATCAGAGTCTGAAAAATAAATATCAATTAGTGCAAGAAAATAATAGGCTCATCGTTGATTTAATTGGAATTAATATTAATAAGCCTCTACGCAATTTACCATTCAAGATTAAGCCGAATGATCCGAATATTCGCTCAGTTCGAGTTTTCCATAATCAATCTAATCTTGTCAAGATAGTGTTCAATCTTAAAGATTCTGTTAAAGCGCAAGTATTTGCATTACAACCAATTGGTTCGTATCGATATAGGTTAGTTTTTGATTTTTATTCAGTTATAGTTCCTGACCCCATAGCTAATTTAATCATACAGACGGAGAACAAGGAAAAGAAACTAAGCGAAACTATGTTCACACAGAGGATGAAATCGCCGGTGATTACAATGAATAACTCAGAAATGTCTAGCGATGACTCTGTTGAATCTTTCTTCAATTATTATGCGAAAAGTACACCAAAAGTCGATAATATACGACAAAAATCTCAGATAAACAAATTGTCTATTATTTCATCAAATGAAAGTAAGCATATCGATGACAGCGGAAAAAGCGACAAAAAATTCACTGTTTCAAAATCTAATAATAGCGACACTGTTCGTCTTTTGACAGTTGCAATTGACCCTGGACACGGTGGTGAAGATACTGGAGCAATTGGAATAAGAGGCACATACGAGAAGTATGTTGTACTTGATATAGCCAAAAAACTTCGAAAGAAAATTAACTCATCACCTAACATGCGCGCTATGATGACACGTGATGCAGATTTCTTTGTTCCACTAAATGTACGTGTACAGAAAGCAAAGCATGTCGGCGCAGATATTTTCATCTCAATACATGCAGATGCATTCACGACATCGTCTGCGCATGGATCTTCTGTATTTGTACTATCTGATCATGGTTCGTCAAGCGCATCAGCTAGCTGGATTGCGAACAAGGAAAATGCATCTGACCAAATAGGTGGTATTAATATCAGAACAACAGATGAAATGGTTAATCGTACGATACTAGATATGCTATCAAATGCACAAATCCGTGATTCGTTACGTTATGGTTGCTATGTGTTAGAAGAGGTTAGTAAAATAAGCGAACTTCATAGAGGCTCAGTTGAGCAAGCAAGGTTCGTAGTACTAAAAGCACCTGATATTCCGTCTATTCTGATAGAGACTGCATTTATTAGTAATCTGAAAGAAGAGGCTAAGCTAAACGATGAAAACTATCGCTGCCAGATGGCTTCCGCTATCTTCCGAGGCATTAAGCGATATTTCTCTAGAAATCCACCGCTATCTCGAAAGCGAGGAAATATAACTTCAGCTAAAAATATAGAAAATAGTATGGCGCATAAGAATCATATCATCCTTAAAAATATCGAATAAATTCCAGTAATTTACTCAACTACATTTGATATAAATTATAAATAAAGGCCTACATATTGATAGTCAATAGTGATTCCACTATTTCAATGACTAATTTATTTATTTTTCCTGCTTATCTTATATTCCTCTTAGAATTTCATTATATATAAATTATAAATATAACGTGATGACGCTTGCTAATATTCGTATAAATTATATTCGTGCGTCACTCAACAAATCTAGCATTTATTGTGACCCATTTATACAATTTGACTATTTCTTCAGAATTTATTTAGAGAAACACTCGATATAAACATTCCAGAGCATCATACAATGATGCTTGCTTCTGATAGAACTAATAAAATGTAGTGATACACGTGTATTTATATTCTTTACAAACTACTATAACTGAAATAGACATAGTACTATAACTGAAATAGACATAGATCTAGAGCGTCGTAATTGGTACGCAGCGATTCTATTTTATTAGATTGAACTTGAACGGACATATACGGATTGAGACCATAGTTGAAAAACGAGTAAAGATGAAAGTAATCTCTATTTTTCTTCTAGTTCTGTTGGATCACAATTGGTGCGTGGGCATCTATGCAAAGAACAGTAATTGACACTCGCGCGACGCTTTAATCTTCAAGAACAAGAATTTTTGAAACGATACAGTAAAGATCAACCATAACCATCATATTTTGGCGGTTATCGTGTTATTCAATATTCGTTTGAACTTTCACTGTAACTACGAGTATATGTTTAGTAAGCATCAGTAATACCTAATTTTTCATTTAAATTAACTTATAATACTTTGATGAAGTTATAGAACTTACTTAACTGACATTATTAACTAAATTAAAACTTCGCACCCTTCTAATCTTAAAGTTTTATGAGTTTTAGAAAAGTTTTATAAACGTTTATTTGGTGGGCCTCCCGGGAGTCGAACCCGGCACCAACGGATTATGCTTACCAACTATGACTTTCGTCACCCCTTTCGGGTTTGTGGTCTGGACTGTCTCTTGTCTTTACGACCTGCCCGTACAGTCTCTACACGTTCTCTCAAAGAGAGCTTCGCTCGGGATCACCACGCTTGCACACTATCGCAGAAGAGGCTTCCCCGAATTTGAGCAGTTCTACCAAGGGGTAGAATAATAAATTTACCCCTAGGCAACCCATTTTATTCACTATCCAATAGCTCTTAATAGTTATTGAATAGTACTTTTATGAGTCCGCTGCTCTAACCAAGCATGAGCTAGAGGCCCAAAATTTTACTATTTACTATAAAAATCAGTTTCCTTCGAGAAAAGATTTCAGCTTGTCTGATCGGCTTGGATGTCTAAGTTTGCGTAATGCCTTTGCTTCTATCTGACGAATTCTTTCTCGAGTAACGTCAAACTGCTTACCAACTTCCTCAAGCGTATGATCAGTACTTACCTCAATACCAAAACGCATCCGTAGCACTTTCGCTTCACGCGGTGTTAGTGAATCAAGAACATCTTTTACAACATCTCGCATACTAGTATGAAGCGCAGCATCTCCAGGTGCAACTGTATTATTATCTTCAATGAAATCACCGAGATGAGATTCATCGTCGTCACCAATTGGTGTTTCCATTGAGATTGGCTCCTTTGCAATCTTCATAATCTTACGAACCTTTTCTTCTGACATCTCCATCTTCTTAGCAAGAGTCATTGGGTCTGCTTCAAGACCAGTTTCTTGCAAAATTTGCCTTGAAATTCTATTCATCTTGTTAATAGTTTCAATCATATGAACAGGAATACGTATAGTTCGTGCCTGATCTGCTATCGAGCGTGTGATTGCTTGGCGAATCCACCATGTTGCATACGTGGAGAATTTATAGCCGCGACGATATTCAAATTTATCAACTGCTTTCATTAGGCCAATGTTGCCTTCCTGGATTAAGTCAAGGAACTGTAAGCCTCGGTTTGTATATTTCTTCGCGATTGAAATTACAAGGCGCAGATTTGCCTCAGTCATTTCACGCTTTGCTTGACGTGCTTTCAGTTCACCGGCACCCATCTGTCTGCTAGTTTCCTTTAAATCATTTATTGGCAAAATAACACGACTCTGTAAGTCTAGAAGACGCTTCTGCTGTTCTCGAATATCTGGGATATTGCGTGATAGAATTTCGCTATACGAATGCCCTTCTGCAGCAATTTTTCTAGCCCAATCAATATCTGTCTCACTTCCAGGAAAACGCTCAACAAATTCTGAACGTGGCATACCGCACTTGTCGACAACAATATATAGAATTTGACGCTCGACCTGTCGCACTTCATCTACCTGCGCGCGTAATGTATTGCACAAACGCTCGATAGTTCGCGCAGTAAATCGAATTGTCATTAGTTCATTTTGTATCATTTTTTGTGCTTTCAGATACGATTTCGATTTATAGCCTCCATTTTCAAACGCATGATGCATCTTTTCGAACCATTCGCTAATCAGAGCAAACTTCTTAAGTAATGCATATTTAAGTACTTCGAGATGAGCTTCACTAGCTAACGCGCGCGCAGTATCCTCGTCGTTTTCATCACTTTCATCTTCATCAGTCTCCTCATTTTCAATTGTTTCAACTTCATTCTCATAAAATCTATCTGCATTAACTTCTAGTACATTCGAATTAGCTAGCCCGTCAACAAGCTCATCTACACGAATCTCCTCATTCTCTACGCGCTTAGCCATAGAGAGAATATCAGCAATTGTTGTTGGACATGAGGAAATAGCCATTATCATATGACGTAGACCATGCTCGATTCTTTTCGCGATTTCAATTTCACCTTCACGGGTAAGCAGTTCTACTGTGCCCATTTCACGCATATACATTCGAACTGGATCTGTCGTACGTCCAAATTCTGAATCAACTGTTGATAGTGCAACTTCTGCCTCCTCTTCAACCTCATCGTCTGATGACGAAGCTGGTGCATTATCATTTAATAGTAGAATTTCAGAATCTGGAGGCTGCTCGTAGACCGAAACTCCCATATCATTGAATGTCCCGATAATTCCATCGAGTACTTCAATCTCTACGAAGCTATCTGGAAGATGATCGTTAATTTCTCCATATGTTAGGAATCCTCTCTCTTTACCAAGTTTAATTAACGTACGAAGCTTAACTCGACGTTCTTCGAGTTCCTGGATTGTACCAGTCTGGCTTGATGAGAACGCTTCCTTTAGGAGTGTTCTTTCCTTTGCACGGCGATCACGTACTTTATTTTTGCTAAGTATAGCAATAGACTGCGTATTGCTCTGATTTTCATTGTTATCAATGGATAATACTTCGTTCGGCTTTTTAGTCATAGAGTTAGTTTTACAGACTACGACTCGTAGCTGCTGAAATAACAGCTGTCTAAACTTGTTGTAGTAATACAACCATATATTCTTGTTGGACGCATGCTGTTTTGCTAGATTTAGTCTCCGCGTGTCGCGCTTTATTCATTTCGCTTTATTAATTTACTTCTTCTCTTGTTATGCAGATACTTACCCTCCGTTTAAAATCATTCTAAAAGAATTTTAATAACCTTAGTAGAAAATTAAATATTTTACCAAAATTAAACTTTTATTTAAGTACTTGTCTTTACAAATAAGGCTATAAAGAAAAAATTAGACCATTTTAAACCTTAATTATAACACGACAACTTTTTATAGGTATCATAACTAAACTATTACAAACTAAGCTGGCCCTTCATATCAGTCCGCTTTCTATTTAGCCTCATTAATTCATTAAGTTCATCTGGCGTATGTGTTGCTTGCCTAGTTAACTCATTAAGACGACTACTATACGCAGCATAACGTATCTTTAATGCCGCTACCTTCACCTCTTCTGCAGCAATATGTTCTGGATTATTATATCGCTTCTCAATAAAGGAACTGTCATCCGTATTTCGTAATAATAGATCGCGGATATTTTCATCATGAAAAAAAATTTCTTTGAAAATTTCATCATAAGCTTCTCTATTTACAGAAGTTCGAAGCATATCAGAAAGTAATCGAAATTCAGCACGGATTCCGAGACTAAGTGCATAATCTATAATTTCACAGAACAGTCTACTACTGCTTGACTGTGTACATAGAGCTACCTTCTCATCACTATCTAGATACATTACAATTCTCGGATACATTACCAGATTACGTAAAGCGTGCTTTTCAAGATTAGTCACGCTCCTGTGAGCATTATATGATCTAATATAACTAGTTGGTGAAATGAGCTTAGTGTTGATATTACTTAATATGGCAATTTCATCGAACGAAATATTGAGTCTTTCAGCAATCATATGTATAATCTGTGTTCGTAGCACATTTCCTGGCAATGCTTTCAATATCGGCTTTGCATCGAATAAAGCTCTTGCTCTTCCTTCCGGTTGATTAAGTGCTTTGTCAGTTATTATTTCATTTAGTATAAATTGTGATAATGGAATCGCATGCTCTATCTGTTTAGAAAATGCATCGTCTCCGAATTTATGAAGATAGCTTTCTGGATCATACTCAGATGGTAGAAATATGAATTTAATTGTTCGGTTATCTGAGGCGTAAGGCAGACATGCGTCTAGTGCGCGTCGCATAGCTCTTCGTCCAGCAGTATCGCCATCGAAGCTGAAAATTATTGTGTCTGTCTGTTGTAGTAATTTTTTGATATGAAGTGATGTACAGGTAGTACCTAATGTGGCTACAACGTTTGAAAAACCAAACTGTACAAGTGCTAGAACGTCCATATATCCTTCAACTACGATTACAGACTTACGATCGCGTATTGAGAAACGTCCTTCAAATATTCCATATAGTTCCTTACTTTTATTAAATAAAGATGTTTCTGGAGAATTCAGATACTTTGGTTTCTGATCATCAAGTACACGACCACCAAATCCAATTATATGTCCACTTATATTCCTAATCGGAAATATGATGCGATCGCGGAATCTATCATATCGATATATCATGCTCTGTGGATCAATTGTGTCGTTGACAATAATGAGACCTGACTCAACTAGTGTAGTTTCACAATAATCTTGGAATGCTGATTTTAAGTTCTGCCAACTTTTTGGTGCGTATCCTAACCAAAAACGAGCCGCAACTTCGCCACTCAACCCACGATTTTTTAAATACCGTATTGCATCTGGTGAGATGCGAAGTTGTTTACGATAATAGCTACACGCGACTTGCATCACGCTAGATAATGTAGTTAATGCTGATGTTGAAACTGATATTTGTCTATTCCGTTCACCAGCCTCGAAATGAGGTGATGACGATTCATACTGGACAGTTAGACCGACAGACTGTGCCAATTCCTGGATTGCTTCATGGAATGTCAATCCCTTATATTCAATTAGAAAACTAATCGCAGTTCCATTTGAACCACATCCGAAACAATAATAGAACTGCTTAGTAGGGCTAACAGTAAACGACGGGCTCTTTTCATTATGAAATGGGCAAAGTCCTATTAGATTTATTCCGACCTTCTTGAGTTGTACAAAACGACTTACCAGACTGACAAGGTCAACCTGATTTAGTAGAACATGTAAAAAAGAATGTGGAATCACAGTAATTTTAATTTAAAAAAATGACAAATAGCTTACTAATAAGCTCTATATAAAACTTTTTAATTAATTCTCTAGAATCTGATACATTCTAAGTATCAAGGTATTACTCAATTATAATCTTTATATGTTTTTATATTTCTGATAATTTATTCTATAAAATTTATTTTTTTCTTAGAAAAAGACCTTGATATCTAGATTCTAGAATTATTACTCTAAGCCAAAGATCTTAAGCGTTCTTAGAGAAGAAGTTCAGTAACAATCTACACTATATTCTAAGCGTATTGCTCTTGTTATTTATGTATTATTAAATCAGCTAAATAAAATCTTCTTGTCAGGTTATATATATCTCTAATTAATATTTAATTTATCAAATCTTGAATCATTAAATCTTAATATTTCTCTTATTTTTGTAGCAGAACTAAGCTTGTTGTTTTAACCTTTATAAAATAGGATTTTAGCCGCTTATAGGTTTACGATCTTCTAGCTGATTGACTATGATTAAGATAATTAATAAATTTTTTAAGAATATCTATTATCTATAAGGGTACTTATCTATGCTCGTTCTCGGTATAGAAAGTTCCTGTGATGAAACTGGTCTTGCACTTTACGATACAGAAAATGGACTTCTCGCACAGGCACTACATTCGCAAATGGTAATGCATGGACAATATGGAGGCGTTGTTCCTGAGCTTGCATCACGTGATCATATTCGCTATGTACTCCCACTTCTTGAAAACGTACTTGCAACTAGCCGTGTTCAATATGAAGATATAGATGCAATTGCATTCACACAGGGCCCAGGTCTCGCCGGTTCCTTGCTCGTCGGTGCAAGCATCGCAAATGCGCTCGCAATAGCATGGAATAAACCGACTATAGGAATCCATCATCTAGAAGGACATTTGCTATCTTCGCTTCTTACCTCTGAGCCACCGCTATTTCCATTCGTTTCGCTGCTCGTATCTGGTGGACATACACAATTAATGCACGTAATAGATATCGGTGTCTATAAAACACTTGGCGAAACACTCGATGATGCAGTTGGTGAGGCATTCGATAAAACTGCAAAATTGCTAGGTCTTGGTTATCCTGGAGGTCCGGAAGTTTCAAAATTAGCAGAAAAAGGCAACTGCGGGGCAGTCGTACTACCACGACCAATGATACATTCTGGCGATCTAAATTTCAGTTTTAGTGGACTAAAAACTGCCGTGCTTAGACAGATAAAAAAAATTGATGAATCTATGCTTTCTAACATCCTACAAGAACGCGCGAAAGCAGATCTCGCTAGAGGATTTGTTGATGCTGTTATTGATGTACTTATTACAAAATCTATTACTGCTCTTAAGAAAACAAGATTAAACCGACTTGTTGTTGGTGGTGGAGTTGGTGCAAATAAGCAATTACGTACGGCATTATCTTCAGTCTCAGTGAATAGTATCTTTAAAGTATATTATCCAGATCTCGATCTATGTACGGATAACGGTGTAATGATCGCGTTTGCCGGAGCATTACGACTCCAACGTTGGCCTGAGCAGGCACGTACAGATTACGCATTTACTGTGAAACCGCGTTGGGATCTCGCGTCTCTCGACATAAAATGATAATATGCGTATGAAATTTCATTCAATGAATTATTTTAAATAGAAATTATATCTAACATTAAAAATTAGATTCAGTATACAAAAGATCTATAATTTCTATATATCTAAACTTGTTTAGTATTTTTCCGATTTTTGGCACAAAACAATATATTTCAGGTCATTGACATATCAAAGATTCGTCTTGGCATTTTTAGGTATTTATATGATTGCATCTCAATGATTCTTGATATAGCTCGATTAAATTCGTGAGTTATTGATCCGTGTATATACAAATTTTTTGGCTGTACAGCAGCAGATATCAGTAATTTGACTTTACGGTCGTATAGTACATCGATGAGCCATGTAAAGCGCATCGCCTCCGACTCCATATGTGCTGACATTTTTGGAACGTCACATAGTATAATCATATGAAAGCGGTTCGCGAGTTCTAGATAGTCACCTTGAGAGCAGGCGCTACCACACAGTGTCGCAAAATCAAACCATACTATTCCATCAGCCTTGCGCAATGCTCTTAATTTTCGATTTTCAATATGAATAATAGGATTCTCATCTGCTGCTGTGGCAGTCAGATTCATAAATATATTTCGAAGCGCATGTTCGCTATCTATTCCGAGTGGCGTATAATACATGCAGAATTCATTTACATTAGATGTGCGATAGTCTATCCCTGAATCGACATTTATTATATCAAGATTTTTATTTAATAGTGAAATTGCAGGTAAAATTCGATCGCGATGTAATCCATTTCTATATAGCATTTCTGGATTATAGTTTGAGGTCATTACGAACTGTACGCCGTTCATAAATAGATGATCGAGTAGCTGATAAATGATGATCGCATCAGCGATATCTGATATATTAAATTCGTCAAAGAAGATCAATCGATGTCGTTTAGCAATTTGCCGTGCGAGTTTATCAAGTGGGCTGACCTGTCCTTTTAGTTTTTTGAGTTCAAGATGTACCTCATGCATGAATTCATGAAAATGAAAACGAATTTTACGAAGAAGTGGTAGGACAATATAAAAACTATCCATCAGAAAGCTCTTACCACGCCCGACACCGCCCCATATATAAATACCACGTGGTGGTTTAGGATGAATAAATACTTTCTTGAATACATTTGATCGACGAGATTTGTAGATGACCCATTCATCTTGTCGATGTTGTAGGAGATTAACTGCTGCACGCTGTGCAATATCTAATTTATATCCATAATAGGATAATTCTCGCTCACAGTATTCGGTGATATTCATCATTCTAAATAGTTTATAGAAGTATTCTATACTTACATTTTACTAAAATTAAATATTAAGCGATCGATTATCAACATCTAGCGCTGCCTCACGCACCGCTTCAGATAGAGATGGATGTGGATGACAGATCCTAGCAATATCTTCAGATGCTGCTCTAAACTCCATTGCTAATACGGATTCCGAGATTAATTCGGATGCATTAGATGAGATGATGTGTACACCGAGAACTTGGTCAGTCCTTGAATCGGCAATAATTTTTACTAAACCATCTGTGTTATTCATTGATAATGCTCGGCCATTAACAGTAAATGGAAATTTACCTATTTTGATTTCGCATCCTTCTTTCCTTAATTGCTGCTCTGTCTTACCAACCCAAGCTATTTCTGGCTGAGTATAGATCACCCAAGGGATACAATCATAATCAATTCGTGGTTTCTGACCATCTATTATTTCTGCTACTAGGATGCCTTCATCTTCTGCTTTATGTGCAAGCATTGGACCGCGAACTACATCACCGATTGCATAAATATTCGATATCGAAGTACGACAGTAATCATCGACATCGATGAATCCGCAATCATTTTTTTTCAGGCCAATCAATTCTAGACCAAGGTTATCAGTATTAGGTATGCGACCAATTGACACGATTAGACGATCTGCATTAATCGTCTTCACACTATTATCTTTATCGGTATAAGTAACCGATATGCTATCATTACATAATATCTTCGACTCAATGATTTGAACACCAGTATTAATGCTAAGTCCCTGCCTCTTAAAGAGCTTTGATGCTTCTCTTGCAATTGATTCATCGACAGTAGCGAGAAACTCTGGCATTGCTTCGAGCACTGTCACATTAGAGCCGAGGCGACGCCATACCGAACCGAGTTCAAGACCGATAACGCCAGCGCCGATTACTATAAGTCTTTTTGGTACGGTTTCGAATGAAAGTGCTCCTTCATTATCTACGATAATTTTTCCATCAACTGGAGCCGTCTTTATATGACGTGCCTTCGAACCTGTTGCTATAATTACATTCTTAGCAATTATATTTTTAATTTCCTCTTCGCTTTTTATTTCGATTTGAATGCCCGCAGGATTCTTCCCTATAAATTTTCCATGTCCTTTAAGCCAGATTATATTATTTTTTCTAAATAGGAATTCAATCCCACATGTCATTTTCTGAATAATCCTATCCTTACGATCAAGCATCTTTTCAATATTAATTTTCACATCGCTAACAGTAATCCCATGACTAGCAAGATGATAATTAATTTTTTCAAATTCTTCAGATGACGCAAGTAATGCTTTCGATGGAATACAGCCAACATTTAAACATGTACCGCCCAACTTTGGTTCTCCGGATCGATTCTTCCATTTATCAATACAGGCAACTGTTTTACCAAGCTGTGCAGCGCGAATTGCAGCGATATAACCTCCAGGCCCACCACCGATCACGACAACATCAAACTCTTTAGACATAAATAATCCTTTATTCTTGTGTGTGCGCCGTGTAATCGCATGATTGGCGCAATATATCAAATGAAAAATTTATAAGTCAAGTAATAAACGAGTTGGATCTTCCAATATATCCTTAATTATAGAAAGCGATAAAACAGCTTCGCGACCATCGATAATTCTATGGTCATACGATAATGCAAGATAGTTGATCGGTCGTATTACTATTTGGCCATTTTCAACAACTGGTCGATCCTTTACAGCATGCACACCTAGAATAGCTGACTGTGGCGGGTTGATAATTGGCGTCGATAGCATCGAACCAAACACGCCGCCGTTCGAAATTGAAAATGTACCACCCGTTATCTCTTCAATTGATAATTTTCCATTCTTTGCTTTCTGACTAAACTCGGCAATCTTTTTTTCAATGTCTGAAATGCTTAATTGATTCGCGTTACGTAATATTGGCACTACAAGACCACGAGGTGATCCTACCGCAATACCAATATCAAAGTAGTCATGATAGATAATATCGTTTCCATCAATTGATGCATTTACAAGTGGAAATTTTTTCAGTGCGTGAATTGTTGCCTTTACGAAAAAGGACATGAAACCAAGCTTTATGCCATGCTCCATCTCAAATTTGTCCTTATATTTCGCACGTAGGTCTATAACTTGTTTCATATTTACTTCGTTGAATGTAGTTAGGATTGCACTTTTCTGCTGCGCTTCGAGAAGCCGCTCAGAGATTCTAACTCGAAGTCGTGACATCGGAATGCGCCGTTCTAGACGGTCATTGAAATAATGTGTTGTCATCTCTGACTGAGACACACTCAAATCCAGTGATAAATCTGGATCGGTATTTGTCATTTCATCAGGCTTCCTAACTTTCTCTATGCGAGTTACTGTAGATAAAACATCGCCCTTTGTAATCCGGCCATTGCGTCCAGAACCAACAATATCGACAGAACTAAGTCCCTTCTCATCCATCAATTTCGATGCAACTGGTGAAGCAAATTTAGCACTTGATGTTATCTCATGAGTAGCTATAATTTTCTGTTTGATTTCAGAATTACTACTTTCTACGTCAGATTTATATATATTTTCTTTAGTGTCAATTATCGCAATAACTTGATCTGTTATCACAGTGTCGCCTTCATTTTTCAGAACTTTTGTAAGTACTCCAGCGATTGGTGCTGGTACTTCAAGCACAATTTTATCTGTTTCAAGCTCAATCAGAATCTCATCTTGTTCAACGATTTCACCAATATTTTTTTTCCACTTCAACATTGTTGCTTCCGAAACAGACTCCGAAAGCTGAGGTACTTTGACTTCTACGATAGTCATTTAAAAATTCCTGAGTATTCTGCTGAACCTTATTCAAGCATGATATTAAACCGGGCATCGTACATATATTAGGTAGATTAGATCATTGCAAGCTCAATGAGCTTACTTGTTATAATCAAAATTTACTTTTTAATATGTCGAATGCACTATCAATTAGTTCTTTCTGCTGCTCACAGTGCTTTGTGTATGAGCCAACAGCAGGAGAAGCTGAAGCCTGCCGACCACTGTATGCGAGCTTTTGCTCTTTTTTCATACTTTTTTCTATCTGGTCTTTGATGTAAAACCATGGACCCTGATTTCTTGGTTCATCTTGTACCCAGACTACTTCCGTCGCACTTTCACATTTTTTTATTTCTTCTTCGAACTGCTTATCTGCGAATGGGTAAAGTTGTTCTATTCTTATAATCATAATATTATTAGACTTTGTTTTTCGACGATGTGCGATGAGATCGTAATACACACGACCAGAGCATACTAAAATACGCTTAACTTTCTTTAGATCTATTTCATCTTCGATTTCACCTAATATGGGATGAAATAATCCTTCTGAAAGTTCAGATAGATCAGATACTGCTTCCTTATGACGCAATAGTGACTTTGGCGTTACTATAATAAGAGGCTTACGGAAAATACGAATCATCTGACGACGAAGAAGATGAAAGATTTGTGCTGGCGTCGTAGGCTGGACGACCTGCATATTATAGTTTGCACAGAGCTGAAGAAAGCGTTCGATACGAGCTGATGAATGTTCAGGACCCTGCCCTTCATAACCGTGCGGTAGAAGCATTGTCAAACCTGATAAACGACCCCACTTCACTTCGCCAGACGAGATAAACTGGTCAATCACAACCTGTGCACAGTTGACGAAATCACCGAATTGTGCTTCCCATAGCACAAGAGTGTTCGGATCGGCTATCGAGTAACCATACTCAAAACCGAGTACTGCTTCTTCTGATAAGACTGAGTCTATTATTGTAAAAGTCGCCTGACTATCTTTAATATTCTGTAGTGGTATGTATGTACCATCGTTCCAAAATTTTCTATTCTGATCATGTAAAACTGCGTGACGATGTGTAAACGTACCACGACCAGAATCCTGACCCATTAAAAGGACTCTGTATCCTGATGATACAAGCGACGCGAATGCAAGATGTTCGCTCATGCCCCAATCAATCTTCTGCTCACCACGCATCATCTTCTGGCGATCGTTAATAACACGCTCAACAAGTGGATGAATTTTAAAGTTAGTTGGTATTGTTGTAATGCGTTGTCCAAAATACTTCAATTCAGTTAGAGATACTGCCGTATCTACGGTATCTGTCCATTTCCTATTCAGGAATGGCGTCCAGTCAACTGCATACTTACTCTTATATCCAAAAGACATTAGATTAACTGTATGGTGGCCATTACTTATCGACTTTCGATATTCCTTTACAAAATCTTCTGCTTCTTTGGTATCTAGTAAGCCCTGACATATGAGCTTTTCTGCGTAAAGTGTTCGGATACCAGGGTGCTTCGCAATTTTTTTATACATCATTGGTTGTGTGATGGCTGGCGTGTCCTGTTCGTTATGTCCAAGCTTACGAAAGCAGATAATATCAAGAACGACATCCTTCTTAAATTTCATACGGTAGTCGATAGCTATCTGAGTCGCGAGTATAACTGCTTCTGGATCATCACCGTTTATATGCAGAACTGGTGCCTCGATCATTTTGACAACATCAGTACAGTATAATGTTGACCGTGTATCTCTAGGATCTGAAGTTGTGAAGCCAATCTGGTTATTGATAACAATATGTAGTGTACCGTGTGTACAATAACCACGTGTTTGCGACAAATTTAGAGTTTCCATCACAACACCTTGACCGGCTAATGCTGCATCACCATGAACCTGTACTGGCAATACCTGACAGCCATCATGATCACCTCGTCGGTCCATTCTAGCTTTTACAGAACCTTCTACGACAGGGTTCACAATTTCAAGGTGGGATGGATTGAAGGCGAGCGACAAGTGTACAGGTCCACCTTCTGTAGATACGTCAGACGAGAAGCCTTTGTGATATTTTACATCTCCTTCCGAAAGATCGTCAGTATACTTGCCTTCAAATTCATAAAATAGATCTGATGGCATCTTGCCAAGTGTATTCACAAGTACATTTAGGCGGCCACGATGTGCCATCCCAATTACAATCTCCTGGATGCTCTTTTTACCAGAATATTGAACGACTTCATCCATTGACACCATAAAACTTTCACTGCCCTCAAGAGAGAAGCGCTTCTGTCCAACATATTTAGTATGTAAATAGCGCTCGAATCCTTCAGCAGCAGTTAAAATACGAAGTATATGTTTTTTTTTGTCAACTGAAAAATTAGGCTTCGCACGTATTGATTCTAATCTCTCCTGCCACCAACATCTCTGTTCTAGATCTCTGATATGCATATATTCAGCGCCAATCGTACCGCAATACGTATCACGAAGACAATTGATGATGTCATGTAGTGAAGCCTGCTCGAAGCCGAAATAAAGATTTCCTGTACTAAATTTCTTGTTGAAATCAGCTTCAGAGAAATTGTAAAATGCAGGTTCAAGCTCTGGAATTTCCAGGTACTTGCAGCGTTTTAGTGGATCAAGATTCGCATACTGCGAACCAAAGAAGCGATAGGCATTAATTAACGATTGAACATATACTTGTTTATTTGATACAACTGGATTGCTGCTGATTTTTCGTGGAATTAACTTATCCACATTAGCATAAGATACCATCGATTCGATGGTTCTATTGTTTTGCATAACATCTACAAAATTCGAATTATCTACATCTTTACTATTCTGCAATGCATCGAAATACTCGCACCATTTTTCTGGAACTGATGCTGGATTATCTAGATACTTCTCGTATAGTTTCTCTAGATAATAACTATTACCTCCAAACAGATATGAGTTTAACTGGAACTGCTTCATAACATCTAACATTTTACGCTCACCTTTCTTCGAGCTTCCTAAGAAATAGCGGGTCGCTCAACCGCCTACTAGGCGGACTGCTTAACCGTTAACAGATCGCGCGAAATTAAGTCTTGTAAGTTAAGAAAACCTATAGCCTATACCCACCTCACAAAGCATAGCATAGAATAAAATAGCCAGAAAACAATTATAAAATAATGTAGATAATAGAAATTATAAATATATCTACTAAATATTAGTCGACATAGATTCTCGTCGAGCGTGACGACGATCATGCTCCTTTAGATAACGCTTGCGTAGACGAATCGATTTCGGAGTCACTTCAACTAGTTCATCCTCATTAATGAATTGAATAGCGTATTCAAGCGACATATTGATCGCTGGAACAAGACGTACAGCTTCATCGGTGCCAGATGCGCGTACATTCGTTAGCTGTTTGCCTTTAGTCGGATTTACAACAAGATCATTGTCACGGTTATGGATGCCTATAATCATTCCTTCATACAGGATATCACCAGGCCTTACAAGCATTCGACCGCGATCCTGCAATTTCCAAAGCGCATATGCAATTGCCTCTCCATTATCTTGTGAAATTAGGACGCCTTTTCTGCGCCTACTAGTAAAGATATCCTTATCTAAATGTCTATAAGAGTCAAAAATATGGCTCATCGAGCCTGTTCCACGAGTCAAAATTAAAAATTCGCTCTGAAATCCAATTAGTTCACGAGCTGGAATCCGATATTCAAGACGGGCGTGACCATGGCCATCAGATGTCATTTCAAGGATCTCGCCCTTACGATAGCTTAGTTCTTCCATTACGCTACCATTATATTTTTCATCAATATCTACTATTAGTAACTCGTACGGTTCATAGTTTATATTATTAATTTCTTTTATCACCACGTGCGGACGCGATACTGCAAGCTCATAACCCTCTCGGCGCATATTCTCGATAAGAATAGCTAGATGAAGTTCGCCTCTTCCTGAAACTTCAAATATAGTTTCATCGCATGTATCACTCACGCGCAATGCAACGTTGTTATTAAGTTCTTTATTCAAACGATCCCGAATATGTCTACTAGTAATAAATTTACCTTCTCTGCCTGCTAGTGGCGAGGAATTTACAAGGAAATTCATTGTTATAGTTGGCTCGTCTACAGCGATCATCGGCAGCGCTTCTAGCGTATCTGGAGCGCAGATTGTCGCGCCAATTCTAACATCTTCAATCCCGTTAATTAGTACAATGTCACCTGCCTTAGCTACATCGACATGTACGCGTTCAAGGCCGTTAAATGACATAATTTGGTTAATCTTACGATTTAGAACGTTACCTTTTGGTCCAAATTGCATCACAACAGACTGGCCTGGTTTAACGCGACCTCTGGCAATGCGCCCAATACCAATTGGTCCGATATAACTTGAATAATCTAGAGATGTAATCTGCATCTGAAATGGCCCTTCAGGATCGGTATGACGTATAGGTACATTCGAGAGAATAGCCTCGAATAATGGACGCATATCTCCATCGCGTGCAGTTGGATCTAAAGACGCGTAGCCTTTTAAAGCAGATGCATATATAATTGGAAAGTCGAGTTGCTCCTCTGTTGCGCCAAGTTTATCGAAAAGATTGAACGTTTGATTAATTACCCAATCAATTCGTACAAAAGGACGATCAATCTTATTAACAATAACGATAGGTTTTAGACCGAGAGCAAGTGCTTTACTTGTAACGAAACGAGTCTGCGGCATCGTACCCTCGACAGCATCGACAAGCAAGAGCACAGAATCAACCATCGATAATACACGCTCAACTTCTCCACCGAAGTCAGCATGTCCTGGTGTGTCAATGATATTGATTTGCGTATCTTTATATTTAACTGAACAGTTCTTCGATAAAATTGTAATTCCGCGTTCTTTTTCGATATCATTCGAGTCCATTATACGTTCTGAGACATGTTGATTATCTCGGAAGATACCAGATTGTCGAAGGAGTTGGTCGACCATTGTCGTCTTCCCATGATCCACATGAGCAATGATTGCAATATTTCTAGGTGAACGAGTCATAGAAAATTATAAATCGGATTGATGAAAGTTTATTTTCGATATTTTATATTATCTAATATATTCGATTTGTTATCTTATATATATAATTTTATTAGGCATATCACATAAAACTAATACAAGAACTACCGATTAAATACCGTTATTATTTGAGAATTGATTTATTTGATATGTGTTAGATAAGGAGTATCCTCAATACTTGTATTCATTATGAACTTTATAAGTTAGATGACTACTTTAATAAGTTCTGTACTTTTCTAATAAATGTTTGTATTAATCACTCTTGAATGAAAGTTCAATCTATATTGTCACCCTTTGATGATTCAATATCACTTTATATGTAAATCAATTTATCTATGCAGCCTCTGAAATCGAAGAGATAAATTTTTCTTTCTTGTTTTTAGAATTAATGATCCATTCAATTATCAATTTATTTACTCAATCTTGTTTGATTAGAATAAATCAGAGATCGATAGCAATTTATTAAGTAAGCTAAATTTTAATTTTAATAAAAATTATATTTAGTTTTTCACGACCTGCTTTTCTGAAATCACTCGCTCTGGTCTAAGTACACCATTTATCACTCTCCCGACTCCAAGTAGCTGCATTGCAGTGTATACGCGAACAAGACCGCCATATTTTTCATCAATTTGAGGTAACTTAGATAAAGTTAAATGTTGTCCGTTTAGAAAACGCTTTGCATATGTGTCATCAAGTTGAATACGTGAAAAATTTGATAGCAATATATCTACTGGATATAGAAAGATATCACGCGTAGCATAATCGGTATTAGATAATATATCTAGCGTAACAGCAAACCTAATATTTAGAGTACCAATACTTATTCGTCGTAGTACCTTTAGATGTGCGCCGCATCCTAGTGCTTCACCTATATCTTCAGCAAGTGTTCGTATATAAGTACCTTTACAGCAGGTCACGCGAAACATAACATTGGGTAGTTCATACGCTAGACATTCTAAACTTCGAATTATTACGTTTCGTTTTTTCCTTTCTACTGTGTACCCAGCCCGTGCATATTGATATAATCTTTTTCCATTATGCTTTAATGCAGAATACATTGGTGGAATTTGTGTAATATTTCCAATAAACTTAGAAAGTGCTTCTTCTACTTCTGCCCTATTGCAGGTCACCAGGCGTGTATCAATTGTACTTCCTTCTGCATCCCCAGTTATTGTGCGCACCCCAAGATGCATTGTTGCTTCGTATGTTTTATCAGCATTAAGTAAATGTTGAGAAAACTTCGTCGCCTCGCCGAAACACAGCGGTAGCAAACCTGATGCAAGAGGATCAAGTGTGCCAGTATGTCCAGCCTTCTTCGCAAATAATAATCTCTTTGAACGGAGTAAGGCCTCGTTACTCGATAAACCAATAGGTTTGTCGAGTAAAAGAACGCTATCTAGCGTGCGCCAGGATATACACTGATATGAAGATATAGCGTTAGTCATACATGAAGGAAAATAGTGAATGGATACTAATTATCCTTCGTATTTATCAAGTTTGCTTCATCAATTAGACGTGATATCTCATATGCTTTCTCTGTCGTCTGATCGTAATGAAAATGTAAAGTTGGTACTGTATGAATATGCAGACGCTTAAATAACAAATTGCGAAGATATCCGGCAGAATTATTTAATGCATCTTGTGTATCATTGGGTTTTCCAGTTAGCAAAGTGAAATAAATTTCAGCATGTGCATAGTTAGGAGTTAGTTTAACGATCTCGAAAGTCACGAGACCTATTCTTGGATCTTTAACCTCTAGCATAACTAGTTCAGACAGATCACGTTTAATCTGGCTAGCAATTTTTGCACTGCGATTAGAGGAAGTCCGTTTTTTCTTCATAAGAACTGTAGCTTATAAGCTTTTTTGTATACTGTATTATTATAGTGCACGTGTAATTTGGTTTATCTCAAATATTTCAAGCCGATCTCCTTCGAGGATATCGATAAAGTTTTTCAGAGATATACCGCATTCGAATCCCTGTTTAACTTCTTTAACATCATCTTTAATTCGCTTCAGTGAATCAAGTTCGCCTGTAAAAACTATGTTGTTATTGCGCAGTACACGTACAGATGATGTTCTTTTAACTACTCCATCTATAACCATACATCCAGCAATTGTTCCTATCTTCGGAAGATTAAATACCTGACGAACATCAACTATAGCAGTTAAAACCTCTTTTTTTTCTGGAGCGAGCATTCTAGAAATTATTATCTTTATATCATTGACTACATCGTAGATGATATTATAGTTTCTAATATTAACTCCTATGGTATCAGCCAACTTGCGTGTATGCATGTCAACCGGTGCGTTAAAACAAACAATAACAGCCTTTGAGATAGCTGCAAGATTAACATCACTTTCACCTATACCACCAACACCGCTATGTATAATCTGCACACGTATTTCGTTTGTTGATAGTTTTAATAATGATTCTACAAGGGCTTCTTTTGAGCCATGCACATCGGCTTTAATAATAAGATTCAAGCTACGTATTTCATCTTCGCCCATCTGTTCAAGTAGGCCATCAAGTTTCACAGCTTGCTGCTTTGCAAGCTTAACATCACGAAACTTACCCTGGCGGAACAGCGCGATTTCACGTGCTTTACGTTCGTCTAGTAGTACAATTACTTCATCGCCTGCAGCTGGTATTTCTGATAAACCTTGAATTTCTACTGGAATAGATGGACCAGCTTTCTTCGTTACTTTGCCATTCTCATCAAGCATTGCACGAACGCGACCATACGCAGTACCTGCAATTATAATGTCACCACGATTCAGTGTTCCTGATTGAACAAGTATTGTTGCAATCGGTCCCTTACCCTTATCAAGTTTAGCCTCAATTACTATACCTTTCGCAAGTGCTTTGACTGGAGCTTTTAATTCTAGAATTTCAGCCTGCAACATAAGGTTCTCGAGTAAATCATCAATACCAAAACCAGTTTTTGATGAAACTTCTATAAATGGTGAATCGCCACCATACTCTTCTGGTACAATACCTTCTGCGATAAGTTCCTGTTTCACTCTATCTGGATTTACATCTGATTTATCTATCTTATTAATTGCAACAATAATTGGAACGCTGCTCGCCTTCGCATGAGCAATTGCTTCTTTTGTTTGTGACATTACACCGTCGTCCGCCGCAACAACTAATATTATAATGTCGGTCACTTTCGTACCGCGTGCACGCATTGCCGTAAATGCTTCATGGCCTGGTGTGTCTAAAAATGTTATGATGCCGCGTGGTGTATCAACATGATATGAACCAATATGTTGCGTAATACCGCCTACTTCTTCTACTGCAACATTCGAACGGCGAATATAGTCGAGAAGTGATGTTTTACCATGATCAACGTGCCCCATTATTGTAACGACTGGTGGACGTTGTAACTGTTCTACATCGCTTATCATTTCTTGTCTATCAATGAGTAGTGCCTCAGGATTATCGAATTTTGACCATATAGCTCGGTGACCAAGTTCTTCGACAATAATCATTGCCGTTTCCTGATCTAGAATTTGGTTAATTGTAGCCATCTGACCCATATTCATCATTACCTTAATGACTTCAGATGATTTGATAGACATTTTATGCGCAAGTTCAGAAATTGAAATTGTTTCCGGAACATGCACACTACGGACAATCGGCTCAATCGGCATCTTTAAAGATGGTTTACTACTATCCTGCTTATTCTGCCTATTTCTCTTAGATCTATTCCGCTGACCTCTATCGACGTTTGTATTCGAGTTGCTACTACGCGCCCTAATTCCACGACGCTTTAATGTGTTTTCCTGCGAATTACATTTTTTAGCGACTCGGGTTACTTCAGTTATCTTCTTTTCTACTGGATTAAGTTTAGCAATGGATGCATTTTCTAGATTTTCCGATTTTCGAAATATGCCTCTTGATTTTTGTACTTTATCCAATTTTAACGGTTCAATCTCCTTTTTTGTTGAATCACGTGATGTATTTACCATTTCTCGAATTGCACGTGCCTCTTCTTCAGCAACTTCTTGACATTTATGAATTTCTTTATGAAATTGTGTGGTGTCATCAGTAGATTCATATATACCAAAACAGTTAACATTCTTCTCGGATACGCATTGCTCGGTCCACTTCGATTCTAGTTCCTTATTTTGTATTCGTATATTTGTACGTAGCGACATATTCGTCAAAGCATCATCTGGTTGGTTGTCAACCATAGATAGTTGTACGATATCTACTTTCGTATCTTTTATATTCGATTTGTTATTTTCATTTATATATAGCAGAGATTCATCTAAATTTTCGTATTTAGCCTTACTTGTTATTTCTTCTTCCAAACATATTAATGATGCATCATTATCTACTTTAGTAACTTCTTCTTGACATTGTTCAATAGAAATATTACTTACTTCATCATTAATAAAAGTTCGCTTCTTTCGTACCTCAACTTGTATAGTTCGAGCTCTACCCGTTGCGTCAGCGTGCTTAATCTCTGATGTATGTTTGCGCGTCATTGTAACCTGATGCTTATCAGAATCAGTTACACCATGCGATTTACGTAAATGATTTAATAGACGTGTCTTGTCAGCTTCAGATAAGATGTCTTCTTCATTGTTTTTTTGAACTCCTGCTGCTTGCAGTTGTTCAAGAAGTATGCCAACAGGCATTTTTAATTCCGCTGCAAATTGAGCTACGTTATTACTTGCCATTCGTTTCCCTTACACAAATATTATAGCACATGATTTTATACCTTGAACCAGTGTTCGCGCGCTTTCATAATTAACGCCTTAGCAGAATCTTCTTCTATTCCTGTCATATCGATTAGCTCGTCTACGGATAGCTCTGCTAGATTGTTTCGCGTTACTAATCCGTGCTTAGATAATTTATCGAGTAACTCTGGTGTAATACCACTAAGACTCTCTAAATTGACAAAAGTATTTTCAGATTTTTCTTCCTTCGCAATTGCGATCGTTAGCAGCATATCACGAGCGCGCTTACGCAGCTGGTGTATGATATCTTTATCAAGTGATTTGATTTCAAGCAGTTCATTAAATGGTACGTAAGCAATTTCTTCAAGGCTTGTAAAACCTTCATTAATTAGAATATCGGAAATTCTTTCATCAATATTAAGGTTCTTTACTAGTAAACTACGAAGAATATCTTGTTCTTCTTTCTGTTTCAGAGAGGATTCCTCTGGTGTCAAAATGTTAATTTGCCATCCAGTAAGTTCGCTAGCAAGACGTACATTTTGTCCGCCACGTCCAATAGCTACAGCAAGTTCATTTTCATCAATGACGACATCCATCAAATGCCTTTCTTCATGTACGATAATTGACTGGACTACACCAGGCGCGAGTGCGTTAATTACGAATTGTGCAGGGTTTTCTGACCATAGTACTATGTCTATATTTTCACCACAAAGCTCATTGCGTACGGCCTGTATACGTGATCCTCGAATGCCAACGCACGTGCCAATTGGATCGATACGCTTATCATATGAAATAACACTGATTTTAGCACGTAAACCTGGATCACGCACTGCCGACTTAATCTCCAGCAGGCCCTGTGCAATCTCTGGAACTTCGATTTCAAACAGTTTTATTAAAAATTCAGGCGCAATTCTCGACAGCTGAATCTGGGGACCGCGTGTCGTACGATCAACCTTATCGATAAAACTGCGTACACGATCGCCAATGCGTAAGTTTTCCTTTGGAATTAATTGATCTCGGCGCAGTACTGCTTCGATTCGGCCTGTTTCAATTATAAAATTTCCTTTATCGAGACGCTTTACGGTGCCAGTCATAATCCTTTCGTTATGATCCATATAGTCATTTAATATCTGCTCGCGTTCAGCATTTCTAATCTTCTGTAGGATTACCTGCTTCGCAGATTGTGCGCCGATTCGGCTGAATTCAATCGATGGAATAGATTCCTCGATATACTTTCCAACTTTAATATCTGGCTGCTGTTCTACGGCCTCAAACAGCAAAATTTCACGATCCGGTTCACGTAGGCCAGCCTCATCTGGTACAACAAGCCAGCGTCGAAAAGTTTTGTGCTTACCACTATCAGGATCAATATGAACTCGGATCTCAGATCCATTATCAAATAGCTTTTTAGATGCTAATGCTAGCGCATCTTCAAGAGCACAAAGAACAGTATCTTTACCTATGTTTTTTTCTCGTGCAATAGCATCTATAAGCATCAGTACTTCTCGGCTCATTGTTTTTTACCCGTAAAATTAACTTGAGGAATCAGGCTAGCTTTATCAATTTCAGGCACTGTAAAGTTAAAAAGCGACGTGCCATTATTATCTTTTTCAAATTCAAAAATAATAGTTTCATTATTTATTGTATTTAGCACTCCAGAGAAAGTCCTACGACCATTTATCGGTTTTTTTAGCGTTACGGAAACCTGTCTACCAATAAAACGCTTGAAATCTTCTAATTTTTTCAAAGGGCGATTTAGTCCAGGAGATGAAACTTCAAGCTGTTTATAATCAACTTTTTCTACGGTTAAGACTCGCTGAAGCTGTCGGGTGGCCCTTTCACAATCATTTATAGATATTCCAGAATGCTGATCAATATACACGCAGATCGTTTTATGCCTAATGAGCTCTAGTTCAAGTAGCTCGTAACCGAGTCCTACGACTGTAGTCTCTATTAGTTCTGTTAGTTGCATACTATATTAGGTCCTCTCGATATATTTAGTCGTGCACTATAAGCACCTGCCATACGCTCACTTTAACTGGTGATAAGGTTCTACTAGAAATCCATATCCATTTACTTTTCTTTCAACAAAAAAAATGGGCGAAACGCCCGTTTAACTGTTAAGTATCCTCTTCATTCAGTGGAATACAGAGACCAACACAACCAATCGATAAGTAATTATATCGTTTCTAATAAAAATCTGCTATAGCTTATAATTGGCTCTGGTTAACTATCTTAGTTCAACATATTTTATTCGAATTAAAAGTATTATTTACTTTTTTATCTGAAATTTTTTGTTTCGAATACCTAATGCTAGAGTTCGTTTATGATGACTCCTATTTATTTCTAGATTGCTTTTACAGTTACCGTTAGGATCACGAATACCCGATTTTCTACTATTACCAGCACTTCTATAACTAATTGGCATATCATTAAACAAACAACTACTGTAGTCTTTCATATGATTAGTAAATCGATCTAGTCTAGAATGACGTTGATTCTTCTGAGTGATCTGATTATGTCTTGTCGGTGTCGTGTTACCGTTGATAAAAGCTATAGATGTCCGCATTGGATCAGGCTGATGCCGTTCGGATAATCCTTCTCGATTTCTATTATTACTCCGAGTTGTCGTTTTCAGACCAACTGCTGTCATTAACTTGTGAACCTGATATTCATCAAGCTCTTCCCATCGGCCTCGTTTTAGAGTGCGAGGTAATGGAATCCTACCGTGACTTGTACGAATAAGACGACTCACCATTAGCCCTACAGCCTCGAAAATACGACGTACTTCTCTATTTCTACCTTCTGCTAAAGTGATATGATACCATCGGTTTGTACCTTCGCCACCTCCATTTCTTATACGTAAAATATTTACTAAGCCATCATCAAGCGTAACGCCGCGCAATAGTTTTTTTTGCGTAGCTTCATCTAGTTCACCTACAACTCGTACTGCGTATTCACGTTCAACTTTATATCGTGGGTGCATAAATCGATTTGCGAGATCACCAGATGTAGTCAGTATTAACAAGCCTTCTGTATTAAAATCGAGCCGGCCAACTGCAACCCATTTTCTAGTCCTTATTTGTGGTAAACGATCAAATACAGATGGACGGCCTTCTGGATCTGAGTGGCTAACAATTTCACCGACCGGTTTGTGATATAGAAGTACACGATGTGGTTTATCTGACAGAGTATGTTTAACCGACTTGCCGTTAATCCGTACGTGATCGGTTGGCATAATTCGCTGGCCAATATGAGCTGGCTGGCCATTCACAGATACCCGACCAGCAACAATTAATTCCTCCATTTCACGACGCGATCCCATACCAGCTTCAGCTAATACTTTATGAAGCTTTGGAACATCACGGTTTAATAGCATACGCTTCGCTGTCTGTGACTGATTACGAATCTGTACTGTCGTGCGCACGCTACATTTTGATTCTTTATTTATAATCTAGCTCCAGATCTGGTGTTGATATGTACGTAAAATCCTATCATCTTGCTTCGCATTAGTAGAGACTGTTGAAACAGTTTCATAAAGTTTGTCCTGACCATCCTTTATTTTCTGAACAAGCTGGAATGCTTCATTATCACCTTGCTTAGATTTATACTAATTTGACTGTTTTTAGTCTTATAGATATCTTTCTTATACATAAGAAAGATCGTTGTTATTTTTATTCAATGCAAGGTATGTAAGCGAACCTAATTAAGCATAAAATTAAAAGAATTTAAGAAAATTATAAACCCTTAAGGGTTTATATATTAAAGACTAAAATTATCGGGTAGATAATCTAGTTAGATATAAAATAGATAAGAAGAAAAAATAAAAAATAATTGTATTGTTCTAATCGATCATAACATATTAATTAATAAATGAATATGAAATATAAAAACTCAAGAATCGATTTAAAGTTACGCTAAAAATTTATAAATTATTCTACTTTTAATATAGATAAATGTATATTTAAGATTCTTTAAATTTTTCTTTATTTTGCTCAGAGTCACTGACGATAATCATAGGGATTCTATACACAGCCTTAAATAAGTAATCACGATATCAAAAATTAAAAATTTATATTTATCAATATAGAAAGATTCTATCTTAAGTTAAATTAATTTAATTAGTTTAACATTTGATTAATATCTCTTACTCTAAGATAAATTGAATATAGATATTTCTCATATTCTGCTACAGATATATAAGCTTGGTTAAATAACAAAGAATTTTGCAGAAGTATCCATAAAAATCAGATTTTTATTTAATTTTTGATTTTGTTTCTCAAAAGTATGAGTAACAACTACTTTAGTTTTGAATTGCTCTTGTTAATTAATTAAACAACAAGTAACGTGAAAAACCATTGAAGTTATAATCTTTTTCAAAATTTATTAGAAAGATAAGCGCTAGTCGTGTTTTCTATAAAACTTCTATATTTTATATATTTGGCAATAAAATAATAATAAGGGCTAGTAAGAGCCATCTTGTAGCAAGTCGTAGATATTTTAAAGTATTTCTACTTCTTAATAAGAAGTAGAACTGTAAAGTTTGGTTAGCTGATAAATGTTTTACGAACACGTATATTTATTTAAATGAAGTAGGCATTCTCAGATTTCTTATCAAGATATTGTAATTCGAATGCGCGATATTTTTGTGGCGCAGCACAAACTTGGCTGCATACCTGTATGTGGTTCGCAGGGTGGTTAGATATTCAAATCCTCTCGCCATGACAAAATCTTTGTTATAAAAATAGATTTTTTAAGTCCCCTATCTTTTTCGATAAAACTAAAATAAGACTCTTAATGTGAGATTTTAAATCTCACAATCACCTAGTGTAGACGACAACGTTGCTAAAACTTCCTCATTTTTAGGCTTCATAATTATTGCCTTTCCGAATCTTTTAAGTAATATAAATTTAATTGCTCCAGACTCTGTCTTCTTGTCAATACGCATCAAATCTATATAACGCATCTTATCAAATATCGGCCAACGAGTTGGTAGATGCGCAGCCGATATTAATCTCTTTAGCCTCTGATTAGACGTCTCATCAAAAAGGCCGACACGCACCGATAAATCAGAAGCCATCACCATCCCGCAGCCGATCGCCTCTCCATGTAGCCATTTACCATAACCAAGACCTGCCTCAATTGCATGACCAAACGTATGACCGAAATTGAGTATCGCACGCAATCCTCTTTCGCGCTCGTCAGCCGCAACAACGCTTGACTTAATTTCGCATGATCGCCGTACCGCGTATGTAAGTGCATTAGATTCACGGCGGTTCAGCGAATCAATATTTTCCTCAATCCAATTGAAGAACGATGAATCTGCAACAACGCTAATCTTTATTATTTCAGCAAGACCGGCTGCTAACTCACGGTTTGGAAGTGTCTTTAGAGCGTTAATATCAGCGATTACTGCTTTTGGCTGATAGAATGCGCCGATCATGTTCTTGCCAAGAGTATGATTGATACCAGTTTTTCCACCGACTGATGAATCAACTTGTGATAATAGTGTTGTTGGTACCTGAATGAAAGGTATACCGCGCATATAGCACGCAGCGGCGAAACCTGTCATATCGCCAATTACACCTCCACCTAATGCAATGAGCGTCGTTTTTCTGTCAGAACGCTCAGTTAATAGTCTATCAAAAATCAGGCAAAGTGTTTCTATGTTCTTATACATCTCTCCATCTGGCAGAACAATTGTTGATACCATCTTATCAATTGTCGAGAGCATCTTTCGAAGAATGTCACCGTACAACGGATCAACTATCGTATTCGTAATAATTTTGACAGCAGGCCCACTAATCTTTGAAGAAAAAAACTCAGCCCGATCTATTAGGCCACCGCCAATATGAATTGGATAAGATCGGTCGCCTAGATCAACGTTGAGAGTAATCATATTTGTAGTGGCTTATCAACAGTGTTTAACCCTAGGTTTATCATTACCATATTAATAATTCCATTGAGTGATGAATAGCTAGTCTCGATAACGAGATCGGCACATTCATGATAAAGCGGGTCCCGCGCACTATGCAAGGCTTCTAGACGCGCTTTTGGATCATCGATTTGTAATAACGGTCGATTTTTATTCTTTCGCGTACGCATCCATAGGTCATACGGGTTCGCACGAAGATAGACGACTATACCTTTATTTTTTATACACTTACGATTGCTTGGACATAGTATTGCACCGCCTCCAGTAGCAAGTACAATGTTCTTATATTTTGTAAGATCAGAGATCACCTGCGTTTCCAGAGATCGAAATACATTTTCTCCATCTCGCTTAAAAATAAGCGGAATACGCTGTCCAGCGCGTACTTCAATTTCATTATCCGAATCAAAAAATTGTTTATTGAGATAATACGCGACCGCTTGGCCAACGGTAGTTTTACCTGCACCCATGAGGCCAACGAAAAATATATTCGTATACGGATCTGATATTTGCAATAGGCCCATCTACTAGAATCTTAATAAGATCAATAAATATTTTGCACAGTTTACTAGTAAATAAACATTTTGTCGAAATTCTAGTGACTCTCGATATCTGTCACAGTATTTATGAAATTTATTTCATGGTGCACATACTCTGGCTACATATGAGTATTTTAATCTCAAAGGATAGACTACCAAGTCTTTATAAATTGATTATTAGTTAGATTTCGAATTCTATATAGATTCAATATCATTGAAATAATGCTAAGTTAACATAGCCACTAACCATTAGTTAGTTTTTACTTGATATAAATAAACACTTTCTTAGAGATATTTAGTAGAAACGATATCAATTTATACAAAAATAAAACTATTTATATAACAATAGTATTATGTCATAAAATTGAATTTTCAGATCAAATATGAACAAACTCTTATATCTCTTTATGTATAGTGTTATCTTAATTGACTGCTAATATCTCATTTTTTCAATGTATATTGTGGACTTGATAGGGTCAAGAGATAGTGTAAATACCAACAATAACTTATGGTACTGGCTAATCATAATTAATTTCGGTCCATTGTTACTTAGATATAATCAATAGTTATTTTTACTATCTATACAATTTACAGCTCTTAGATTTCTATTTCTTGCTCATAAAAAAAGTAAGCACTCTTAGTTCATGAAAATACTATATGGTTTTTTCGCATTATTTACGATACCTCTTATTTTCAGCGTACTTATCCTAAGCTATGCGTTCGTTATTGCATCACATAGCATACCATCGCTTGATATATTAACTAACTATCAGCCCAAGATACCGCTACGTATCTACACATCAGATTACATACTTATCGGCGAATTTGGTAAAGAACGACGAGATATCGTACGCTTCAATGAAATTCCAGATTTTTTAAAGAAAGCCATTCTTGCAATAGAGGATGCGAGGTTTTACAACCATAATGGCATTGATATGGCCGGAATTATCAGAGCTATCTTTATTACATTGATGAATGGCCATGCGAAACAAGGTGCAAGCACAATTACAATGCAAGTCGCACGTAATTTTTTCTTATCAAATAAGAAAACATACAAACGAAAGATCTACGAGATGCTTCTTGCATATCGTATCGAGCGTACACTGACAAAGGATAAAATCCTTGAAATCTATATGAATCAGATCTATCTTGGTCAACATACATATGGTTTTGAGGCCGCGGCACATGCATACTTTGATAAGAATCTAAAGAATATTACACTTGCTGAAGCTGCAATGCTTGCTGGATTGCCGAAAGCACCGGCTGTATACAACCCTATTTCTAATATGAAGCGCGCTAAAGCACGACAACAATACGTTTTAAAGAGGATGCTCGAACTTAACTTTATTACGAAGGCTGAATATAACGAATCAATTACACAACCAATCATAATAAGTGAGTCTAAGCATAAATACAAAATCCATGCTGAGCATGTTTCTGAAATAGTACGCCAGATGATGTATACACAATATCAAGAAGAGGCATATACGCGTGGTTTCAAGGTGATTACCACTATCAATTCTTCTGATCAGGACGCTGCGTATCGATCTATGCGGAGTGGAATTATCAACTATGAAAAACATCATAGTTATCGTGGTCCTGAGGGTTTCGTTGAGCTTCCTACTAATCTAGATGATAGAAATCGAGTTATCAAAGATGTGCTCAAAGAGCATCTAGATAACGATGAGATAGCATCAGCAGTTGTCACAGAAGCGAACCTTAATCAGATTAAAGTTGTATTTGTTGATGGAAAGGAAGCAACTATTAAAGATAAAAATTTACGCTTTGCAAGCGACTCTCTATCTTTGAAAGTTCAGTCGAATAACCGACTATTCAGGGGATCGATCGTTCGCGTTGTAAGAAACAAAGACGGCAAATGGACAATTACGCAGTTACCTCAAGTTGAAGGCGCATTCGTCTCGATCATTCCGCAGGATGGTGCAATTCGTTCACTAATCGGCGGGTTCGACTATGAAAAAAACAAGTTTAATCATGTAACACAGGCATGGAGACAGCCAGGCTCGTCATTTAAACCGTTCATTTATTCAGCATCCCTTGATAAGGGCCTTGGACCGACAACACTCATCAACGATATGCCGATCTATTTTAAATCGAATAAAATAGGAGGACATGGATGGGAGCCGAAGAATTACGGTAGCAGCTTCGATGGACCGATTACAATGCGTACTGCGCTAGAACGCTCGCGCAATATAGTATCAATACGAATTCTAATTTACATTGGTATAAAATACGCCCAGCAGTATATTACGCGCTTCGGTTTTGATATTGATAGACATCCGGCTTATCTGCCTATGGCGCTTGGTTCTGGCCTTGTCACACCACTACAGATGGCCGTTGCCTATTCGGTATTTGCAAATGGCGGGTATCTAATAAAACCGTATCTAATAGCTGAAGTAAGCGATTTAAATGGCGATATAATTATGCGAGCACGACCTCTTATTGCTGAACAAAACGCTCCACGCACGATTAATTCTAAAAATGCATATGTAATGAATAACCTCCTGCAAGGCGTTGTACAATCTGGAACTGCTGCAAAGGTTAATGTATTAAATCGTAATGATCTTTCGGGTAAAACTGGAACAACTAACGATTCGCACGATGCATGGTTCGCAGGTTATCAACATCAGCTCACTGCTATCTCTTGGATTGGCTACGACAACCCACGAAGCCTTGGAAGTAAAGAAACTGGTGCTGGTTTAGCAGTACCGATTTGGATCGAATATATGCGATGCGCTCTGAAGAATGTACCAGAATTTATGCCAAAAATACCAGAAGGGATAAAAATTCTCGGTGACGAATTATATTTTTCTGACTTCCTCCCTGGGAATGGGTTTGTGTCATCTATTGATGATGTTTCACAAACAACACAAGTACAGAATCCTGATAATGATGGATGGAAAGACAATATAAAATCTATCCCTGATCGATTATCTGGATATATAAGCAAGCATGAAAAAGAAGATATTATGCATCTATTTCAAGCAAATTAAGATATATTAGCTTAAGATTCCAACATCATATATATCCAGAAAGTTCTATTAGCAAGGATCAAATACTATTGGAAATCCTGAATGTTCAGTTACACGATCGGAAATCGCCTTAAAAAATTCTGCTCCTGTCCTGGTATCACGCCATGTACCATTGATATTTCGATAATGAAAAGCACCAGACTTTGATGCCACCCAAATTTCCTGCATTGGTCGTTGTAGGTTTATAACAATCTTCGAGCTATCCTCGAATGTCAATGTAAGAACATTATCAATTCGTTCGAGATCAATATCATAATTACAATTATTTATACGATCTATTGTACGCTCTATAGCTTCTAACACGGCTTCAGCACTAGTTATGTATTCTATATTTGACATTTTAAATACTAAATTCATTTATTAAATTACTTAGGACAATACCGATCCTACTAGGATCTAGTTTACCAGTCAGCAACAGTAAATCTGGCAATTACTATTTTCTGTATACAGAGAGAGCAATCCTATCTGTAACTCACGCCACGTAATATAAATTATTTAAAATAAACATCGGTTCTTTAATTTAATTTCTTAGTTATAAAATAAAGTTCAATAAAACTAAAATGGTTTATTACACAGAAATCTAATCTTAGATGCTAACATCAAGTGTTCTAATATTCACATAAACTTTTACAAAGTAACTTACTTTTATTAATCTTTCTTGTCTTCTTATGTCATTCCTGCTTCATCAAGCTCGTTTCTATACAACGGTTAGCCGTCTACGTGACCTACCGAAGAGCACAAGACCTGAAATTGCATTTGTAGGTCGGTCTAATGCTGGTAAGTCGACTGCGATCAATATATTATGCAATCATAAGCGTCTCGCATTCGTTTCAAAAACACCAGGTCGTACTAAAAATATCAATTACTTCTTAATTGGGCCCGAGGCTAATCCAGTCGCAAATATTGTTGATCTACCCGGCTACGGCTACGGAAAAGTATCTCCTGTCGTGAAAGCACAGTGGGAAATACTATTGTCTACATATCTCACGAAGCGTTCTCAGCTTTGCGGACTAATTCTGATAATGGATTCACGTCGTCCCTTGACCAACCTTGATCGACGAATGATCGAATGGCTTATAGAAAATAAAAAAAATATACACATTTTGCTAGCAAAATGCGATAAATTAACGCGACAAGAGTGTCGTAGTTCTTTAGAGAAAACAGAAAATGAGCTTGATATAAGCTATCGGGATAATATGATTAAATCCACAATAACGACTCAGCTATTCTCAGCACAAAATCGTATTGGACTAGACAGAGCACATTCGCTAATTGAAAATTGGATTAGCTAAAGAGCTTTATCTAGATAATAAAAGAAAAGAAAAATTTATAAACAATTTTTGTTCATAAAATAATTTTTTAAAATTCTTCCAAGTATTTTTGAAACATTAATTTTATCGAAAATATGGGCCTCTATCCGCTTCACCGTCTTCGCAGAATGCGGCACGATGAATTTTCACGTCGCCTAATTCGTGAAAACTACCTGACTATTGATGATCTAATTTATCCGGTATTTATTGTTGATGGTAAAAATCAGCGTCAACCAGTACAGGCGATGCCTGGAATTGATCGGGTATCTATTGATCTACTAATGGGTATTGCCGAACAGTGTATTGCTCTTGGAGTTCCTGTTCTATCACTGTTTCCAGCAATAGAGCCTACACTAAAAACTTTAGATGGTCGAGAGGCGATAAACCCGGATGGACTTATTCCTCGCGCGGTGCGCGAGGTAAAGCGATATTTTCCTAAACTCGGAGTGCTAACTGATATTGCGCTCGACCCATTTACTAGTCATGGCCAGGATGGCGTACTCGACAATAATGGGTACGTAATCAATGACAAAACAGTTGATATTCTTGTTCATCAAGCACGTGTACATGCCGAATCTGGCGTCGATATCGTTGCTCCGTCAGATATGATGGACGGTCGGATAGGTGCGGTGCGAAAAATGCTGGAAAGCAGCGGGCATTTTAATACGAAAATTATGGCGTATTCTGCAAAGTACGCATCGACGTTCTACGGACCATTCCGTGATGCAGTTCGCTCTTCGTTGAATCTTAATAAGAGTAATAAAATTACATATCAGATGGACCCAGCTAATTCTGATGAAGCGCTACGTGAAGTTTATCTTGATATTGAAGAAGGTGCAGATATGGTCATGGTGAAACCTGGAATGCCATACCTTGATATTTTGCGACGTGTAAAAGATAAATTTCATTTCCCAACATATATTTATCAAGTTAGTGGCGAGTATGCAATGCTGAAGGGCGCACAACAGAATGGTTGGCTTGATCACGATGAGGTTGTACTAGAATCGTTACTCGCATTTAAGCGAGCAGGAGCAGATGGTGTGATAACATATTTTGCATTAGAAGCGGCTCGACTTTTAAAAGGAAAGTCGTCTACTAATTTATAGTAGTTCGTTAGCTACTAGTACCTAATATTTTCTGTATAGTGATGATATATTTATTCTTATAACATTGTAACTTGCTTATTTCTAATAATCTTTTATTTATCATATAAAACTCAAGATAATAAGTGATTATGTACTGTACATTTCCTTCATATAATCAAAATTGAGTTTCTTTTTCCAGCCATTTTCCATATGAATATGATGTATCTGCCTGCCATAAAACAATCTCAGGTGTATCATATGGATGATTTTTCAAAATAAATCTCTTTAAATCAAGAGATTTTGATGCGCTTGTCTTGAATAGTAATTGAATCTCGTTAACTATTTCAATTTTATCTTTCCAATAGTAGTGTGACCGTATGATACCAAGATCAGATACACATGCGGCTAATCTCGAATTTAGAGCACCATTAATAAGCCTCAATGAATCGGAAGTATCTGATACTGTCGTTAGTATCAGCACTACAATCATATATAACTCATCAAAAATATTTATAAAGAAAAGTGGTGCCGGCTGCAGGACTTGAACCCGCCACCTGTTGATTACAAATCAACTGCTCTACCAGATGAGCTAAACCGGCAGATAGGGGGAAAATCTTATATCTTATTATTTCACGAGCTTAAGGTGACTGCGACTACGTTTTATATTAACGACTTTTTTATCATTGTTTAATTTCGATGATGGATTATTATCATCCAAATTATTATCAGAATTTAAATGAATTTCCGACGATAAGGTGAACATGTTGCTTCTTGTGCAATTATTTTTTTCTATTTTATCACCGATGAGTAGCTCATAATTACTATTTGAAATAGTAGAGTCTATTATATTTTTAAATGAAATTCCATATCTATTCTCACGTGCGTAAATTTCAAGTACATTTGAAATAGGAATTTCTATCTTATATGCTCTTCCAGAGAACCTTGCAATGAACTCGATCAATTCATTACCCATCTTCAATTGGGTCGTTGCATTAAAGCTAATATTTAGAATGATCTTATCATCATGAGCGAACTGTCGTGGTACACGAGTCGAATTGTCTACTTTAACAGCAATATATGGTGTATATCTATTTTCAGTGCACCATTCATACAGTGCACGCAGTAAATAAGGTTTTATTGAATTTTGCATTATATTTTAAGAAATGTAGATTGGTATAACTGTTCTATATACGAAATAATTCTAAAATTTATAAAATAAAATGTAACTTATATAATTTTAGCGCCGCATTGCCCTCTCTGAGGGTGTCAGAGCCTCTACATAAGCTGGTCGACTAAATATACGTTCTGCGTATTTCATGATCGGTGATGCGTTCTTAGATAGTTCAATACCATAATAATCTAGTCGCCATAGCAGTGGTGCAATAGCGATATCAAGCATTGAGAATTCATCGCCAAGCATGTACTTGTTCCTTAAAAAAATCGGTGCGAGTTGCGTTAAATTATTACGGATCGCTACGTTAGCTTTCTCACGATTCTTATTTGTTGTCTTATCTTTCTCATTTTCGAGTAAGTTTACATGTACAAATAATTCCCTCTCAAAATTAAGAAGAAATAAACGAGCACGAGCACGTCGTACTGGATCAGATGGCATTAGTTGTGGATGAGGAAATCGCTCATCGATATATTCATTGATAATATTCGATTCATACATAATCAAATCCCGTTCAACAAGAATAGGAACTTGACCATATGGGTTCATCGCAGCGATATTTTGTGGTTTGTTAAACAAATCGATATCGCGAATCTCAAAGTCCATGCCTTTTTCAAACAATACTAGCCGGCAACGCTGAGAAAACAAGCACGTCGTTCCAGAATACAAAACCATCATGTACTTTATTTCCTTTAAAAACAGAAAGTAAAGGTATGACAAGCTTACTTCACTTTCGATTTATTTAATAAGTCTTATTCTTGCTTATCCGGTAATGTCTTAGTTTCTGTTTTATAGATATAACTTAATGTTGTCTATACATAAAGATAGTTACAGAATGAATCATACCTATACTCTACAGCAATTCAAATTATTAATAGTTGTAAACAATTACAGCTGTAATACAGTTACAGTGGAATAAAATTTCCGTATTATCAAATATAAATACTCGATTGAGAGAAAGATTTCATTTATTTATAATAAATTTATAAGTCTAAGACTTTAATAAAGTGATTCTATCAATTGATAGAGAAATGTTATCTCTAATAATTTCATTTAGATGTAATTTTCATTAGATTACATTCTAGAATTAGAAATTAGATAGAATTCGGTATATCAATGAAAATGTGATTAAGATCGAAATGCTCAGATAAATAAGTACCGAGTGCTTGTATTCCATAACGTTCAGTAGCATGATGTCCTGCAGAAATAAATGCTACGCAGCTTTCAGAAGCTATGTGAGTAACAGACTCTGACACTTCACCAGTCAAAAATACATCAGCGCCTGCGTCGATAGCTGCGTCGAAGTAGTCCTGCGCTGCACCTGTACACCATGCGATACGATGCAGCTGCATATCAATATTGCCAAAAACTAATGGTGTCCGGTCGAGTATATTTTCAACCTTTTCTACAAAATATTTAAGCGTAACTGGAGAAGATAGCACTGCCATCCAGCCAAGATTATCGTTACCAAAATGTAATTCACCGACTAGATCAAGTTTTTTTCCAAGTTGAGAATTATTGCCGAATATTGGATGCGCATCTAACGGAAGATGGAATGCAAATAGATTTAGTTTATTTTCAAGTAAACGTTTTAATCTCTGATATTTACGGCCTGTGATTGTAGGCACTTCATTTCGCCAAAAATAGCCATGATGAACAAGAACAGCGTCGGCACCCCATTTAAGTGCTTCGTCTAATAACGCAATAGAGGCAGTTACACCGGTAGCGATTTTTTTAATCTCACGCCTGCCTTCAACTTGTAATCCGTTTGGGCAATAGTCTTTAAAACGCTCAATTTCTAGAATTTTATTTAAATATAATTCAAGCTCAATTCGATCCATATAAATCTTTTCAAACACTTTTGATCTATTTATATTATTTAGCATAATAGGATTTAATAGATCCACTTATACTAATGGCTTTTCATAATAAAAACGCTAAAACACATAGAAATTTAGAAGAAATTTGGCAAACAACTCATAATAAATTTCACAAATAAGATCTATAATCGATTTCGTTACTAATAAAGATAAGAAAAATAATAAATAACTACTATATACAAGTGAGATAAAATAGCTATTTCTCATTCTTATTTAAAGATCAAGCTCATTTAGTTTCGTATCTTAATAAGATAAAATATTAAATCAATAAACTGTTAGATATAACCTAGTTATCCTTATTAATAACTAACATTGACTAATTCGCTACACCCTATATATCGATTTAGATTTTTACTTTCAGTCCATTCTATTCCATGGCCGTGGACCAGCTAGAATATGTGCATGAAGATGGTATACCTCTTGTCCAGCTCCATTTCCTGTGTTAATTACAGTTCGGAAACCGCTAGTGTCTTTATCTGCATCTAGAGCGCCAAGTACTTTAGCGATATGTGCTGCGATCAGAAGCATTCTTCCAAGCAATGGAGCGTCATTGATATCTGCTGAAGATAGTGTTGATATATGCTTACGTGGAACTACAAGAACATGTGTATCAGCAGCTGGGAAAATATCGCGGAATGCAACAAATTCATTATCTTTGTAAACATTCTTGCTCTCAATCTTTCCCATTAATATCTTGCAAAATAGGCAACTCAGATTGTAATTCATACTCCATCCGCCTCTATAAATTACCTTATAATGTTTTCTTTTAGAAAGATAGTATTTTAATCTGTATAAATATTTCTATTTCCTATAGAAAACTATATAGCCGGTAAGGTATACCGCAAAGTGCTATTACAAATCGTAAAATGGAACATTTGTATGTTTTCTTACAAATTTTAGCTTTCATATTTACGTAGTGCCTTCTCTTTGAGGCCAGATATTCCTTCTCGATGCTCAAGTTCAGATATTACTTCAGTTAAAGTTATACCGAAATGTGATAGCATTATAAGGCAATGAAATAATAAATCCGCGACTTCACAAACGAGAGAAGCTGATTCTCCACCTTGCCGAATACTTTTTGCAGCAAGTACAACTTCTGTTGCTTCTTCGCCTACCTTCTTTAATATAACATCATCACCCTTGTTAAACAGGGACGACACATATGACTTACTTGGATCACTTGTCCTTCTACTATTGATTAATTCTGTTAGACGAATAAGTATATTTTCTTCAAATTTATTATCTGTATATTTACTTTTTGGCTCTTTAAGAAAAGATACTTGATCATGCTCACTGATGACCCAATCTCCATTATTTAGCGTACCTTTAAATTTATGGAAAAAGCACGAATGTCGGCCTGTATGACAAGATATTTGCGATACTTGCTTAACCTTCATGAGTAAAGAATCATTGTCACAGTCAAGTCGTATATCAAGCACGTACTGTATGTGGCCAGACTCTTCTCCTTTAAACCATAGGCGTTGACGTGAACGAGAATAATAAACAGCACGTCGTAATTCGATGGTTTTTGAAAGAGCATTGCGATTCATCCACGCAAACATTAGCACATCATTCGTTTCTGCTTCCTGTGTAATTACTGGAACAAGTCCTTGTTCATTCCAACAGACTCTGTCAAGCCAAGAAGATATTGAAGTTACTTCAATATAATTCATGCTAGCAACCGTATGGTTACTTCAGTATTTTGCATTGCAAAACCCTCTATTTAATGAATGAATCTAAACTTCCTCGATACTCTCTTGTATTAAAACACTAGGCATTCATCTTATAGCCTTACCGGAATAGATTGATTGGCCATGAAACGCTTAACCTGACTAACAGTATATTCACCATAGTGGAAAATACTTGCTGCTAATACCGCGTCGGCTCGACCATTCTTAATGCCATCTACAAGATGCTGTAGAGAGCCTACACCACCAGATGCAATTACTGGAACCTGTACTGCATCTGATACACTTCGTATTAGCTCAAGATCAAAGCCCGATTTCATTCCATCACGATCTATACTAGTTAACAGGATCTCGCCTGCACCAAGTTTTTCTATATTAACAGCCCATTTTATAGCATCAAGTCCAGTACTCTTTTGACCACCGTGCGTGAATACTTCCCATCGTAATGGCTCTCCTTCTGTTGAAACTCGTTTCGCATCAATTGCTACGACGATACACTGCGCTCCATAGTTATCAGATGCATCGTATACGAGCTGTGGATTTACAATCGCAGAAGAATTTATACTTACCTTATCTGCACCAGCATTCATTAGACGTCTGATGTCCTTAACAGAGCGTATACCACCGCCTACAGTCAGCGGAATGAAAACCTTAGAAGCAACAGATTCAATGATAGGCAAAATTAGGTCACGCTGTTTAGATGTTGCGGTGATGTCAAGAAATGTTAATTCATCGGCACCTTGTTCATCATAACGTTGTGCGATATCAACGGGATCACCGGCATCACATAATTCGGTAAAATTAGTGCCTTTTACGACACGACCGTCAGTTACATCGAGACAAATAATTACGCGTTTAGTTAGAGACATGATCCATAGAGATATCTCTGTCTTTAAGACAGAGATAGACATTGAATGTTATATACCACTATGTTTTTCTTAGTTTGTTAATATGTCTTTGAGCTGTTGAAAAATCAATATTACCAGAGTAGATTGCGCGGCCGCAGATTACGCCTTGAATTCCACTATTTTCTACTTCATAGAGTTTTTCGATATCGTTAAGACTGGACAAGCCTCCACTTGCAATTATAGGTATACCAACCTCCCGAGCAAGATTAGCAGTAGAATCGATATTGATACCTTGTAGCATTCCGTCTCGATTAATGTCTGTATATACGATAGATTCTACACCATAATCCTTAAACTTGAGCGCAAGATCAACTACTTTATATTGAGTTAACTTGCTCCAGCCATCTATTGCAACTTTTCCGTTCTTCGCATCAAGGCTAACAATTATATTTCCTGCGAACAATCTGCATGCCTCTTGTAGAAATGTTGGATCTTTAACTGCAGCAGTACCAATAATTATGTATGATATACCTGCATCTAGATATTTTTTTATCGTCTCGAGGCTTCGTATTCCACCGCCGAGTTGAACAGGAATTTCATTATTTATTTCATCAAGAATTTCCTCAATTATCTCGATATTTTTCGGTTCACCTGTGAATGCCCCGTTAAGATCAACTAGATGAAGTCGTTGTGCACCGAGATTTAGCCATTTTCTAGCTGTAGATGATGGATTATCTGAGTAAATAGTTACTTCGTCTATATCTCCTTGTTTAAGACGAACACATTGACGATCTTTAAGATCAATAGCTGGAATTAGAAGCATAGTTAACAGGATATTTAATTTTAAAAAATAGATTGGCGAATTTATCCGTCGTTATCTGTCTTAGGTCAAGCTAAAAGTATATCTTTAAATCAGTGTATTCGAACCATCATACTTCTATGAGCGATAGTTATTCCTCCCCCTATAAAGTTCATACATTATAACCATGTCATGGTTTCCAGTGGATGAAATTATAATACAAGCGCAATCCAACTTTAGCACTTTTCTCTGGATGGAACTGAGTTGCAAAAATATTATCTCGTGTAACTGCTGATGCAAACGGAATACCGTAAACCGTTTCGCCAACTATATGTGATTGATTGTCAGGAACTACATAGAAACTGTGTAAGAAATAAAAATATGAGCCGTTTGGAACACCGTCCCATAATACATGGGGACGTACTTGACTGACACGATTCCAGCCTATATGCGGTACCTTAAATCGTAAGCAGTCATCTTGTAGACGACATTCGAGTGTAAACCGAAGTACTTTTCCAGAAAGTAGGCTAAGACCCATTGTATTACCTTCAGCACTCCAGTCAAATAATATATGCTCACCGAGGCATATACCTAGCAATGGCTTCGTATATGAAGCTTCAAGTATAGCTTCTTTTAATCCGGATTTTTTGAGGCTATTCATGCAGTTTGGCATCGCGCCCTGTCCTGGAAGGACAATTCGATCAGATTCAAGTATAGCCTCCGGTGTTTTAACTATTACTACGCTAGCAGCTGGCTCTGCTTTCATAAAAGCTTGTGCAACAGAGCGAAGGTTGCCCATCCCATAGTCTACAATTGCAATTGATATTTTCATTTCTGAGGAATGTGTTCTTACTCTTATTCTCTTACTCTTACAAAGAATATGTAGAAAAATTAAAGACTACCTTTTGTCGACGGAATCTGTCCTGCTACATTTTTATCTAATTCTAGGCCCATTCGCAATGCACATCCGAACGCCTTAAAGACAGTTTCAAGTTGATGGTGTGCATTAATTCCACGAAAATTGTCGATATGCATTGTTATACCTGCGTGGTTGACGAAACCACGAAAAAATTCTATTGATAAGTCGACATCGAATGTACCAATCCGCGCGCGTGTGAACGGTACATGAAATTCAAGTCCAGGCCTGCCGGAGAAGTCAATTACAACTCGCGATAACGCCTCATCAAGTGGCACGTACGCGTAACCATATCGTCGAATTCCACTACGGTCACCAATAGCCTTAGAAATTGCCTGACCAAGTGTTATACCAATATCTTCGACTACATGGTGATCATCTATATGAGTATCACCATATGCTTCAATATCTAAGTTGATGTGACCATGTTGCACTATCTGATCAAGCATATGGTCGAGAAATGGTACTCCAGTTACTATTTTTTTTTGACCGGTACCATCAAGATTGAGCTTGATACAAATTTGTGTTTCTCTAGTATTTCGAATGACTTCCGCCATACGCATTTTAATTCCTTAAATTATTATTTAGTAATGAACATTAATACTATATAAACGCTATTTAAACAGATGAGCACACTGCAATTTTTATCGCGGAAAGCAAGGAAGAATTCTCTTTAGGAGATCCAACAGTTAGTCGTAGACATCCTGCAAGCAATGGATGTATTTTACTCACGTTTTTAATTAAAATGTACTTCGCAATGAGCGCATCGAATACTACAGCGGCAGAAGGCACGCGAATAAGCAAGAAATTACCAGAGCTCGGAAATACTCTTACTCCAGGTAGCATAGTAAGCTCGACTGCAAGCCGTTCACGTTCAGAACATATCTCAGTTGCCTGCATATTGAACATATCAATGTAGTCTAGTAAAAAACTAGCGGTCTCCTGTGTAAGTATATTGATATTATACGGTGACCGAACTTTATTAATTTCATCTAGCCAGGCAGGCATTCCAACTAGATAGCCAAGCCGAATTCCGGCAAGTCCTAGCTTAGATACAGTACGCATTACAACAACGTTATCAAATTCTACTACACGTTGCAGCCAGCTTCGCTGAGCGAACGGATGATAGGCCTCGTCAATTACAACTAGACTTCCTTTTGCAAAATCTATGATCTTTTCGATGTCGACTTCGTTGAATAACGTACCTGTTGGATTGTTTGGATATGCGATATAAATTAAGGCTGGCCTGTTCTTATCAATAGATGTAAGCATTGCGTCAGTATCAAGTGACATGTCATCTAAAAGCGGTACGCCGATAAACTCGAGACGAGAAAAACGCGCATACATTTCAACCATTACGAATCCTGGAACCGGTGCAAGTATCTTCGCTCCCGTTTTTCCACACACTACAGATAGTATGCTTATTATTTCATCTGAACCATTTCCTAGCAACACATCGCATGGCTCTGGAATTTTCATTACATTACGTAGCTTATTAATAAGCGTAGATGGTCGTGACATCGGATAGCGGTTCAGCGCAATCCGAGAAAGATGCTCTCCAAGGGCATGCATAATAGGTATTGGGATTGGGTATGGGTTCTCCATTGCATCTAGCTTCACAAATCCAGTAGAATCCCGCACTGAATAACTATTCATTTTAAGTATGTCTTGGCGAATTACATTTCGTGAAGTAGTCATTCTTTTATTTTCATCCTGAACTTAGCGCTATACGCATGAGCTTGTAATCCTTCTCCATTTGCAAGTTCAAATGCGATTTCACCAAGCGTCTGTGCACCTTTTTCGCTAACTTTAATAATATTCGAGCGTTTAATGAAATCGTACACGCCAAGTGGCGATGAGAAACGTGCAGTACGCGATGTAGGAAGAACGTGATTCGGTCCAGCGCAGTAGTCACCAAGACTTTCACTCGTATAATGTCCAAGGAAGATTGCACCGGAGTGACGCAGTTTTTCAGCCCACTTCTCAGGTTCAAGTGTGGAAATTTCTAAATGCTCTGGAGCAATGTCATTTGCGATCTGACATGCTTCGTACATATCTTGAACCTTAACAAACATACTACGACTTTCAAGCGACGCGCGGATCACATCTGCACGAGGCATCGTCAGTAAAAGTTTATTCATTGCCTTTTCAACGTTCTCAATAAAAGATATATCCGGGCATAATAAGATAGACTGCGCTAATTCGTCGTGCTCAGCCTGAGAAAATAGATCCATTGCGATCCAGTTCGGATCGGTTGTTCCATCACATAGCACGAGAATTTCCGATGGACCTGCAATCATGTCAATCCCTACAGTACCAAACATATGTCGTTTCGCTGACGCGACATATATATTACCCGGACCACAAATTTTATCAACTGCTGGAATAGACGTTGTACCATATGCAAGCGCTGCTATAGCTTGGACACCGCCGATTGTAAACACTCGATCAACACCGCCGAGTAATGCGGCCGCAAGAACAAGATCGTTCTTCACACCATCAGGTGTTGGTACAACCATGAATATTTCACCAACACCAGCAATACATGCTGGAATCGCATTCATTAACACTGATGATGGATATGCGGCTTTACCTCCAGGTATATATAGACCTACTCGATCAAGTGATGTAATTTTTTGACCTAGAATTGTGCCATCGTCTTCAGTGTACTGCCAGCTATGACATCCACATTCAATCTTCTGCTTTTCATGATACACACGTATGCGCCCAGCTGCTGCCTCGAGTGCTGCCCGTTGTTTCGTATTAAGTCTATCAAATGCATCCTGCAGCATATCTCGTGATAGTTCAAGCGTGCTAATGCTAGTTGCTTCGAGCCTATCGAAATAGTTCGTGTAATCCAGGACAGCAGCATCGCCTCGTGCCTTTACATCAGCTATGATCCTTTTAACAGATTCTTCTATTTCATCATCTTCACTTGACTCGAGTGCTATCGCTGCTCGCATTTCAGCGTTGAAATCTTTTCTTGAAGAATCAAATCTTCGTATGATTAGTGACATGGAGAATTCCATTTCTATGATGTCTAAATACAGAAGTAGCACCAACCTGTAACGATGTAGATTCAAACATATCAAGGAATGGGCTAAGCATATTACGCTTTAGCTTCAAAGCAGCCTGGTTTACAACAAGGCGTGATGAGATTGGCATAATCTCCTCAACCTCAACTAGATTATTGTCTTTTAACGTGTTGCCAGAGCTAACAAGATCAACGATCGCATCTGCGAGGCCAACAAGCGGTGCAAGCTCCATTGAGCCGTACAGCTTTATTAAGTCGATATAAACACCTTTTGCTGCGAAATGCTCACGTGCAGTTTCAACATATTTTGTTGCAACTCTAAGTCGAGCACCCTGACGTACTGCATTCACATAGTCAAAGCCATCTCGTACCGCAACGGACATTCGACAACGCGCGATGTTTAGATCGATTGGTCTATATAACCCAGAGCCGCCGTGCTCTACTAGAACATCTTTTCCGGTGACGCCAAAATCAGCGGCACCGTATTCAACATACGTTGGTACGTCAGTTGCCCGAACAACAATAATTCGTAGATTTAGATTTGTCGTTTGCAAGATTAGCTTGCGTGAAGAACGAATATCTTCATCAAAGTGTATACCGGCCTCAGTAAGAAGTGGCACAGTTTCTTCTAATATACGACCTTTTGACAATGCTAGAGTCAACGGACTATTCATTAATTACGCTCCAGGAAAAGGAAGAGCATGTCTTTAATAGCAGCAGGAAAAGTAGTACATATAAATATATGTTGTATTGATTACAATTTATCTACTAAATATCTACTAAACTTTTTTAGTTTCTTCAAAAGAAGAAAATATTTTCTATAAGACTATCTAAACGGATTATGTAAGCGTTTATTTTTTTGTATGAATTTGAAATTAATCTAAGAATTTGAGAACCTAGATAAATTGTATAGCTTCCACAAAAAATACAGAGTAGTAAAAATAAGGTGTAAATAATGCGTATGACGATACGCTTAATTACGTAAGAAATTGATACCGACTCTCAGCTAAATATTTTATCTATGCGGTTCCATAATTTCTTTCCATTCTTTTGGGGTTAGAGTTTTCATGCTAATAGCATGAATTTCCTCTTTCATCAGCTCATCGAGAGCCTTATAAACAATCTGATGCCGATAAATTAGTTTCTTACCTTCGAATTCAGATGATACGATCGTTAAGAAAAAATGTTGGCCGTCACCTTTGAGCTCTAAATAACAACAGACAATCTTGTCTAAAATATGTCTCTTGATCTGATCAGAGATTGGTTTCATCTTTAAAAGAACTTTTAAAGTTTTAATTTAATTTAAACTAATCTAAATCTTAATTTCTAATTTAATAACGTAGTTTATGACTGATCGAGAGCTGATACATTGCAAATGATGAAAGTAGAACAAAAAAACATATGATGATTAATAGACTTTCAAGTGGATGAACATCAGATAAGCCGAAAAATCCATAACGAAATCCATCTATCGTGTAAAAAAAAGGGTTGAGTCTAGATACATTGCACCAAATTTGTGGTAACGATCGAGTTGAATAGAACACACCTGATAGAAACGTAAGTGGCATAATTAGAAAGTTTTGGAATGCAGCTAGTTGATCAAACTTTTCAGACAAGACTCCTGCTATAAGACCAAGCGTACCAAGAATCGCTGAACCAAACAGTGCAAACAGTAGAATAAATAAGGGCGATACGAAGCTAATTGGGAAAAACGCGATTGTTACTACAGAAACACTGAATCCGACAACGAGTCCGCGTACAACTGCAGCAAGTACATATGCGAGAAACATATCTGAACATGATATCGGTGTCAGCAGTATAAATAGAAGATTTCCGCTAATTTTCGATTGAATTAATGAAGACGAACTGTTTGCAAATGCATTTTGCAGCATAGTCATCATCACAAGGCCTGGAAATAAAAAGCTTGAATATTCAACTCCATGATATATCTCAGCTCTGCTCGATAATATATGACCAAAGACAGTTATATATAAGAAAGAGCTTACGATCGGTGCAAAGATGGTTTGGAATGATACCTTCCAGAAACGAATAATTTCTTTATAAAATAATGTCGGGAATCCGCTTCCAAATACTGGTTGTCCTACATGAGATAAAGAGATTTTATTATTACATTGTTGGAATTTTTTGTTGTAAGAAAATGGCTTATTCGATACTGATTTATGAGATAGAAGTTTATTTGATGTTTGTTTGATACTTATATCTTTTGCACCATTCATTACTTGAATAAATACATCCTCGAGATCGACCTTACGAACTTCTATGTCATGGAATGTACAGCCAGCAGCACGGCACTGTGATAAAATCTGCTCGACTTCGTCATAGCATGAAAGATGTAATAGATGTTGTCCCGGTGTGCAATCAATCAAATTAATTTCAAGTGATCGTAGTGCAGCTGGAAGCACACCGTTAGCAATACTAATATAAAGTTTTAATCCGGAAAATTGATCCAAAAGGCTTTTAGTTCTATCAAGAGCAACTATCTCACCACATTTAAGCATTGCAATTCGATTACAAAGTGACTGAGCTTCTTCTAGATAGTGAGTAGTTAGCACAATCGTATGTCCTTCACGATTCAAACGCATGATGAATTTCCATAGAGTCTGACGCAACTCAATATCAACTCCAGCAGTTGGTTCATCAAGAACAATTATCTGCGGTCGATGTACAAGCGCCTGTGCAACTAAAACGCGACGCTTTATTCCGCCGGACAGTGTGCGCATATTTGCATTTGCCTTCTCAGTTAAATCGAGATTCGCCATAACTTCGTCAATCCACGCGTCATTTCTTCGTAAGCCAAAATATCCAGACTGGATACGAAGCGTTTCATGTACCGTAAAAAACGGGTCGAATACTAGTTCTTGCGGCACGATTCCAAGCAAACGTCTAGCCATTTGAAAATTTTTCACTATATCAAAACCACATACAGAAATTCTACCTTCATCAGCTCTAACAAGGCCTGCAAGAATATTGATAAGTGTAGTTTTTCCTGCACCATTCTGACCAAGTAATCCGAAAAATTCTCCGTCTTCAATAGTCAGATTTATGCCGTTAAGCGCTTGTAGCGATGCATAGCGCTTCCTAAGTTGACAAATTTTTATAGCCGCCATAAGTAATAAAGCTTAATAAAAATATTTTTGTATATAATTAAGAATTGTAACAAGCTGTATAGCTTTTATTACATAAACATCTTTTTTGATGATATAACAGGTGAAGAGCATTTTGTAGCCATATTAGAAGCATCTTGAATTGTTAATATCTCTCCGATAAGCGTTTCAAGACCGTATGCGTGCGAGAGGCTTATGAGCTTCTTAGGAAGATTAAGTATATTAAGTATCACGCCACTAGTCTTTGCAGCTCTTTGCCATGCAAGTAATACCGCAAGTGCAGATGAGTCAAATTGAGTAAGGCCAGAACAGTCAACAGCGATTGCCCCAGAAGCAATTCTCTCGAGTCCATTGGAAAGCACATCTGTTGCACTTTCGAAAGTGAGCGTAACACCAGATTCAAAATAATTCACGAGATCTGCCTGCTGTTATTAGCAAGTTCTTTACATCTTTTAGATAGCAGACGGATTAATCCATCAATGCCACTCTTTTGTATCTCTTCCTTGAATTGCTGCTTATATGTTTGGATAAGCCATATGCCAAGCACATTTAGATCATAAACCCGCCACCCCTGCGAAGTCTTATATAACCGATAGTTTAGCTGTATTGGTATCTTGTCGTTTATTACTGTACGAACAACAGCGTCAGTATCATCATCTTTAAAACGAAATGGCAAGTACTTAATCTGCTGATCAACTTTCAATTGTAAGATCGCACTTGTATATGTGCGAATTAATAGTCCCTTGAACATATTAACTATTACCTGTCTCTGATGAGGAGTTGCCTCATGCCAGTAGCTTCCCATTGCAAGACGTGTTGTACGTGGAAAATCGGCATACTGAATCATATTCCTATCAACGATTGATATAATCTGAGTGAGGTCGCCTGGCTTAGTTGACTTAGTTCGTATTTCTTTGATTATCTTCTGCGTTGCAGCTGCGATTAGAGACTGAGGATTCAACTGGTTATTTATATCAGCATAAGCTAGATCAGCTAATAAAAATAGAGGTGTAAAAATACAAATCGAGAACAATTTTTTCATCATGAGTAATCTAGATAAAAATATTAATGTAAATCTTTTAAGATACGACACAGTAAAATTACTAGTTGTCGGCTTTAAGTTAATTAATTTTAAAATAAATAAGAAATATTTAACATAGTCTTCATCAGCTAAAAGTATTTATAAATCTCATAGAGATGTAGTTAACTAATCTTGTGATAAACCACCATCCTCAAATGATAGATCATATTTTGGCAGTGTATCCAATACGCTTCCATCACATAGATCGACAGCTTTATGCTGAGCACAGTTAACCAAATTCTGTCGTCTTTGCAAATATGCATTTCGAATAAATGAATACTTATCGAGCGTAACTTTATCAAGTGTGTTACTCAGTTCAAGCAAGTTTGCGCGTGTATTTACGAAATTTAGCCCGTAAGAAATCCAAACTAGGTTATTAGAATGTAAGTATGAAAGTGGATTACTTATATAAGCAAATATAAGATCTGCATAATCGCCTATCATACTTGGACCAAGAAGAGGGAGCACTAAATATGGACCAGATGGTATCCCGTAGCTACCAATTGTTATACCGAAATCAGTAGTATGCTTCGGTAGTTTCGCTTGTGTCGCGACATCAAATAGTCCTCCGATACCGAACAGCGTATTGATTAGGATACGCATAATGTCGCTCGTAGCGTCTAGGATTCGAAGCTGCATCAGGTTGTTTGCAGCGATGTACACATCACCAATATTTGAAAAAAAGTTTGTTATACTATCACGTACCAGTTTTGGAGCTATTTTCTGATAGCCTTTCGCAATCGGCTTTAGTGCATACACATCGACTCTATCGTTAAATTCGAATATCATCCGATTAAAACTTTCAAATGGATCATCTTTATTTCGAATTTCCATCGTTGTACATCCACTATTCAATGCGGCAGTAATACTAAGAACTAGTACCACATATCTAATTCGCATAGTTTGCATAATAGTCACTCTTTTAGCTTTTCATATTCTTATTAAGAATTACATATACTATTATGTATTACTCGAGCGCCTTTTAGGTATAGACCACATTGAAACCTTCATTTTCGGTAAGTCTAATGCTCTATTAGAACAAGATGATCTTCCATATAGAAGCTGACCAATTAAATTTTCTATCACGATTGCTGACTGTGTCATTAATATCGTATCACCAGATTTTAGCATCTGTATATCACCGCCTGGCTCTAAGTCGATATATTGTTCACCGAGTAGGCCTGAGGCTAAAATCTTCGCTGATGAATCTTTCGGAAAATGATATTGCCTATCGAGGTCAGCTGTTACGAAAGCTTGATATGTATTAGTATCAAAGCTAATTCGACTAACATGGCCAACAATGACACCAGCACTCTTAATTGCTGCGCTCGATTTTAACCCGCCAATGTTATCGAATTTCATCATTATCCGATACGTCTGATGAAAGGATAGCAAATTTATATTGCTTACCTTTAATGTAAGGAATAGCGCAGCAAGAAACCCAGTTATAACAAACAATCCAACCCATAAATCAAAAGTAGTCTTTTTCATTATTATTTTTCAAATAAATCAGCTAAACATTAGCGCTGTTAGGACAAAATCAAATCCTAGAACTATAAGAGATCCATAAACTACTGTCTTAGTCGTCGCACGGGATACACCTTCCGGTGTTGGTTTTGCTTCATATCCATGAAATAATGCTACAAAGGTCACGGTAAAACCGAACACGACACTCTTTAGAAGACCATTTCCAATGTCGCGCCATGCATCAACGCCATCTTGCATCTGCGACCAAAATGCACTTGGATCAATGCCGATCAACATTAGACTAACTACATAGCCACCAAATATGCCTACCGCACTAAAAACTGCAGTTAATATCGGCATTACAACGACTCCTGCTAACATCCGTGGTGCGATTATATTCTTAATCGGATCGATGCCCATCATTTCAAGTGCAGTTAACTGCTCTCCAGATTTCATTAGTCCAATTTCTGCAGCCAAAGCTGTTCCAGCTCGACCTTCAAATAGTAGCGCAGTCAGAACAGGACTAATGTCGCGTACAAGCGATAGTGCAACGAACAGCCCAAGCTTCTCCTCAGAGCCGTATCTATTGAGCGTGTAATAAACTTGAAGAGCAAGAACAAAACCGACAAAAAGCCCAGATACAGCGATAATCATAAATGAGTGATTGCCAAGAAAGTGTATTTGCTTCGTAAAAAGTCTAGGCCGACGTAGTAATGAGGAAAATTCTAAAATAAGGTCTACAAATATTCGTAGACTATAACCCAGATATACAAGACGGTTGATAATAAAATGTCCGATAGCATCTATCATTATGCTGCATGATCTCCATCGAGTCCAAAATCAGTTGCGAGTGGCAAGCCTGAATAATGAAACTTAAACGGACCGTCAGTTTTACCATCTATAAATTGACGAACAGTAGTGTCTGTTGAAGCACGTAATTCATCTGGCGTACCTTGCGCAAGTACACCTCCATCCGCAAGAAAATATACGTAATCAGCGATCGATAATGATTCTATCACATCATGTGTAACGAGAATTGACGTCGCGTCTAATGCATTATTCAATGTACAGATCAAATTAGCAGTAATACCGAGTGAAATCGGATCAAGTCCTGCAAACGGCTCATCATACATAATTAATTTTGGATCAAGCGCGACCGCACGTGCGAGTGCTATGCGTCTAGCCATGCCACCGGATATTTCGGATGGCATTAGATCTCGTGCACCGCGCAGACCAACCGCATTTAGTTTCATCAGTACTAGATCACGTATCAAACTTTCAGAAAGATTTGTATGTTCACGTAGAACTATTGCTACATTATCGTATACTGACATGTCGGTAAATAGTGCACCGAACTGAAATAACATTCCCATATTACGACGTAGTGCATACAAACCATCACGAGTCTGTGTTCCTACATCAACACCAGAAAATAATACCTGACCACGACACGCTCGAACGAGCCCACCAATTAATCGAAGTACGGTTGTCTTGCCACAGCCTGATCCGCCCATAATAGCAATGACTTTACCGTAACCAAAGCTTAGATTCAAATTTGATAGCGTTAGACGGTCTCCATATTTGAAATCGACGTCTCGAAGTTCCAGTAGGATATCTGGAGAAGAAAAAGTGCTCACAGAGCTGAATATCCTTTTATTCGCAGAGCTTGAAATTAATTATAGGAGGATTTCTACTTTAATATTTATTTTTTGAAAGCGCCGTTTTACAGCCCATTCTACTGTTAAATCTAATAAAAATTTCTTGATAGTCTCCTGGTTAAAAAAATTGCATAAAATCGTATACCGTTGCGCGCCAATCAGCTGATCTAGTAATAGCACTGACTACTGCAACACTACCAACACCAGTTGCGATTACAGATGAAATTGTGCTCCTGTCAATTCCACCAATCGCAACAAGTGGTGCAAGTTGTGATGCAAAACCAACATAGCAAGAAAGTCGTGTAAGACCCTGTGGGGGTACAGCAATAATCTTTGTTGATGTTGCGAATACCGGGCCAATTGCAAGATAGCTTGGACGTATATGCAATGCTTTAAGTATTTCGTAGTAACCATGACTTGATAGACCGATCCGCATTCCTGCGCGAGTAATCGCTTCTAGATCAGCTGTTTCTACATCTTCTTGACCAAGATGTACACCGTATGCACCCTCATCTGCAGCAATTTTCCAGTAATCGTTAATAAATACACGTGCTGATGGATAACGATGGCCTATCGCTATCGCACGCTTAATTTCAGTGCGTAACTCAACTTGTGTAGCGCCCTTAACGCGCAGTTGTACGGTTACAACACCAGCATCAAGTACGCGATCAACCCATTCTGCACTCGGCATGACTGGATATAGTCCAAGTTTTTCAGGGCATCTTGGAAATTGTATATCTAAAGGTAATGGCGAATCGTTAATTTGTGGATAACAGGTAATGTCAAAAGGCCAATAGTTTAAAAAATGAGGAATGTTATTTGACTGTTCTCTAGTTAAATAATTACTACCACAGCTTTTATGTTTATCACTATCACGCCATGCAAGAGCCAAAACAAGTGCATCTAGAGGTACAAATCCGCAATCGATAAACGCTGCAAACGCGGCAATCCACTCCTCTGTAAGTAATTTAGTAGAACGGAGCGCATATTGGATGCCAGCATGATATAATACAGCAACATAGTTATCATATTTAATCACTATTACATTAGCCATAGTTGCCCAGGATATTATCTGAGCGAATGTATGTTTAGTATAATCATCGTCAAAAATAATAAGGACATCACCATTTGATAACTCATCGGAGTGTTTTATATAAATCCTTGAAACTGAAGAGCTTCCTGGCCAATCTCCTAACTGTTTCCGAATATATTCGGCTAACGCTATAAGCGAATTGTCTATAGGTTTCCGTAACATATGAGCAAAACGATGCTCATTCATGCTCGATCTTCCTGTCGCCAGAATGGCATTCCGACAACTGGCGTGCTCGCATGTGCGCTCTCTCGTACCTCCATTGGACCGGCTAGATAGGCAGCACGACCTGCTTTAACGCACTGTGTAAACGCCCATGCCATAATATCTGGATGTGTTGCTTGTGACACTGCCGTGTTCACCAATATTCCATCAAAACCCCACTCCATCACCTGACACGCATGCGATGGTACACCCAGACCTGCGTCGACGATCAGTGGCACATTATTCAGCCGATCACGCAGCATACGAAGTCCATATGGATTCATTATACCTTTACCTGTACCGATCGGTGCACCCCATGGCATAAGAGCCTCACAGCCTATATCAAGTAGACGCTGTCCAATTAGAAGATCTTCTGTACAGTAAGGTAGCACTTTAAAACCATCTTTAATTAATTTAGTAGATGCGTCAATAAGTCCGATTAAATCTGGTTGTAGAGTATAATCATCTCCGATTAACTCTAGTTTTATCCAATCAGTCTCGAAGACTTCACGAGCTATCTGCGCAGTTACAAGCACCTCAGAGACTGTTTGACATCCAGCTGTATTCGGTAATAATCGTGCTGATCGGTGTTTCAACAGATTAAAGAAGCTGGACTCCGCTGTACCATCTATACTTCTCGTACTCATCTGTCGGCGTAGAGCAACAGTAACCATTGCAGGCTGTGATGCGATTATCGAATCGGACAGTGACTGCAATGAAGAATAACCTGATGTGCCGAGCAGCACGCGGCTTGAAAATGTTTCGCCATAGAGCGTTAACATATCATCCTTTAAAGAGGAAACTGAATCTAGAGATACCATCTATTTTTATGTCCTTGACCTTATTTGTACTTAAATCTCTATTTTATGGATGCTTAGTTATGGCTCTTACAACTTAAGAAAAACATCTTTAGAAGTACTATAGAGATAAAAATTTCTATGTTTATAAAATCTATTTACAAATAAACAAGAAATGAAATGCCAGAACAAAATTATGTACAAAAATTATCCGCCAGCAACTGGATATATAAGCTCGATAGTGTCGCCAGCTTCGAGTATATGTGTCTTATATTGTGTTCGAGCGATAAATATACCATTTAATGAAACTGCAAAAGGCTTATGCGTGTCAAATTCAGCTAACGCATCGGCAACCGTCGCACTATCTGGTAGTGTAAGTATCTGTTTATTAATCCATATATCCATTATACTTGCTCTTTATTAAAATCAATGTAGAAGTTCAGGCCAGCGTGATGCATTACGCCACGAAGCAAAACAATGCTCGTCATATACTTCCCCACATAACATAGCCTCAGCTAGCTCAACAGTAATTTGTACGATTTCAGGTCCGATCATGAATCCATGTCTGTATAAACCGTTAACAATAAGTGTTGATGCACCATCCCAAATTACTGCTGGTCGATGATTGGGTAGAGTTGGTCGACAATGTGTATTCCACTCAAGAATACGCGCTTCACCGAACGCTGGATGTACAGAAAACATAGCACTTAGAAGTTCAAGAGCAGAACGCACACTAACGCCTGACATATCTTCACTCTCCACTTCTGTTGCACCAACTACGTATAAATCATTTTGCTTTGGTACGAGATATAAAGGATAACGCGGATGTAATAAACGAACCGGTCTAGTGAGACCAATTCCAGGGGCATGTATGCGAGCAATCTCTCCTCGAATCCCACGTAATTCAGGTAATACAGTTTTTGCTCCAAGCCCGCGGCAATCTATTGTAAAATGTGTACTTGGTGCATTATAAGCATGAATCATAGTATTCCAGTGAATATCGACCCCCCGCTCTGCGAGACCGACTGCAAGTGAATGCAGTATATGCCTATTATCAAGCTGACCTTCACATAATAAAAGTAGGCCACGAAGAAAACGTCCAGCAAGCGCTGGCTCTGTAATATTAATCTGGTCACTAGTAAGCGGAATAAAACTGCTATCAAAAAGTGTCGTTGGTGCATTCTCACGCACGCGACGCTCGAATAACATTGCTTCCGATCGATCTGAGTAATGCCAGACAACTAGTGTCCCATTTTTCTGAAAGAAAACCCGTTCTGGAAGTTCATCAAGCCATTTCGGCCATAATTCTAGAGATGCAACACCGAGCTTAACAATTAATTTCTCAGAGCTCGCAGCCTCAGAAATAGGTGAAAGCATCCCAGCAGCTATACTGGCAGCTGCCCCAGAACCATCTGCATTACCACTTTCATATAGTGCAACACGATGTCCAGAGCCAGCAAGTCTCCATGCAATAAGTCGACCGATAAGACCACCTCCTAGAACTGCGAAATCAGGACGCAAATCACTGGATAATACTAAAGAGTGATAAGTCATTATTATTTCAAATTATAAGTTACAAGAAGAGCGTGCATACGCGTATTGCTAATAGATTAATTTCGTTCAGCGCGTGATAACTCACTTAAGTATCGCAATAACCTACAAAAATTTTGACACACTGTATAGAAAATTATAGATAAGGAGATTTGTAGAGAAAAGTATCTATATATCTCTAAATATACTAATTTACTATATTTTTTTATTTACCGCATTTATACACATTGTGTTTATTAAACTTCGATACAGACATTAATTATATTCAATAAGATAATATATAATTATGATATACTCACTATACGTTTATCTTTTCTTTTAATTTATATAAATAGTCTTTTATAAAAAATAAATTCTGTTAGAGAATTTCATCAAGGATGAACAGAAATATTTTAAAATATCTAATAAAATCTTTATTTAAAATATAGTTCAATTAATGACAGAACTGTGGTTTTTAGATATCTAGTGTCCGATTTGAGAGTTTCAGTATTTCATGTAGTAAATTATACTAATAACTTAGAAGGTTCATTTGACCAGAAATAATTTAGACATATATTTGTATATCAACTAAATATACTAATTCATCACCATTTACTACACTAGAAAAATTTTATATGTGTATATAAGACTAATCATAAACACCAATTGTTATTACTTTCATTACCGTACGATAGAGTACATATCCGAGCCAATTTAGTACGCGCCTAAAAAAAGGGCGTGCTATATAACTCGCACGATCAATTTCTCGGCCATCCGAGAAACCAGAAACAATTGCAGCACGTAATATATTTATTGGCACATCATGACGAACTAAAACTATGTTTGCCTCATTATTAAGTACTAGACTTAACGCGTCAAGATTCGACGAACCGACCGTAGCCCAATTATTATCGATCACTGCGACCTTTCCATGAAGGATAGTCCGATCATATTCAGCAATACGCACGCCAGCGCTCAACAGCCTATGATAGAGGAATGGCACAGCAACATCGAGTGATGCGAATTCGTTACGGCCGATTAAAATACGAACATCGACGCCGCGCTGCGCAGCACCAGCAAGCGCGCGGCGCAGTTTTCGACCAGGCATAAAATATGGATTTGCAAGTAGTATCTGCTTGTGTGCGCGCCCGATCGCTGCCAAATATGCTTTCTCTATCGCGAATCGGTTTAGTATGTTGTCACGAGAAACGAATGCAACACTCGGTGTGGTTACGCTGCGCAACGCACTTGCCTTAATCCATCTATGTTTTCCGAGCCAGTGACGTAGCAAGTCAGATGGAACAGTATCAGCAGCAGTAGCCATGTTATTTGTATATGATTTATTATGAGCTTTGATACGACGCCATTGCAGTTCAAATGCATAGAGTACATCTGAAACGATTGGACCGAGCATTTCAACTGTAAAATCCCAACGTGGATATAGTAGCGTTTTTCCATCCTGATTATAATCATCAATGATATTGATTCCACCACAATAAGCAATATCGTGATCAATAACAGCAAGTTTTCTATGTGTACGTGAGAGACCAAAACGACTGAATAAATAAGAGGGATTATATACTTCATGCTCGATACCAGCTTCTAACCATATTCTAAATAGCGGTAGCCAAGCTGTTCCGACGCGGTCGGTAATCATACGTACACGTACTCCACGGCGTGCTGCACGAAGAAGAGCATCAGATACGCGTTCACCAGTCGCGTCGTCTCGAAAAATATAGGTTTCTATTGCAACTTCATCTCGTGCAGAATCGATACAGCTTATTAGTGACGGGAAAAATTCATTTCCACCTTCGCATAGTCGTACAGTATTACCTGATGTAAATGCAAGCCGAGATGCGGAGCTACGTCGCTGTAAAAAAATCTGTCGGAGTTGAATGAAGTGGCGAGAGATATTTGCAATCATTCAAAATAGATGCTGGATGATATATAGTTTTTACTAAATATTAATTAATGATCACCCAGTATTGCTATGGATGATATTGCAAATAAATCGGAATTGATATAGGCGTCATAGGTATTCCAAGCATATATAACATGGTAATCTTCGATGAAATCAAAATTAGATACTTTAGAGAGATATTTATTTAAAATAGCCTTTACCAGGAAACTCAGATAAATAGTACTGTTTTATTTCTCTAATTAACATAGACAAATATGCAGATTGCATAGTTGCTGTTCATCTGGTACGCTAGGTGCTTTCGTAAGTAAGCATTGTGCGCTCTGAGTTTTTGGGAACGCAATTACATCTCGAATTGAATCAGCTCCCATCATAATCATAACGATTCGATCAAGACCAAACGCAATGCCACCGTGAGGTGGTGCCCCATACTGTAATGCATCAAGTAAAAATCCAAATTTTAGCTTTGCTTCTTCTGGCTTAATATTCAGTGCATCGAATACTCGACGCTGGATATCTTCACAGTGAATTCGTATAGAGCCGCTACCAATTTCCCAGCCGTTCAAAACCATATCATATGCCTTTGCTAAACAGAGATCTGGATTTGTTTTTAAATATTTAAGATGTTCATCTTTTGGACTTGTGAACGGATGATGAGCAGAAACATAACAAGATCTTTCTTCGTCATATTCAAACATCGGAAAGTCTACGATCCATAATGGCTTCCATTCGTCTTTGAATAGACCATTTGATTTGCCAAATTCTGAGTGACCGATCTTCAGACGTAGGGCACTAAGACTATTATTGACAATCTTCTTGACATCTGCAGCAAAAAAAATAATATCACCATCTTCTGCTCCTGTACGTTCAAGGATTGCCGAAATTGATGAATCATGAAGATTCTTTACGATTGGACTTTGTAAACCATTTCGGCCTTTTACTTTCTCGATCACTCTAATCCATGGGAGACCCTTCGCGCCGTAAATTTTTACAAATTCTGTATAATTTTGGATGTCTCTACGTGATAGATTATTAGGACTTCCGCCTTTTGGTATTCGCAGTGCAGCAACTCTGCCATTCTCTTTGTTTGCCGGTGTGCTAAATACTTTGAAATCGACATCCTTCATTATGTCCGTAAGTTCAATAAATTCAAGTTTTACACGTAGATCAGGCTTATCCGAACCAAAACGAGACATTGCCTCCATATGTGATATCACTGGGAAAACAGCATCTAGCTCAACTTCAATCGTCGTCCTAAAAATGTGACGAATCATGTTCTCAAACAAATCTCGAATTTCTTGTTCACTAAGGAATGATGTCTCACAGTCAATTTGTGTAAATTCCGGCTGTCGGTCTGCTCGTAGATCTTCATCTCTAAAACATTTTGTAATTTGATAATAGCGATCGAAGTTTCCGACCATCAGTAACTGCTTAAACAGCTGTGGAGACTGTGGAAGAGCGAAAAACTGACCTATATTTGTTCGAGATGGTACTAAATAGTCACGCGCACCTTCTGGTGTACTCTTCGTTAGCATAGGCGTTTCAATATCGATAAAGCCCTGATCATCAAGATATCTACGTGCCTCAACCGTAACACGATAACGAAAACGTATATTTCGCTGCATCTTAGGTCGGCGAAGATCAAGTACGCGATGCATAAGCCGAGTCGGCTCTGACAGATTTTCATCATCGAGCCGAAATGGTGGCGTGATGGACGTATTTAATACGGTGAGCTCATAGCATAATATTTCAATCTTTCCACTTTTTAAAAGTGTGTTTATGCCACATTCCGGACGTCTAATTACTAGACCATTGATATGTATACAAAATTCATTACGCACCTTTTCGGCAGCGTTAAACATTCGTATGTAATCTGGATTACAAACGATCTGTATAAGTCCTTCTCGATCTCGTAAATCAATAAAAATTACACCACCATGATCTCGTCGATTATGTACCCAACCACATAACGATATGTTCTTTCCTAGTAGATGTTCAGTTACGAGACCACAATATTCAGTACGCATCGACATAATATCTATTCTTCTATTTTTTTAGAGAAATTTTCAGCTCTAACAGAATGACTAGAGATTGTCACCGTCATCGACCCTCACTTCTGTCGGCAAAACGACGCCCATCGACACAATATATTTCAGTGCGTCGTCAACTGATATGCTGAGTTTAATTACCTCGTTTTTCGGTATCATTAGAAAAAAACCAGATATCGGATTCGGTGTCGTCGGTATATATACACTTACGTGCTCTCCATTTAAATGGTTAGTGATATTTTTGCTTGGTACGCCAATTAAGAATGCAATAGTATAAGATCCGCATCGCGGGTATTCAACGAGAACAGCTTCACAAAATGTGTTGTCGGATGATAATAGTGTATCTGATACTTGCTTTATGCTCATATAAATGGATCCAACAATTGGAATATGGCACACAATACTATTCCACCAGCTAAAAAATTTCTGACCAACAAAGTTTTGCGTTGCGAGTCCAATGATACAGCTAATCGCAAAAGTTAGCGCTGCGCCTGCCCCAGATAAATGAAATCCAAATAGCCTGTCTGGCTGCCATGATTTAGGAAGAAGAAGTGATAGAGTTTGATCCATTATGCCAATGATGAAACAGAGAACCCACAACGTGATTACAAGTGGAACAAGAATAAGCAAGCCAGTCAAAAATACTGATTTCAGAGTTGTTTTTTTCATCGTCTGATAACAAAAAATGTTGTGATCGAATGCTAATATAAGAGGATAGAAATAGACAGTAAAGTCTGAGGCCTAATTTCATAACATTCAAATTTTATGTTTATTCAACTTAATTAGATCAGAGAAAAATTTGTCTTATATAAAGATCCTTCTTAAAATTACATATTTCAAATCGATGTATGTAAATACATAGATTCTCATAAAGCATTTATTTGTTTTAATTTATGATTTCGAATCAAACTTCAAGATCTGAAGAGTACAAAAAAGTTTGTTTCTGAAAGTCAGTTTATAAAAAGCTAGGCAGAATAAATATCTCTCGTTTTATGAGAGTAAAAGCAATAACTATGAATCCTAATATCAATATCATTAATAACATTAAATTTGTCTGTTTCTGCGCAAGTAAAATCTGCTTCATTAGCCCTGAATTCTCCATACTCGACACACTCTGGCACTTGGAAAGCATATGATGTACAAGACGTGGAATATGTGGAAGAGTTTTACTCCATTGCGGAGCCTCAATTTTAAAGCACTCGTACCAGCCTTGCAGGCCTATTTGCTTTGTCATCCAGCGTTCTAGATATGGCTCCGCTGTTTTCCATAGATCAAGCTCCGGATCAAGAAAACGCCCGAGCCCTTCAACATTTAGTATTGTCTTTTGTAAGAGAACAAGCTGTGGTTGGATTTCGATATTAAATCGGCGTGATGTTGAAAACAGCCTAATCAGTATATGACTAAGAGAAATATCTTTTAAAGCTCTATCAAAATAAGGTTCACAAACACCTCGTATAGCACTTTCGAGTTCTTCTACCCGAGTTTCTGGAGGGGCCCAGCCTGATTCAAGATGTAATGTTGCTACACGATGATAATCACGCTTAGAGAATGCTAGGAAATTTTGTGCGAGATAGTTTTTATCAAAATCAGATAATATGCCAATGATCCCGAAATCAAGTGCAATATAGCGGCCGAATGTATCAGGATTAATGCTTACCTGTATATTTCCAGGATGCATGTCCGCATGAAAAAAACCATCAATAAGCACTTGCGTTAAGAAAATCTCTATACCCTCTCGAGCAAGATTTTGAATATTAACACCAGCAGAATGTAGCATATCAATTTGATTGATCGGTATTCCATCCATCCATTCCATAACAAGTACCTGCGACGTCGAATAATCCCAATATATTTCTGGAACAAGAAGCAGATTGAGACCTGCAAAGTTACGCCGTAACTGGCTTCCATTTGCAGCCTCACGCATCAAATCAAGCTCATCGTGCAAATATTTATTAAACTCTGCAACAATTTCTCGAAGCTTTAACCGACGACTATCAGCCCACAGACGATCAATCCATATTACTATATCATTCAGCAGCGCGAGATCAGAATTAATTACTGAGAGTATATTTGGACGTAAGACCTTAATTGCAACTGCCTTACCTGCATGTTTGCCATGTTTTAACTTCGCAAAATGTACTTGTGCGATAGATGCGCTCGCAATAGCAGAACGATTAAAAGAGTCGAACAACTCATCAATCGACATTCCAAGTGATTTTTCAATAATCGAAATTGCAACTGATGAATCAATAGGCGGAACCTGGTTCTGCAATTTTGAAAGTTCATTTGCTAAATCAATCGATAATAAATCTCGTCGTGTTGAAAGTGCTTGTCCAAACTTTACAAAGATTGGACCAAGGCTTTCTAGTGCACGTCGCAGGCGGACCGCGGGTGGATCTATGTAACGACTACTAGTCTTGATGATCCAAAAAGGAAGTCGGATTCGTTGACTGATGATGCGCGACAGTATTATCTGGTCTAAACCGAAGTAGACAACTGTGTACAGAATCTTGATGAAACGGCGAATATGCATTCGCGACAGCCCTTAATGTGCGCTGCGATTAACTTTCTGCACGCAGCGTTTTTCTAGACGATCGATCTGCTTCTCAATTTTAATTAGCATAGCGCATATCCTAGAAAGCTCTATAATAAAATCTCTATACACTACTCGACGAACAAGTTTAGGATTCTCGTCAAGCCAATATTCGGTTAGCGAATTAACTATATTTCGACTAATCCGGCTAGCACATAAACCTATATCATGTGCTAAAGTTATGATTCGATATGCACACTCGTCACCAATAAGCTTTGCAAGATCCTCCTCCAGATCCCAGCGTAAATATCTACCGAGTTTTACGATCTCTTTCAAAAATTGTACATCACCATCAATCTTTACCTGCTTCATTAGGAGCGGCCAACCTCCATTAATAAATGAAGTGACTACATTACCAGTAAATATAATAGATGCATCGACTCTGTTTATATCGTTCTCATTAATTATGCTAAGATATCCATCACGTTGTACAATAAAAATTATCGAGATAGGAGTTAGCTTAATATGAGCTATCTTTCTAGAATAAGGGATAAGACAGTCTCGAGCCCAGGTTTCTTGAAAAAGAAGATGATTAACAATAATAACAAAAAATTTTGACAAAAAATCTATCTGGTTTATTCCAAGCTGTCCTATATGAGGCATAGCGCTTAAAAATACTCAGTGCCTTTTGACAAGTTGCTGAATTCCGGCAAGTACCCAACCATTACTACCACACCTAGATAAATTCCAGACCTCTTCAAACGGCGAAGCTAGATCGTTCAATGACTCGCGTATCAATCCATGGAAACGTACACTTGCTATATGCTCCTTTCCATGATCTTCTACATCCAGTAACTCTGCATCTAGTTGAACGATGTCAGTCTGATTCTTCTCATTACCACGCTCTTCAAAATCAAGCTTAATCTCTGCAAACATTTCCGGTGTTGTAAATTCGCGTATATCTTGCATATTACCTTGATCCCATGCAGCTTGCAAACGAATGAAATATACCTTGGCATTTCGTAAGAACGCATCAGTATTCAAACTATTTGTGACTACAGATTGTTCTTTGCTTCCATAAGGCGTTTCATTATTATAGTGATTATCCATGTATGACCGAGACTGAAACGTTTGCTCATCATTTGCATAGAATGGGAATTGGCAGCTTCCGGTAATATAATCATTTGCATGGGCTAGATCTGCATTCTTTCGAAAGCCTGTGATCTTTCGAATTAGCCAGATAGCAGCTAATAAGAATATAGAAATTACTATTAGGTTCGATACCATCCCTGAGAACGCTTCGCCAAAACCAAAGTGTGATATTAATCCTGCGATTCCTAAACCTGCTACTAGGCCTGCAAGTGGTCCTAACCATTGAGAACTTCTTAGTGGTCCAGAAGTTGGACGATGATGAGCTTGTGATGGAATAGTCTGCTGCATTGTCTGTTGTCTCTGTGTAGCTGATTGACGATTAATCGTTTGAGACTGTCGACCAAAACTCCGTCCATTACCTATTCTTCTTGCTTCAGCTGTATCAAATGACGATAAAGATCCTATAATTAGAAGGCCGATGAGAACAAACAATGTGCAAATGCGTCGTCCAAACCAAGGCCAATTTGGTCTACTTAGTGTACTGCTATTGTACGATGATATATGTTTATCAGACATTTATCTCTCCGAAACTTTAGGAAAACTGATCGAATTCTATCTTAATACTTTATTCCAGTATGCAATGCAACTACTCCAAAAGACAAGCTGTAGTATTCTACAAAATCAAATCCTGCTTGTTCCATCATTATCTTTAATGCATCCTGATCAGGATGCATCCTGATCGATTCAGCTAGATATAGATAACTCTCATCGTCATTCGCAAATTTATGTCCAAGCCAAGGTAAAATATTAAAAGAATATATATCGTAAGCTTTCCTAAGCAGCGTACAAACCTTAGAAAATTCAAGAACCAAGGCACAGCCACCTGGCTTTATAACGCGACACATCTCACCTAGAGCAATATCTTTGTGCGTCATGTTTCTTAAACCAAATGCGATAGTGACTACATCGAAATAGTTATCTGGAAAAGGAATTTTTTCTCCGTCGCAAAGCAAAGATGGAGTTAAAATACCTTTATTGATTAATCTATCACGGCCAACACGCAGCATAGATTCATTAATATCTGTATGCCAAACTTCTCCATTTGTACCAGATAATCTTACAAAAGCCTTAGTTAAATCACCTGTTCCAGCTGCAATATCAAGGATTTTGAATCCAGGACGTACATTTGCTTGTATGATTGTAAAAATTTTCCATATGCGATGGATGCCTACAGACATCAGGTCGTTCATTAGGTCATAATTACGTGCGACAGAATGGAAAACGTTCGACACTCTCTTTGCCTTATCAGATTCATCTATGGACTCGAAGCCGAAATGAGTTCTTTTCATCAAGTCAATATCCCCAGTCTCAGTAAAGAGCAGAGTGGTACTACATAAGTTAAATTAGCAATTACTGTTTATTTATTTTTATTGAAATGCGCACAGTAAACTTACTTCTCATCTTATGTTAATCATTAGTTCGAACGAAATTTAAAAATTATTTGTATTCCTGAATCAGTTTTTGCAATATTGCAGTTAGCAGTTTTAGTATGTCATATAAAGATATAACTAGATTGTAGTTTTTATCTAGTTCCTATTAATCTGGATTAGATAAAATAATCAGCTACCAATGAATAAGAAATATTCTTATCATTAATTATATTTAGATTTGATGATATGTATTTTTGTATTTTTAATAAATTAACTACGTATAATTTAAAATTATACAGGGATCTTCCTCGAAGTATAAAAGATTCATCGAATCTGTAAATCTATAATTATAGAGTTGTACTAATATGTCTTGGCGTCTTATAAGCGATACAATCTATCTCGACTTTGCAATCTATTACCATACTCGACTGTACACAAGCACGCGCTGGTAAATTCTTACAGAAGTAGGAAATAAATACCTTGTTGAATTCTGAAAAATCGCGTGCGTCCTCAAGCCATACCCCACATCGAACAACATGCTCAGGTAAGTAACCTGCTTCATGTAGAACTGAGATCATATTCTTAATCGCTTGCTTTGACTGTGCAACTATTCCGCCTTCGACAACCTCACAGTTCATTATTGGCATTTGTCCAGATACATATAGCCAACCATTAACCTCGACTGCTCGCGCGAATGGCATAACCTGACTACTATTTTCTTTTAATTCGCCGACTCCGTATCGCTTCATTATTTCTCCCACTATGTCATGTTATCTAATTAATTGAGTCAATTTACCGAATGAATATATGAACCAGCTATCAATTCTTCCAATTTGATATTTGAAAGAGGCACGGTTCCAGTGCGTGTATGTTTTGCTAACTATAAATTTTTGTTAAATTAACAATTGTATAATAATGTTATTATAGATTATTTACTTTGAATCTACAGCATTAGCCTTTTCTCTAGATTAAATCTATGAAGATAGAGAGATCTATCTATGCTTAATAAGCATATATATAATATCTTTATAAAAAGCTAATCTAAGATTAGATAGTTCATCGTTAGTTAAAAAGAAACATACGTAATATTCACTTACTAGTGATAGTTAGTCAACTCTTAGTTTTCCTCTATTTTATTTAGAGTAAAGAGAGAAATATAATCCCCCTAGTTGTATATAGGAACCCGGTAATCATCTTATTAATAGTTTTACATAAGCAGATTTGTAGAAGCTTGTTTACTTTATGTGATTTATAAGCTCTCTGTACGATAGCTATTTGCACCTTCAACAACAAACACAAATTCACCACGCTGCCGATTTTTATCGGCCTCGAGCCATACCATTCCTTCAGATAAAGTTCCATGAAAACATTGTTCATACAATTTTGTTAGTTCACGGGCAATCAATAGACGGCGGGTCTTACCGAATATATTTACGAGCGAGTCAACTGTTTTAGCAATTCGATGTGGCGCTTCATAGAATATGAGAGTGTGTGGATGCGTCTTCAGTCCTACTAATGTAGACATCCTTTTCCCTGCTTTCGATGGCAAGAAACCTATAAACGTAAACGATGTATCTGCCCATGTTCCAACAATACTGAGTGCAGAAGTCGCTGCACTTGGTCCAGGAAGCGGGATCGTATTGTAACCCGCAGCGCGTGCCAAATCAACAAGGCGAGCACCAGGATCTGATATCCCTGGCGTACCAGAATCTGATACATATGCAATACGTTCGCCTGAACGTAGATATTCGATCATACGCAGTCCAACTCTACGTTCGTTATACTTATGAATTGAAAAAATCGGCTTCGAGATACCATAACGTACTAGTAGTCGACTTGTATTTCTAGTATCTTCAGCTGCAATTCGATCAACTAAACTAAGTACATGCAATGCGCGAATTGTAATATCAGCCGCGTTTCCAATTGGCATAGCGACTATATAAAGTGCGTGGTCTGGATAGCTCTGAGTACGAGCAAGGTCAAGAAGAGTAGTCAATTTGACATATGTGAAACTATCTACTATGTAGGAGTAAAATACAAATAAATGATAAATTACATTAGTAAATAATATCTCTAGGTTAGACAATAAATAATAAATATTATGTCGACTTTTAATTATTTAGTCTAATCTTGCTTCTAAGGAGAGTTTATAAGAAATAGATGGATTATACTACGTCTACTTAGTAGATATATAAGACACAATACTATTAAATCAATATGTATAAAATCGTATATGCACTAAAGCAGAATTTAGTAAATTAAAACATCTTCATACTATTTATTTATATAAGAAACACTTCTATAAGTGTCATATGTTTTATCTCAAAAAAAGTCTTAATATTACTTAATAGGACCACTGTATCTTCTCAAAGAGAAATGAGATTACAACCTTTTTTTATGTGTTCTCAGGATTTTACCTGTTGACTATTAATCCATGTTGGCTCTCGTTATAGGTTAAAGAATTATAATCCCACTATCTATATAATTTTACTATATTAATTGAAATAAGGAGAATATCCAATGAAGAAGAATAGTGCTAGAAATACCCTATTTAGAAGAGCATTTTTAGTAAGCCTAATGGCAAGTATAACAATCTCACTTCAAGGTTGTGCTCTTGCTCTAGCTGGCGCTGCTATAAGTAGTGCACTTATGATGGCAGACCGTCGTACATTAAGCACACAAACAGAAGACCGTGAGATTCAGATTAAGGCGATGAATCAAATGTATAGAAAACTATCGAATCAAGCACACGTAAATGTTTCGGTGTTTAATCATCATGTTCTTATGACAGGTGAAGTTCCGAATAAAGATTCGAAATATAATGCAAGTGCAATAGTTCGTTCAGTTAACAATGTAAACGGAATCATAAACGAACTATCGACAGAGCCTCCATCTTCTCTATCGTCACGTGCAAATGATATGTATCTTCAAGGCAGAGTAAAGGCTGCTCTAATAGCTAATAAGAGAATATCTGCAAACTACTATAAAGTTGTCGGTGAACGAAAAAATATTTATTTACTTGGTCTCGTAACTACCGACGAGGCTAACCGTGCCGCGGAGATTACAAGTCATATTCCAGGTGTTAAAAGAGTTATTAAAACATTCCAATATATTTTATAAATATAAAGGAGAAAGTACGCTCATACACTAAGAAGTTGTAATAATATTGATTGAAATTTATTGGGGTGGTAGCTCAGATGGGAGAGCATCGCGTTCGCAATGCGAAGGTCAGGAGTTCGATACTCCTCCGCTCCACTACTAATTAAGAATTATATTAATTATTATAATTTATTCTAGTATATGTAGATAGCAGTAGTCCTATTCTTATATATTAATTAAATAATATTTCTGTTGCTATATTACGCAGCTTCTAAACTAAATTATTAAAAGGTGTAAAAATTTATCTTTATCATATTTAGTTTTTAAGGCCTAAATCCTCACTTACTCCAATAATTAGATTCATACACTGAATAGCAGCACCCGATGCACCTTTACCTAAATTATCGAGTCGTGCAATAGTCACAAATCGATCCTTATTACCAAATACAAAAAGATCAACGCGATTTGTCCCATTGTTAGCTTGTATATCAAAGAAGCTACTATCATGTTTGTCGTCTACTTCAAATGGACTGACATGAACAAATTTTTCATCTTCATAATGTTCGGCAAGGATAGACTGTACATTCTTCGGGGTTATTCTCTTCTTAAGCTGCGATGGTGTGAAGTACGTTGTGAGCGCAAGTCCTCTTGGAAATGGACCAACAATTGGTATAAAGATTGGTGGATATTTAAGACCAGCATGTACTGCCATTTCTGGTAGATGCTTGTGCATAAGATCTAGTGCATAAGGACGAGGGCTCATCAACTTCTCAGTTGACAAATTATTCTGATAATTATCTATCATGGATTTTCCACCGCCACTGTAGCCAGTTATCGAATAGCTGTGTGCGACAAACGATTTCGAGACAATACCAGCATTAACTAGAGGGCGTATCGATAGGATAAACGCCGATGCGTGACATCCTGGAACAGATACTCGTTTCGACTTTCTAATACATTCACGCTGAAATAGATTCAGCTCTGGTAAGCCATATACCCAATCTACATGTGTACGAAACATAGTACTTGCATCAATTAGTGCTGTATTTTTATTCCAAACAAGCGATGCTGACTCACGTGCCGCATCCGTTGGAAGACAAAGTAACGTTATATCCGATGCATTGATAAGGTAACGACGTTCTTTAATATCCTTGCGTTTTGATTCTCTGATATATAGAATTTCAATGTCTTTTCTATTCGATAGAAATTCCAATATTTTAAGACCAGTCGTACCTTCTTGACCATCGACGAATACTTTCGTTATCATTTCAACTAGATCGGAATATATGCGGTATGAATAGTAGTATAACTAATATAAGACTGTATAATTATAAAATCTATAATGGTTCTATACAATAGAAAACACTAAATTCCTGATTTCAAATTGAAGGATAGCGATGAATAGATATTCAACTTCAATTTAAAATTGAAGTAAATTAAGATAGAGAAAAATGAAGTTTACGTAAACTTATTTTACTAATATATATCTATTGCACCGCCATGTTTAGCTGACCAATCAGCTGGAGCATGTAAAAATTTTTCAACTTCATCGATTGTGTTCATTTCGAAATAATCATATTCCTTTGCAACACGAAGTAAGTCCCACCAGGTTGCTAATGCATGAAGGTCCACATCTATATCTTTTAAGAGTGATATGCTTTGCTTGAAAATATTATAGTGGAACAATACGAAACAGTGCTTTACATTCGCGCCAGCATTTCGAAGTGCATTGATAAAATTGATTTTGCTATCGCTATTGGTTATTAGATCTTCAACAAGCAGTACCCGAGAATCTTTAACTAAATGCCCCTCGATCTGAACATTACGACCGAAGCCTTTCGGTTTTTTGCGTACATATTGCATTGGTAGGTTAAAACGATATGCTAGCCATGCAGCAAAAGGAATTCCAGCTGTTTCCCCACCTGCGATAGAGTCCAATTTTTCTAGACCAATATCATGAGTAATTATCACTTCAGCCATTTCCATAAGTATACGGCGCTCGCCAGGATATGAGATTAGCTTACGACAGTCAATGTAGATCGGGCTAGCTAGGCCAGATGTTAAGATAAATGGATTAACAATATTAAAGTGTGCCGCTTGTACTCTAAATAATATTTTAGCGGTTGTATCGGAGATCGACTGACGATCAAACTCTGTCATTATCTAGAGCCTAATTTTAGGTTGTTTTGTATACAGCAGAAATAAATAAAAGACATAACTTTATCTTTATACCTGTAATGGAAGGTAAGGCAATTCTATTCAAGAAATTTGCTGGTATAGATGTATTTGATATCGAACTAAACGTATCTGATCCATACAAACTTGTCGATGTAATTTCAGCGCTTGAACCAACGTTTG
>JAVHYX010000001.1:63115-133751 GCA_032470195.1 Burkholderia sp. | reverse complement strand
ACGCACGTCTACTAAGCGAAGTAATTCGTGGTGCAGATATTTTTCTCGGACTATCTGCTGGTAAAGTTCTAAGGCCAGAGATGGTAAAAGATATGGCTACCAACCCATTAATTTTTGCACTTGCAAATCCAATTCCAGAAATTTTTCCGGAAGCAGCGCTTCAAGTACGTCCTGACGCTATTCTCGCAACAGGCAGAACTGATTATCCAAACCAGGTCAATAATGTTCTTTGTTTCCCATTTATCTTTAGAGGCGCTCTTGACGTTGGAGCAATAACAATTAATCGCGAAATGGAAATCGCGGCAGTTAATGCTCTCGCTGAGCTTGCTCAGCAGGAGCAGAGTGACGTGGTAGCAAACGCATACGGTAGTATCAATAATCCATTATTCGGTTCACAATATCTTATTCCAAAGCCATTTGATCCACGATTAATCGCAAAGATCGCACCAGCTGTTGTTCGAGCTGCGATAGATAGTGGAGTTGCGACACGACAAATTAGTGATATAGATTTGTACACGCAACATTTGCAGCAGTTTGTGTATCATAGCAGCGCAGCGATGAAGCCGATTTTTAGTCTTGCGCGTCGTGCATCGACAGAAAAGAAGCGAATATTATTCGCAGAGGGCGAAGAGGAACGAGTATTACGCGCAGTACAGATAATTGTTGATGAAAATCTTGCTATGCCAATCTTGATTGGTCTTCCATCCTCGATCAACAAACAGATCCAGCGCTGCGGTCTTCGGCTAACTCCAGGATTCGATTTTGAGATCGTTAATCCTGACAACAATGATAAGAATTATCGTAAACTTTTGTATGAATATGAGCAGATCGACTGTAATGTGGCTAGCAATCTTCCTACAGATATCGAAAAGTCGTATCGGTCTACTATAATTGGAGCTATTCTTCTTAAAATTGGCGAAGCAGACGGGATGATTTGTGGAACGATTAATATGACTCACTACCATCTACAATTTATCGATCAAGTAATTGGTAAAAAAGAAGGTTGTAGCGTATATGCAGCGATGAATAGTTTAGTATTACCTAAACGTCAAATTTTCCTTGTTGACACACATGTAAATATCGATCCGACTCCAGAGGAGCTTGCTGAGATTACAGTAATGGCTGCCAGAGCAGTGCGGAATTTCGATATTGAGCCAAGTATTGCATTACTATCACATTCAAATTTCGGTACAAGCAATGCGCCGTCTGCCAAGAAAATGCGAGATACGCTTATGATTTTACGTGATCGTTTTCCGGATCTGAAGGTTGATGGAGAAATGCACGGTGATGTTGCACTCGATTCTAGACTTCGCAAAGGAGCACTCCAAAAGCTCATGCTCAAAGATGACGCAAATTTGCTTGTGTTCCCTAACATTGATGCCGCAAACATTGCATATAACTTGCTTAAGACAGCTTCGGGTAATAATATCGCGATTGGACCTATCCTTCTTGGCCCTGCTAAGCCAGTACATGTTCTGACTGAATCAGCTACAGTACGACGAATCGTTAATATTTCTGCACTTCTCATATCGGATTTATTAGGGTGATATATCTTAATAGATAGGGCTACAGAAATAGTGAAATACAACAATGATTAATATCAAGAGAATAATTATAATATTGCTTCAATGAAATTATTATCGACTGGTATTTCAATATTTGAGCTTCTAGTACGTGCTTTTTACGAACACAAAATAATAGCCTAAATATTCTGTGTATTGTAATCAATTAAGTGTTAGATAAGAAATTATCGTTTTCTTAAAAACCATTTATGTTAGTTTTTAGTTACGTTATTTCCTGAAACATACCTTCATAATTTCGTAAGAAATTATTGTTTATGATAAATTCAATTTCAAAAGTAAGAATTTTGAATGAAACAAATATCACCTAAAAAATCAGCATAGTAAAGTTACATAAGATAGTATCAGTAGTATTTTTTCCTAAAAAATTCTGAAAATCATCTGTTAAAATTCTCTTTTTTCTAATAAAATCCTTTGTTTTCGTTTTCTTGCTAGTTTTTTAATAGTTCTCAAGCTGGTACCCATATACATGACTATCTCGTCTCCTGCTTCTTCTGCTCTTATGGCTAACGCGATTCGAGTACTTACAATAGATGCTGTACAACAGGCGAACTCGGGGCATCCAGGTATGCCGATGGGCATGGCTGAAATCAGTGTCGCACTGTGGTCTCGACATCTAAAACATAATCCCATAAATCCACTCTGGGTAAACCGTGATCGATTCATATTATCTAATGGACATGGCTCGATGCTACTTTATTCGCTGCTACACTTGACTGGTTACGATTTACCAATTGATGAGCTTAAAAATTTTAGACAATTACATTCGAAAACGCCAGGTCATCCGGAGTATGGTATTACACCAGGCGTTGAAGCAACGACTGGTCCGCTCGGTCAGGGTCTTGCGAATGCTGTTGGAATGGCTCTTGGCGAATCACTAATGGCTGCTGAATTCAATAGAGAAGATGCAAAAATCGTTGATCACTATACGTACGTATTTCTTGGTGATGGTTGCTTGATGGAAGGAATTTCACATGAAGTATGTTCACTAGCAGGTACTTTAAAACTAAAAAAGCTTATTGCTCTATACGATGATAATGGTATTTCTATTGATGGAGAGGTCAGTCATTGGTTCAATGATGACACACAAAGGCGTTTTGAGGCATATGGATGGAACGTAATACCGAACGTAAACGGACATGACGTCGATTTAATTGATGCCTCGATATCTAAAGCAAAGCAATCCGACAAACCAACTATCATTTGCTGTAAGACAGTAATCGGTCATGGCGCAGCTACAAAATCGGGCAACCATAACATACATGGTGCTGCACTTGGTACAGAGGAAGTTTCTAAAACGCGTAAAGCGCTTGGCTGGATATGGGATCCATTTATAATTCCACAGGAAGTGTATGAAGCGTGGGATGCAAAAAAAATAGGCGCTATCGCTGAATTAGATTGGAATATAGCATTTGCTTCATATCGCGCGAAATATCCAATTGAATCTGCTGAATTTGAGCGCAGGACAAAGAATTGTCTACCAGAAAAATGGACTCAGAAGGCGAAATCAATTATTTCCGTTTCAAATGAGCGACATGAAACAATTGCGACGCGTAAAGCATCTCAACAGACAATAGAAGATCTAGCATCAGTACTTCCGGAATTACTTGGTGGCTCTGCTGATCTAACAACCTCCAATTTAACGGATTGGAAGTTTTCAAGGGCAGTCCGAGCAAATAAAGATGGTACAGGCGTAATGTATGGCAATTATATTAATTATGGTGTGCGTGAATTCGGGATGAGCGCTATAATTAACGGACTTGTCCTACATGGTGGATACAGATCGTTTGGAGGGACATTCTTAACTTTCTCAGATTATAGCCGGAACGCTCTGCGTGCTGCTGCCTTGATGAAGATCCCATCAATTTTTATATTTACTCATGATTCGATTGGACTTGGAGAAGATGGACCGACTCACCAACCGATTGAACATATTTCATCTCTTCGTATGATTCCTAACCACGATGTCTGGCGTCCAGCAGATACCGTCGAAACCGCAGTAGCATGGACACATGCAATTTCTTCAAATTATCCGTCAAGTTTAATTTTTAGTCGTCAAAGCCTGCTATTCAATGTGCGAACTGAGAAACAAATTTCAAACATTTCGAAGGGCGGATATGTACTAAAAGATTGGGTTAATGATATAACCGATCATAAGATCGTCCTTATTGCAACCGGTTCAGAAGTTGAGCTAGCGATGAAGTCTGTTAAGCCGCTTGCACAACATAGGATTGCAGCACGTGTCGTTTCAATGCCTGCAACAACAGTGTTTGATCGTCAGAATGCTGACTATCGCAATGATGTATTACCACACGGTGTACGCCGTATCTCGATTGAAGCTGGTATAACGAGCTTTTGGCGAAAATATGTCGGTCTAGAAGGTGGTGTCATTGGAATTGATACGTTTGGCGAGTCAGCAACCGCAAGCATATTATTTAAACATTTCGGATTTACCATTAACAAAATTATTGAGAAAGCAAAAAGTATTCTCATGTAAACAGTGTAGATACAGGGAAATATAGATGATATACAAAGTTTTTTATTAGATAGATAAAATCTGGACTATAAATTACTTATACTAGGACGGTATATTAGTTTTTCGATACGAACTATGTTTATAAGTTGAACAAAAATAAATTTTTAGTCCTAAGGAGATAGGTATGACGATTCGTGTTGCAATCAATGGTTATGGCCGAATTGGCCGTAATACGCTTCGTGCTTTTTATGAAGGTGGAAAAAAGCATGATATAGAAATCGTTGCAATCAATGATCTCGGAAATATTGAGACGAATGCGTATCTAACTCAGTACGATACTGCGCATGGTCGCTTTCCAGGCGCGGTATCGGTCGATGGTAACTATCTTATTGTGAATGGCACAAGAATTCTAGTTCTATCGAATCGGGATCCGGATACACTACCATGGGGTAAGCTGAATATTGATGTTGTAATGGAATGTACAGGATTTTTTACAACTAAGAAAAAAGCGAGCTCTCACTTGAGAAGTGGGGCGAAAAAGGTGATTATCTCAGCACCTGGCGGTAAAGATGTTGACGCTACTATAGTTTACGGCGTAAATCATAATATTCTAAAGGCTGAGTATACAGTAATCTCTAATGCATCTTGTACGACAAACTGTCTTGTACCGCTTATTAAGCCTCTAAATGATAAAATCGGTATAGAAACTGGTCTGATGACAACTATTCATTCATATACGAATGATCAGGTTTTGACAGATGTGTATCATAAAGAATTAAGGCGTGCTCGTTCAGCAACATATAGCCAAATCCCAACAAAAACAGGAGCTGCCTCGGCAGTTGGCCTTGTTCTTCCGGAATTAAGCGGTAAGCTCGATGGATATGCGATTCGTGTTCCAACAATAAATGTGTCAGTCGTCGATCTATCGTTCATCGCGAAACAAAACACAACGGTCAATGAGGTAAACAAGATTATGAAAGAAGCAGCAGAAGGACCATTAAATGGTATACTTGGATATAATACAGAACCTCTCGTATCAATCGATTTCAATCATAATTCAGCATCATCTATGTTTGATGCAACCCTAACAAGGGTGATGGGCCGTCTCGTAAAGGTATTAAGCTGGTATGATAACGAATGGGGATTCTCAAATCGTATGCTCGATACAACAATCGCATTCGCAAATGCAAAGTAAAATGTGTAAAACTTGTAATTACAGTAAATCTTATATAAATTAACTATATATTTTAACTAGGAAATCATATCTTCAAGAGTAAAAGAAGGTACTTCATTCCAACCAAATGTTAGTTCAAAATTTCTAAGTTAATTACTTTTATTAAAGATTACAAAGACTAGTTATTAGAGTTAATCTCTAATATAACTATTAATATACTAAATTAGTAATAACAGTTTACACCATTCTGGAAACTAGCTTAATAACCTGATTAAATAAGAATTTTTGTTTTTTTGAATTACATTTAGAGAAATAGAATGTATGGCGCCATCATTACTATTATCACTGTTATAGCGTTAACTGGATGCTCGTTATATAACGATGCAACTCATTTCATTGTGAAAAGCGTTACTCCTCATAGAATGAAAGTTATACAGGGAAATTTTATTTCTCAAGACAAGATCTCACAGCTTCATGTAGGGATGACAAAAAAAGAGGTTCAAGCTTTGCTTTGTACACCCATTCTTTCCGATATATTTAATATAGACTATTGGAATTACCTATTCTATTTTAATTGCAGTTCAACTCAAATTGTTAAGAAGCGTGATTTAGTGATAACTTTCTCTGAAGATCATCTTATAAAATTTATAGTCACAGATAATATACCATCTGATTTTGATCCGTTATAGCTTAACCATGTAAGAATCTGGTTATATTTTTATGAATTAGAGGTAACAGATTCCCATATTTTTTAAGATTATCTCATACAAGAGCTCTATGAAAATTGCAATTGCAGGAGCCTCAGGGAGGATGGGTCGAATATTAATTGAAACCATCCTTAACAATCCAGATGTACAACTCGCAGGTGTCCTCAGCCGTACAGGTGGGAGGAATCTCGGTCAAGATGCAGGCTTATTTCTTGGTAAACAGACAGGAATTATGCTAACTGATAATGTCGACGCAGTTTTCGCAAACGCTGATTATCTAATCGACTTTACAAGTCCAGAAAGTACAATAACTTATGTTAAGGCGGCTCAGAAGCATAATGTGAAACTCGTGATTGGCACAACGGGTTTTTCAAACGCGCAGAAAGAAGTAATCTATGCGGCGGCTAGTAGGATAGGTATCGTATACTCACAGAACATGAGCGTTGGTGTAAATATTATTTTACAACTTCTCAAAGTTGCCGCAAAATATTTAGGTCATAATAATGATATTGAGGTTGTTGAAACACACCATCGCTATAAAGTCGATGCACCGTCTGGAACTGCGCTGATGATAGGTGAAGTTCTAGCTACAGCTCTAGGACGTTCCCTTAAAGACTGTGCTGTATATAGCAGACATGGTATAACTAGCGGGCGTAATCAATCATCTATTGGTTTTTCAACAATACGGGGAGGTGATATTATTGGTGATCACACCGTATTATTCGCAGGTGACGGTGAGCGTATAGAAATCACACATAAATCTTCAAGTCGTATGTCCTATGCGTATGGTGCGCTACGTGCAGTTTATTTTCTTTCAGCTCATGGACCTGGGCTTTATGATATGCAGGACGTACTTGAGCTTCGTTAAATGATTAATTAGAAAATAATTTTCATTATTTCACAAGAAAGTAGTCCCAATTTGTCTTAACAAAGGTTCTTTTTATAGAAGAACTTATTCATTTCTTATATTTAAGCTAATTTAATAAAAATAATAGTTTTAATTAACGAAGACTCAATTCATTCAATTCATTATTGTGTTTCATTAAAGAACACAAGCCTAAATAACATATGCATGACAGATACATACATGCCGATGTTGAGTCGGCCGCCAGGCACGATTGGAAAATAGCAGATTCTTATAAGGCACAGGAAGATTCTATAAAGCCTAAGTTCTACTGCGTTTCAATGCTTCCATATCCATCTGGAAAACTACATATGGGTCACGTACGTAACTACACAATTAACGACGTGATTTATCGCTACCTTCGAATGAATGACTACAATGTTCTAATGCCTATGGGTTGGGACGCATTTGGAATGCCATCCGAGAATGCTGCGATAGCAAACGATGTATCTCCAGCAAAATGGACATATGACAACATTAGATATATGAAAAGTCAAATGCATTCGATGGGGCTTGCAATCGATTGGTCACGAGAAGTTGTTACTTGCAAATCTACCTACTACAAGTGGAATCAATGGCTCTTTTTAAAAATGCTCGAAAAGGGCATTGCCTATAAAAAGATTGGATTTGTGAACTGGGATCCGGTTGATCAGACAGTTCTAGCGAATGAGCAGGTAATCAATGGCTGCGGATGGCGCTCCGGTGCGCCAGTTGAGAAGCGTGAAATACCAATGTATTACCTAAGAATTACACAATATGCGGACAAATTACTAAATGATCTTGATGGACTTGCTTGGCCAGAGAATGTAAAGATCATGCAGAAGAACTGGATTGGCAAAAGCTTCGGCATGAATATTGGGTTTCCATACGAAATAGATAATGAGAAGAAGCTTCTACGTGTATTTACAACTCGCGCTGATACGATTATGGGCGTTACTTTCTGCGCAATTGCACCAGAGCATTGGCTTGCTATGCGTCTTGCGCAAGATAACCCAGAACTTTTAGCATTTATTAACGAATGCAAACACGTTTCAACTGCTGAGGCAGATATCTCTCTGATTGAGAAAAAAGGGATTTCGACCGGATTTAATGTCAAGCATCCGTTAACAGGACATCCTATTGATATATGGATAAGTAACTTCGTTTTGATGAGCTACGGTGAAGGTGCAGTGATGGGTGTCCCTGCGCATGATGAGCGTGATTTCGCGTTCGCAAAGAAATATGATTTATCAATTAAACAGGTAATTACAGTCGGCACTAGAGCATATTCGACAGACATATGGCATGAATGGTATGCCGATAAAACTATTGGGGTCTGTATAAACAGTGGGAAATACGATGGTCTCACATATATGGAAGCAGTCGAGGCAATCTCTGTTGATCTAAATGCGTGCGGTTTAGGAAATAGGCAGATAATATGGCGACTCCGTGACTGGGGTATATCACGACAGCGCTACTGGGGCACTCCTATTCCGATTATACATTGTAGATCGTGCGGTGATGTTCCTGTTCCAGAGCATGATCTTCCAGTTTTACTACCTGAAGACCTTATACCTAATTGCTGTGGTAATCCGTTGGAGAAATCTGAAACATTTCTAAACTGCTTATGTCCGAAATGTGGCAGCAATGCTCAGAGAGAAACTGATACAATGGATACGTTCGTCGATTCATCTTGGTATTTCTTGCGATATACCGCACCAGATTCGAAATCAATGTTCGACGAACGAGCCGATTATTGGATGCCTATAGATCAGTATATCGGCGGTATTGAGCATGCAATTTTACACTTGCTATATTCTCGTTTTTGGACAAAAGTACTATACGACCTTGGTCTTGTAAAGTTTACTGAACCAGTGAAAAGACTACTTACACAAGGAATGGTTCTAAATGAAACATTTTACCGTGAAGATTCATCTTATAAGAAAACATGGTATAACCCAGGCGATGTGACAGTTATGTTTGACGGCAAGGGCCGTGCAGTTAGCGCAACGCTAAATTCGGATAGACAGCCTGTAATGCTTGGTGGCATTAAGAAAATGTCAAAATCAAAGAATAATGGCGTTGATCCACAGGTCTTGATTAATCGATACGGCGCGGATACAGCACGTCTTTTCATAATATTTGCAGCAGCACCTGAACAGCAACTTGAATGGTCAGATTCTGGAGTAGAGGGGGCTAGCCGTTTCCTACGTCGTCTGTGGAAATTTAGCTATATGCATAGAGAGGTACTTAATGTGCATAAGATTCCGAACATGATCTTAAATAAAGAATTACTTAGCAATTCGGATAAGACGCTACGTCACGATATTTATAGACTTCTTAAGCAGGCAAATTTCGATTATCAACGTTTACAGTATAATACTGTTGTATCCGCTTCGATGAAGATGCTTAATACACTCGATTCTGCAAGTAGCACTACGACGCCAATAGTTCTTCAGGAAATTTATAGTGTACTACTACGTGTCCTATATCCAATTATTCCACACATTACTTTTGAACTTTGGAAAGATCTTGGTTACACAAACGAATTTGGCCTTCTGCTCGACGCACCATGGCCAAAGGTCGATGAGAAAGCACTCGAACAGCTGGAGATAAAACTAGCCCTTCAAATAAATGGTCGAATACGAGGCACAATAAATGTTGCAAAAGATTCGCAGCGAGAAGAAATCGAAGAAGCTGTTTTTTCTAGTGATTCGTTCATGAAATTTTGTAAAGATAAGAAATTAGTAAAAAATATAATTATAATATCTGGACAACTCGTAAATGTTGTTGTTTAAGCCATAAATTATTAATACTCATTGTAAGTTACACTTGTACATTACAGACCTTATATGAGAGTGTCAAAGCAACTGATATAAATAGATGTTATGCTGTAAGCACATAATAATCCTGTCTAGATTTATTTTATCTTTCTGAATAAAGCAAGTATGCATAGAGCAAATAGAATAGTAAATTGTATACAAATAAAAATGTAAGAAAAAGAAATACTACATTCAAGATATACGATACAAATGGATATATAACAGATCAGTTAATATTGGATATCTCTATCAATTTTCTATCATTACGGCACTCCATATAGGAAGTAGAATAAAATATATCTTCATATTCTTACTAACTCTCTGTAATAGTTTGACTAGAACAGATGCAGATTCCTCTTGATGCACTCCAAGAACACCTTGAAAAAGGACTTGTCGGTTTATATATCGTATATGGAAGTGAACCATTACTTATACAAGAAACTTGTGATCGTATACGCTTTGCAGCAAAGAAAGCTGGTTTTATCCGACGTTCGATATATATTGTCGAGCGTGGTTTTGATTGGAATATGCTGATCAATGAGACACAAGGAATATCACTATTTAGTGAGCTTCATTTTGTTGAACTTCGGATTCTGTTTAGTAAACCTGGAAATGAAGGTGAAAGTATACTAAAAAGAGTTGCAATAACTGATAATCCTAACGTTCTAATGCTTATCAGTCTACCGAATTTTGATATAAATACGAAGAAGTCTTCATGGTTTAGTGAAATAGTCAACCATGGTGTTTCGATAAAGACCACTAAAGTTGATCGTGCGCAGTTGCCAAATTGGATTAATCAACGTCTCTCTATGCAAGGCCAGTATGTTATAAACGGTGATGAAGGATTACAGACTCTACAGTTTGTCGCAGATCGCGTTGAAGGTAATCTGCTTGGCGCACATCAAGAAATCCAGAAGCTCGGTCTATTATATCCACAAGGATTATTGTCGTTCGAGCAGATCTATAACTCTATACTAAGTGTTGCACGATACGATATGTTTAAGATAAGCGAAGCAATACTTGCTGGTGATCCTATAAGACTTGCTCGCGTGATCTATGGCCTGAAAGGTGAGGGGACAGCTATTACGCTTGTTATGTGGATAGTAGTCGATGAAATTCACACGTTATTTCGAATCAAGCGTGGCTTAAAATTTGGTAAACATATTGGGCTGCTACTACGTGAGAGCAGAATACGAGTGACACACGAGCGTCTAATTAGACGTGCATTAAATGACATATCTGAGCTAGTACTAGAAAATGCAATTATATTCGCTGCACAGCTCGACAAACAAATAAAAGGCCTAACTGCGTTTGAACAGTTAGAACAATATCGATATAAGCTTCCGCCTGATCCGTGGGATGGATTATTTCAATTAGCGATGATATTAGTTGAACCGCTCTCTAATAAGATTAGATAGATTGTACATCGAGATTTTACAATGGATATTGATCAATATATGACAGATTTGTGTCGCAGTGCCCGTGCAGGATCGCGTTCTATCGCGCGTGCAAGCGCAGCTAAAAAGAGCGCAGTTCTCAACGCGATTGCGTTTGCGATCGCGCGCGACATAGATATTCTAAAAAGCGCTAATTCACGAGATATCGCTCGTGCACGCGATAAAAGGCTAAGCCCAGCTTTTATTGATCGCTTAACTCTATCAGATGATGTACTGAAGACAATAATTGAAAGCCTGCGTCAACTAGCATTGATGGATGACCCGATTGGAGAAATTACTAATTTAAAATATCGAACTAGTGGAATTCAAGTAGGTCAGATGAGAGTGCCAATCGGCGTGATAGGTATAATATACGAATCACGTCCGAATGTAACGATCGACGCAGCTGCATTATGTCTGAAATCTGGAAATGCGACGATCCTACGTGGTGGATCTGAAGCACTCGAGTCGAACATGGTATTAGCGAAGCTAATCGGAGAAGGGCTTACTTCGGTTGGTTTACCTCAGAATATAGTACAAGTTGTATCGATTGCAGATCGTGCAGCTGTAGGTAAAATGATTACTATGAAAGAGTATATTGATGTGATCATTCCACGTGGCGGTAAGAGTCTAATAAAACGATTAATCGCTGAGGCTCGTATACCTATGATTAAGCATCTGGATGGAGTTTGCCACGTATATGTTGATGATCATGCTGATATAAAAAAATCAATCAATGTCTGTAACAATTCAAAAACACATGGCTACAGTGCCTGTAATGCTATGGAAACACTCCTTGTCGCACGAGGTATTTCTCATAAATTATTACCATTACTTTGTCGTATATATCAAAATGAGGGTGTTGAATTACGTGTTGATCAAGAAGCGAGAGAAATGCTTAACACATTTGGAATTGGTCCTCTTGTTGAAGCAACTGAATTAGATTGGCAAACAGAATATATGTCATTAGTTCTTGCAATAAAGATTGTTGACAATATAACAGATGCAATCGAGCATATTAACACGTTTGGCTCGCATCATACAGATTCGATAGTAACTGATAATCATGACCGTGCTATGCGATTTCTTCGTGAAGTTGATTCAGCGACTGTAATGATCAATGCATCAACGCGCTTTGCAGATGGTTTCGAATTTGGTCTTGGTGCAGAAATCGGTATTTCGAACGATAAGTTACATGCTCGCGGACCAGTTGGCTTAGAAGGACTGACATCCATGAAATATATTGTATTCGGTCATGGCGAAGGACGACAATAATATTTTTATAAAAATTATTAAGAAGAATAGAAGCACAAAAATTTTATTTTTTTATTATTAATTGACATTTATTTAGAATCAAAGCAAACAGTTTGTACTGAAAATCAATAATATTTTGCTATTATTTAAGATTTATTAATATTTGTCTCTAGATTATTAGAAATAGACAAAAAAATAATTAAACAAATAATTAATAAAGTAATCTCCTGATTAATCACATATTAATTAATAATTCTAATATTGATATCAATAACGATTGTCATATTATAAGATTCTTGATATCTATTTAAGAGATTACTTTATTAATTAATATTTAAATAAGTTTGTATTATTTACCAAAATTTATAATTAACAAATGATAGCGCTCTGGGTTAAAATTTTTCATATTGTTTTAGTTTCTGCTTGGTTCGCAGGACTATTCTATTTGCCTCGTATTTTTGTAAATCTCGCTCTAGAAATAGAAGAGGCTGCTATTAACCGTCTTTTAATTATGGCACGAAAATTATTCTACTTTATGACTCTAATTGCTATTCCAGCAATCTCATCTGGCTTTTGGCTTGCTGAAAATGTTAGTAAGTATCAAGGTTGGCTACGTGCAAAAATTGCTATTGTCTTGCTATTGATCGGTTATCATGCTTATTGTGGATATTTACTTCAGGTATTCAAGCATAATAATAATCGACGTAGCGATCGCTGGTATCGTGTATTTAATGAACTACCAATAATTGGGATGCTTGCAGCTGTCGCACTTGTAGTTATCAAACCGTTCTAATTATTATTTATTTATAAATATAAACTAGTGTTTATATTATAATCTATAATAAATTTTAAAAAAGAATGCTTGACTCTAAATTTATTGAATACCTATACTCAGTAAAAGCTGTCATGAATTTGACTATAATTTCTTCCTAAAATAGCAGATGAACGATTCGACTCTCAGACTTCCAATATACATGGATTACAGCGCAACAACGCCGATTGATCCACGTGTTACTGATAAAATGCTCCCTTACCTGCGCGGACAGTTCGGTAATCCTGCATCTCGCAGTCATATATTTGGATGGGATGCGCACCGCGCAGTAGAAGAAGCGCGTGAACAGGTCTCTTCGCTCCTAAACGCTGATCCTCGTGAAATTGTCTGGACGTCTGGAGCAACTGAATCTGATAATCTAGCGATTAAAGGTGCTGCTTATTTTTATAAGAGCAAAGGAAAACATATCATAACATTGCGTACTGAACATAAGGCAGTGCTCGATACATGTCGTGATTTAGAACGAGATGGCTTTGATGTTATGTATATGGATGTGAAACCTGATGGACTTATCGATCTCCAAGCATTTCAATCTGCACTACGCTCAGATACAATTCTCGTATCTATTATGCTTGTTAATAATGAAATCGGTGTTATCCAGCCTGTCATGGAGATAGGTGAAATTTGCCGCGAGAAAGGAATTATATTTCATATCGATGCAGCGCAAGCAGCTGGCAAGGTTAATATTGATCTAGCAAAATTAAAGGTTGATTTAATGTCATTATCTGCGCATAAAGTCTATGGCCCGAAAGGAATCGGCGCGCTATACGTACGTCGAAAACCACGTGTGCGAATAGAAGCACAGATGCACGGCGGTGGTCATGAACGAGGAATGCGATCAGGCACACTTCCGACACACCAGATTGTTGGGATGGGCGAAGCATTCAGAATTGCTAGAGAAGATATGGAAATTGACAATGAGCGTATTCGTCGTCTACGAGATCGTTTACTTGATGGACTATCTTCAATTGAAGAGATTTACATAAATGGAAGTATCGAACAACGTATTCCACATAACCTGAATATCAGTTTTAATTTTGTCGAGGGCGAATCTTTAATTATGGCCATTAAAGATGTTGCGGTATCATCTGGTTCAGCATGTACATCAGCTTCGCTTGAGCCTTCATACGTATTGCGCGCCATTGGACGTAATGACGAACTTGCGCATAGCTCAATTCGCTTTACGGTAGGTCGTTTCACAACAGAAATAGAAATTAACTATGTAATCGATCTTCTACAAAAACAAATTAGAAAGCTACGCGAACTATCTCCACTATGGGAAATGTATCAGGATGGAATCGATCTATCTACAGTAAAATGGACAACACATTGAATAAAAAAAAGAATGAAGAAGCATATATGTGTTAGTATTCAAAATTATTAAAAAAGGAGTTTAAAATCATGTCTTATAGCGATAAAGTTCTAGATCATTATGAAAATCCACGTAATGTTGGTTCATTTTCAAAGGATGACAATATAGTTGTTGGAACAGGTGTTGTTGGCGCGCCAGTCTGTGGAGATGTAATGAAGCTTCAGATTCGTGTAGGTACAGATGGTGTGATAGAAGATGCGAAGTTTAAAACATATGGTTGTGGTTCAGCAATTGCTTCGAGCTCATTCGTAACTGAATGGATCAAAGGTAAGACAATTGATCAAGCTCTATCAATTAAGAATACACAGATTTCTGAAGAACTCGCATTACCTCCTATTAAGGTCCACTGTTCAATTCTTGCTGAGGATGCAATTAAAGCAGCAGTTGCTGACTACAAAAACCGACAACAGAATAATGTTGCTCTTGCAGAAAAGAAAATGTAAATAAGGACAACAAATTTGTACTTTAAGCCGCGTCATACTTTCATAAATATTTAAAACTCTGTGAATGGATATTTCTATGTCAATTAGACTGACTGAAAAGGCAGCACATCATGTACAAAAATATCTAACACAGCGAGGTAATGGAATTGGATTGCGGCTTAGTGTACATAGAGGTGGTTGTTCCGGTTTTTCATATAAAATTGAATATGTCGACAATCTTGCACCTGATGATCAAGTATTTGAGAGTCATGGCGTAAGAATTGTCGTCGACTCGAAAAGTCTAATATATATTGATGGTATGGAGCTTGATTTTACTCGTAAAGGTATGAACGAAGGATTCGAATTTAGAAATCCAAATGTTAAAGCTAAATGTGGTTGTGGTGAGTCATTCCACGTCTAATCTGATAAAAACTTTGTTTTTTATATTTATATCGCTACAACAAAAGTATACGCCGCATTATAGGGATAAGCCACGATTGCCAATGGGATAATTTACGATGATCTTTCTGAAAGAAACCTACTTCGATTTATTTCATCTACCCGAACATTTTGATATTGATATGCACAAACTTAATACTGCATATCAAACTATTCAGAAACAAGTTCATCCTGATCGCTTTGTGGCATCTAGTGATATGCAAAAGCGTATCTCTATGCAGTGGACATCTCATACAAATGAGGCATATCGAACGCTATACGATCCATTAAATCGTGCTATTTATATGCTAAATCTACACGGTATCGTGATAAGTGCAAAGACTAAAATGGCAATGGAACCTAGTTTTTTAGCGCAGCAGATGGAATGGTACAATACAATCGAAAATTTATGTTGTAATAGTGATATTGGTGCGCTTACAGAGCTACTTGCAGAGCTAAAAAATGAAGAACGCATTAGACTTAGCAAAATTGGGGCGTTGCTTAACTCTAATGAATACCAATCTGCTTCCAAAGAAGTTCGGCAGATGATATTCGTTAATCGGGTTATATTAGATGCAAAATCCAAAATTTGGCGTCTCTAAGAATATTTCGAATATTAACAAGTTACATGCTTTCTGTGCAATTTACGAAGAACATGCAGAAACATGCTAAATTTCCTAACGAAACAAGATGACATTACTCCAAATTTCTGAGCCTAACATATCTTTACTACAGAAGCGGATCGCTGTTGGGATTGATCTTGGAACAACAAATTCTCTCGTGGCCGTTGTACGCAATAATATTCCTGAGGTACTTCCAGATAAACATGGCCGGATGCTTCTACCTTCCGTTGTACGTTATCTAGAAAACGGTGAAAAATGGGTTGGCCATATCGCAAAAAATGAAGCTGCACGAGATCCTCATAACACGATAGTATCGATCAAGCGTTTTATGGGTAGAGGCAAGGCCGAAGTTGAAGGTGCAAAAAATGCACAGTACGAATTTATAGATGAACCGGGTATGGTTAAGATACGTACTGTTGATGGCGTGAAGAGTCCTGTTGAAGTCTCCTCAGAGATTCTGTCAACACTACGTAAGCGTGCCGAAGATTTACTAGGTAATCAGCTTGTTGGAGCTGTAATTACAGTTCCTGCGTATTTTGATGAAGCACAGCGTCAGGCAACGAAGGATTCTGCACAACTTGCAGGTCTGAATGTTTTTCGTCTTCTAAATGAGCCAACCGCAGCTGCGATCGCATACGGACTTGATAATGGTGTAGAAGGATTGTATGCAGTTTATGATCTTGGTGGTGGTACGTTCGATCTTTCAATTCTAAGATTGACAAAAGGCATGTTTGAAGTCCTTGCTTCTGGAGGAGATTCTGCTCTTGGTGGCGATGATTTCGATGAAGCCTTATATATGTATATACTCGAACAGTCCAATCTTGATGCTGAAATGATTATTTCAAATGATGTGCGTCTGTTGCTAGATCATGTACGTCAGTTGAAAGAAAAATTATCATCAGCATCATCAGCATCAATTGATGTGACCTTATCAACTGGCGCGCGGGTAAAACTAATAGTTACACATGAAATATTATCATCTATTGTTGATCCGATAGTACAGCGTACACTTGTTCTGACTCGTAATACTATGCAAGATGCAAATCTTAATCCTACTGACATAAATGGTATTGTACTAGTTGGCGGATCGACACGGATGCCTATAATTCAAGATGCTGTCAAGAAGTTTTTTGGGAAGCCTCCACTCGTTAATCTTGATCCCGATCAGGTTGTTGCACTCGGTGCAGCTATTCAGGCAGATATGTTAGCAGGAAATCAGAGTATTGGTAAAGACTGGTTGCTTATAGATGTGATTCCTCTATCACTTGGCATTGAGACAATAGGTGGTCTCGTTCAGAATATTATTCCACGAAATTCAACTGTTCCAATTTCTCATACGCAAGAGTTTACAACATTTAAGGATGGACAAACTTCAATATTCATACATGTTGTTCAGGGTGAGAGAGATCTTGTTGAAGATTGTCGATCTTTGGCACGTTTTGAATTACATGGTATTCCACCGATGCCAGCTGAAGTTGCTCGGATTAGTGTAACCTATCAAGTCGATTCAGATGGACTGCTATCAGTATTTGCTCGTGAACAGCATTCTGGTTCTGAGGCATCCGTTGTCGTGAAGCCATCGTATGGTCTTACAGAAGACGATGTAGAGAAGATGATTAAAGACAGTCTTCGAACAACAGACATAGATATTCGTGCACGAGCGCTTCGTGAATCTCAGATCGAAGCTAAGCGTTTAATTGAAATAACCAGTACAGCACTTTCTGACGATAGTGAATTACTTGATGATATACAACGAAAAAATATATATTCACTTGTTGATAAGCTTCGTTCTATTGCTCGTACTGATGATAAAGATGCTATAGATGTAGCGATAAACGCACTTGTTGAAGGTACGAATGAATTCATAACTCTTCAAATGGATAAACGGATTAAACTAGCGTTCGATGGTCGCCGAAGGATAAACGGATTAAACTAGCGTTCGATGGTCGCCGAATAGATGAAATATAACTCTCTTATAGTAGTAAGAAAGAGAGCTAAAATTATGCGATAAATCGCTTTATTAATGGCGTGTTTCTATATTTATAATTAACTAATAAAATAAACATGCCTCGATTAATAGTACTACCTCATAAAGAGTTATGCCAGAACGGCGCTGTAATTGAGGCAATTCCTGGGAAAAGTATTTGTGACATTCTCATAGAGAATGGTATTGATATAGAACATGCTTGCGAGAAATCGTGTGCATGTTCTACATGTCATGTTGTAGTACGAGAGGGGTTCAATTCGCTTGATCCATCAAGCGATGATGAGGATGATCTACTTGATAAAGTATGGGGGCTTGAACCTACATCAAGGCTATCATGTCAGGTCTTTTTAAAAGAAGGTATAGATATTATTATTGAGATTCCTAAATATTCGGTTAATCATGCCAGAGAGTATCTAAATAATTGAAATAACGTTTTATTGATTAGTCTTTTCGACGAAGATGTGGGAATAGCAGAACATCTCTAATTGTCGAACTATTGGTTAATAACATTATAAGCCTATCGATACCAATTCCACAACCTCCTGCTGGAGGCATGCCGTATTCGAGTGCTCGTATATAGTCAGCATCGAAATACATCGCCTCCTCATCCCCAGCGTTTTTCTGCTCAACTTGTTTTCGGAAACGTAAAGCCTGATCTTCTGGGTCATTCAACTCGGAGAAGCCGTTTGCGATTTCTCGACCAGCAATAAACAACTCAAAGCGTTCAGTAGAAGTAGGCGAAGTCTGTGACGTGCGTGCGAGTGGCGATACTTCAACTGGATAATCGATAACGAAAGTCGGTTCGTATAACTTTGATGCAATAATTTCCTCAAATATTGTGAGTTGAAGTGTGCCAATTCCTGCATTTAATAATACAGGCTGTGTGGTGTCAATTCCAAATTTCTTTAGTTTGCTCCGTAGATATGTATCGTTAACAAGATCGTCTTGTGTACAGTTTGGTATAAATCTTTGTATTGCATCTGTAATTGTTATCTGTTGGAATGGTTTTGATAAATCAAGCTCTCGTCCTTGATATATAATCGTTTTTGTACCAAGTGTATTGCTTGCGATATGACCGATAAGTCGTTCAGTAAAGTCCATTATCCAGCGATAGTCGGTGTACGCGGCATAGAATTCTATCATTGTAAATTCTGGATTGTGTCGAGGAGATATGCCTTCGTTTCTGAAATTTCTATTAATTTCAAATACACGCTCAAATCCGCCAATGATAAGCTGCTTTAGATAAAGTTCTGGTGCAATCCGCAAGAACATCTTCATGCCAAGAGCATTGTGATTTGTTATAAATGGCTTCGCGCTTGCACCGCCAGGGATCGGGTGTAACATCGGTGTTTCGACTTCTATAAAGTCTGCTTCGTTCATAAATTGTCTAATTGATGAAAGTGCCTTCGCGCGAATATGGAACGTTTTACGAGTTTCTGGTCTAACTATAAGATCTACGTAGCGCTGACGATAGCGTATTTCCTGATCTACAAGAGCGTGAAACTTATCTGGCAGCGGTCGTATGGCTTTAGATTGCAGATATAATTCATTGCATATTACTGAAAGCTCACTCTTATTTGTTCTGAACAATATGCCGCGCGCAGCGATAATATCTCCAAGATCCCATTTTTTAAATGTATTGTATGTCTCTTCGCCAACTTCATTTAGCGTTATAAATAATTGGATCTGACCAGAGCTGTCTTGTAGCTTTACGAAGCTTGCTTTACCCATAATACGTCTCAGCATTATACGTCCAGCAACTGCAACTTTAATACGACGCATTTCGAGCCCAGCCTTGTCTACATCAGCAAATATTGCCTGTAAGTCAGATGCGTAGTTTGTAGGACGGAAATCATTAGGATATGCGAAACCTTTCTCACGTAAATCTTGTAACTTCTTACGACGTTCAGTTATAAGCTGATTTTCGTCATTGGATATATAATGCTGCATATGCGTTTTGTTCGGTAATTTAAAAAATTATTTGGAAATATAGTGGTAGTATATAAATAAAATCAGATAATAAACCAATCTATCATTTAATGGCTTAATAATATTGAGAACTTACTTTCTCACACACCTTGTTTTAAACTTGCATTAATAAAGTAATCAAGATCACCATCCAAGACTGCTTTCGTATCATTCATTTCAATATTAGTTCGAAGATCTCTAACACGACTCTGATCTAGTACATATGATCGTATCTGATGACCCCAACTTACATCAGTCTTACTTGATTCAATCTTATTTTGCTCAGTCTGACGCTTATATAGTTCAACTTCATACAATCGAGATTTTAACATTGACATTGCTTCTGCGCGGTTACGATGCTGTGAACGATCACTTTGACACTGCGAGACAATACCGGTCGGTATATGCGTAATTCGAACTGCTGAGTCTGTCTTATTAATATGCTGTCCACCTGCACCCGATGCGCGATATGTATCAATTCGCAAATCTGCTTGATTAATATCAATTTCAATTAATTCATCAATTTCTGGATATACGAATACAGATGAAAATGATGTGTGACGCCCGCCAGATGAATTAAATGGAGATTTTCGTACTAGTCTGTGTATGCCAGTTTCTGTACGCAAATAACCGTACGCATATTCACCTCTAACTTTAATTGTTGCATTCTTAATTCCTGCTATGTCACCAGAATATACTTCAAATATCTCTGTCTCAAATGACTTTCGCTCGCAGTATCGCAGATATTGCCGTAATAAAATTGCTGCCCAATCACACGCTTCAGTACCTCCTGCGCCTGCCTGAATATCAATAAAGCAGTTATTTTTGTCAGTTGGTTTTGAGAATATTCGTCGGAATTCAATTTCATCAATCTGCGATTTGAGCTTAACTAGATTTATATTACCACTCTCTATGAGAATATCTCTATCACCTTCTTCACGAGCGAGTTCAAACAGATCAACTGTATAGTTCAGATCTTTGTCAAGCTTGCCCAGAGTTAGTACAACACTCTCAAGAAGCTTCTTTTCCCTTCCAAGGGCCTGTGCATTTTTTGCATCCTTCCAAAGGTTTGGATCCTCAAGTTTTTTATTAATCATTTCTAGATGAACGAATTTTTCTTCGTAGTTAAAGAGACCTCCGTAGCTCGTCCATACGATTTTTTAATTCGAATAGTGAGCTTTCTATCATCTTCAGATACTCTGCTTCCATAGTCCGTTTTTGTCTATAGCTGTGATTATGATGGATTACAAATTATAGCTGATTCAGGAGGTTCAACATATTCAATTACTAGTTTAATACGATTGAAATTATACCATTTATCATTAATAAGTCTGTATACGAGCCGTACATGGCATGGTAAGGGCTCTACACGATTAAACCAAATAGCTTCATAATGATTTTTATTTCTAGTTACTAGGTAAAGCTTTAAATGCTTTCCCTTTATGACAGTCTGCGATGAAATATTAAATTCCCCTAAAAATTTCGGCTCAGGAAAGCCATGTCCCCAAATTTCAGAGTTGATTAAGTTAACAACTTGTGGTGTGAAATACGCTTCCTCAAGCTCTCCATCTGTTTCGATTATACGATCTAACATGTTTTTAGATAGCTGTTCACGAGCAATTATCTCAAAATTAGAAGCAAATCGTTCTATATTTGATATGTTAAGTGTAACACCGACTGCCATAGCATGCCCACCGAACGTAATAAGTAGATCTGGTTCGCGCTTCGACAGAAGATTAAGTGCATCATACAGATGAAAGCCTTGGATAGACCGACCTGAGCCTTTAGCTAGATCTCCATGTTTATTAGCTGGAGCGAATGTAAAAGACGGTCTGTAAAAACGATCTTTTAGCCATCCAGCTATAATCCCGATCACACCATGATGCCACTTCGAATCAAATAGCGTGATTGAATATGATTCGGCATGATTAATATAAGAGAGATTATCAATCACCTGTTCCTTTATGAATGATACTATTTCTTGTCGCTTTTTATTAATTGAATCAAGTTGTTGTGCGAACTCCAATGCACTAGAATTATCATTAGCAATCAAACATTTTATACCAATTGACATATCTGATAGTCTACCAGCTGCATTAAGTCTTGGTCCAAGTGAAAATCCTAGATCAAGCCAAGATGCTAAGTATGCATTGCGTCTAGATATACGAAATAATGCATCGATTCCTGGCTGCATTCTGCCATCGCGAATTCGTTGTAGACCTTGCGCGACTAATATTCGGTTATTGTGGTCAAGCCGAACAGCATCTGCAACAGTACCGATAGCTACTAGATCAAGCAACCCGTCTAATCGTGGTTCTACGTTACTTTTACTAAACGCACCGCGGCGTCGTAATTCAGCTCGTAGAGCGAGTATTACATAGAATATAACTCCGACCCCAGATATATTTTTGCTTGGAAATTCGCAGCCTGGCTGATTTGGATTTACAATTACACGTGCCTTTGGTAATACATTTCCTGGAAGATGATGGTCAGTTATAAGAACATCGATCCCACGTGTATTCGCAGCGTCTACACCGGCGATACTCGAAATTCCATTGTCAACGGTGATTAATAGGTCTGGCTTCCACGTAGAAGCAAGTTCAACTATTTCTGGTGTCAAACCATATCCATATTCGAAACGGTTCGGAACTAAATAATCTATTTTTGCACCTAACATTCGTAGGCCGCGTACTGCGACTGCGCATGATGTTGCTCCATCGCAGTCGTAATCAGCAATAACGACTAGCTTACGATTTTTGGCTATCATATCTGCAAGTAGAGCAGCTGCTTCGGTACAACCTTTCAAGCTAGTAGGTGGTATTAATTTATTCAGTGTAATTTCAATATCATTAGGTGAACGAACACCACGCGCCGCATATAAGCGAGCAAGTATTGGATGGAATCCATGCCTGGTAAGTTTTTCGACATCGATCGGAGAAGTAAAACGAATAGTGATTTGAGTCATTCAAGATTCAAATATATTTTGAATTTACCATAGCAAGAATAGATTATTAGTTATCAAAGATCTTATACATATACGTAGGAATAAAGATAACATAATTTCTTTGTAATTTATTACATATGTTTGTATCTAAAAATTTAGATAATGCTCTCTAGCAGATTATATTAAATTTCTTCTTATATTCTAATATGTTGTTATAGCTTATAAAAATAATATTTAATGAAAGCCTTACTACATTTAGTATGTAGTGTATAGTTTCTCAGTATTTGTATACAATTAATTTACAATAAGAAAAGCGTGAATTAAATTAAAAATAAGAACATAAAATATTCTGATAATGCAGATTATATGTGGCAAACTACATAATATTACAATTATGTAACTAATAATCTCCACTGTTGTACAGTACACTACCGATTACAGTAAAAATAGATAGGGATAGGTTTGAAAATTCCGTATGAATTACAGATCAGCTGGCGCTATACAAACTCTACTAAATCTAAAGCAAGAAGTGGGTTTGTTTCATTTATTGCGCTTGTTTCAATACTTGGGATTACACTTGGTGTTGCAGCGCTGATAATTGTGCTGTCTGTAATGAACGGTTTCCAGAGAGAAGTTCGTGATCGGATGTTATCTGTTCTTGCACATGTCCAAATATTTTCTCCATCTGGACAAATTCCGGATTGGCAAATAACTATGAGGGAAGCGTTACATAATCCATCAGTAATCGGTGCAGCCCCATATGTTGAAGAACAAGCGCTTATAATTCGACAGAATACAGTTAACGGCGTGATGCTGCGAGGAATTGAGCCTTCTCTTGAATCGAGAGTGGCCGATATTGAAAAGAATATGAGATTAGGAAAGATAGATATGCTTGTACCAAGGAAGTTTGGTATCGTACTTGGAATTGGTCTTTCTAGAAGTCTCGGTGTGATAGTTGGTGACAAAATCACTCTTATAGTACCAGGTGGAAAGATTACACCTACTGGAATAATTCCTCGTCTCAAGCAATTCACAGTAGTTGGTATATTCGAGTCTGGTCATTATGAATATGATAATTCGCTTGCAATGATTAACATCCAGGATGCACAGACTTTATTCCGCTTATCTGCACCAAATGGTATACGCTTACGTATAAAAGATATGCAGTTGGCACAGAATGTTGCGAAAGAACTATCATATTCTCTGACAGGACAGTTATATATCCGAGATTGGACGCAACAGAATAAAACATGGTTCTCTGCAGTAAAGATTGAGAGGCGAATGATGTTCATAATCCTAATGCTGATTATCGCAGTCGCAACATTCAATTTAGTGTCATTACTAGTAATGACAGTTACAAATAAACGAGCCGACATTGCAATTTTACGAACGCTTGGTGCGCAACTAGACTCGATTATAAAAATATTTGTCTTACAAGGTATGATAATCGGCTTCATCGGTATTGTTATAGGAATAGCTCTTGGTTGTCTAGTATCATGGAGTATTCCATGGCTGATTCCGATGATCGAACATATATTTGGATTACATTTTCTACCACCATCTATCTACTTTATAAATGAACTACCGTCTGAATTAGTTCTATCTGACGTAATTCATATCGGCGTAGTCGCGTTTGCACTGTCAGTGATTGCAACTATATATCCAAGCTGGCACGCTACAAAAGTGCAGCCTGCGGAGGCATTACGTTACGAGTAACCAGATAGGATATATACACCTTTCTCTTCTTTTAGCTATAAGGATTATTAGTATGCAGGAATTCGTGCTCGAAGCATATGGAATTACGAAGACATTCGTTCAAGGTAATACTAAGGTTCGTGTGCTTTCTAATGCAGAGATCACGGTTCGCCATAGAGAGAAAATAGCAGTTGTCGGTAGTTCTGGTTCTGGTAAAAGTACTCTTTTACACATAATTGGTGGTCTCGAAAAAATAGATACTGGACAGATATTACTACTTGGAAATCCATTTACAGGTCTTACTGAACATAAGTGTAGTAATCTTCGTAATCGAAAACTCGGTTTTATCTATCAGTTTCATCATCTTCTTCCAGAATTTAGTGCAATTGATAATGTTGCAATGCCTATGAGAATTCGCCGAATGACAATAAATGATGCACGTCGCGAAGCCAAGATAATACTTGAACGCGTTGGTCTTGGTGAGCGGTCAAAGCATCGACCTAGTGAATTGTCTGGAGGAGAACGGCAACGTGTGGCGATCGCACGTGCACTTGTTACAAATCCAGTATGTGTGCTTGCAGATGAGCCAACTGGTAACCTTGACGATAGTACCGCTGATACAATATTTAATCTAATGATTGAATTATTAGAGACGATAAATACAAGCTTTGTGATTGCTACCCATAACAGAGATCTCGCTGCACGCTGTGATCGTACGTTAAGACTACAAGATGGCATCTTGTATGATGAGAAAGCTATCTTAAGCTTCTGAATTTTATTTCAGATTTAGGATGTCTAAACTAATGCGCATAAATACATAAAATTATTTGACAAATTTTTTTATTTATTTCTTGAATAAGAAACAGCAAAGAGGTCAAGATTTAGTTTTTTCTAAGGCTTATATATTAAATATAAACTTCTGCTATACCGACAAATAATCTATCTACATAAGAAGATTTAGATCTGTTGCTAAGCTAGAGTAAGTATATATAAATAACAACGAGCTATTTTCCTATAGAGACTTCGTAGTCTAATAGGAAGTTAATCGTAAATCTTTTATTTTTTCTAAAAGAAATTGACTTTACGATATAATTTTTCTCTTCATCTAGTGTTAAGCGATGACCAAATATGTTTTTGTAACTGGTGGCGTAGTATCTTCACTTGGTAAAGGAATTGCAGCGGCATCTCTTGCTACTATACTTGAATCTCGCGGTCTTAAAATTACTATTCTTAAGCTCGATCCATATATTAATGTTGATTCAGGCACTATGAGCCCATCTCAGCATGGTGAAGTTTTCGTGACTGAAGATGGTGCGGAAACTGATCTTGACCTAGGTCATTATGAGCGTTTTATTAGTACAAAGATGCGAAAATCAAATAATTTTACGACTGGTCAGATTTACGAGTCTGTAATCCGTAGAGAACGTCGAGGTGATTATCTTGGTAGAACCGTACAAGTTATTCCACACATCACAAATGAAATCCAGTTATTTATCAATCGAGGCGTCGAATTAGCGACATGCGGTGATCCAGATATCGCTATCGTTGAAATTGGTGGAACAGTCGGTGATATCGAATCACTACCATTCCTCGAAGCTGTACGACAGATGAGCTTACGCTTGGCTCGAAACAGCTCGTGCTTTGTACATCTAACGTTAGTTCCATATATTGCAACTACAGGTGAGCTAAAAACGAAACCAACGCAGCATAGTGTTCAGAAGCTACGAGAGATCGGAATTTCTCCGCATGTGTTGCTATGTCGAGCTCACTGCCAGATTCAACATGACGAGTGCGCGAAAATATCTCTATTTTCAAATATTCCCAAAAATGCTGTAATATCAGTATGGGATGTAGATACGATTTATAAGATTCCACAAATGTTACATGATCAGGCACTAGATGATCTAATATGCGATCAACTCAATTTATCAGCTCGTGATGCTGATCTTTCTATATGGTCTAATATCGTTAAAAGATTTGAGAGTCCAAAGTATTCAGTAAGAATTGGTGTAGTTGGAAAATATATAGAGCTAACTGAGTCTTATAAGTCCTTGACTGAAGCGTTGTGCCACGCAGGCTTACATACCTCGGCGTATGTTGATATTGAATATATAGACTCTGAAGAAATCGATGAAACTAATGTTGGTAGATTTACACACCTAGATGCAATATTAGTCCCTGGAGGATTCGGCTGCCGAGGTATAGATGGTAAGATAATAGCGATTCGCTATGCACGAGAAGAAAAGGTGCCGTATCTAGGTATATGTTTGGGTATGCAACTTGCAGTTATTGAATTTGCTCGCCACGTAGCTGGTCTTACGCATGCGAATAGCACTGAGTTCGATCAGGATACACCAGAGCGTGTCGTAGCACTAATCACCGAGTGGTACGACCGTAACGGAAAAAATGAAAAACGTACAGATGAATCATATTTAGGCGGAACAATGCGTCTTGGCTCACAGCACTGTCCAATTAAACCAGGTACGCTTGCAGAAGAAATCTATGGACAAGAGGTAAATGAACGTCATCGTCACCGATATGAAGTGAATAATAGGTTCGTTCCGAATATCGAGTCTTGTGGACTTATAGTTAGTGCACGGACAAAGCGAGAAAATCTTCTAGAAATTATAGAGTTACCACGCTCGATACACCCTTGGTTCATCGGTGTTCAGTTCCACCCAGAATTTACATCAACTCCGCGAAATGGACATCCGCTCTTTAGATCGTTCATTGAAGCAGCACTTATAAATCAGAAAGGCATAAATCGGAACAAAAGTATGAAGCTTGCTGGTATTGATGTTGGTCTTGCTAAGCCATTTTTTCTAATAGCTGGTACTTGTTTTATTGAATCCGAGCAGATGATTATCGATAGTGCTGGATATTTAAAAGAGATCTGCGAGAAGTTAGATGTGCCGTTTATATATAAGTCTTCGTATGTTAAGACTAACCATAGTTCGGAAATGTCATTTCGTGGTTTCGGAATTCATGAGAGGCTACGTATCATATCTAAAGTAAAGGACCAGATTGGTATTCCAGTGCTAAGTGATGTTTACACAATTGAAGAAGTCGACGAGATCTCGTCAGTTGCAGATATCTTACAGACACCAGATTTTTTATGCTTGCATGCTGATCTTATCTCTGCATGTGCTCGTTCTGGTAAGCCTGTAAGCATTAAAAAGGGACATTTTTTATCACCTGATGATATGAAAAACGTGATCGATAAAGCTCGCTCAGATGCGAAAGATGTAGGACTATCTGAAGATAGATTTCTTGTATGCGAGTGTGGTACATCATTTGGTTATAATAACATCGTGTCGGATATACGATCACTTTCGATCATGCGAAATACAGGTGCCCCTATTGTATTTGATACAACTCATTCTGTACAATCTCCAAACTCACAGAATATAATTTCTGGTAGTCATCATGAATTTATTCCTGTTCTCGCACGCGCGGCAATTGCAACCGGTATATCTGGTCTGTTAATAAATACGCAACAGCAAGATACATATGAACTAAAATCAGACGGTCAGAATACTGTACCATTACATAAGATGGCTTTTCTTCTAGAAATACTGGTCTCTCTCGATAGAGTAGTTAAAAGTTCGCCATTTTTAGAAAATAACTTTATATAAAAAAATATGAAAACTTAATTTTTTATCCTCTTATCCGTATAATCTGAATATAAATTCCAAATTGGATATACTTAAGATATAAGAAACTTGAAGAATTTTTTTATCTATCTTAATAGAATATTCAAATTCTAAATACCCATGATGAGTACAATTGTAGATATTATTGGACGTGAAATTCTTGATTCTAGAGGAAATCCAACCGTTGAATGTGATATAATTCTTGAATCTGGAAGTATAGGCCGCGCGTCAGTACCGTCTGGTGCATCAACTGGTTCACGCGAGGCAATTGAGCTTAGAGATGGTGAAGCTGTTCGTTATGGAGGTAAAGGTGTTCTAAAAGCGGTTAAGCACATCAACACTGAAATCTCAGAGGCAATTATTGGTCTCGACGCATTAGATCAGGCTTTTCTTGACAAGAAAATGATTGATCTTGATGGAACAGATAATAAGTCTTGTCTAGGTGCAAACGCGATTTTGGCCGTATCAATAGCTATTTCAAAGGCTGCTGCAGAGGAAGCTTGCCTGCCACTATATAGATATTTTGGTGGATCTGGTGCAATGCAATTGCCTGTACCAATGATGAATATCGTTAATGGCGGAGTGCATGCGAAAAACAATCTGGATATCCAGGAATTTATGATTGTTCCAGTTAGTCAATCGACGTTTCGTGAAGCTCTTCGATGTGGATCAGAAATATTTCATGAGTTAAAAAATATTCTTTTTAATCGAGGCATGAATACTACGGTTGGTGATGAAGGCGGTTTTGCACCAAACTTTTGTAGTAGCGAAGAATGCCTATCAACAATACTGGAAGCAATAGATAAATCTGGCTATCGTGCTGGAGAAGACGTTTTTCTAGCAATAGACTGTGCGGCTTCCGAATTCTATTATAATGGTAAGTATCATCTTGCTCGCGAAGGTTTGCAGCTATCATCATATGAATTCGTTGATTATCTATCTTATCTTTCTGATAAATTTCCAATTATCTCTATCGAAGATGGAATGCACGAGACAGATTTAGAAGGTTGGATTTACTTGACTAACAAGCTTGTTAAAAAGGTCCAGCTTGTTGGTGATGATCTATTTGTAACAAATACACGTATTCTAAAGGAAGGGATTGCTAAAGGTATAGCAAATTCTATCCTAATTAAAATTAACCAGATTGGTACTTTAACTGAAACTTTTTCTGCAATCGAAATGGCAAAGAGAGCAGGATATACAGCAGTAATTTCGCACCGATCTGGAGAAACAGAAGATTCGACGATAGCAGATATCGCAGTCGGTTTAAATACTGGCCAGATTAAAACTGGCTCTTTATCACGTAGTGACCGTATTTCGAAATACAATCAGCTATTACGCATCGAGGAAGATCTTGGCGATATCTCAAGTTACTCTGGAAAATCAGCATTTTACAATTTATATTAATCCTGCTGCTATAGACAATTATTATCTTTTATTCAATTTTTTATAATATTTTATTTTTCTTAAATGCGACTTTTTACAGCTATTCTAGTAACTTTACTTGGAGTTATTCAATGGCCTTTATGGGTAGAATATGGAGGATTATTGAGTGTTCGTGAATTGCAGAAAAAACTAAATAATAAGATTCAGAGCAATATTCGAACGAAAATATATAACGATCAAATTATGAAAGAAGTGCAAGACTTAAAAAATGGGACCACCGAAATTGAAGAGGTTGCACGATATAAAATGAAAATGCTGAAGGAAGGAGAAGTGTTTATACAGTTTGATCCACCGAGTACACAGAATTTTCCATCAATCTCAAAGTTTGAAATGCCAAGCCATAAAAACTATGTAAGTAAGTAGAGATATCTTAATCAAAAAAGTTTCATGTGATAACACATATTGGATTACATCAACTTTATTGATCTTTACTTATCTAATTAATGGTACGCCAATTTTTCTGTATTCTATAATTTATTAGTTAGATGTGCCGTTTATATATAAGTCTTCTCTAGTCTAGATCTAGATAAGATAATATCTTTCTTTATTTGGCGCACAGCGCGCTGTTCAAATCTAATCTTATGGACAATTATTCCATTTCTATAATTCAGGCTGCTACTGTTTTCGCACTGCCAGTTATTTTTGCGATTACTCTGCACGAGGCTGCTCATGGCTATGTAGCACGACTACTCGGCGATAATACTGCATATATGATGGGTCGGGTGTCATGTAATCCAGTACAACATATCGATTTAATCTGGACGATCGTTATTCCAATTGCCACGTATTTTTTTACAGGTGGAAAATTTATATTTGGGTGCGCGAAGCCAGTACCTGTTACATTTAGTAATTTAAACCATCCTAGATGGGGCGGACTATTAGTGGCACTGGCTGGTCCTGCATGCAATTTCGTTCAGGCATTCGTATGGGGCGTTCTTGCTGTTTTAATATTCCCTGCCCTTGGGATTAATGAGTCATTTTTTATACAAATGGCAAATGCTGGCATCAGCATAAACCTCGTGTTTGGAGTTTTTAATTTATTTCCATTGCCACCTCTTGATGGTGGACGTATTCTATCAATATTTCTTCCGCTGAGACAAGCAATTGTTCTATCATATATTGAATCGTACAGCCTTATCATTCTTATGATTCTTACTATACTCGGAACTATAAATCAGTTTTGGATTAACCCTTTAGTTAGCCTTTGCTATAAAGTTATGAACATAATCCTAACTTTTTAGGTTAAATAACATTATTTCTTAATAAGAGTTTATTTTCCAGCGAACTAATTTAATTACAGGCTCTTATGATATATCTGTTTTTATATAGTAGTAAAAAAGATTTATATAAGAATAATGACAAGAAAGCTTAGTAACTTTGATTTTAAAAGAAAAAACTAACACAGATTTAAAGGATTAATCATGCTCAATTTTACTTAATCAGAAAAATAAATCCGTTACAATTAATATATATCTCTATATTTCTACTTATCCTAAATTAAATTAACTGTGCTCCATGGCTAATAGTACCCAAGATAGTACTCAAATATTCGGAAGTATCGCTGCGATTGTCACTCCTATGTTTGAAGATGGGAGTCTTGATCTCCAATCATTACGTAAATTAATCGATTGGCACATCGATGAGGGTACTAACGCCATTGTTGTTGTTGGTACAAGCGGTGAATCTTCGACGCTTTCTGTTAATGAACATATTTTAGTAATACGTACTGCTGTTGAGCAAGCTGCTGAACGAATTCCAATAATTGCTGGTTCTGGAGGAAACTCGACAACCGAAGCAATTGACTTGACAAAACAAGCAAAAATAGTAGGTGCAGCAGCGACATTACAAGTTGTTCCATACTATAATAAACCGACGCAGAGAGGGATATATCAACATTTTAAGATGATTGCTGAGTCAGTAGATCTTCCAGTGATCCTCTATAATGTGCCTGGTCGCGTAGCAGCGGATATGTCAATAGACACAGTTCTACGTTTAGCACAGATACATGGAATTATTGGAGTGAAGGAAGCAACATGTGATATAGATCGAGCCGTACATATCATAAAGGCCGCACCGAAACATTTTTCTGTATATAGCGGTGATGATTCAACTGCAATCGCGTTAATGTTGCTAGGTGGACTAGGCAATATTTCAGTAACTGCAAACGTTTCTCCGCGATCGATGAGTTCTCTATGTAAAGCAGCTATATCTGGCGATATAAAAATTGCGCGAGAATTACATATGAAGCTTCTTCCGCTACATAAAAATCTGTTTATTGAGTCAAATCCTATTCCAGTAAAATGGGCATTACAGATAATGGGCAAGATAGATGGTGGAATTCGTCTTCCTCTTACAACGCTAGATAAGAATTTTCATAAGATAGTGAGATCTTCTCTCGTAGAGAGTGGCGTACTCTTTGATTAATCTCTCTCCATTCTTTAATAGAAACTAGCTTTTTTTAAAAAAGCTAGTTTCTATTAAAGAAATTAGTTCTTAACTTGGGTTACTTGGATTAAAAGAAGGAGACGAAGCTGTTGATGATTGCGCAGGAGATGATTCGGCTCCATCTGTCGGTGATGTTTGGTCCGTATTCTTGTTGCAAGAAGTTAGTAAAATAGCAGTAAGTATGGAAGCTATTAAAAGTGGTTTTTTCATGAAAAAAGCCTTTATTTATGTTAAATAAAATTTCACATATGCATATAAGTACAACACATCTATAAATGGAATGCCTTCCTAAATAAGGAGAAGTATTATACTTAACCTATCAAAATATTATATTCATATTTATACTGAAATGTATGGAAATAATATGAAATCTTCCTAAGATATATTAATATAACATTATTATCTTTCTTAAGAAGCTATCAGTGTTCGAAGAACAAAAGGTAGAATTCCTCCGTGCCTATAATAATCAACTTCAGTTGGTGTGTCTATACGAAGTATTAGCGGCGCGTATTTTATCTTTCCATTTTTTCTATAAATTACTAGAGAAACGTTTTGCTGCGGTTTAAAGTCGTTTTCGAATCCTATGATATCAAATTTTTCTTCACCAGTAATCTCAAGTGACTGAATGCTATCTTCTCCATTAAATTGCAATGGTAAAACACCCATCCCAACAAGGTTAGAACGATGAATCCGCTCGAAGCTACGAGCAATTACAGCCTTTACGCCAAGTAGTTGTGTTCCTTTTGCCGCCCAATCTCGAGATGATCCAGTTCCATATTCTTCACCCGCAAACACGATTGTCGGCGTATTTGTAGATATGTATTTCATTGCAGCATCATAGATAGATAGCTGCTCACCGCTAGGCTGATGGATAGTTATTCCACCTTCTATATGTGTGCTATCAGATTTCTTTGGAATCATTAGATTTTTTATACGAACGTTCGCGAACGTACCACGTATCATCACATTATGGTTACCGCGACGTGATCCATAGCTGTTAAATTCATTTTTTTGCACACCGTTTTCCTTCAACCAATTTCCAGATGGAGAGTCTTCTTTTATTGAGCCAGCTGGACTAATGTGGTCTGTTGTTACTGAGTCACCTAATATTGCAAGCGCACGCGCATCAATAACTTTCAGAATAGAAGTAGTTGGCTCTATTGAAAAGTTACTACCAAAAAATGGCGGTTCGGCGATATATGTTGATTTTGGCCAATCGTAAACTTGACCAGTTTTTCCTTCAATCTTACTCCATAGATCATCATTCTTTACAAGATTCGAATAGTTATTCTCAAACTCTTTCGGATCGAGTGCATATTTTAGTAGAGAATGGACTTCTTTGCTTTTTGGCCAAATATCGTTAAGATAAATGTCATAACCTTCCTTATTTTTACCTAATGGTTCATTCGTTATATCACACATTATATTACCAACAATTGCGTACGCAACGACAAGTGCTGGAGACGAAAGAAAATTTGCACGTATATTCGGGTGAATTCGTGCTTCGAAATTACGATTTCCGGATAGAACAGATACTGCAATAATATCATTTTTTATAATTGCTTCGTTCAGTTCGGGTGTTAGGTCACCGGCGTTTCCGATACACGTTGTACAGCCATAAGCTGCGACTTCGAAACCAAGTTTAGATAGATAGGGTAGCAAGCCAGTTTTCATTAGATATTCAGTAACGATACGAGATCCTGGAGCAAGCGACGTTTTTATATACGATGAAACCTTTAAACCTGCTTTAACAGCTTTCTTTGCGAGTAGACCAGCAGCGAGTATAAGACTTGGATTTGATGTATTCGTACATGATGTTATTGCAGCGATTAGCACATCACCATTCTTTATATTAACACCACTAGTTGTTTTGTACTGAACTTCTATGTCAGCATGCTTCTTTTCAAATCCGTTATCAGCGGCAGGTCGTGAAAACATGTCGATAAACTTAGATCTCACGTGACTAATCTCAATTCTATCCTGTGGACGTTTTGGTCCTGAGAGTGATCTAGAAACAGTTTCTAGATCAATTATCAACGTCTTTGTATAGTCAATGTCACCAACCTTCGGGATTCCGAATAAGTTCTGTGCTTTAAAATATTTTTCGAATGCGTCTATTTCTAATTTTGTTCTACCAGTACCTTTAAAGTAATCTGTTGTCTTATTATCGACTGGGAAAAATCCCATAGTTGCACCGTATTCCGGAGCCATATTCGCAATCGTTGCTCGGTCTGGTAGAGAAAGCATCTCTACGCCTTCGCCAAAGAATTCAACGAATTTACCAACGACTTGTTGCTTACGAAGCATTTCAGTGATTGTTAATACTAAATCTGTTGCGTTTATGCCTTCACGTAGACTGCCCTTAAGTTCGACTCCAACAACATCTGGCATTAAGAAGTACACCGGCTGTCCAAGCATACAGGCTTCTGCTTCGATTCCACCTACGCCCCATCCAACAACGCCCATCCCATTGATCATCGTTGTGTGACTATCTGTGCCAACTAGAGTATCTGGATAGTAAATAATTCCATTGCTACTCTCATTCTTATGGACACCACGGGCAAGATATTCAAGATTCACTTGGTGAACAATTCCTATACCAGGGGGCACAACATTAAGAGTATTAAATGCCTGCATCCCCCATTTCATGAACTGATATCGCTCGTTATTACGAATAAATTCTAATTTCATATTCAGGTCGAGCGCATTTTTTTTTGCAAAGTGGTCTATCTGCACAGAATGATCAATAACAAGGTCAACAGGCACAAGCGGCTCGATCTTTTTCGGGTTAAGGCCAGCGCGTTTTACAAAACTTCGCATGGCTGCGATATCAGCAAGAAGTGGAACACCGGTAAAATCTTGTAATAAGACACGTGCAACAACAAATGGGATTTCATCGAAACGCTTAGCTACTGGCTTCCAGTTTGCTAGTTGCTCAATATTTTTTTCAGTGATCTTTTTACCATCATAGTTTCGAAGAATGGATTCAAGAATGATCCGAATCGACACTGGCAGACGTTCGATATTTATTTTTAATTCAATACCGAGTTGTGGTAGCGAATAGAATTTACCTTTTCCAGAGCTACCTTCAAATTCAAATTCTTTGAGAATTTTATATAGATTAATAGACATAGTTAATTTCCTGTAGGCAAGGAAAGTGTTCAGATACGTGGATAAATCTGAAGCTTCCTATACTTACCTTAAATTTCTCCTTTTATTTCCTTTCTGTTCGATTAATGTAATTATAAAGAGTATAAAATAGTTGCTATTTCTAGTCTTCTAGATTTGTAGAAAGTAAATTCGTAAATCTAGAATTTAGCTTAAAATATTGCTAATTAACATTTATTTAATGAGTTCTTGTTTATTGAAAACTATTACTTCATTAGTAGATGAGCTATGGAATCACGCTCTTCAAGTAGCTCTATAAGAGAAGCATTCATTTTTTCACGAGAAAAGATATCAATTTCAAGATCTTTAATGCGATTGTACTTGCCATTCTCACAAGTTACTGGAACACCATAGATAATATCTTCTGGTATTTCGTATGAACCATCAGAAGGAACACCCATTGTGACCCACTCTCCACTCGTACCGACAATCCAATCATGTACATGATCTATTGCAGCGTTCGCAGCCGAAGCAGCTGATGATAAACCTCTTGCTTCAATAATTGCTGTACCGCGCTTAGCAATAGTCGGTATAAACTCATTTATGTTCCATCTATGATCATTTATCAGCTTTAAAATCGATTTACCTTCGACGTTCGCAAATCGTAAATCTGGATACATCGTTGGTGAGTGATTTCCCCAAACAGTAATATTTTTAATAGACAAAACTGGCTTTCCAGATTTTGCTGCTAGAAGTGATAACGCTCTATTATGATCGAGACGTAACATCGCAGTAAAATTTTTCTTAGGTATATCCGGTGCTGATTTCATTACAATATACGCGTTTGTATTCGCAGGGTTGCCGATAACAACTACTTTTCCATCTCGGCTCATAGCTTCATTTAACGCTCTACCATGAACTGTAAATATTTCAGCGTTTGCTAATAGAAGATCCTTGCGCTCCATTCCCTTTAAACGCGGTTGTGCGCCAATAAGTAACACGATATCAGCATCTTTAAATGCAACTATTGGATTATCCGTAGTTACAATATTAACAAGTAATGGAAACGCACAATCATCTAGCTCCATTGCAACGCCATTGATAGCACTCTGAGATTTTTGAAGATCAAGTAGTTGTAGGATAATCGGCTGATCTTTACCAAGAAGGTCACCATTTGCTATGCGGAATAATAATGAGTAAGAAATTTGACCTGCGGCACCTGTTACAGCAACTCTCTTAGCAAATTTAGCCATCAGGATCTCCATAAGAATATAGTATATTTAAATTTAGTAACTAGAAAATACCATTTCAAATACCATTTCAATATGTACTAAAGAATATAAACAATTTTAAAATTAGTAGTGTGTTAAGTTTTGGATTAATATAGAGTTCAAGAAATATAGAATGCGAGTTGTAGCATAGTATGTATACTGTTGATTTAGTTACTCATTTAGTTAAATCAGAGTTACGTTATCTAATTTAAATAATTTTGTTATAGGTTTTAAAATTTTAAATTGCTATCTATATGCAGATGTTCTAATCGTCTTTCGAATCGATTTTGTTATATTCTAAAATGTAGAGTAAATACAAAAACAACTTTTTTTATTCTGAATAAATGCTATATGGAAAGACGGTATAATCGAACGCATTAATATTAATTTTAGTTCTAGTGTACGAATCTGCATTTATATAACTAAGTTAAGTAATGTAACATGACTGGCCTAAAGGATTTAGAGCATGACTAGCTTATTAAGAAAATTAACTCCAGAATATAGGAATATCAGCTTCGTCGACATCATTACGAAATACCGTATGCCGATCGCGGCTTATATATCGATTCTCCACCGGATTAGCGGTGCATTACTATTTTTTTTCCTTCCATTCTTATTATTTCTATTTGATAAGAGCTTGACCTCAGAACTCATATTTAACGCCTTTATAGCGGCTCTCTCAAATATTGCTATCAGACTTGCCATCACTGTAATACTATGGAGTTTTATATTCCATTTTTGTTCTGGAATACGACATTTATTAATGGATCTAAACCATGATTTATCTACAAAAGAAAGTGGTAAGTTAACGTCAATTGTTGTGCTATCTGTATCATCGATACTAACATTTAGTGTAGCACTAAAATTTAGCACCATAGTTTTTTAGAAAAATGGCAACTAAAAATAGAATGCTCTTAAAGAGTATGGTAGATGGCAAGCAATGTGCTTTGCAAGACTGGATTGCACAGCGCTTAACTGGGGTTATCATAGCAGTCTATACAATTATCCTATTGGTAAAATTTTTTTTTGCACATGATTTCTCATACAGGAGCTGGACTTTAATATTCACCACGGAGTGGATGAAGATTTCGACATTCGCCATGATGCTATCACTCTCTTATCATGCTTGGATTGGCGTTCGAAATATTTTGATGGATTATATAAAGTCTCTCTATATTCGCTTTATTTTACAATTACTATCTATAGTTTGGTTACTCATATGTTCTGTATACACTATACAGATTCTCTGGAGAATATAATGGCATGGTAATGATAAAAACTTCAATACCACGTCACAAGTTCGACGTGATTATTATTGGAGCCGGAGGATCTGGATTACGCGCAGCACTTCAAATATCTCTAGCAGGGCTATCTGTCTGCGTGTTATCGAAGGTGTTCCCAACACGTTCGCATACAGTTGCTGCACAAGGTGGGATTGGTGCATCACTTGGCAATATGAGTGAAGACAAATGGCATTATCATTTTTACGATACGATTAAAGGATCAGATTGGCTAGGCGACCAGGATGCAATTGAATTTATGTGCCGTGAAGCTCCAAGTGTTGTTTATGAGCTTGAACATTTTGGCATGCCATTTGATCGAAACTTAGATGGTACAATATATCAACGTCCATTTGGTGGACACACTGTGAACTATGGCGAAAAACCTGTTCAACGTGCATGTGCGGCGGCAGACAGAACTGGTCATGCGTTACTACATACTCTATATCAAAAAAATATCCAAGCGAAGACAAGATTTTATTCAGAATGGATGGCCCTTGATCTAATTCGCGATGCAGATGGTGATGTGCTCGGTGTAACTGCACTTGAAATAGAAAGTGGCAATATCTACATTCTAGAGGCAAAGATTACACTGTTTGCGACAGGTGGAGCAGGAAGAATATTTTTAGCATCGACTAACGCCTTTATTAATACCGGAGATGGATTAGGTATGGCTGCCCGATCGGGTATAGCACTTCAAGATATGGAGTTTTGGCAGTTTCACCCGACTGGTGTTGCTGGAGCTGGTGTATTAATTACAGAAGGCGTACGTGGAGAAGGTGGAATCCTTCGAAATGTAAATGGCGAGCGCTTTATGGAACGTTATGCGCCTATACTAAAAGATCTAGCGCCTCGTGATTTCGTGTCACGCTCGATGGATCAGGAAATCAAGGAAGGCCGGGGCGTCGGTATAAATAAGGATTATGTATTGCTCGATCTGTCACATATTGGAGAGAAGACAATCATGAAACGTCTTCCATCAATTCGAGAAATAACACTGAAGTTTGCTAATGTCGATTGTATTAAAGAACCGATTCCTGTTGTGCCGACTATCCATTATCAGATGGGCGGTATTCCAACAAATATTCATGGACAGGTTATCGGCACATCGTATAGTCGTACTGATCCAATTAATGGATTTTACGCGATTGGAGAATGTTCGTGTGTATCTGTACATGGAGCAAACCGTCTAGGAACGAACTCACTTCTTGATCTCCTTGTATTTGGTAGATCTGCCGGACGACATATTATTAATCATGTTAGAACTCAGAAGGAACATAAGCCATTACCGGAGAATGCGGCAGATTTTACCCTTTTGCGTCTAGAAAAACTCGACGCTTCGACGTCTGGCGAGTATACGCAGGAAGTTGCAAATGATATCCGTTTGACGATGCAAAAATATGCTGGTGTTTTCCGTACGTTGAAACTACTTTCTGATGGCGTTAACGAAATTATGAATTTAAAAGCACGTGTGGAAAATATCCATCTAAAAGACAAATCTAGAGTGTTTAACACCGCACGCGTTGAAGCTCTTGAATTGGAGAACATGATCCAAGTTGCACGCGCGACGCTGATATCAGCCGAAGCTAGAAAGGAAAGTCGCGGCGCACATGCACATAGTGACTATCCTAATCGAGATGATGAAAACTGGATGTGTCACACCCTATGGTATAGCGAAGATGATCGACTTGATTATAAGCCTGTGCAAACTCAGCCTCTAACAGTTGATTCCATCCCACCAAAACCTCGAACTTTCTAATTAAACAAGCCAGGGGACTCCTAAATGGCCAAACGTATCTTTGAAATCTACCGCTATGATCCAGATAAGGATGCCAGGCCATATATGGAAACATATGAACTGGATCTTCAAGATGAAAGGATGCTGCTTGATGCGCTTATAAAGCTAAAGATGCTTGATGAAACGTTAGCTTTTCGACGCTCGTGCAGAGAAGGTGTATGTGGATCAGATGCAATGAATATAAACTCTAAGAACGGACTAGCCTGCCTGACAAATATGAATGATCTTCCACAGAAGATTATACTACGTCCATTACCAGGCCTTCCGGTTATACGTGACTTAATCGTTGACATGACAGAGTTCTTTAACCAGTACTACTCAATTAAGCCATATCTAATTAATAACGGGCCAACTCCTGAAAAGGAGCGTCTTCAATCTCCAGAGGAACGAAACAAGCTTGATGGTCTATATGAATGTATACTATGCGCAAGTTGCTCAACAGCTTGTCCAAGTTTCTGGTGGAATCCGGATAAATTCGTCGGTCCAGCTGGACTATTACAGGCTTACAGATTCATTGCAGACAGTCGAGATGAATCTGTAAACGAGAGACTAGATAATCTAAAAGATTCATATCGTCTATTTCGTTGTCATACAATTATGAATTGTGTTGATGTATGTCCAAAGGGACTAAATCCAACGAAAGCAATTGGAAAAATTAAGGAAATAATGATTCGACGAACAGTTTAATCCATATTTAGATGAGTGACTTATTATATCAGACTGATCCATATTTTCGATTACGCCTTCGCTGGAGATCCAGACGAGGTTTACTCGAAAATGATTTAATTTTAAATCGCTTCTTAGATCGATATGAATACGATCTTACTGATGCCGATATAGTTGAGTTATATAAACTGCTAGATCTCAGCGATGCTGACCTGATTAGGTTACTTCTTACAGATGAATTGTTAAAAGACGATTTATATAGTCCAGAAATGTTCCGTATATTAAAGATGCTTCGTAATATATAGCTTAACTCATATTAATATTATTAATTACTAATAACCTTTCCTATTTAAACCATTCAATTAAGGATGTTATCCTACTATGATCCTCCCATCCGGTGAAAAAGCAATACTATCGTTCAGTGATAATTCGCCAAGCGTCGAACTGCCAATTTATCATGGTTCTCTAGGTCCGGACGTGATTGACATACGAAAGCTATACGGGAAAACCGGAAAGTTTACATATGATCCTGGATTTATGTCGACTGCGTCATGTAATTCAGCAATTACATATATTGATGGTGATAAAGGTGAGCTACTGTATCGTGGATATCCAATTGATAATCTTGCGCAAAATGTTGATTTTCTTGAGACAAGTTATCTGCTCCTGAAAGGCAATCTACCAAAAATAGATGAACAGAAAGATTTCGTTGATGCTGTTACGAAACATACAATGGTGCACGAGCAGATGCAGTTTTTTTTTCGCGGATTCCAGCGAGATGCTCATCCAATGGCAATTCTCGTCGCAGCAGTAGGTGCGCTATCTGCGTTTTATCACGATTCACTCGATATCACTAATCCAAGCCATAGAGAAGTATCAGCAATCAGAATAATCGCAAAAATGCCAACGCTCGTTGCAATGACTTATAAGTATAGTATTGGCCAACCATTTATATATCCGAAAAATAATCTATCATACAGCGCGAATTTTATGCAGATGATGTTTGCAAATCCATGTGAAGAATATAAGGTTAATGACATACTTGTTCGTGCACTTGACAGGATTCTAATCCTGCACGCAGACCATGAACAAAATGCATCGACTTCTACAGTACGTCTTGCTGGTTCTTCTGGCGCTAATCCATTTGCATGTATTGCAGCCGGTATTGCATGTCTATGGGGTCCAGCGCACGGTGGAGCAAACGAAGCTGCGCTAAACATGCTTGAACATATTGGATTACCAGACAATATACCTGAATTTATAAAACAAGTGAAAGACAAGAATTCTGGCACGAAACTAATGGGATTTGGTCATCGTGTATATAAAAATTACGATCCGCGCGCGAAGTTAATGCGAGAAACGTGTCACGAAGTTCTAAATGAACTTGGACTTCATGATAATCCAATTTTTAAACTTGCCATGCAACTTGAAGAAATCGCGCTTAGAGATGAATATTTTGTATCGCGAAAACTATATCCAAATGTTGATTTTTACTCTGGTATTGTCCAGAGCGCGCTCGGTATTCCAACATCAATGTTCACTTGTATTTTCGCTATGGCGCGTGCTATCGGTTGGATCGCACAATGGAACGAAATGGTAAGTGATACAGAACAGAAGATCAGCCGTCCACGACAATTATTTATTGGCTCGACATCCAGAGAAGCAAATCCGATATTAACACGCTGAGTAAGAGAATGTATAACTGCATTCTATAGAACTCTGATCTATATATATTTGTCGAGCGCAAAGCGCATTTTTTTCATTGCGCTAACTTCAATTTGTCTGATGCGCTCGGCGGATACGCCTAGTTCATCAGCGAGATCTTGTAGTGTTGATCCTCCTGAGCCAGAATCATCAACTTTCAGCCAGCGTGCCTCAATGATGCGTCGACTACGAATATCAAGAACATTAAGAGCTTGTTGTATGCCATCAGTCTGCATCGTATCATGATGACGGGAAGCAAGCACAGCGGTAGGCTCATTATTTAAATCTGTAAGATATGTAATCGGCGAAAACGATTCCTTATTATCTTCAATACGCGATTCGAGAGTAACGTCGCTACCAAATAGACGTGCTTCCATTTCTTCAACTTCCTCGCGCTTTACATTTAGATTTCGCGCGAGATGATCAATCTCGTCTAATGACATGACTTGAAGACTTTTTCTTTTACTCCGTAGATTAAAGAATAGTTTACGTTGTGCTTTAGTTGTAGCTACTTTTACTATTCTCCAATTTCGTAGGATATATTCATGAATCTCTGCCTTAATCCAGTGAATTGCATAAGATACGAGTCGTACGTTTTGTGTTGGATCGAATCGCTTCACAGCTTTCATTAAACCAATATTACCCTCCTGAATTAGATCAGCATGCGATAATCCATATCCGAGATAATTTCGTGAAATTGAAACGACGAGTCTAAGATGTGACAGTATAAGATACCGTGCAGATTCAAGATTATTTTGATCACGGAACTCTATTGCATATTGGCGTTCTTCATCTAAACTCATAAGAGGTATGCGATTAACAGATTGGATATAGGAATCGATATTTCCAAGTTGTCCTGGAAACATTAAGTGAGAAGAAATTGATAGTGATCTTCCTGCCGAACTGCCTCTAGTAGACTTTTGACTGAAGCTATTTGAAATAGCAAGTATGTTTCTCAAGAAAAACTCCTTCTATCTAGTTCTTATTAATTCAGAGATATTAATATAGATTCTAACAAGTTTAGTTCTGATAGTTTTTAAATGTAAGATATTACACGGCTATCAATTAGCCTGAACAATTTTGACTATTACGTCAACTTGCTCTGCGATTGCATAAGGTACTGGAATATCACCACGTAATACATCTGAAATCCATATAGCAGTTGAAGCTGCATCTCGAGACTTTGGAAGATCTATATTCAATTTACTATCATCTAATTTTAATCTATTGGCTCCGATTACTGTATCACGGATACCGTCATGGAACCAATCGACCTGTAACTGGTTACGAGTATCTGCAACTACCTCACCTTCGGTGCCACGTCCAAGTAGCACATCACCTAAAGTTGCATCGGGATATCTACTAAATAAATGAATGAGACTTTCTCGATATCTTTGATGCGTATAGTTTACTAGTCGCAAACCAGCTGGCTGAAAAGGCTGAATAATTTTCACAAGCATATGCATCGAATTACGAACGCCAAGTGTCTTGCGTATCGATAGTATTCGTGAGACATTTGGTATAAATGTATCGCATGGTGCAAATGCAATATATCGATCTCTAAGAGAATTTTCTATAGCTTCATGCGAAGTTGATGGAAAGATAGAAAGCGATGCGAATATTTCCGCGCTTGTTACTCGCTCTGTATCATGCATAATCCCATGTATAAGAACAGGAATTTGTTTTCGTGCAAGTAATAGCGATAATAGCGGAACAAGATTTGCTCGATTACGTGCACCATTATAACTTGGGATAGATACCGCACGGCATGAATCCATATTAATGGAAACAGGTATAAACGATGTCTGTACAGCAGCTAACATAGCAGCTAGTTCATTTGCAATTTCACCCTTCATTCTATATGCAGTCAAGACTGCGCCAAGCTCGATATCTGTAACTCTTCCATCAAGTATCGCACTATAAAGTACGAATGCCTCTTTCGAAGAGAGCGCACGCGCACCACGTGAGCCACGACTAATTTTTCTAATTAGATTAGAACATAGAAAAGGTTCTATAGTTTGAATTCCTTTCATAGTTAAAGGGTATTATACTCGTTAAGAGAATCAATATGCGATATCCTAAAGATATAATACAACACTAGATGTACTAGATTGGTATATCTACCTACTTCTAAAAAATTCGTATCCTGTGCACCTACTCCGCATTATCTTAGAAGTTTTCTTCTCTATTATCTTCTTATGTATCTTATAAGCTATAGCTGTTTTAGCTGCTTCATAAGAAGATCTAGAATAGGTCATGGGAAAGATAGATATAATAAATGTTAATATTTCTTTGAAATGAATTATTAAATTCCATTTAATCGAGCAATGCAGTTACAAATTCTTCTGCCTTAAAAGGCTGAAGATCTTCAGCTTGCTCCCCGACCCCAATAAAATATATTGGAATCGGTTTTTGTCTCGCAATTCCAACAAGAATTCCACCCTTTGCTGTACCATCAAGTTTTGTGATAATCAAGCCACTTACATCAAGCTCTTCATCGAATGCATTTACTTGTCCTATTGTATTTTGACCCATATTTGCATCGATTACGAGTATAATCTCATGCGGCGCACCTTCGTATGATTTATTAATTACGCGCTTTATCTTTTTTAGCTCCTTCATTAGATGTAATTGTGTATGTAATCGTCCAGCTGTGTCAGCTATCATTACATCAATATTACGAGCGCGTGCCGCGCTAATTGCATCGAATATTACTGCAGCTGAATCTCCACTTTGTTGCTGAACAACCGCAATTCCATTTCGCTCGCCCCAGATCGACAATTGTTCTCGTGCTGCTGCTCGAAAAGTGTCGCCAGCTGCAAGTAGAACGGACTGATTAAATTTTTTTAGATGCTTTGCAAGCTTAGCAATACTTGTTGTTTTTCCAACACCATTGGCTCCTACAATTAGCATTACAAATGGTTTTGAGGAACCGAGAATCAGTGACTTTTCAAGTGGTTTTAGAAGATTAATGAGAAGTTCACGCAGAGCATGCTTTACTTGATGTGTATCGGTAAGTTTATTCTCGCGTACCTTCTTTCTTAGCATATCTAGTAGATAGCCAGTCGTATCGACTCCAACATCAGACATCAGAAGTGCTGTTTCAAGTTCCTTATATAATTTCTCATCAATCGTTGACCTTACAAATACTTTCGTAATATTTAGTCCAGTTTTCGTGAGTCCAAGTTTTAGACGAGATAACCATGAATATATTTCGTTATCTTCTAGAGTAGGAGGTGGAATAACTTCGTTAAGTTCATCTATTTCAACTATGTTGTCCTTGTTAGTTATTGCCCTATCTTGAATCAGATCAGTTACTTGATTTTGAGATAATTTTTCATCTACAGTCTTTTTAGGAAAAGGTAGATCGTGATTTTTCTTGAATCTTTTTAAGAAACTAAACATTATCTAACTTCGTTGAAAATTAAAAATTTATTTTTAAAAAAAATTTAGTATGGCTTATGTATTCTACCAGAGTCATATTGATTCGTATCGATTGATCTTAAAATCGTATAAGTTAATAAAAATTAGTTTATCCTATGCTAATTTGTGTAAATATATTTATATTTATAATATGTTTCATTCTCTTTATAGATGCGATGAATTAATTACTAAAAATGTGATAAATTGAATATTATTAGAATAATTGGTGGCAGATGGAAACGTACACCGATTTTAGTACCATATATTGATGGTTTGCGGCCAACTCCTAATCGTGTCCGTGAGACACTGTTCAACTGGCTTGGACAAGATTTGAGTGGATGGCGTTGTCTTGATTTGTTTGCTGGTACCGGTGCACTTAGTTTTGAAGCTGCATCTCGCGGTGCTGCACGCGTACTAATGGTTGAACACAATCCATATGCTGCGCAGCAATTATATTTAATTAAGATTAAACTCAAAGCAAATTCCATAAAAATTGTCAAAGCCAATGCATTTTGTATTATATCGACACTTACATCACGTAGCTTTGATCTTATATTTCTCGATCCACCTTTCAGAGATGTTATCACACTCAAACGCTCTCTTGAATTTGTGCCAAAACTAATTGATCGAGGCGGCTTTATTTATGTCGAATCAAACTCTAGATTAGAATTGTCTAAGTATGATGCGTTGTCCAACTGGTATATAGTGCGTGATGGCAAAGCTGGATCAGTTTTTTATCATTTGCTTCGACGCAAAGAGGATAAATAATGTTGTGAGAAGAAAGTAGGAGTTTAAGTGCTAATTACTTCTACTGTGAGTAGACTGTACTATTTATAACTGCACTTATTCCTTATTTAAATAATATAGAGAGGTGGAATATGGTTGTTGCTGTGTATCCTGGTACATTCGATCCACTCACACGTGGTCATGAAGATATTGTTCGTCGCGCATCAAATATTTTTGACCTACTAATCGTAGGTGTCGCAGACAGCATCTTAAAAAGACCATTCTTTTTTTTTGACGAGCGCTTACAGATTGCCAATGAGGTGCTTGGACACTATCAAAATGTTAAGATAATTGGATTCAAGGGACTTTTAAAGGATTTTGTGCAAACTAATAATGCTGAAGTTATTGTTCGTGGATTACGTGCAGTGTCAGATCTCGAATATGAATTTCAGATGGCCAGTATGAATCGATATCTGTTGCCAGATGTCGAAACAATGTTTTTAACCCCTTCTGATCGATATCAGTTTATTTCTGGAACAATTGTTAGGGAAATTGCTCAGCTGGGAGGAGATGTAAGTAAATTCGTATTTCCACCTGTTGAAAGATGGATAAAGAAGAAAGTATCCTTTAATAACCATAACAGAGAGCACGGTATGGAGATAATTGAATGCTCATCACGCTAATAATGTAAATATATAAATACTATTAATTAGTTCAATGGAATATAGATCATCAATATATTCCCTATCAGGGATAGATATTCATCTGTTGATTTCTCTTCTCTGTAACTAGGATATTAAGATTAATAATTAAGTTAATTTCTCATTTCGATGTAAACACATCATTGCCTTATCCAAATCACCTTTCACAATGAACGGCATTGCTTTAATAGCACGTCTGATCGATAATTCTATTAAGTCTTTTTCATCATTTTGAGGAGATTTAAGGACAAAACTCGAAACATCGTATTTTAAGAATGAAGACTGACTTTCCGAAACTAAGTTGCGCGGATGTCCGATTCCAATCCTGATTCTCCAGTATTGCTGAGATGATAAATGTACAGAAATATTCTTAAGTCCATTGTGACCATTTAATCCACCTCCGAATTTTATCTTTGTAACACCAGGCAATAAACCGAGTTCGTCATGCGCGACGAGAATTTGGCTAGGCAGAGTTTTAAAGAATCGCATAAGTGTGACTACGGATTCACCCGAGCGATTCATATATGTATTTGGTTTGAGCAAATGCACTATGTTTCCATAAAATCGCGTATTTGCATAAAAACCATTAAAAAGGAAATTTTTGCGCATTACCTCACCGGCTAAGTGAGCAATCTTGTCAATCAACCAAAATCCAGCATTGTGCCGAGTCGAACTATATTCGTCACCAGAATTTCCAAGGCCGATAATCAATTTGATCATAATTCTAATGATAGAAATCTATATTTATTACTAAAATAGTCCTGTTTGTTCATAGATTATAAAATAAAATAAAGCGCTATTAGATCAAGATAAAAACAAATAATTATATAAAATATATTATCTATCTTATGAAGATGCTTTCCATTTGAAATGAAAAATATATTTTATATATCTGACTCTTCATTTGCATCTGACAGTATATCAACTGGAACTGCTGCTAATGCGATAATTGGGTTTTCCTCATTGATATGAGCAATTAACTCAACGCCATTAGGTAATGAAATATCTTTCGCACGCACAGTCTGCCCAGCTTGGACATTCGATAGATCAACTTCTACGAAGTTTGGTAGAAATATCGGAAGACATTCAACTTCAATTTCTGTTACGATATGTGAAATTATTGCCTTTGATATCTTTATAGCATGGCTGACTTCAGCATTAATAAAGTGAATAGGAACTTTCTTATGCAATTTTTTCTTTAGATCAATGCGCTGGAAATCTACATGCAGAACGAGTTGCTTAAATGGGTGATATTGGATATTGCGTAGTAGAACCTGTTGTGACTTTCCAGAAATTTCGAGATCAAATATTGACGCGTGAAATGATTCTTTACTTATCGCTTTCCATAAAAAATTATGATCAAGTTCAATCATTTGTTCAGCAACTCCTCCGCCGTAAACTATACCTATAGTTTTGCCAGATTTACGTAAACGGCGACTTACACCTGTACCTTGTTTCTTTCGCTCGAGAGCAAAAACTTTCATATATTTTCCAATATATTTTATGTAGTTCAGTTTATAATTAAGAATCTGCAAATAGCGACATCACAGATTCACCATGGCGGATTCGAGAAAATGTCTCGGCTAGTAAATTACCACTAGCTAGTGTGCGTATCTTTGTACATAATAAAGATTCTTCTGATAAAGGAATCGTATTGGTAACAACTAGTCCATCGAGCTGTGATATAGAGATCCTATATGTAGAATCGCCAGATAGAACTGGGTGTGTTGCATATGCAAATACCCGTTTTGCTCCGCACTCTTTCAAAGCCTGTGCTGCTTTACACAGCGTGTCAGCAGTGTCAACCATATCATCCATAATAATGCAGGTTCGTCCGCTAACTTTACCAATAAGATTCATTACTTCAGCAACATTAGCTTTCAAACGTCGCTTATCAATAATTGCAATATCACAGTTTAAATGCTTTGCAAGCGCCCGAGCACGTAGGATACCACCGATATCTGGCGATACAACCATCAGATCTTCATAACCTTGTTTATGAAGATCGTCTAAAAAAATAGATGTCGCATAAATATTATCAACTGGAATATCAAAAAAACCCTGAATTTGGTCAGCGTGTAGATCCATTGTAATAACTCGTTCAACTCCAGCGATTTCTAGCATGTTCGCGATAACCTTTGCAGAGATTGCAACACGAGCTGAGCGTGGACGACGATCTTGTCGCGCATAACCAAAATATGGAATAGCAGCAGTGATATGACCAGCTGATGCACGCTTTAGTGCATCAACCATGATCATCAACTCCATCAGATTATTATTGGTTGGTGCGCATGTAGATTGAAGAACAAATACATCTTTACTTCGTATATTTTCTTGGATCTCAACTTGAATTTCACCATCTGAAAAACAAGCAACCATTGCTTTACCTAGAGATATACCAAGCTTATTAACAACTTCCTGTGCAAGCGCAGGATTTGAATTCCCAGTAAAAACCATTAGGTTGTCATGATTATTCATCGTGTACCTTCTTGGTCTAAATAAATAGAAAACTTTGGCAGGGGAGGAAGGATTCGAACCCTCGAATGCCGGAATCAAAATCCGGTGCCTTAAACCAACTTGGCGACTCCCCTATACTAAAATAAATTCTTATAATAATTTGCACTACGAAATAAAATACTATGAAGCAAAATTAAACAACGGATGTTCATTTAAACTTTCGACAACATTTCCAATCCAATTAGTTGGCAGTTTTGCTTGTACCGCCTCTGCTTCGTGCTTAAATCGGAATGTAGCGAACACACTTGCCCCAGATCCTGTTATCCTTGCTGGTGCAAAATTGCATAACCATTTTACATTATACGCAATCTTAGTATACTTATTTTCTACAAGTTGCTGTATACTATTGTAACCGAAGTTGTCTGGCCATCTTATATCAGAACCTTTCTGTGAAAGGAAATCAAAAATTGATATTGAACGAATATTTCTTGGTAGCAAATTATCTGAAAAAATTTCAGCAGTTGATATATGAACATCAGGAATTAAAATTAGAAACCATCGACTAGGTAATTCTACCTCGGTTAAGTTTTCTCCGATACCTTCGCCGAAAGCATTTTTACCATAAACAAAAAAGGGTACATCTGCGCCGAGCTTCACTGCTAATGAATGTAATTGCGCACGTACTAGATTTAATCGCCATAGTCTGTTCAGTGCGAGAAGTGTTGTTGCTGCATCTGAGCTACCTCCTCCAAGACCTGCCCCTATTGGCAATCGCTTATCAATCTCGATATTGACCCCAAGCATTGTACCAGTATATGTTTTTAGTAGATATGCAGCACGAACAGTTAGATCATTTTCTTCTGAAATATTAGGTATGTTAGTAGATCGTGCAATTCTTCCATCCTCCCGAAGTGAAAAATTTAGTATATCTCCCCAATTTAATAGTTGGAATACGGTTTGTAAACTATGATATCCATTTTTATAGCGACCAGTTATATGTAAAAATAGATTTAGTTTAGCAGGTGCAAGACAGTCACGAAGCGAATGTATTACGTCGGACATTATACTCTAGTTGATCAGTTCTTGTTATAACGAAGAAGTTAGGATAACCCAAAACTTGACATTCAAATAAGGCACATATTCGTATTTCTCTTTAATAGTCGAAAACAAGTTTAATGCTGAACGATGGCGTTATGTGCATGATATTTAATCGCTTAATATTATGAGTTTGTAATTTTCCTACATACTCAATGCAGTCAATTTTCCAATTACTCTGTTTAATCTTATATATATAAGGCATATCGTCTGTATTCTTGAATCTCTTGCATAAAGAAGGCGATAAGATTTGTTGTAAGAAAAAAAAGCGTAGCTCAGATAATGATAGAGGAAAGCCTAGTATATTTTGCATTAGCTTATCGACGTCAGATATATTCTTTATTTTGTGATTTGGTAGTTCGAGTGTTATGCCGTTTGGCGATTCACAGATAATTGCAATAGTTTGACTTAGCAGTCCGCGTAATTCTAACGATGTATTAGTATTATTTTGATTCAGTTTGAAACTGCCATAAACATTTTTTTGTTTTCTAAAACGATTTTTATATTGTAGTGTAAAACGCCCATGAAAGGATTGAATCGATCTAGACTCTGTAATTGATGGAAGAGACTTTACATATTGCACAGGATTACTCATAGGCGTACTCATACAGCCAGTGAGAACAAACATAGTTTTTAATATTACTATTATTAGTCTGTACGTATAAAATCTAGTTTTTTCTACTTTGTAATGATATTTACTTCTCTTCACTAGGTTTATTAGATGGCGATGTTATAAATAATGTTTATTATACCTTAGAAGAAATTTATATCGTTAGTATTATTAATTAATAGAAATAAACTAAATCTGAAACTATAACTTCATTCAATTTTATGAAGCTGTGTCGAACTCTCACTCCCGTTCAATTTTCAGTTATAAATCTTCGTAGTTCATTTGCTACTAGAATCATCGCATGGTATCAAAAACATGGCCGTTACGATCTGCCATGGCAGAACACACATGATCCTTATCGGATCTGGCTGTCTGAGATTATGTTGCAACAGACACAAGTATCAAGAGCAATTTCATACTATACAAGATTTCTCAAATACTATCCAGATGTTAACGCACTTGCTGCTGCATCTCTCGATGAAATAATGGCTCTATGGTCTGGTCTTGGCTATTATTCCCGCGCACACAATCTATATTATTGCGCTCAGATAATTGTAAAAGATCATAAAGGTATCTTTCCGATTATGCCTAACGAACTCTCTAAACTTCCTGGCATTGGCCGTTCAACAGCAGCTGCGATCGCAGCGTTCGCGTATGGTTCACGTGTAGCAATTCTTGACGGTAATGTAAAACGTGTACTATCGAGAATATTCGGAGTTGATGGCTTTCTTAGTGAGAAACATATTGAAAATGAAATGTGGATGCTTGCTGAATTACTTCTACCAATCGATACGAATGATAATAGTATTAGTTCGTACACGCAAGGAATAATGGATTTTGGTGCAACCCTATGCATATCTAGAAAACCTAATTGTATAAATTGCCCATTCATAGGTGATTGCGTTGCGCAGCTAACCGGTCGTCAACTAGAATTGCCTGCTGTTCGACCGAAAAAGAAATTGCCAATACGAAAAACGTGGATGCTACTTTTATGCAAAAGAGATATGGCAGTACTTCTCGAACGTCGTCCACCTATTGGAATTTGGTGTGGACTTTGGTCTCTACCTGAAGCAGACACAGAGATGATGTTGATCAAGCGTGCATTACAATTTGGCGGAGAACTTCAACTAATACCACTCACGCCTATTACACACATATTTACACATTTTCGACTCGAGATTGAGCTACGATTAAGCAAAGTAGATAATACAAGGCCTTCATGCTCTGAATATAAAAAATATAGTAGCAATATCATTACGCACAAAACATGCGAAATGCAAACAGCATGGGTATATTTGAATAGTATTGATAGGTATGGTATGCCAGCACCTATTCGAAAGCTTCTCAATTCAATATTGACTGGAGCCTTCAAATTATGCTGATAATAATAAAGGTTTGATGATTGGTTTATATAACCTAAAGCTCTATCTAAGCACTAAAATTCATTCCATACTCCCCTTAATATATTAAGGGGAGTATGGAATGAAATATAAAAGCTATCCATTACTATGACACGCATTTCTACCCTTGGGAAGGTGTGTATAATGATGTTGTAATATCACGATGTCGAACCATTGTATTTTCATACCTATCTACGAACCTTGTAGCAAGTACTTCAACGATGAAAACAGAACGATGCTGCCCTCCTGTACAACCTATCCCGACAGTCATATAGCTTCGGTTATCATCACGAAAATGTGGTAGCCATTTAATTAGAAATTCATGAATATCATCCATCATTTGATGGACAATAGGCAATTTATCAAGAAATGCAACTACTGGCTGATCAAGTCCACTCAGGAGTCGTAATTCATTGTTATAAAAAGGATTTGGTAATATACGTACATCAAATATAAAGTCCGCATCAATCGGTACGCCGCGTTTAAAGCCGAACGATTCGAATGTTAAAATTAGATCGTCGTTCTTCTGTTCAGTAAAGAGTCTGATACGCGATCGCAGCATATTTGGAAGAAGGGCGCTCGTATCAAGCCTATGACCAAATTCTGCTAATGGCTCGACAAATTCTCGCTCGCGTTCTATTGCTTCTTCGAGTGAAGATACAGTTTGACTGAATACTAAACCGTTTGATGGAACTATAGAAAGTGGATGACGTCGACGCGTTTCAGAGAAACGTTGGATTAGAGCTTGCGTATTTGCGCTTAAAAATAGTATGCGTAAATCATGGTAGCGAGAGAGGTTTTTAATTAGTCTAGGCATTTCATCTAGTGACGCACTTGACCGCGCATCGATTGAGACTGCAAGTTTCTTCTGGTCTTCATTCTCTAGATAACTAATTAGCTTTGGAAGAACATGTGGTGGCAGATTATCGACACAGTAATAACCTGCGTCTTCGAGTGCGTTTAGAGCAATAGATTTACCTGATCCTGAAATACCAGTGATAAGGACGATATGCATAGTTTAGATAAAAAACTAATTAATTAATCGTAAGTGATGCTTAGCCGAAGTCGTATAGTTTTTATCTACTACAATCAATATAAATGAAATTGATGGTGTTGTTAGTTATGCTTATCACGACTTATCAGATCAAGGTCGAGTCACAATGGAGAGCTGTATATTCTGAGAATTCTGATCATTTTTAGAAAAACTCTATACAACATCGATCAATGTGCAAGAATATTAGAGATAAAGTTACCAATTATTATATAGGCGTAAGATATCTGTTTGTAAATAAGTAATATCAACGAGTGAATATAGTTTTAATCTTATATCTAGATAAGAATGACTATGCTTTCGTGACATAGAAAGCAACGATGGTAACTCAATCGTGTAATATTAGCTCAAAGTACGAGCAGCTAACCGTTTTCCTAATATATAGCTAAATATTTTATATTTAAATTTACTTGAATACCTAGATAAAATTCTAAGTTAATTAAATGAATAAATATCAGAAAATTATTAAATCAGTATTTCATTTACAGATAAATTATAAGGTATAGCTTAACGCAGTTAATACATAATAATATTCGTGATGTGAAATCGTCACTTGACAATATTTTTTTGTTAAAACAATGCGATTAAAACTGCAGATCAAGCATAGAGCAATACTTTATTTAATAGTTATCTCATTGGAATACAGATGGGTCACGAAAATACGACAACATAAATACTGAATACTTATGTATTAGTAGAAGGACTATTATATACTTAGATCCTAATTACTGGAGGGTCAACAATTTTTAAAAAAACAAATAGATTACTTCTACCTAATGTAGACCCTGACTAAATCTGCGTACGTTATTTTATTGAAATAAATTACACTTCTTCTTTTTATTTTTGAATATTTATATAGCTCTCTATCATTTTCTGTCTAAACTCAATTTTTTGGATGTGTATTCTCTAGTGCTATAGAAAAGCCGTATCGTAACTCTTCACTATAAGATGGTAGGCTAATAATCATCAGCTTGTCTACTAACAATTGTAAGTAGAGCTTAGGGCGTACTAAGAGTAGTTCTTTGAATGTTATTAGATTGTGCTCGATACCTTAAATAGGTGTCTTCCGGTAAAGTACTTTAAGTAATTTTAAAGCCTCCCCCTAGTCTAGTTAAATAATAAGTTTTCGTCATTTAATATTCTGTCGATATCGAAAATTATTAACTTCACACGATTCATATGGTTAACAGTATTAAATCGAATCATTATTCGATGATATCGTTTGTCAAGAACAATAATCATGCATGTCTAGGTAGAATTATTCTATAGGTTTAAGTGTAAGCATCTCCGATAAATATGATTCGACAAGATTATCCTCTGACGGTGCTTTGTCTATGTATCTCTGTGACTTTGGTAGCTCGTAGTATAGAAAAGCTACTCTTACATTTCTAGATAATCATGGCCTATATAGTATTTGATCAAGTATATACGAACTGAATCATATTCAACATTAATCACACACATTTTGAGCAATGAAAGCATTCGATAACTATTGATTTTGCTATCAAATCTCTGTATATACCAAAAATGCGCTGTACATTGGAATATATGTAAAGCTCAAAGCGAGTTTTTATTACTTTCTTTCAATAGAATAAAATTCTGCACTGTATAGACAAAATAATTTCGAATTTTTTCTAAAAGAATATGTAAAAATTTAGAATTACACGATGTTCTAGTGAAATGATTGTGGATATTTATCTGATAAAAACGGATGGAGTATATAAATATTTTTGGATTAAAACAATTAGAAATTGATAAGAAAGGTGAAAAGCTTCTAAAAGAATTAGAGATGGAGACGCAAGAGATACAAAACTTTAAGCTATATTTAGTTATAAGCATTGATTATCTCAGAATATTAGAAGACTCAGTAATTTCTATCTTTAAACTGGTTGTTCAATGATATATTGAGTTATAGGATTGAGATACGCTCCGGATAAACAGTCGATTACAGACATAATTAATCCTACACTCAATTTCAGAGAGTTCATAATGCAATATTCATCTTTGTGTATACCAGTTGATGTCATTGAATTCTTTCATAGACATATTCGTTCGATTCCAGACTGGCCAGAGCCTGGTATAGTATTTCGGGATATCACACCGATATTGCAAAGCCCAAAGGCTCTACGAGTTCTCGTTGATTTATTTGTGCAGCGTTACATTAATGTAAAGCTTGATTACGTCGCAGGTATCGATGCGCGCGGCTTTATTATTGGACCAGTCATCGCATATGAATTATGTATCGGTTTTTTACCTATTCGTAAAGTTGGTAAACTGCCATATAAAACAAGGTCGGAATCTTATCAACTTGAATATGGTAGCGCAACTGTTGAGATTCATGAGGATGCATGCAATCCAGGTGATCGTGTGATCATCTTTGATGATCTCATTGCAACCGGTGGAACTATGATGGCCAGTAGGAACCTCTTGCATCGAATTGGAGCAGAAGTATATGAATGTGCCTCGATTATTGATCTACCCTATCTCGGTGGATCACTGTTACTACGAGATGGAGGATTACCTACATTCACACCAATATCTTTTTCTCTTGAAAAGTAATAATATATTTCTTATATTAATCAACTTATTAAGTTAGATATCTATTCGATGATACTGTAGTTAGGCAATAGTTAGTCGATATTTAGAGAACTTATTCTTTTTATAGAAAACTATCATTTCTACATGAAATACTTGTACGTTCATCTCTTATTTATCTTATTTGATAGTTATCTATATTAATCCTAACATATGTAGCTCCTCCTTCAGATAAGCATAAAAGATAGGCGCTGCAATAAGACCTGTGATCCCAAATGCAGATTGCATCACAATCATAGCGATTAGTATTTCCCAAGCGCACGCGTCAATTTGACTGCCAATAATTTTAGCATTGAGGAAATACTCAAATTTGTGAATCATAACAAGGAGCATTAATGATGTGATTGCAATATTTGTGCCAACTGATATCGATACTGTCACGATTAATGTATTTGATATTAGATTGCCTAAAACAGGGAGTAAACTTGTCATGAATGTAATAAGCACAAGAGTTTTTGACATCGGTAGATGTTGATGAATTAATGGAAGTACAATGAATAAGTAGAAACTAGTAAATAGTGCATTTAGTGAAGAAATTTTAATTTGAGCAAACACAATACGACGAAATGAGTTATCGAATCGAGAAATACGCATTGATAGTAAAGCTGAAAGTGGTTTCTGATGTTTATCACGTTGCTCATTTCCAATAGCGACCATTGCTCCAATAATCATTCCAAAGATCCCGTGTCCGATGCTGCGTACAATATGTTTGCTACTTTGTTGTAATTGACCTATATGTGTTTCAATTAATAGAAACATCTGCGCCTTCATTTGTTCTATATCGACAGGAAGTACATTTGCGATCCATATTGGCATACGAATACGTATTCCTTCAATAATCTGCATTAACTGGTTAAACAGGCTCTGTATATTCGGAACTATATTTTGTAAATGTTTGTACAGCATGATAATAAACACAGTTAACTCGATAACAATAATAATTGATAATAAAACAACTGCGAACCAGTGCGCGCGACGACTGGTTGTGCATCTCTCTATTATTGGGATAATCGTATAGATCATCTGATAGACAAGCATTCCAAATAACAATCCACTAAGCAGATTCAACTTAAGCACAAGCCATAGCCCGATAAGCATTAGGAGATAGCTAACAATCTCGACTGATGAGAGGTTTAACTGAGGTAGATCACATAAGATTGATGTATTACTGCACAGATTTACCTCTCCTATATGTAGATTTGATCCATCTATATGCGATACATTTCCCTCCTTCATTATTCCCCCCATATTGTGTTTATATAGCAATTTTTATAACCATCATGATGATTTTGATGTTACTTATTCTTCTATTAGCACTTGAGAAGTGCCGATAGATATTTTCTAGTGAAAATTCGTTTTTGTTTTTGCGATCTGATCTTAGTATAATTTGTCTAATATGCTCGTCTCGGCCTTATTGAGAATAATATAAATAAACTTTATAAAAATAATCTATCTTTATGGCATCGATATTATGCTAGATACTAGCTATGGCGCTTCTATTGCTGTGTAATTTATAAATTACTTTTAAGGAAGAATTAGATATCATAGAAGTAAAAGAAAGCTATTCGTTAGCTCATAAAGTAATATCAATCGTTTGATTGGCATTCCGCTTTGATAATTCTAATGACAACTTCACTTTGTGAATGCTTTACTCTCTGGATAGCGTCGCTGTTCTAACTATCTAAGACGTAGATTTATCCTGTATAAAAAGTCGATCAATGTTTTTCAGCACACTGAAATGACTATATTATATTGAAGAATGCGTACGCATATTCGACGAATATGTCAAATATTTTACTAAAGTTTTAATCTATGTTGGATTTTGAACGTCTTGAAATTTTAGTCTTCTTATTGCCTATAATAAAAGGATATATAGATGCAATAGAAATTAATTTTAATTTACAGGTCATTTAGTTCGCCCATATCGGCGAGTATTGTATATCTTACCATCCCTTCTTATAGAATTTACTAGCTCTATATATTTGTCAAAACAAATGTTGTTAATAGAATAAACGAGAAGTGTCTTGATTATGGATTTGATAAATTGGCGTTGTATATAAAATAATATAACTTTCTTGTTCTGATTAGAATAATAAGATATGTCTTATTTCTCTGGATAACATTTGATATGTTACTGCTTATCTTTATTTTATCAAAAGCACATACGGAAGTCTGGGAAACTTTTCTATAGCGGAAGCTTAAGCGGAAGCTTATTTACTATATTAGCGTATGCTTGTCCTTACGAGCTGTGAAAACTTATGTAAAGATGATTTATCTTTGTCTGTTTTCTAGTAAGTCCAGTAAAGTATTTACCATTCGCGGGATATGCTTTGTGCTTCGAATAAAATCTTATGATGCAAGTAATAAATCTATTAAAAATTATATATTATATTTAATTCTATTGGGCTATCAGAGAATTTTCCATAAATAAAATTGAAAAATTTATAGGAGTTCTACTCTGGATATAGAGCATCGATCTAGATAAACTATTTATCAGATCTCAGATAGATTGATAATAACAGCTATATTTCTGTTATGTAAATTGAAATCGGATATCTTATGTTGTAAATCTATATAAAACAAGTATATATCTCTACATAAAACTTAAAAAAAGAGAAAGGATAAAAACAGACTTATATTAAAACTGTATTTCCCATATGGAACTGTTCAGTTTATAGTCTGGTCTATGTCTTAGATTGAGTTAATTTCACATACTACATTTGATTACGATGTTTAATCTATCTACTATTTCGTCCGGAATGACTAAGCACGAGCTACGTGCGACTATATTTCTATCTTGGATTTTCATGTTACGTATGTTAGGTCTTTTCATGATTATGCCTGTTTTTTCAGTCTATGCAGAGACAATTAATGGTGGCAATAATGTTGTATTAGTCGGAATGGCACTTGGTGCGTATGGTGTTGCACAATCATTATTATATATTTTTTATGGTCTAGCATCAGATCGGTTTGGTCGAAAGCCAGTGATTACTGTTGGCCTACTAATTTTTTCGTTTGGCAGCTTTATATCAGCATGCGCGAACCATATAACATGGATTATCGTTGGCCGGATTGTACAAGGAATGGGTGCAGTATCATCTGCAGTACTCGCGTTTATTGCCGATGTAACATCGGAAAAAAATAGAACAAAAGCAATGGCTATAGTTGGTGGATCGATAGGCGTTTCATTTGCTGTCGCGATCGTCTGTACGCCGATCATGTTCCAGTGGATAGGTATGAGCGGCCTGTTTGCTCTAATCGGTGCACTTTCTATGTTATCGATCGCTGTCTTAATATGGATGGTTCCGGATCCAGGTAAACGAGAGTACACACCAAAATCGTTTAGGGAAGTATTGTACGATACTAATTTACATCGACTAAATTTTAGCGTATTGACACTACATGCAACTCAAACTGCGCTATTCCTAGTTGTTCCACGCTTGCTTGTTGACTTTGGACTTCCAGTAATATCGCATTGGAAGGTCTATTTCCCGATAATAGGACTATCATTCATAATGATAGTACCAGCAATAATCATTGCTGAGAAACATGGGAAAATAAAGCTATTTCTTCTTGTAGGTATTTCTGCTATTTTGATTAGTCAGTTATTACTGAGCACCGTATCATATAACATGTTAACTATTATAACTATTTTATTTATATACTTTCTTGGTTTTAATCTTTTAGAGGCAATACAACCATCGATTGTGTCAAAGATCGCATCAAGCTCGAGTAAGGGTATGGCAATTGGCGTATACAATACGACACAGTCAATCGGGCTAGCGCTAGGCGGTATTGTCGGTGGTTATCTGTTAAAGCACGGTGGCCATAATATTCTATTCCTATCGTGCTCAGTTCTTGTTTTATTCTCGCTTATAAGCGCAATTAGGATAAAGTTGCTACGTGTAGAATAATCTAAGTTAGATATTTAGATTTATAGATTAGTTAGAGGAGCACATATGGCATCTATCAATAAAGTTATTCTCATCGGCAACCTTGGTGCGGATCCTGATATCCGCTATTTACAAAGTGGTAGTCCCGTAGCAAATATACGCCTTGCAACGACAGATCGATATAAGGATAAGTCAAGCGGGGATTTCAAAGAAATAACTGAGTGGCATCGTATTACGTTTTTTGGACGGCTAGCAGAAATCGTTAAAGACTACCTCAAAAAAGGATCATCTATATATCTTGAAGGGCGGATTAGAACAAGAAAGTGGCAGGGGCAAGATGGACAAGACCGTTACTTAACAGAGATAATAGCCGATCAAATGCAAATGCTCAGCGGGAGAAATAACACTGTGAACACTTTAGGTAATGCTGTCGACCATACTAATTACACCAGCAATGGTGAAGTAGATTCACGAAGTAGTGTCACACAAAATGCTCGTAGCAGCGTTACTCCTGCTTGTACACCAGGTGGATTTGATACAATGGATGACGATATTCCGTTCTGATTATCTTCATACTTTCTCAAGCGTGAACACAGTATTTTATATAAGCTCACGTAATTTATTTTCTTTCTTTAGATAAAGTTCGGTAAATTTAACGATATAGGTTTTATGAAAATAAAAGTAATTCCTTAGACTAGGTCTAGATTTATACTTTTTATAAACACACTCTATGAGATTAAGCAGATTACACTTTTATAAAATTATCTAAACAAAGAAAAAATGAACAAGCGCCCTATAGTAGTAGGAATGTCTGGAGGAGTTGATTCCTCTGTGGCGGCCTGGCTTCTCAAGAAGCAGGGCTATAAGGTCACTGGACTATTTATGAAGAATTGGGAAGATGATGATAGTGAATATTGTTCGACAAGGCAAGATTGGATTGACGTAGTGTCCGTTGCCGATCTGATTGGCATCGATGTTGAAACTGTAAACTTCTCATCCGAGTATAAAAAGAGTGTGTTTGTTGAATTCATACGCGAACACTCAAATGGTCGTACACCGAATCCAGATATTCTATGTAACTCGGAGATTAAGTTTAAAAAATTCTTGAATTACGCGATTTCACTCGGTGCGGAAAATATTGCTACCGGTCACTATGCACGAATTCGTGAACGCGATGGTCATTTCGAGCTCCTCAAAGCTTTTGATCATACAAAAGACCAGTCGTATTTTCTATATCGTCTAAATCAGACTCAGTTGTCAAAATCAATTTTTCCGCTCGGTAATATTCAGAAGATGAATGTTCGTGAAATCGCCTCGAAAATTGGTTTACCAAATGCAAAGAAGAGAGATTCAACTGGAATTTGTTTTATAGGCAAAAGACCGTTCCGTGATTTTCTTAGGCGCTATTTGCCAACGCAGCCTGGACCAATAAAGACGACGAATGGAAAAATAGTTGGACAACATATCGGTCTTGCATTTTATACGCTAGGGCAGCGTAGAGGAGTTGGACTAGGTGGAATTAGAAATTATACCGGAGAACCATGGTTTGTCGCTTCAAAAGGAGTTACCTCAAATACATTATACATTGTACAGGGTCATAATCATCCACATCTATTTTCTCGTCGCTTAGTTGCTGGTAATGTAAGCTGGATCACAGGGGAAGCTCCAAAAGATAAATTTAATACATTCGCGAAGACTAGATATAGACAAATGGATGCAGAGTGTATTCTCTCGAGAGGAAATACAATCAAAATTGAGGCAACATCAAAAGATACAGAACATTTTTCGTTAACTTTTAATACTATGCAATGGGCAGTTACACCCGGTCAGTCGGTAGTTCTATATAACAATGATGTTTGTCTAGGTGGTGGAACTATTGAATGGACAGATGCAGAAGGCACGCTAATTGGCTAACAAAAATATTAGAATTCTTAAAAGATTGCGATTATTAGTATTCAATCATTTTTAATGAAGCAACCGTTCTGTTGGATGATAACTTGTGGAGCTCGAGCTCTAGAGATACTTTAATTTTTCATACAAACTTATACCGGTATAAGTTATTTATGAACAAAGATATTTCTATAAATTTTAGGTAATATTAATTGCTATATTTTTTTGGGTTGTACTATTAACTTTGAGATATCTGCAACACGATTCATCTGATAATAAATATTAGATAATAAAGCAATACGATTTTCTCGAAGAGCTATGTCTTCCGTATTAATCATAACGCTGTCAAAAAATATATTAACTGGCTCGCACAGCTCGACAAGCGCTAAAAGTGCACCGATATAAGAATGCGCTTCAAGTTGAGATTGTACGAGTGATGTTACTTTGACAATCCGGTCAGCTAGTGCTTTTTCAGCTGGATTTATAAGAAGGCAAGTTTTTATAACTCTATTTTCAAGATTTCCTGACTTCTTTAGAATATTTGAAATGCGCTTATTTACAGCTAAAAGCGTTTCAGATTCAGCAAGTTGTGTAAATCTATGTACAGAATCAAGTTGCTCAATTATATTATCAACGCGTGTAGGGCTATGGCTTAGCACCGCATCGATTTCTCTAACTGAGTAGCCACGATTACGTAGTAATCCATGTAGACGATCAATAAAAAATGAATGAATAGCAACTGTTGATTCAACAACTGTATGAACTCCTAAAAATATATTATATGTATTGCGTAGAAGTTCAATAAGATCAAGAGGTAATTTTTTTTCAACCAGAAGACGCAATACACCGAGCGCATGTCGGCGTAGTGCAAACGGATCCTTTTCGCCAGTCGGAGCTAGACCTATTCCCCAGATGCCTATAATAGTTTCAAGTTTATATGCAAGAGCAACTGCAGTGCTGACTGGTCTCGTCGTTAAAGAATCTCCAGAGAAGCATGGCTTATAGTGTTCAGAGCAAGAGATTACAATATCCTCATGCTCACCATCGTGTAGCGCATAGTATCCGCCCATCGTGCCTTGTAGTTCAGGAAACTCTTTAACCATATCTGTTAATAAATCAGCCTTCGCGAGCCATGCAGCTCTGCGTGTGATAGCTTCGTCTGCATTAATCTTTTTAGCGATCTTTCCAGCAAGTTCTTCAACTCGCTTTACGCGTTCAAGCTGAGAGCCAAGTTTATTATGGTAGACAACATTCTCTAGTAGATGAACACGCTCTGCAAGAGATTTCATCTTATCTTTGTTGAAGAAAAATTTTGCATCAGTGAGATACGATCTTAAAACACGCTCATTTCCTTCGATAATTTCTTGTGGTTTATCGGTCTCGATGTTCGAGACAATTAAGAATCGTGACTGAAGCTTTCCAATTACATTAGTTAGTGGGAAATACTTTCTATTAACCTGCATTATTAAAATTAGACATTCCTGTGGGATATCTAGGAATGTTTTATCAAAATTACATGAATAGATGACCGGCCATTCTACAAGTGAAGTTACTTCATTAAGTAGTAGATCTGGTGCCATAACCTGGTATCCATTAGCATTCTGAGTCAGTTTTTTGCGAATTAATTCCTTTCTATCAATAAAATTTGCAATTACGTAGGCTTCATTATTCAATTTGTGTACGTAATCGTTTACATGTTGAATTCTGATAAGTCCAGTTGATAAGAAACGATGGCCAATAGTTATACGATCTGCATTAAGACCAAGCACAGAAATCGGTACAACTCGATCATTATGCAGTGAAATTAAACGGTGTACTGGACGTACAAAATGTGCTTCACTGCCGTCCGAACGTTGATATCTCATCGCTTTATGAATCGGAAGTTTAAAGAGCGTTTCATTAAGTGCTTTTTGTAGTCCAAATTCAAGTGTTGTGCCTTCTATTAAATAGTTAACAAATAATGATTCAGTCTTATTGACTTGTACACGATCTAGTTTTTCTATTGTTATATCTGTAAGACCAAGTAATTCAAGTTTTTTTATAAGTATTGCAGTTGGCTTTCCATCATCATTAAGCGCAATTGATACTGGTAGAATTTTTTCTCGAACTCGTTTTTTTGGTGAAATTATACGTACGTTTTGAATAATAACTGCTAGTCTTCGTGGGGTTGCGTAGCAATTAAACAATGGTTTACCATCAATTAGATCTAACGATGCCAGACGTCTCGTGAGACCTTCACAGAAGGCATCACTCAAATAAGAGAGTGTTTTCGGCGGTAATTCTTCAGTTAGTAGCTCAATAAGCAGAGGCGCAGATTGCTTGTGCTTCACAATATTTCTAGCCTCCTCTCCATATAAGTCTAATCTGTCTGAATTAGATAAAGAATTTTGTAATACATCAAGATTTTTAGTTGTTACATTGACTGGCTTGAGCACATTTTCCTTATCTTTTTGTTGAAGTTCTTGAATCATGGGAAAACCAAGATTTTCACGAAAATTATAATAAGTCTGTGCAACACTAATTGACAGCGCGCGAATTCGTCCGATGTATGCAGCACGCTCAGTTACTGAAATTGCTCCTCGGGCATCGAGCACATTAAATATATGAGCGGCCTTCAGCACAAATTCATATGCAGGTATAATAAGTCTTGTATTGATCATACTTTTTGCTTCTATCTCATAACCTTCAAATAAGGTAATAAGAAAAGCAGAATTCGCGTGCTCAAAATTGTAAGATGAATGCTCTACTTCATTCTGGTAATAAATATCTCCATAAGTTAGGCTCCACCTTTTCTTGCTATGCGAACTAATTTCTTCATGCTTAGTCCATACAAGATCATACACATTTTCAACTTTCTGTAGATACATTGCGAGCCGCTCTATACCGTATGTAATTTCACTAAGCACAGGTTTACAGTCAAGACCACCAACCTGCTGGAAATATGTGAACTGTGTAATTTCCATACCGTTTAGCCAAACTTCCCATCCGAGACCCCATGCACCAAGTGTTGGGTTTTCCCAGTCGTCCTCAATGAGGCGTACGTCGTTTTTTTGCAGATTTAGGCCTAGCTCTTGAAGTGAGCCAAGGTATAAATCAAGTATATTTTCTGGTGCTGGTTTCAGAACGACCTGATATTGATAATAGTGCTGCAGGCGATTTGGGTTTTCTCCATATCTACCATCTTTAGGACGGCGAGATGGTTGAACGTACGCAGCACGCCATGGTTCTGGACCAACTGCACGTAGGAAAGTGTGGACGTGTGATGTGCCAGCACCAACTTCCATATCTATTGGCTGCAGCAGTGCACAACCATATCTATTCCAGTAAGATTGGAGCATCAAGATAATTTTCTGAAACGTGAACATTGGAAATTTTTTACATGAGAAAATTTTTTAACGATCCGCTTCGTTTCACTGATGATCATCTATCTCTTTTAGGATAGATGCGGATACAACAGGACTAACTGAATAGTTCTATTGTTTACTATGAAATATAAATCGTATCTGATAAAAATCAGGATGAAATTCACTCTATTTTAGCAATCTAAAATTAATACCATTAGCAATAATGGTAAATATAGATAAAAGAACAATTAATACTTATTAATATATAGGTTGTTTTATTTTATAGCCTTATAAAGAGATAGAGAGAGTTAATAAAAACTAAGCTTATACTTCTCTTTGCTAGAGAGGTTAGGCTATTTACTGTATTTATTGAATAGCGTTAGTTTTTATTACGTAGCTTCGAACAAAATAAAACACTAAATGTAAGTATAATTATAGATACCGAGAGTACTGCAGCGTTACCAATTTTTACATACGGTGTAAATCCGCTTGTTTCTTTAATTAGAACATCAAGTGCTCCTACTGTAAATGGCTTTAACCTGGCGATTACGTTACCGTGTGAGTCAATTGCTACAGTCATGCCAGTATTACTTGAACGCAAAACTGGTCGACCTGTTTCAAGTGCGCGCATCTGTGCAATTTGCAAATGTTGATTTAATGTACTTGTGTTACCAAACCATGCGAGATTTGTAACGTTTACTAGGAGTCCATGTATTTGCTGATTTTCGCGAATTGTCTTCGCAATTTCTTCACCGAATATATCCTCATAACATATGCTGATTATTAGTGGTTGATTATGAACGAAGAATGGAGGTTGAATTAAATTTCCTCGAACGAAATTATTGAACGGAATTTTCATTAAATGAGAAATCCAGTCGATTCCAAATGGAATAAACTCACCGAACGGGACAAGATGATGTTTATCATAGCGATATATTTTTTGCGAAAGTGGCGTAAAACCGTATAAGCTATTTGTATATCCATCATAGAGACCATCCGGATTTATTGTAGAAGCAACTGTACCGAGAAGCACTGCAGTTCCAGTCTGTTCGCTAAATCTACGAACTGTATTTTCAAATAGTTTTGGCAGCATCTCGATTGGCTCAGGAATAGCTGTTTCAGGTGTAATAACGAGATCTGCCGGTTTTTCTGTAATCATACGTTGATACATTGCGATTGATGCGTTCAGGTATTTCTTATCGAACTTTATATTTTGCTTTACATTTCCCTGCAATAGACGAATAGATAACGGCTTATTTGATTGTACAGTCCATGATATATGTGATAATTTAAGTCCTAGTAAGATTAGCGTGGCGGCAAGGCCTACATAAAGAAAAACCAATGTAACGCGACTAGTATAAGTAATACTATTACTGATATTTTCAGTATTTTCATTACAGTTATTATTAATTATAGAACCTACTGCATAGATGGCTTGTACAGCGAACGCACTAAACAGAGAAAGTACCCAGCCAACGCCATATACACCAACGATCGCAGCAAAACCTGAAAATGGTCCATTAACTTGCGGATAGCCGATTGCAAGCCATGGAAAACCGTTCAGTACTGTTCCTCTCAACCATTCACCTAGTGTCCATGCACTTGCAAATGTGAACGCGCTATTCCAAGTCGATTGAATAGATCGGTGGCGTATATGACCAGATAAAAAAGACCATAGAACTGCCGAAAACGCTGGATATAGAGAGAGATAAAGAGAAAATAGTATTAGTATTACAATTGCGATTGAAGAGGGCATCCCACCGTATACATGCATACTAATGAACAACCACCAGATGCCAACAGTAAAGTTTCCAAAACCGAATGCGCCGGCAGTCATCGCTGCTGACTTCCAAGTTGGAGTTCTTGTAAGTTGCGCAAATAACCAGGAGAAAATTGCAAGTTGCAGCCAGCCGCCGTTATGTATAGATGAAAAACACAGAGTATTTACCACGCCAGTCATCAGAGCGACAGGATAATGCCAGCGTGGTAGGGTCAGTGTAGAAGCTTTTGTAATGCTTCTTTCTTCTGATTTCGTGAAAATCAGATAAGACATCGGATGGATTAATACCTGTTTGCGATTTTTATCTGACTTGAGATAAAATCACGTTTTACGAGTAATATATCGATTTGACGTGCATCAGCACGTTGAATCTCAAATATAAGATTTCCTAGACAAATCTTCTCACCTCGATGCGGGACGCGCCCAAAATTATGTACAATTAGGCTTCCAATTGTTTTGGCATCGTTATGAGAAAAATAAGTTCCAAATTTTTCGTTGAACTGTTCAATTTCGGTTAGTGCGCGTACACGGTAACATCCATCTGCCGTGGCAATAATATTTTCAGCTTCCTCATCCAAATCATATTCATCCTCAATATCTCCAACAATCTGTTCAAGCACATCCTCGATCGTGATCAGTCCTGAAATACCACCATACTCATCGACAACAATCGCCATATGGTTGTGGTTTACACGAAAATCATGCAATAGAACATTAAGACGTTTTAATTCTGGAATAAACACAACTGGACGAAGTATCTTTCGAATATCAAATTCTTCTTCTGCGTAGAATCGCAGTAAATCTTTAGCGAGCAATACTCCTATTATATTATCGCAGCTTTCTTCGTAGACAGGAAAACGTGAGTGAGCCTTTTCAAGGACGAATGGTATAAAATCTTCTGGATTATCGGCAATGTTAATTACATCCATCTGTGATCGTGGTACTATAATGTCTCGAGCAGATAATTTTAAAACATGAAATACACCTTCAATCATACATAGCGAATCAGCGTCAATTAGACTACGCGTATGAGCATCCTGTAGGATCTTAAGTAGTTCAATCTGAGATTCAGGTTCCGGTGATATGAATTTTGTTAATCGCTCAATTAAAGAACGTTTTTCATTTGACTTATTATTCGGATTTCGGCTTGGATAAGAACCGTTCATCATAGTGCTCTCTGAGACTATCGTGAAGCGCTCAAGGAATATTGGACCACACACTAAATTTGAATAGATGAGAATATACCTTCTTCTCAGATTGTATCGTAGTTTTGAAATATGTACTTGCCTATAACATTATAGGTTCTATTTCACATTGATTCCATCTATTTCTACTTATTGCTAATAATAGATAGTTTATCAGGTATTTTTCCAGTACCCCTGTAAAGGACTAATTATAGTTATATATCGGTGCTTATGAAAGCTGGAAATTCTCTTCTTTTCTTATTAAAGAATATATAACTTATTTAGTCTAATCACAATTTTTGTGATGAATATGAATAGACAAATAACTTATCTTATGTATTTCATAGAAAATTCCCAAAAACTACAGATTGTATAGGTATGGGTTTTGAAAACCAAGGCGAGCTAGAACATTGATTTCTATAGCTTCCATATTCTTCCGATCTTCATCACTTTTCTCATGATCATAGCCCTGTGCATGCAGGGCACCATGAATAAGAAGATGTGCGTAGTGTGCAGTAAGAGTCTTATGTTGATTGATCGCTTCGTTTTCAACAACCGGACAACAGAGCACAAGATCGCTAATAATCTTCCCATTTGACAATATACCATATTCAAAAGTTAAAATATTAGTTGCATAAGATTTATGACGATAATTTTTATTCAGTGAATATCCTTCTTTTATACCAACGAATCTAACATTTAGCTTCACATCTTTGATTATTATTGAAATAATCCACTGTGTGATTAATTTGCGATTTGGCAACGCTTTTTGTTTTGAAGAAGTAATTTCGTTTCCATACTGTACTGTAAGCATTAGTTCTACCCGCGCGCAGCTATGGCTAATATATATCTTATGATACTTTCGTATCTAATATCCCGATTTTAATTTTTTAAATACATCCCCCCCCCTCCGAGGGTTTATAGCAAGGCATTCGTTAATTATAAGGTAATTTATAGTACATATATCATTGACTTAATACGAACTCAATTAATAAGTATAGAAATATAGATAAGCATTTAAAAAAATAATATAGAAGCTTAAAACTATTAGTTTAATTCAATTAGTCAAGTTGAATCACTCCAGTCCTCCCTGATATTTCACATTCTATTCTTCTTTAGGAAATACTTTTTCTAAAGCTTAATAATAACGTTTATGTCTACCAGTGAGATACTATTCCTATATTTTAAAATCTAAATGTTGTAGTAACGCTGCTACAGCGTAGATAATATATAAAAGATTAGTTATGCTGTTGAATATTATAACGCTCATGTCTGGCGATTCATGCTTATTTTATTAGTTATTTTAATGCTATTTTATAAGATATCTAATATTCTCGAATTCTATTTATCATATTCATAAGTTAATAACTAATAATATCAAAATAAATTTTGATAGAATATTTGCTAAGTAATTGATAAAAACTAGTTCTTTTTGATTATTTTAACTCCTACATGAAAGAAGAAAAAATAAAGGAAGAAGCTTCTATATCACAAAGCTCATTCTATTTCGCGATGCGCATTTTACCATCTAAACAGAGCTCTGCAATGTTCCAGGTATATGCATTTTGCCGAGCTGTCGACGATATTGCTGATAGTGATTTGCCTCGAATTGAACGCAAGATTGCACTTGACCGCTGGCGTCAGGATATCGAGTCGTGCTTTCTTGGTCGACCACCTAAACGTCTAGCTATGCTTAAACATAAAATTCAAGAATTTGATTTGCAGCTTAGTGATTTTCAATCGATGATTGACGGAATGGCAATGGATATAGCTGTTAATATATGCGCACCAGATGAGTCAACACTTGATCTATATTGCGATCGAGTAGCTAGTTCTGTCGGTCGTTTAGCCGTAAAAATTTTCGGAATGCAGGATGGGCCAGGGCACGCGCTTGCACATCATCTCGGTCGTGCACTACAACTAACAAACATCCTACGTGATATTGACGCTGATGCAAAAATAAATCGTTGCTATTTGCCACGAGACATTCTCGAATATGAGGGTATTCTACCGCTCGATCCGAAATATATAGCGCGCCATCCTACATTGCCACGCGTGTGTGCTGTGCTTACACATCGAGCATTTAACCATTTTAATAAGGCGGATGAGATTATGGATGCAACGCCACTTGCACTTGTGCAGATGCCGCGTATTATGGCTAGCGTATACCGTTATATTCTTAAATCACTAAATAAATCACTTCGAAAATTAAATACCAAGATGCTGCTAACCTCCACATGATACGTTCACTATCTAAGGTTAAGCTCCTATTCCATAGGAATCTCTTTTTACTCAACATAGCAATCGATAAACAAGAATGACGAAATTAATATTTCGTGTTCCAACACTATATTGATTGATCTCGATTCTTCTATAGATAGCGCTACTAAAGCATTAATAGAAAAACAGTGCGAAGATGAACACTGGATTTTGAACTCGAAAGCGATTCAACAATCCCATCTCAATATGTGCTCCTTGTTCACTATCTATGAGAAACACCGAA
>JAVHYX010000001.1:55615-58115 GCA_032470195.1 Burkholderia sp. | reverse complement strand
CAGGATGAAGGTGCGGTAACACGTACTGGAGGTCCGAACCCACTAACGTTGAAAAGTTAGGGGATGATCTGTGGATAGGGGTGAAAGGCCAAACAAACCTGGAAATAGCTGGTTCTCTCCGAAAACTATTTAGGTAGTGCCTCGTGTTTCACCTTTGGGGGTAGAGCACTGTCATGGTTGGGGGGTCTATTGCAGATTACTCCGCCATAGCAAACTCCGAATACTAAAGAGTGCAATCACGGGAGACAGACATCGGGTGCTAACGTCCGGTGTCAAGAGGGAAACAACCCAGACCGCCAGCTAAGGTCCCTAAATATAGCTAAGTGGGAAACGAGGTGGGAAGGCTAAAACAGTCAGGAGGTTGGCTTAGAAGCAGCCATCCTTTAAAGAAAGCGTAATAGCTCACTGATCGAGTCGTCCTGCGCGGAAGATGTAACGGGGCTAAGCTATATACCGAAGCTGCGGATACGTGTTTACACGTATGGTAGGAGAGCGTTCCGTAAGCCTGTGAAGATGTACTGTAAAGTACATTGGAGGTATCGGAAGTGCGAATGCTGACATGAGTAGCGATAAAGGGGGTGAAAGGCCCCCTCGCCGTAAGCCCAAGGCTTCCTACGCAACGTTCATCGGCGTAGGGTGAGTCGGCCCCTAAGGTGAGGTAGAAATGCGTAGCCGATGGGAAGTGGGTTAATATTCCTACACCATTGTTAGATGCGATGGGGGGACGGATCGCTGAAGGTTGTCCGGGTGTTGGAAGTCCCGGTCTCTGCATTAGAGAAGGCGTTTAGGTAAATCCGGGCGCGGAATTCAAGAGTGCGGAGCGAGCTTCTTATGGAGCGAAGCAATTAAAAGTGGTTCCAAGAAAAGCCTCTAAGCTTCAGTCTAACAATGACCGTACCGCAAACCGACACAGGTGGGCGAGATGAGTATTCTAAGGCGCTTGAGAGAACTCAGGAGAAGGAACTCGGCAAATTAGTACCGTAACTTCGGGACAAGGTACGCCCTTGTAGCTTGATGTGCCTGCGCACTAAGGGTGAAGGGGTTGCAATAAACTGGTGGCTGCGACTGTTTAATAAAAACACAGCACTCTGCAAACACGAAAGTGGACGTATAGGGTGTGACGCCTGCCCGGTGCCGGAAGATTAAATGATGGGGTGCAAGCTCTTGATTGAAGTCCCGGTAAACGGCGGCCGTAACTATAACGGTCCTAAGGTAGCGAAATTCCTTGTCGGGTAAGTTCCGACCTGCACGAATGGCGTAACGATGGCCACACTGTCTCCTCCTGAGACTCAGCGAAGTTGAAGTGTTTGTGATGATGCAATCTACCCGCGGTTAGACGGAAAGACCCCATGAACCTTTACTGTAGCTTTGCATTGAATTTTGCACTGATCTGTGTAGGATAGGTGGGAGGCTTTGAAGCGTAGACGCTAGTTTGCGTAGAGCCATCCTTGAAATACCACCCTGATCTGTTTGAAGTTCTAACCTTGGCCCGTAATCCGGGTCGGGTACAGTGCATGGTAGGCAGTTTGACTGGGGCGGTCTCCTCCAAAAAGGTAACGGAGGAGTACAAAGGTACGCTAGATACGGTCGGAAATCGTATTAATAGTGCAATGGCATAAGCGTGCTTAACTGCGAGACCGACAAGTCGAGCAGATGCGAAAGCAGGTCATAGTGATCCGGTGGTTCTGTATGGAAGGGCCATCGCTCAACGAATAAAAGGTACTCTGGGGATAACAGGCTAATACCGCCCAAGAGTTCATATCGACGGCGGTGTTTGGCACCTCGATGTCGGCTCATCTCATCCTGGGGCTGTAGACGGTCCCAAGGGTATGGCTGTTCGCCATTTAAAGAGGTACGTGAGCTGGGTTTAAAACGTCGTGAGACAGTTTGGTCCCTATCTACCGTGGGCGTTGGATATTTGAAAGGGGCTGCTCCTAGTACGAGAGGACCGGAGTGGACGAACCTCTGGTGTACCGGTTGTGACGCCAGTCGCATTGCCGGGTAGCTATGTTCGGGAGAGATAACCGCTGAAAGCATCTAAGCGGGAAACTTGCCTTAAGATAAGATATCCCGGGGCTTGATCCCCTTAAAGGGCCGTTCAAGACTAGGACGTTGATAGGTCGGGTGTGTAAGCACAGTAATGTGTTCAGCTAACCGATACTAATTGCCCGTAAGGCTTGACCCTATAACTAGTCTGTTTTAGTAGACTTCTTAATAAGAGCAATTAATAACCCAATTTTTACTTCTTATAATTTTTTTGCCTGATGATCATAGTATGTTGGTACCACACCTTCCCATTCCGAACAGGACCGTGAAACGACTCTACGCCGATGATAGTACGGATTTCCCGTGTGAAAGTAGGTAATTGTCAGGCCTCTTTCTTCTTAATAAAAATTAAGCCCTACCGAGTCAGGTAGGGCTTAATTTTTATTAAGAAGAATAATATATTAAATTTCTTCGGCGAATTAGCTCAGTCGGTTAGAGCAACGGAATCATAATC
>JAVHYX010000001.1:0-54615 GCA_032470195.1 Burkholderia sp. | reverse complement strand
CCTCTTTCTTCTTAATAAAAATTAAGCCCTACCGAGTCAGGTAGGGCTTAATTTTTATTAAGAAGAATAATATATTAAATTTCTTCGGCGAATTAGCTCAGTCGGTTAGAGCAACGGAATCATAATCCGCAGGTCCGGGGTTCGAGTCCCCGATTCGCTATTTTTTTATCTTTCTTTCATAACGAAAGCTAATGATTTTGCAACAAAATCAATATTTTTTCTATTTAATGCAGCGATACAGATACGCCCAGTATTAACTACATAAATAGCAAATTTTTCACGTAAGCGATTAACTTGTATAGGGGTTAGACCAGAATATGAAAACATTCCGCGCTGTGCACTGATAAAACTGAAATCATGGTCAATACCACTCACATTTAGTCTATTAACAAGATCATTTCGCATTTCTTTAATACGATTACGCATCTCACTAAGTTCTTGAATCCATACTGTTCTTAGTTCATGAGACGTTAAAACAGTTGAAACTATTCCGCCACCATAGATTGGTGGGCTAGAATAGTTTGTTCGAATCGTATGTTTTAATTGCGATAGAACACGCACTGTTTCATCTTTATTATTAGTTATAATTGATAGTGCTCCAATACGTTCGCCATACAATGAGAAAGACTTTGAAAATGATGATGCTATGAATAAATTCGGACTTGATTTTGCAAATAAGCGCACTACAAGAGCATCCTTTTCAATATTTTCACTAAATCCCTGGTATGGAATATCAATAAACGGTATTAGGTTACGTGATGTTATGATATCAGCAACAGCTGACCATTGTGTATCTGTTAAGTCAATACCAGTTGGGTTATGACAGCATGCATGTAAAACAATGATTGTACCTACTTCATAAGTGCTGAGAGTCGATATCATAGCATCGAAATTTACACCATTTGTTTTTGCATTGTAATATGGATAAGCAATGACATTAAAACCTGCTGCCTCAAACAATGCACGATGATTTTCCCAGCTTGGATCACTGATTGCAACATTCACATTTGGATTTACTCTTTGTAGAAAATCAGCCCCAATCTTTAATGCACCAGTACCGCCTAGCGTCTGTACTGTAACTACACGATCTTCCCTTATAAGAAATGAATTGCTTCCAAAAAGTAATTTCTGTACAGCTTTATTGTAAGTTGAGATTCCATCGATTGGTAGATAGCCATGAGATAGATTGGCTTTGACTCGTATCTTTTCTGCATCGCGTACTGCACGCAAAAGAGGAATCTTTCCATCTTCATTAATATATATACCTACACCGAGATTAACCTTAGTTGTCCGGATATCATCATTGAAAGTTTCATTAAGACCGAGGATCTGATCACGGGGCGCGAGCTGAATATCAGAAAAGAGCGACATGATTGATTTCGACGGTAATTAGAGTAAAGATAAAAGAATATTAGGAAACATTATTTGTTAAGATAGAATGAAGGATATATTGAATATGTATTCAACTATCATCTTAAAGAATATCATTTTAAATGAATTTATAAATATGATATAAAAATATTTAAAATTTCTATAAATAATTTTATTTTTATAGGCTAATTTTATAGTTAATACTACTAATATATAATGTTTATATAATTTATAGATGTAGTAAATTATTACTTTATTGTAGGCTATAAATAAATCATATTGATAATTATTTTTTAAAAGATAAAATTAGTCTATTAATATAAATAATAAGAAAAATAAAATTGTCTTTATACAGATGTAGTTAAGACAATTTTTTAGATAAAAGAAAGTAAATCAGTATATAAAGTTTTGAGTTTATATCTAAGATAGTAGATTAAATGGAATAAGTTTTTCTGTAGTGAAAATTAAATATTTATTTTTTTACTTAAATTTGGAGAAATAAATGGTTTTGCGTTTTTTGCGTTCTTTGTTAACCAGCACAGTTACAGTGCTAATAATAACATCGTCTCTAATTTCTATACCAGCGTCAGCTGCCGAGTATATAATTGATAAACCGAAAATTCAAGAAGGAATGGAAATAAAGGCAATATATCTACAACCAATTACAATGGATCCGGAACAGATGATGCGTAAGGCATCAGATTCTGATATCCATCTTGAAGCTGATATTCACTCGACGAAAAACAATATAAATGGATTCTCAGAAGGAGAATGGATACCATCTCTACAAGTTACCTATGAATTAACAAAATATAAATATAAAAAATGGAAAGATGAGGGTGTACTTATGGGTATGGTTGCAAGAGATGGTCCACATTATGGCAGCAATGTGAAACTTAATGGTCCTGGTAAATATCATCTAATTCTGATTATAAAGCCACCTATAAGGTCAGGATATATGGCGTTTGGTCGTCATACTGATAAGGAAACCGGAGTTTCTCCATGGTTTAAACCAATAAAATTGGAATATGATTTCCCATTTGCTGGTATTGGAAAGAAAGGTGGTTACTAATACATCCTATCTTTTCATATCAATGTTATTTAAATATAAAAATATATAGATGTATATAAATACATATTAGAGTACACAGATGATCAAAAATATAAGAGGTTGGACAGAAAATCTTATACGAGTTGGCCATTGGATGCAATCTCATAATATATTAATTCGAAGAATTCAGTGGATTGTTGTTGTTGTCTATATGATTCTTATCATCGAGCCAGCAGTAATGCCGATGGAAGATAATTCACTGCACTTATGGAGTAATTTGGCGCTAATCGCTGAATTTGTATTTTGGGGTGTCTGGTGGCCAGTTGTTTTATTATCAATGGTTATTTTTGGTCGCGTTTGGTGTGGTGTTCTATGTCCCGAAGGCACTCTCACTGAATATGCAAGCCGATTTGGTCTCGGTCGATCAATTCCACGATGGATACGTTTTAGCGGCTTACCATTTATAGCATTTGGAATTACTACTATTTATGGACAGATAGTTAGCGTTCATCAATATCCACTTCCAGCTTTACTTGTTCTTGGTGGATCGACTTGTGCTGCTATATTAATTGGCTTTCTATATGGACGTGAAAAACGTATATGGTGCAAATATTTATGTCCAGTTAATGGTGTTTTTGGATTGATTGCACGTATTTCACCAATACACTATAAGGTTGATGAAGCAGCATGGCGACAATCATATATAAAATGGGGGAAAAATTGTAATAATAAAGTTATTTCAGTTAACTGCGCTCCACTTGTACCGTTGCGTAATATGAAGAGTTCATCTACTTGCCATATGTGCGGTCGATGCAGTGGATATCGCGATGCGATTTCACTTTCTTGGCGCTCTCCATCTTATGAAATAGTACAGCTTGGTGGTCAGAACACAAACCCGTGGGATACCATTCTTATTCTATATGGACTACTTGGCATTGCATTCGGCGCATTTCACTGGACCGTTAGTCCTTGGTTCGTTCAAATCAAGCAGATAGTTGCAAACTGGCTAATAGATAGAGATATTATGTGGCCATTTAAGACTAATTCTCCTTGGTTTATACTTACAAATTATCCAAGTTGTAACGATGTGTTTTCATGGCTTGATGGAATTCTTATTATAAGTTATATATTAACTACTGCATTTGTATATGGTACTACACTCTTCATATTACTTTATGGTGCAGTTAGGATGCTCGGTAGATTTGATCATATGAAGAAGCTTCATCATTTTGCTCAAGCTCTAATTCCTATTGCTGGCTCTGGTATTTTTATCGGGCTATTTCAGAAAACACTTTCTCTTTTAAGATATGAACATATACAACTGAGTTGGATATCAGAAGCTGGGATTATTATGCTTGTTAGTGCAAATATATGGAGCGCTTGGCTCGCGTGGAACATTACTAGCGGTTATAATACTAACCTGATAAATAAGATTGCTTCATTCTTATGGTTTATAGCTGCGTTAGTAGTAGTTAATAGCGCGTGGTGGCTAATGTTTTACGTATTTTAATTAAAATAAAATCAATATAAATCCGTTTAACGCTCTAATATGGCTAAGAAATAATAATATGTTTAATGCCAGCATCAGGATAGATAGAAGAAATAAATTTCAAATAATACTTATCAAGCTTCGTTGAATAAAAGAAAATTGATCCATTTGATTTTTTTGAATGTAGTTTATGTTCGTTTAGAATATGAACGGTTTGATTGGCAACTGCATCAGTCGTATCAATGATTGACATTTGTTTGCCAACTATATTATGAATTATTGGAGCAAGAAAGGGATAATGCGTACAACCAAGAACAAGCACGTCAGAACCAGCATCTAATATTGATTTAAGATGTCTATATAGTAATAGATGTAGTGTTCTAGAAGATATATTTCCTGTTTCAATAGCTTCAACGAGGCCATGTCCATCGTTACAAATAAAATGGTATCCAGAAGAACTATAAAGTTTAATAAGATATGTAAATCGTACGCTATTTAGCGTAGCTCGTGTAGCGATAATTCCAATTATACCATTTTTTGAGTTCTTGATAGCTGGCTTAATACCTGGCTCTATTCCAATAATTGGAATTTTTATCTGCTGGCGAATTATTGAAATCGACTGTGTAGTAGCTGTATTACAAGCGATAAGGATAGCTTTTACTCGTTGTTTAACAAGCCATTTGCTAATTTGGAGCGTCCGTTTAGTAATGAAATCTTGATTATGTTTGCCGTACGGTGCATTTAGCGAATCAGCAACATATATAAAAGATTCATCAGGTAGGCGTTTTTTCACAGCGCGAAGTACAGATAGTCCACCAAGACCTGAGTCAAAAACACCGATTGGATTAGAGTCATGTTCTGACATTATAGATAGATTAAATCAAGTTATAGCCAACATCATGATCAGAAATACTATCGTTAGTCCTGAAGAGGAAGGATATAAAAAAACTAATCTTTAGTTTATAGAACTTATTATTGTAGTTTGCAGATAATTCTGTATTCCAATTTTTTCTATAAGCTTCATCTGAATTTCTATCCAGTCAATATGTTTCTCTGTATCACTAAGAATCTTCTCAAATACTTTGCGTGATATATAATCGTGAGCTGATTCACAGTATGCGATTGCTTCTTTACATGTCTTTTGAGAAATTTGTTCAAGCTTCATATCATACTCTAAAATTTCATTAGTTTCCTTGCCGATTAGTAGTTTATTAATATTTTGAAGGTTTGGCAGGCTGTTAAGTACAAATATACGTTCGATTAACGTTTCCGCATGTTTCATTTCTTCTATTGATTCTTTATATTCGTACTCGCTAAGTTTATTAAATCCCCAATTTTTGTACATGCGAGCATGTAAAAAATATTGGTTTATCGCAGTTATTTCATTTTTTAATTGCATATTTAGATGTTCAATTATTTTTTTGTTACCTTCCATTATTTGTTCCTTGCTAAATTAATTAATATCTATTTTTTAATTTCATTAATTTTTGTTTGCCATTCCATTGGTCCAGTTTTATGTATCGATGCACCAGATGAATCGATCGCGACTCTTACTGGCATATCCAGAAGATCAAATTCATAGATCGCTTCCATTCCAAGATCATTAAATGCAACTACTTTCGCACTACGGATTGCTTTTGAGACTAGATATGCTGCACCTCCAACTGCTATTAGGTAAGCAACTTTATATTTTTTAATTGCATTGATTGCAATCTGGCCTCGTTCCGCTTTTCCAACCATTGAAATCAGTCCAGTTTTTTCGAGCATCATTTCAGTGAATTGATCCATTCGAGATGAAGTTGTTGGTCCAGCTGGACCAACAACTTCATCTCGAATAGGGTCAATTGGGCCAACATAGTAAATTACACGATTCGTAAAATCTACTGGCAGTTTTTCATTTGCATCAAGCATATTAGAAATGCGCTTGTGCGCAGCGTCTCTCCCAGTTAATATTTTTCCTGATAAGAGAAGTTGTTGACCTAATGTCCAGTTTGCAACTTCTTTTCGTGTTAATGTATTTAAGTTAACTCGCTTACTTGTCTTAAAATTTGGACCCCAATTAATTTTTGGCCATGCATTAAGCGAAGGCGGCTCAAGATTTGCAATCCCTGAACCATCAAGAGTAAAATGAGCATGTCGTGTAGCTGCACAATTTGGTATAACTGCGATAGGTTTACTTGCTGCATGTGTCGGTGCAGCCATAATCTTTACATCAAGTACAGTTGAGAGACCACCTAAGCCCTGCGCTCCAATACCAAGCTTATTAATCTTTTCATATAACTCAATTCGGAGTTCTTCAATCCAATTTTTTGGTCCTTGCTCAATAATATTCTGAATATCAATGGAATCAATAAGAGATTCCTTTGCCATTATCATCGCCTTTTCTGAAGTTCCGCCTATACCAATACCAAGGATTCCAGGAGGACACCAGCCAGCACCCATAGTTTGAACTACCATTAAAATCCAATCAACTACTGAATCTGACGGATTCAACATTGAAAACTTAGCTTTGTTCTCTGAACCTCCGCCTTTTGCAGCGATCCGTATATCAACCTTATTACCTGTTACAATCTCGTAGTGAATAACGGCTGGTGTATTATCTTTAGTATTCTTACGTTTACCTTCTGGCGGAGTTACAATCGAAGCACGTAATACATTGTCCGGATTCATATAACCACGACGTACACCTTCGTTAATCATATCAGTTACACTCATCTTCGGACTACTTCCTTCATTAGACCAACGTACATCCATTCCAACTTTCAAGAATACCGTAACAATTCCTGTGTCCTGACATATCGGTCTATGGCCTTCCGCGCACATACGACTATTTGTCAATATCTGTGCGATCGCATCTTTTGCAGCCGGATTTTTTTCACGTTCGTAGGCCCGACCAAGTGCCTGAATATAATCGATCGGATGATAGTAACTAATATACTGCAGTGAATCTGCAATACTTTGGATTAAATCATTTTGCTTTATAGCAGTCACACCTTTATCTCCAGATGAATAGTAGCTATAAGAGAAAGTGCCACCTAGTCTTAGGTATGAATTATATGATAGTGAGTATTATGTATTTATCTCACAAAAATGTTCTGGATGAATATGTCTTGTTAAGTTGTCAACCCATGCCATCACTAGCGCCGAAATAAGAAAGGATAAATGAATTAGTACTTGCCATAAAACTGCATTCATTGTGTGCTGATCTGGATTAATAAACGTTTTTAACAAATGTATCGACGAAATACTAATCAATGCCATCGATAATTTAACTTTTAATACACCTGCGTTTACATGATCTAACCATTCTGGTTCATCAGGATGTCCTTCTATCTCTAGCCGCGATACGAATGTTTCATAACCGCCAATAATAACCATAATAAGTAAGTTTGAAATCATCACAACGTCAATCAATCCAAGAACAGCAAGCATTACACTTGTCTCATCAAGGATAGTCATATGTGAAAGCAAATGCCAAACTTCATGTAAAAAAAGATATGCGTAAATACCTTGAGCAATGATCAAGCCTAAATAAAGTGGTACCTGAAGCCACCGACTCATAAAGATCGCTGTAGGCAATATACGCCTTACCTTACAAGCTGGTTTATAATAAGTTTCTTCTATAGGCGAGTTAGTCTGCAAGGCATCGGACATTCTTTTGTTTTAATAGAAAAGTATATGAAAAGATAACAGGCTAGAAGCCTATGTAAACATGAACAAATCAAACAATGCTGAAAAAACCTAATTTAATCTATTTATTATGCATAAAGAGACTTCTCTAGTTTCTCTAGAGATCTATTAATCAAAGAAAATTTATATATAATAAACAGATTAAATTAGTGAAATAATAGAATAGAATCTATGAACCTTCTATTATACTACTCTTTATTCCGGAGAGGTGGATGAGCCGGTTTAAATCGCACGCCTGGAAAGCGTGTATAGGCTAGAAAAGCCTATCGGGGGTTCGAATCCCTCCCTCTCCGCCAATATCCATTTAAGAATTTATAGAAACAAAAGTACAAGTAAATTTTTTCTTTATATAGGTTCTGTATTCAGAAAACGTGCACCAATTGATTTCATGATACCTATAGCGTCAAGACCGCATAATGAAAGAAGCATCGCATGATTACCATGAAAAATAAAACGGTCCGGAAGTCCTAATTGCAATACTGGCCTAATTACTCCAATTTTCATTAAAACTTCAATACATGCAGAACCCGCACCGCCCATTATACAGCCTTCCTCAACGGTTACGATGAAATCATGTGTCTCCGCAAGTTCTTGAATGAGAAGTGTATCAATTGGTTTTACAAAACGCATATTCGCAACTGTTATATTAAGCTTATCGGCCACTTCGATTGCTGGAGTAACCATCGTGCCGAACGCAAGAATGGCTATTCGTTTTCCTTCTGATCGTGACGAACGACGTCGTATTTCGCCCTTACCAATTGGAATTTTAGTTAATTCATGAGTTGTTAAAGTGCCAATACCAGTACCACGCGGATAACGCACAGCTGTTGGATTTGGTTGCTGTAATGCGGTGTGTAACATCTGCCGACACTCATTTTCGTCGGATGCAGTCATAATTGTCATATTTGGAATACATCGTAAAAAGGCAATATCATATCCACCAGTATGGGTTGCTCCATCTTGACCAACAAGGCCTGATCGGTCAATTGCAAATACAACAGGAAAATTTTGTAATGCGATATCGTGTATTAATTGATCATAGGCACGTTGAAGAAATGTTGAATAGATTGCAACAATTGGCTTCATTCCTTCTGCCGCAAGACCACCAGCAAATGTAACCGCATGTTGCTCAGCGATTCCAACGTCGTAATATCGGTCAGGAAAGCGCTTTTCAAATTCTACAAGACCAGAGCCTTCACGCATAGCAGGGGTGATAGCAACAACTCGTATATCAGCTTCTGCTTCATCGCATATCCATTCACTGAAAACCTGAGTATATGTTTTTTTCGTCTCTGCTATATATGGCTTAATTCCTTCGGCTAGATTAAATTTTCCAGGCCCATGATAGAGTACTGGATCATCTTCGGCAAGCTTATAACCATAACCTTTCTTTGTTATAACATGTAGTAACTGTGGCCCGACAATTTCCTTAATTTTTTGTAATGCCTGTATAAGCGAATTAAGATCGTGACCATCTATCGGACCAATATACTTGAAGCCAAGTTCCTCAAATAGTGTTGCAGGTATAACTATTTCCTTCGCATGTTCTTCAGGCTCAAAATTCGCGTGCAATGATGAATAGGGGCGATTAGATATAAGCCGAGTAAGATAGCGATTTAATCCACCGACAGGCGGTGATATTGACATATTATTATCATTTAAAATAATTAATAGCTTCGATTTTTCATCAATACCTGCATTATTCATGCCCTCAAATGCCATGCCAGCTGTCATAGCACCGTCTCCTATTACTGCAATAGAGAATCTATCGCTTCCATTTAACCTACTGCCAACTGACATCCCATAAGCTGCTGAGATAGACGTACTTGAATGTGCAGTACCAAATGTGTCATATATAGATTCAGAACGGAGAGGAAACCCAGATATGCCATCGAGTTGGCGTAAGGTCAACATTTTATCTCGGCGGCCAGTTAATATTTTATGTGAATATGTCTGATGACCTATATCCCAAACAATTCTGTCATTCGGTGTATCGAACACATAATGTAGTGCAATTGTCAATTCAACCGTGCCCAGATTAGATGATAAATGACCACCTGTTCTTGAAACACTATCAAGGATATATGTACGCAATTCGTCAGCAAGAATATTTAGTTGTCTATGATCAAGACAACGAAGATCTGCTGGATCATTGATAATTTTCAACAAGTTGTACATCGTCGTTGTTGTAGTAAGTCAACTTACACGATTCACAATTAGATCTGCTAGCTCTCTAAGGTACTTTGCATTCATGCCGAATGGTGTAATTGCCGTATACGCTTTAGTATGCAGTTGTGTGACTAATTCACGTGATGCGTCAAGACCAAAAATTTCCACATACGTTGGCTTATTATTCTCCGCGTCTTTTCCAGGAGTTTTTCCAAGTATTATGGAGCCAGTTGTAATATCTAGAATATCGTCTACAATCTGAAAAGCAAGACCAACTGCATTCGCATATTCATCAAGAGATTGCATTTCAGCATCTGACAATTTGTCGATACCGCTAGCAAGAATACCCATCCGGACTGCTGCACGTAGCAATTTCCCGGTTTTCATATGATGCATTTTTTTAATATGCTCATGAGATAATTCTAATCCAATGCTTTCAATATCGATTGCCTGACCACCAATCATCCCAAGTGATCCACTTGCTAAAGCAAGTTCGCGCACAAGCATAGCTTGACAGGCTGGATCTAGTGTATTGTCTGTTAATACCATAAATGCCTGCGATTGCAACGCGTTTCCGACGAGTAATGCAGTCTGCACGTCATACTGGACATGAACAGCTGGTTTTCCACGACGTAGCATATCGTTATCCATATATGGGATGTCATCGTGAACTAGAGAGTAGACGTGGATCATTTCTAATGCGACTGCTGCTGCATTTAGTGAATTAATTGGAGCTCCACTTATTTCGCCAGTTGCATAACATAGCATTGGTCTTACACGCTTACCACCGTGAAGCACAGCATAGCGCATTGCCTCATGAAGTCGCTTGGGCTCAGTAGATTCTTGAGGCAGAAAACGACTGAGCTCATACTCAACAGTATCGAGAACAAACTTCATCCATTGTTCGAATATCATAGATTACTGTATTCTCCACTTTTTGAGTGGTTAACTTTATAGAAAAATTCAACAAAAAGAATTTTTATAAGTTCGAGACAAATTTGAAGTGTGAGCATTTCGTCTTGAATATAAATCGAGAATATTTCTCGTATCTATATTGATATCTAATTTTAAAATAGAGTCTTATAGACAAGTCTGATAAATCTTTTACATTTGTGTATTATAAGACTATTTTCTATAATAAATCTGATAGTTCTGCAGATGTTAGTAAGCCAATTTTATGATAGACTTGTAATTTATCTCGCGTATCAGATATATCAAGATTTCGTATTGTCAGCTGGCCAATTCTATCCCTTTCTGAAAACCAAGGAGTAACTTTCTCCATAGACAAACGATTAGCATGATATGTAAGGTTTGGAGACTTTGTGCTTAGGAATGAATAATCGTTACCACGTCGTAATTCTACTATTACTTCGCCAGTAATAGCACTAGCAACCCATCTCTTAGCTGATTCTTTTATCATAACTGCTTGCGGATCAAACCATCTGCCCTGGTATAATAACCTACCAAGGCGGCGTCCATTGTCACGGTACTGTTCGATCGTATCCTCATTGTGGATACCGGTTATAAGACGTTCATATGCAATGAATAGCAATGTGAGACCAGGTGCTTCATATATTCCACGGCTCTTTGCTTCTATAATTCTATTCTCAATATGGTCACTCATGCCTAAACCATGACGCCCACCAATTTTGTTTGCTTCCATTAGAAGATCAACCATATTAATAAATGTTTTTCCATTTATCGCAACTGGCTTACCTTCTTCAAAACATATCGTTACCACTTCTGCATTAATCTTTATGCTATCTTTCCAGAATGCAATACCCATAATTGGATCTACTACTTTTATCCCACTTTCTAAATTTTCTAGATCTTTTGCTTCATGTGTTGCACCAAGCAAATTTGAATCTGTTGAATATGCCTTTTCAGCTGAGATCTTATATCCAAGACCAGATTTTTTCATAAATTCTGACATTTCCGACCGACCGCCAAGCTCATCAACGAACGTCTTATCCAGCCATGGCTTATAGATTTTTAAATCTGGTTTTGCGAGTAGACCATAGCGGTAGAAGCGCTCGATATCGTTTCCCTTATATGTGCTACCATCGCTCCAAATATTCACATAATCCTCTTTTATCGCAGTAATGAGCATTGCGCAGGCAACAGCACGACCAATTGAAGTCGTATTAAAATACACAAGGCCAGCTGTAGATATATGAAACGCTGCAGCTTGTAAAGCTATAATTCCTTCCGAAACAAGCTGCGTACGACAGTCAATAAGACGTGCTTCTTTCGCCCCATATGCGATTGCACGACTGAGAATTAAATTATAGTTATCTTCGTCTGGCTGACCAAGGTTCGCAGTGTAGGCGTATGGTATAGCGCCTTTTAGTTTCATCCAATGCAAAGCTGCACTAGTATCAAGGCCGCCGGAAAATGCAATACCAACCTTTTGTCCAATTGGTATGCTCTCAAGAATCATGCTCATGAATTGCTAATAGTAATTTATTTTAAATATAAGATCTTTAACTAGTTATATAGACAATATCTTATTAAGATTTTACAAAATGATGCTTAGGATAAGTTGATGCTAAGGAAATATTCCCCACTTAAAGAAATAAAAGTATTATCTACATAGCTTATAGGATTATTCTAACACATAGTCGTACTGCTAGCCTAATACGAGCGAATTATTGTACCGAACGGATGTTCTACTAAAATTTCAAGCAATAATGAATGTTTAATTCGACCGTCAATAATTTTTGCAGATTTTACACCGTTTCTTACTGCATCAAGCGCTGATGAGATTTTTGGTAACATCCCACCAGAGATCACACCATTATTAAGTAATTCTTCAATATCGCGCTGTGAAAGATCTGGTAGTAAATTACCTTCTTTATCTATTACACCTGGGGCATCTGTCATCATTACTAACTTTTCTGCATTTAATGCGATTGCGAGTTTTCCAGCGACGATATCCGCGTTAATGTTATACGATATACCGTCTTGACAGTATCCTATCGATGATATAACAGGAATAAATTCATTTTCCAGTAGGACCCGTACGATAGTAGGATTAATTACATCTACATCCCCGACATAGCCAATATCAATACGATGTCCAGGTTTATCATAGTCTGGTATTAATAGCTTATGCGCATGAATCAGTTCACCGTCCTTACCGGTTAAACCGACAGCTTTACCTCCAAAGTAATTAATTGACATAACAATATTTTTCTGTATATCACCGACGAGTACCCATTCTACGATCTTCATCGTTTCCTGATCTGTAACGCGCATACCTTGAATAAAGATACTTTTTTTTCCAACTTTCTTTAGTGCGTTATTAATTTGTGGACCGCCCCCGTGTAAAATTACCGGTTTAATACCAATAAGTTTGAGTATAGTTATATCTCGTGCAAAGCTTTTCTTCAGTCGTTCTTCTACCATGGCATTTCCGCCATATTTAATCACAATTGTCTTACCATGATATCTGCTAATATAAGGTAGTGCTTCTGATAGAAGCTTAGCCTTCAGTGTTGGTGTAATCTTTAAGAGATTAATAGGCTCGAACATAGTAGTAAGTATTTCAATAAGCGGTCGAAACAGTGCGAATTATATAGGAAGAATAGAATAAATAATAAAAAATTTAGGCTATTTATTCTTCTAATAATTTGAATAAGTCTTATCTTAATTAAAGGGTAAGATTTCTATTCTTAAAGAAAATTTACAATATGAGGGGCTGATTATGTTTTATTTGTGTGAGATTTCTATAAAACATAAGTAAATTTACGAACATAAACTACTATACCTATATTTTATATAAACTTCTAAAACAGAGTTCTGCCAACACAGATCTCTACTAACTGACAAAAATTTGAAAAAAATAAAAATGTAAAATTATGTTTTATTTAAAATTTAGTATCTAGTTAATCTCCAAATAGCTTCTTTCGAAGCTCTTTGCGCTCTTGCGCTTCTAGTGAGAGTTTTGCGGTTGGTCGAGCTATCAGGCGAGGAATTCCAATCGGTTCTCCTGTTTCTTCACACCAACCATAATCACCCGATTCAATACGAGCCAGTGATTGCTGAACCTTTTTTAAAAGTTTTCGCTCTCTATCTCGTGTTCTTAGCTCAAGGGTACGCTCTTCCTCGATTGTGGCACGATCAGCAGGATCAGGTAAAATCGTTGCTTCGCGTAGATTCTCCGTCGTCTGACCAGCATTTCGAATAATATCTGCTTGCAAATTTTCAAGCCTATTTTTGAAAAAAGCAAGATGATCCTTATTCATATAATCCTTCTCGCCTATTTTTATAATTTCGTCTTCTGTTAAAAGTTTCTTTGTCATTTGCTTATTTCTTTAATATACGAAAATATATACCATATATATGGAAGTAATTTCGGATTGAAATCCAGCCGAAGTAGGACTACTATAGATAAGTAAATATTTACTTTATTATATTTAGTATAACTGCACTACAAATCAATAATTAACTTAGTTGATGATTATTTGTCGTTAAAATTAGTATCTATAACCAGCGTGGTGTATACGTTCAATATAATTTCAGCGATGAAGGTAGAATAATTTCATTCATTTACGATGCGATAATATTATCTATTCTTATAATCTCGTATCTTATAATAGAAGGCGTAAGTAAGTAATAGTACTTTATAAGAAAATATTTTGACTAAATGATCTTCATATTTAGATTAATGATCAAGAATAACATAAACTATTAATAGCTTTAAAACAAAAATTTCCTATAAAGATACTTATATTATATTCTATTTATTTATAGGTAGAGTAGAGCTAGGTGAATGATGTTTATAAATATCTATATCGATTTCTCCTTTAAAAACGGTTACAGCTGGCCCTAACAATTCCATCTGTGCAAAACTGTCCTGTATACCGTTCCAAATAATTTTCAAAGTTCCACCGTGCGTATGAACTGTAACCGGTGAATCGATCTGTCCGAGACGAATACCAGCAGCAACGGCCGCACATGCACCCGTACCACACGATCGTGTTTCACCTACACCACGCTCGTAAACACGTAACTTTACTTCATGTCGAGATATAATCTGCATGAATCCAGCATTCACACTATTTGGAAAGCATAGATGATTTTCAATGCATGAGCCTTCTTCGATAACTGGATATACATCAACGTTATCGACTATCTGAACCGCATGCGGATTACCCATTGATACGACAGAAATCCATCTAGTTTTACCGTTTATATTAATTGGCCAAAGCATATCACATCCATTTGATTGTCTACCAAATGGACTTGGTATACTAAATTTAGTATTTAATTTTATTCCATCTGAATTTTGTATTTCTGTATATCGTGTATCGAAAGGTACTTGTATAGGATTGAAAATTGGTGTACCCATGTTTACGATAATCTCATCATTTTCAAACATTGTTATCGAAATTACATCGTTTTTCATTTCAATATACACTGTGCGTTTATCAGTTAATCTGTTATCACGAACAAATTTCATCAAACAGCGCGCACCGTTGCCGCAATGCTCAACTTCATGACCGTTACAATTAAAGATTCTATACTTAAAATCTGCACCGTCGACTGTAGGCTTTTCTATAAGAATTATCTGATCAGCTCCAATACCAAAATGTCGATCTGCTAGTGTACGAATTTGCATAACAGTCATAAATAATGATAAGTCACGCGTATAACTATCGAGCACAATAAAATCATTTCCTGCTCCTTGCATTTTAGTAAAAGAAAGTTTCATGATCAATAAGCTACAGTGATATCGAAAGGATATAGTTAATAGAGAGTTTCTCTTTTAGAGAATATAGCTTTAAATAAGCTATAAGCTTACTAATACTTATTGGCATTGATGTCATCAGGATATTTCTATATTTTTGATTAAATTCCTTTAGACAATAGTTTTATAATGATGAAGATTAATTTTATTTTTGATAAAATGGAATACTGCGAAATATTTTTCCAAATTTATCTTCTATCACCAACAACAGATAGCTGTGCTGAGAATGTAGATATAAAACTTAATAGTTCTAACATTATTAGACGAATAAATTAAAGCAAGCATAAATATTATTTTAGTTAATAAAAATAGATTGAAGCTAGTGTTAAGAATTCATCAGCACATTCTGATAATATCAGCTGATTAAAGAAGAATGTATAATACAATATAAGAAAGATCAGTTAAATTTAATACAAATAAGTATTTTGTAATAGCTTAAGAAAAATGATAAAGTTTGAAACCAATCCCTGGGCAATATCAGACGATTGCCTATCATTCAGCTTGAATTTCATATAAAATCCGGGCTACTACGAGTGTCCTACTTACAATTTGTTAAATCGTTGCCGCTTCAGGCTAATCGAAGCTGGCTACGCGGAATCAACCGTATCCATCTAGGAGCCTGAAAATTGGCGAACGATTATCTCTTCACTTCGGAATCCGTGTCCGAAGGACATCCAGACAAAATCGCCGACCAGATCTCCGATGCAATACTAGATGCACTCCTTGTGCAGGATAAGTATTCGCGAGTTGCCTCTGAAACGTTATGCAATACTGGTCTCGTTGTACTTGCCGGAGAAATTACAACTTCTGCGAACATTGATTACATACAGATCGCTCGCGATACAATTAAACGGATAGGATATGATAATATAGATTATGGTATTGATTATAAGAGCTGTGCAGTACTCGTTTCGTATGATAAACAATCGTCTGATATTGCCCAAGGTATTGATCAAGCACACGATGATAATCTCGATCAGGGCGCAGGAGATCAGGGTACAATGTTTGGCTATGCTTGCGATGAGACTCCAGAGCTAATGCCTCTACCAATCCATTTATCTCACCGTTTAGTTGAACGTCAAGCAAGTTTGCGTCGCGATGGTCGATTACATTGGCTTCGACCTGATGCAAAGTCGCAAGTAACAATTCGATATATTGATGGTAAGCCAGATGCAATCGATACAGTTGTACTGTCTACGCAGCATTCTCCAAGTATCGAGCTCGACGTATTACGTAAAACCGTCATTGATGAGATTATTAAGCCAATATTACCAAATGAATTAATAAAAGACGACATTAAGTTCCTTGTGAATCCAACTGGCCGGTTTGTAATCGGCGGACCTCAGAGCGATTGCGGACTAACTGGCCGTAAGATTGTCGTAGATACTTATGGTGGTAGCGCGCCGCACGGTGGAGGTGCATTTTCAGGCAAAGATCCATCTAAGGTAGACCGTTCAGCTTCATATGCAGGCCGATATATTGCAAAGAATATCGTTGCTGCAGGAATCGCGTCGAAAGCATTGATTCAGATCTCATACGCTATTGGAGTTGCGGAACCGACATGTGTTATGGTTAACACATTTGGAACCGGTCGCATTTCTGATAAAACAATCATAAATCTCGTTCGCGAAAATTTCGATATGCGTCCAAGAGGAATTATTAAGATGCTTAACCTATTACGTCCAATTTATGAAAAAACTGCTGTGTACGGCCACTTTGGTCGAGAGGAACCAGAATTCTCTTGGGAATCAACTGATAGAGCGCTTTCTCTTGCAGAATTAGTTGGCGTAGAGCCCGTATGTAGCTGTAGTTAATTCAAATTAGTCATATATATTGAATACTATATGACTACTTACTAACGATCATCGAAATACGTAAAATAAACCGTTCTATTACGACTTGTACGGGGGCCAGAATGTATTTGGTGCTGAAGTATAAGGAGGTAGGTGTTATATTAAAGATTCACGTCCGCAATATTTAAAATTGCTTATATATAAATAAATAGTATTAATTCCATTATCTATAATCATCTCTAATACGATGAACTTTCCTAGATTAGTAGTTTTTGGCGAAGCACTAACCGATTTTATCCGCACTGACAACAGCAATTGGAATAGTGCTGCTGGAGGTTCATGCTGGAATGTAGCATGTGTAAGTGCTCGACTCGGCATATCGACTGGTTTTGCTGGTTCGGTAAGTTGCGATATATTTGGAGATGAACTTATTCAAAAAAGTATTAATGTTGGACTTGATATGCGATTTATGAACCAGGTCAATCGTGCCCCGTTTTTTTCTATGGTTATAGAAAGCAATCCTCCTAAATATTTTTTCATCGGTGAAAATAGCGCTGATCTTGCATTTGATCCTGAACATCTTCCTTCTGGATGGTTTGATGAAGTCGAAATAGTATACTTTGGATCGCTCAGTCTTGTTCGTGAACCTCTAGCTTCACGACTAATCGAGATCGCTGAAGCAGCATACGCATGCCACAAAAAGATTGTATTCGATCCAAATTTTAGAGAGCAGATGAAAAAACCATCGTATAGTACGACATTACGTCGTCTTGTTGGACTTGCAACATATTTAAAAATATCAAGTGGAGATCTATCTGGTTTATTCCCAGATCTTGAAGAAATTGCAGCAATTGCTCAGATCCGAGAATGGAATCCTACAGCAACGTTGCTTATTACACATGGCGAATCTGGAATAGAATTAATCGATGGAAATACGAGGTTATTTCAGCCAGCGTTCCCAGTAGATGTAAAAGACACAATTGGTTGTGGCGACGCAAGTATTTCTAGTTGGATAGCAAGTTTACTAGAACGGCCATATGCTCAAGAAATTGAACATCTACAGTTCGCAGCAGCATGCTCATCGATCGTTGCTGGACAACGAGGATCTTATGCACCGACAATATCTGAAATTAAAACTCTTCTTAGATCTAAAAGCATAACAACCATGCTATGGAATTAGTCTTTAGCGCAATTAATTATTGTACTTTGCAAGTTTTGAATTACGTCTAGAAAATGTGAAATAAACTACGATCCCGATAGAAAGCCACGTTACGAAAGTAATCCATGTAATAGCTTGCAAGTTAAACATTAGAAATAAGCAGGAAAAAACAGCTAGCATTGGAATAATAGGAACTAATGGGCATCTAAATGGACGTAGTAATGTTGGATGCGTATGGCGCAGTACAAGCACTGCGATTGATACCATAGAAAATGCCGCAAGCGTGCCAATATTGATAAGTTCAGCTAAAAGATCAAGCGGAACAAGTGCACCGACCATTCCAAAGAATAATCCGACAATCCAGGTTGTTAAGAACGGAGTAGAATATTTTGGATGCAACTGCGATAGTATATCTGGTAGTAAACCATCGCGCGACATTGCGAAAACAATACGTGTCTGTCCATAGCTCATCACTAAAATCACAGTTAGCATTCCAAGTACCGCTCCAAGATCTATAAGGCTAGCAACCCAGTTCTCACCAGCAATCTGCATAGCATAAGAGATTGGATGCGACAAATTTTTTGTGTATTCATCAGCAGGAACGATACCGGTTGCAACAATTGCAACTGCAATATATAACATTGCGCATATAGCAAGTGACGCAATTATACCGATTGGTAAGTCACGCTTCGGATTTTTTACTTCTTCAGCCGCAGAAGATACTGCGTCAAAACCAATAAATGCGAAGAACATAACGGCAGCTGCGCTGAAAACTCCATGAAAACCATGTGGCATAAATGGATGCCAGTTTGCAGGATTTACATGGAATAAACCAACGGCGATTACAATAAGTATGATTGTAACTTTAATAAATACCATTATATTATTAATTCGTGTTGACTCACTAATGCCAATTGACAGTAGAGTTGTAATCGCAATCATTACAGAAAATGCAGGTAGATTGAACCACGAAACGACACCAGGTATCGCTCCATGTGATGCTGTAAGTACAGTTGGTAATGAAATTCCAAAGCCATGAAGAAGTGACTGAAGATAGCCTGACCACCCGACTGATACAGCAGATGCGGCCAGTCCATATTCAAGCATTAGATCCCATCCGATAATCCATGCGACAAGTTCACCGAGTGTTGCGTATGAATAAGTATAAATCGATCCAGCAACTGGAATTGCTGATGCAAATTCAGCATAAGATAAAGCAGCAAGGCCGCAAGCGATAGCAGCGATGATAAATGAAAGTGTCAGTCCAGGTCCAGCCTGAACTGCGCCAGTACCAGTTAATACGAAAATTCCAGTACCGATGATTGCGCCTATTCCAAGGAAGGTAAGATCAATTGCGTTGAGTGTTTTTTTGAGTCCTATATCCTGTGTACTGGCGATCATATGATCGATATTTTTCTTTCTAAATAGAGACATAAAATTAATATAACAATTTAATTAAGATAACAGTCTATACAGACTCAATTATTTATTAAAATAACGTTTTTCTTTGATCTATATCTCTTAAGCATAGTCCTGTACGTTTCTATACGTGAAGAACTATAATTTTATTAATATAACACATAATTAAAACATATTTAATCGTATGTAATTTACGTATGTGTAATTACCAAATAATATACTCTAATATCTAGAAAATAAAATCAAGTTTAATTAACAAGATACCTTAATTAGTATATCTAATCGACGAATGCACGTTCAATTACATAGTGGCCTGGTACATTGTTTTTCCCTTCGACAAGGCCAGCTTGTTTTAGAAGTTTTGTTGCGTCTTTAAGCATTAATGCGCTTCCGCATAACATCACACGATCCTTTTCCGGAGAAAATCTTGGAATACCAAGATCATTGAATAGCTTACCTGATTCTATTAAATCAGTAATTCGACCTTTATTTTCAAATTCCTCACGGGTGAGAGTCGGATAATAAAAGAGCTTATTTTTAATCATATCGCCTAGATATTCATGATTTGGAAGATCATTTCTGATATAATTCATATATGCTAACTCCTCTTTTAGACGACACGTGTGTGTAAGGATTACACGATCGAATCGTTCATAGATATCTAGATCACGTATAATAGACATGAACGGGGCAAGTCCAGTACCACTGGATAGCATCCACAACGTTTCACCAGGTAATAAATTATCAGCAACTAGAGTACCAGTTGGTTTTTTCCCGATTAATACAGAATCGCCAACATTTAGATATTGTAATCGTGATGTTAGAGGACCATGCTGTACTTTTATACTTAAAAATTCTAAGTATTCTTCATAATTTGGACTTACGATACTATATGCTCGAACTAGCGGTCGGCCATCGACCTCAAGGCCAACCATCGTAAATTCTCCGTTGTTAAAGCGCAGGCTAGATGCACGAGTACAGGTGAAGCTAAAAAGCTTGTTTGTCCAGTGATGGACGGATTGGACTGTTTCAATATCGTATTTACTCATCTTCGAAAGGAGCCCATGTAGTGGGCAAGTTGAATCTTCAATTTTATACCTGCTTCGCAGTTTTACAATGATTTTCCATTAGTACACCGACTTTATAAAAAAGAAGATTGCTATTTCTAGGCTGATTTATATAAATAATAAAATATTCACGGATGGATATCCAAAAAAAATTTATTTTTTCTGCACAAAATAAAAGTCTAGTATAATATTCTTTGGTCGGAAACATGTGCATGTTAGCAAGAAAAAAAATGTTCCATACATAGATAGGTTATTATATTTTTTTATCTAATTTTACCTATTCCTTAATGAATGATTTACCAAATATATCCACGTATCCAGAATCTGGTATAAATTATTTCTAGGACAATAGTTAATTTCACGAATTTGATAAGATCATGTCTTATCATAAATAGCTACTTCTGTTACAATCCAGTCAAGTCTATAATCATGTGCTTCTACAGGTAAGCTATCGATTTTACAGCTTTCATATGCGAGTCCAACTGTGACTGGCTGTAATTCTGTTCTCCACATATTAAGTGTTCGGTCATAATAACCATTGCCATAACCGAGACGATAGTTTTGTAGATCAAATCCAATGCAGGGAATTAGTAACAGATCCGGTATTACGATTTCCGTCGAATTGGGCTCTGTAATTTGGTGATGTCCTTTCTGCATAGGTGTAGATGAGTTCCACACACGGAACTCAAGCGGAGCGTTCTGCTCTCGGATTACTGGCAAAGCACTTCTACGTTCTTGAAATTCTGTACACCATGAGAGTACTACTTTCCGTGCATCGAATTCATCAGGCAGAGGCCAATAGAATCCTATAGTATGTACTTCTACAAATCTGTCTAATATGATGCGCACGTGCATATCCAATAATGTATTTTTATCCGCCTGTATATGCGCGTTTCGCCGTTCTTTTAATAAAACTCGTCGCATTTTTTTCTTTAAATCTTGTAATGTTCTGCATTGCTCTTCTGTTCTTTTCATGAGGTATAAGTGCGCATGAATATAGACATGTAAAATTTCTCAAAAATAAAATATATGCGTTTAAATATATCTAATATAGAGTCTTCTTTAATTATAAATATGCATATCAATGCTATGAATAATTCTTCAATTAAATTTAGATGCTTATCCAAATCTCTGACTTAATAAGTCAGCTCAATATTGTATATTACAACAGGATATAAGTGTAGTTTGAATAAGACTAGATATTTCATGAATATATTATGTTTTAAAAACCTATTACTTAGAATCTAATGATAAGAAATTAAAGTTGGTAGAGAGCTAATTCAATTATATTTAATTTTGATGAAAATCTATGCAGTAGGCGGTGCGATACGTGATAAATTGCTTGGTATTCCAGTTAAGGATGTCGACTATGTTGTAGTTGGTTCGACACCTGAACAGCTCGTAAAACAAGGTTTCAAACCAGTTGGAAAAGATTTTCCTGTATTTCTTCATCCAATTACGAGCGAAGAATATGCATTAGCGCGTACAGAGTATAAAACTACAGCTGGCTATCATGGATTCCAATTCCGTTATGCGCCAGATGTAACTCTCAATGAAGATCTCGCACGTCGTGATCTGACGATCAACGCGATGGCTCGCGAAATAAATCAGGATGGTGAATTTATCGGACCAATTATCGATCCATTTGGTGGTCAGTCTGATCTACGTCAAAAGGTCTTTAGGCATGTAAGTAAGGCATTTATTGAGGATCCTGTTCGTATTCTACGTATTGCTCGTTTCGCTGCCCGTTTTCCAGATTTTATAGTTATTGAAGAGACGATTACACTAATGCATCAGATGGTTATTAATGGTGAAGTTGACTCGCTCGTAGCAGAGCGAGTATGGCAAGAGATCTCATTAGCACTTATGGAGATTCAACCATCTCGAATGCTTGTAGTACTACGTGAGTGTGGTGCGCTTGTGCGTATTCTTCCAGAAATTGAATCGCTATTCGGTATTCCGCAGCTCGAATACTTTCATCCAGAAATAGATACTGGCGTACACATAATGATGGCTATCGACTATGCGGCGAAACATAAATATTCACTTGCCGTTCGCTTCGCAGTACTTACACATGATATTGGCAAGGCAACAACGCCGTCATCCAACTTGATTCCATATCATATCGGACATGAAATGCGCGGCGTTGATCTATTAAAGTCATTATGTAAGAGATTTCGTGTTCCAAAGAAATATCAAAATATTGCACTTATCGTTATGGTTGAGCATAACAATATACATCAAGTCATGAAGATGCAGGCGTTTTCGCTTGTCCAATTACTAGAACGAATCGATGCGTTGCGCAGGCCAGAACGATTTTATGAAATATTACAAGCATGCGAATCAGATGCGCGAGGACGACTTAGATTCGAACATCATCCTTATGCGCAAGCAGATTTGCTAAGAATCGCACTAGTTGCAATGCGTAGAGTTGATACTAGGAAGATAGCAGGTCTGTTGAGGAGTACACCAAATAAAATTAGGGAAGCTATACATAAAGTTATGGTATCAGAGGTAACGTTAACGATTAAGAAAGCTAATAGATAAAAAGTTTATAAGTACTTTTTATAAAGTAACAAATTGTGCCCAGGAGAGGACTCGAACCTCCACAGTGTTATAAACACCTCTAGGACCTGAACCTAGTGCGTCTACCATTTCGCCACCTGGGCATGTAGAAAAATTACTATATCTACTAAATTTAGTAGCACTTTCTGATAATATCATTCTAGTTAGTTGTATATGATAATAAATAATTTTATTATTTTAATATACTTAAGAGTAAACCTCTAAAATAGCTCTAACTATATAACTTTCTTAGCTTAGCAACGAAAACAATTATAAATAAGCAATTGAGCAAGTATCCGTATACTATACCAAGACGAGAGGAAATTCTAAACGTTCTTCGAACGAGCACTACAGCACTCGATTCAACTGATATCGCGGAAGCTTTATTTGTCAAGCATCAAGAACTTAAAGGGTTTTTACGACGCATAGCTGCGATGGAGCGAGATGGCCAAATACGCCTAGATGAACAGGGAAATTGGCAGCTTACCTGTCCATCAAAATTTGTTTCTGGACGCGTTCAAGTACATCAAGATGGCTACGGATTCCTAATCTGTGAAAATAATCATGAAGATCTGTTTTTGTCAAGAAACGAAATACAGAAGGTTATGCATAATGATCGTGTACTTGCTCGGATCATAGGATACGATCGTCGTTTCCGTCCTGAAATACGAATTGTTGAAGTAACGGAACGTGCAAATAAAAATGTTATTGGTCGATTGCTTAATAAAGATGGAATGCTAATCGTCGTTCCAGAGGATAAGAGAATCGGTCACGAAATATTAATTACGAAGAATGTAAAGAAAAGGAATATTGGACAGGTTGTAGTTGTAGAATTGACTGAATTTCCGGGACGTTTCTACCAGCCGCGTGGCCATGTTATTGAAGTTCTCGGAAATATTAACGATCCAGGAATCGAAATTGAAATAGCTGTTCGCAAGTACGGAATACCTTACAGATTTAGCAAACATGCACTAGATAATGCAGCTACTATAGCAAATAATGTTAGTCCAGATGATTTACATTTCAGAGTTGACCTACGAGATTTGCCATTCGTAACTATAGACGGGGAAGACGCGCGCGATTTCGACGATGCAGTTTACTGTGAGCCAATAAAAATTGGCCATAGTATGGGCTTTCGATTAATTGTTGCGATTGCAGATGTGTCATATTATGTAAGACCTGGTAGCGGGCTTGACTCGGATGCAGCAGAACGTAGTACATCAGTATACTTTCCACGTCGTGTGATTCCAATGCTTCCAGAGAAGCTATCAAATGGATTATGCTCACTAAATCTACATGCTGACCGTTGTGTATTAATATGTGACATTGTAGTAACTGAAAATGGAGAAATTAATTCATACCAATTCTATCCAGGAGTAATCCATTCATCTGCACGTCTTACTTATACAGAGGCTGCAGCAGCTCTTGAAAATATGAAGTGTCATGAGACAGTTCTCTATTCAAAGCTTTTTCCACATCTACAAAATTTATATAATGTTTATAAATCACTGCTCATAGCACGGAAAAATCGCGGAGCCATTGATTTTAGTACAGTAGAAACGCATATCGTCTTTAATGATCTTGGTAAGATTACTAAAATCGTACCTATACAGCGTAATGATGCACATAGACTAATCGAAGAATGTATGTTAGCTGCCAATGTGTGCGCAGCTGATTTTCTAAAACGTAACAATCATGCTGGCCTATATCGCATACATGCTAGCCCAGCTCTTGATCGGCTTAATAGCCTACGTACATTCCTCAATGGCATTGGACTTTATCTTGGCGGAGGCCAGAAGCCTCATGCAAGAGATTACGCAAATCTAATGACACAAATCCGTGATCGACCAGATGCTCAAATGCTACAAACGATGCTATTGCGTTCTATGCAACAGGCAACTTATAGTTCAAAAAATATTGGTCATTTTGGTCTAGCATATGAATCTTACATACACTTTACAAGTCCAATCCGGCGTTATCCTGATCTGCTAACGCATCGTGCGATCTATGCTATACTCGAAGACGGAAAATATGTACCGAAGGTCCCAGATGGCGTCGTACTAAATAATTACCCGCGCCATTATAAGTCGCGTCGTTCTAAGAAGCTAGAGTCTTATGATGATAATAATACACACTATAAAACTCAACAGAATGATGGAATATGGGAAGAACTTAGCTTGCACTGCTCGGAAAATGAACGACGGGCGGATGAAGCAGAGCGCGATGTTGAATTATGGCTTAAATGTTACTTTATGCTTGATAAGCTTGGAATGGAATATGATGGAATAGTAAGCGGAGTTACGTCGTTCGGCATCTTTGTGCAAGTTAATACATTATTTATTGAAGGACTTATACATGTAACAGATCTTGATTCAGATTACTTCCAGTACGATGAAGTAAAAAATGAGTTACGTGGTGAAAGAACTGATATCTGCTATCGGATATCTGATTGTATTCGTATTCAAGTACATCGAATCGATCTTGATGCACGCAAGATTTATTTTCATCTTTTACCTAGCTTTCAGTGAAAAAGAGATAATTCGCTCAGTTTAAGAAAATAAATCTCTTGTAGGATAGTACAGTGGTAGTTGGTCCGTTATCAATCAGTATTATGTTAAATCCCTGCAAAGGAGATAACGACATGTAAGGTACATATTGTATAATGCATGTAAATTACAAATTAAATTGTAAATTATTCTAAATATTAGACAATAGTTTTATTATGTCCTATTTTAAGATACTTTATGGTTTTCATGCTATAACAGCGCGTCTTCGGCGCGACGTGACAACAATCGAAAAGATAATATATAATAAGACGCGACGAGACAACCGTATGCAAGATTTTTTGCATATAGCGAATAAATCCGGTGTTTGTCTAATTGGATCAGACGACAATCAATTATATAGACTTTCTCGAACGGTTCGTCATCAGGGCGTTGTCGCACTGGTCCGTGATGTGCTTCTTGCACAGAATATATCGGAATTACTTGATAATATACCAGATCTGGCGTTATTGCTTATACTTGACGGTGTAACTGATCCACACAATCTTGGAGCATGTTTGCGTATTGCTGACGCCACAGGCACACATGCGGTGATTGCTCCACGTAACCGTGCAGTTGGACTAAATTCTACAGCTGCAAAAGTTGCGAGCGGTGCAGCTGATACTGTTCCGTATATTACGGTAACTAATCTTTCTCGATCGATACGAGAGCTAAAAGACGCCGGTGTATGGATTATTGGTACATCTTATAATGCTAAAATGAGTTTATATGAGTTAAAGTTCGACAGGTCAGTTGCTATAGTGATGGGATCTGAAGGAAAAGGGATGAGACGTCTGACTCATGATAAATGTGATGAGATAATAAATATTCCTATGCTAGGCAGCATAGAAAATTTAAATGTATCTGTTGCAACTGGGATTTGTCTTTATGAAGCTGTTCGCCAGCGTATAATGAAAAATTCTACAGATATGATTTAGTTAAATATCAATATTTACTGCTCTTAGAGCATTATTCTCAATAAATATCCTTCTTGGCTCAACATTGTCACCCATTAGAGTGGAAAATATTTCATCTGCAGCAATTGCATCATTGATCTGGACTCGAAGCAATCGTCTGGTTGTAGGATTCATTGTTGTTTCCCATAGTTGTTCTGGGTTCATCTCACCGAGACCCTTATAGTGCTGTTTCGAAATATTCCGTTCAGCATCATTAATCAGCCATTTCATTGCCTCTTTGAAGCTTGTTACGTCCGTAATTCGATCGCCACGCTTAATTGTTGCACCAACACCGATTAATCCATTAAACGTATTTGCGGTATTCACAAGCTGCTGATAATCAGTCGTATCTTGAAATTCTTTATTGATCACTGAAACTTGAACATTTCCGTGAAATATACGCTCGATTCTTAAAGATTGGAATGTTGGAATAACTCGAACTTCATCCTTTTTATTTTTATTGCACAAGGCTACTTGTAAGGCATGTGCTGACGTTTTGGTTGATTCATCGTCTCTAAGATCGATTGACGTGCCATCCATTATTGATTCGAGAGCTTCTTGATCATATAATCCTTTTAGCTTGTCGATTATCCGCTTCGATAGAAGATATAAACGCGCCAGGCTTCCAAGATCTTCTCCAGAGATTGGTCTAGATCCTTCTCCAGGTGATAGTTCTGACCCAAGTAATGCAAGATGGAGTATGTGTGAATTTAATTCTGAATCGTCTTTTAGATACCGTTCATCCTTTCCAACTTTTATTTTGTATAGAGGTGGCTGTGCGATATATATATATCCATTCTCGATCATTTCTGGCATCTGTCGATAGAAGAAAGTTAGTAGTAGTGTTCGTATATGTGCACCATCAATATCCGCATCAGTCATGATAATCACTCGATGATAGCGGAGCTTATCAAGATTATAGTTTTCCTTGCCAATTCCATATCCAAGTGCTGTAATTAGCGTGATTATTTGATCTGAAGATAATAGCTTATCGTAGCGCGCTTTTTCGACATTTAAAACCTTTCCTCGAAGAGGAAGGATGGCCTGGAATTTTCTATCTCTACCTTGTTTTGCTGACCCGCCAGCCGAGTCACCTTCAACGATATAGATTTCTGATTTTGCTGGATCTTTTTCTTGACAATCTGCAAGCTTACCAGGCAGGCCTATGTTTTCGAGAACCCCTTTGCGTCGTGTTATCTCACGCGCCTTGCGAGCAGCATCTCTAGCGTAGGCAGCATCAATAATCTTTCCGCAAATTATCTTTGCGTCAGTTGGTGTTTCTAAAAGAAACTCTTCTAGAGCTTTCGCGATAACTTCCTCGACCGGTGCACGTACTTCAGACGATATAAGTTTATCCTTTGTCTGCGAACTAAACTTTGGTTCTGCCATCTTTATAGATAGCACGCATGAGAGACCTTCTCGCATATCATCGCCAAATATCTCTACTTTTGCTTTTTTTGCTATTTCATGATCAGCGATATACTTGTTAATTGCTCGGGTCATCGCTGCGCGCAAGCCTGTCAAGTGTGTACCTCCTTCTCGCTGTGGGATATTATTAGTGAAGCAGAGTATGTTCTCGTTGTAGCCGTCATTCCATTGCATTGCAACTTCTACACCTATTCCATCCTTTTCACTATTAACGTATAAAATTGTCTGATGTAATACGTTCTTCATCTTATTGATATATTCGACGAAACCCTTTACACCACCAGAGAACGCGAATTCATCTTCTTTTCTAGTTCTTAGATCTATTAATCGGATGCGTACGCCGTTATTTAGGAATGATAGTTCTCGAATACGTTTAGCAAGGATGTCATAGTTATATTCTATACTGCTAAATATTTCCTGATCAGCCATAAAATGTATTTCAGTGCCTCGACGTTCAGTTCTACCTATTATCTGAATTGGCGCTATGGTCAAACCGTTTTTCTTCTCAATTACGCGGTTCTGTGTGATGCCGCGATTGAATTCAATAAAATACTTTTTTTCATTACGATACACTGTTAAGTAAAGCCAGCTCGATAATGCGTTTACACATGATACGCCAACACCGTGTAGTCCTCCGGATACCTTGTAATTGTTCTGGTTAAACTTACCTCCCGCATGGAGCTCAGTCATTACGATTTCTGCAGCACTGCGTTTTGGATCATGCTTATCATCCATTTTTATTTCTGTTGGTATACCACGTCCATTATCAGTAATGGAGATTGAATTGTTTACATGAATCGTCACATGAATTTCGTTACAATATCCAGAGAGCGATTCGTCTATCGAGTTATCTAGTACTTCAAATACGAGATGATGTAAACCAGTACCATCTGATGTATCACCAATATACATTCCAGGTCTTTTTCTGACTGCTTCTAGACCTTCAAGGATTTGTATTGACGATGCGTCATAGCTATTATCTGAACTGGATTTTTTTTCTTCATTCATAGATATTCTCTGTACTTGTATAGCAGGGTAATATATAACGTTTATATGGTATTAAAATTGCTGCCTTTATCCTTTCTAAAGAGTTCTTTTGTCCATAAATTAGTCTATAGTTAGATTCGCATTGGCATTACGATATATTTAAATTCATTATTATTAGGTACTGTAATTAGCGCGCTTGAATTCGAATCACTTAGGCTTATTTGTATAGTATCAACTTTCAGATTTGCGAGCACTTCAAGCAAGTATGTAACATTAAAACCAATGTCGACTGTATCCCCGTCATATACAATATCTAACTCTTCTTGGGCCTCTTCTTGATCCAAATTTTTTAATATTATTTTCAGTTTTCCTGGCGTAACGATACAACGTACGCCTTTAAATTTATCAGATGTTAGAATTGCTACACGCTGCAGTGAGCGCTGAAGTTTATCTCGACAGATCTTGAATGTATTCTTATGCCCATTAGGGATAACACGCTGAAAATCTGGAAACTTACCTGATACCAATTTTGCTACTAGCTCAAGATGACCAAATGTAAATTTGGCCTGCGTTTGTGCAATGTCAATTCTTATTGTATCTTCACTTCCTTCAAGAAGTCGACAAAGCTCGAGAATTGTCTTACGTGGCAAGATCACCTCTTGATGATTAAACGTATCATCAATCTTTATCGATGATAAAGCAAGACGATGGCTATCAGTAGCAACTGCTATTAGTAAGTCGCCATTAATAGAGAGCAACATGCCATTGAGATAATATCGAATATCCTGATGTGCCATAGCAAAGTAAACCATGCTAAGTAGATTCCTAAAGGTTTTTTTCTTAACCATTAGACTCACATTAAAATCTTTTACCTGTTCAATTATCGGAAATTCATCTGCTCTAAGTGTTTGTAATATGAATCTGCTTTTTCCGGACTGAACAGTTAACCGACTATCTGTAAGCGATAGCATAATTTCTTGATTATTTGGCATCGCACGTAGAATATCGAGCAATTTTCTTGCGTTCACTGTTGTCGATGCATGGTTATTACCTATTCCAAATCGTGTAATAGTCTTAATCTGGAGCTCTAAATTCGTTGAGAGAAATGATATGTCAGTTCCGTTTTTGGTAAGAAGTAAATTAGTGAGTATTGGTAAAGTATGACGCCGCTCAACAATGCCACTAACTATTTGCAGTGGCTTGAGAAGGATATCTCGTTCTATTTTAACCAGTTGCATAGGTTCCATTTGAAAGGCGCATACCGGCTTTATACCTATTTTTATTTTTTTGATAAGGACTGAGCCGGGATAAGTGAATAGTCTTTAAATCAATTTAATTCTGGATAAGCGAACATAAATAATTAGTTCTTTATCATTTGTTCGAGCAAATACAGATCATGATTTGTTTGTATATAGCTAGATTAGCTGAGTAAGTAATTTTACGCTCTAGGCTGTAGCAGAATCGTATAATTACGACTGTAGGATAGTTTACTAATCTCCGGTAAACTTTTTTTTATGTTAATTCCTTCCAGGAATATATTACGAATTACTTTGAAGTTGCTTCAAGCTAGTCTATTTCAGAGAACTGACTCTGTAAATAAATATTTAAAATTCTCATATTGTAGAAGTCAACTTTAATCTTCTAAAGATTCTCAATTGAATATGCCGGTTCTGTATAATTAAAAATATATTTTAGTAATTATTTTGCATGTTCAACTAAAATTTCATGATTATGTGGCTTTGAATAGATAATTATCTTACATAGCGCTCCTTCTAATTCCAGAATATTAAATACAAATGTTTTACAACTAAGAAAGTAATGTTATTTGATAAGGCGACACCTTCTTGTTTTAATTTATATATAGGACTGCGAAACGCATTTTCGTTCTGATCTTTCTATTTGTAATAATTAAATTGGAATCGAAGTGTGAAATTAATAAATTATCAACATCAGATGTTTTCTTTAGAATATGTTGCTTACGATGATTACTTATATTTTATTTATAATAAGTATATCGAATTCGCAAAGAATTATTTTTGGGTGCATAACTCTCAAGAGAAAAACAGATATTGTTTATCAGAAGTCCATTAAGAGAATAATAGCAATACTTAAAGCAACAGAACAACTTTTAATGATAGAAATTTACAACGTCGAAAACATATTGATCTTCGTAAAGATATTGTATTCTCGTGTGTTATTTAGAAAGAAACAAAAAACTTTCATTGTGTGAATTAAGTTGCTGTCTTTTTAACAACCTCTACAACATACAAAATAAAATATTTTTAAAGTCTTATACGTGCTATCAGCAAGCTGTTTCGCGCCTTGCTCGCTATAAAATTTTTTTAAACATAAGAACCAAATTTAAATTTAATCGCTTATAGATTAAGTTATTGTTTATACACAATACTATAAGTATCTATAGACTTTATATATTAGTAAGTATACTCTTTCTTGAAGATACTTATAAATTAAATGTAGTAGTTCTTCTAATATTAGAAGATATAAACGAGTTCATTAATTTTGCAGATTTCGATGTTACCAAGCTTCTTGAAAGTTACGTAATAATAGGTACTATATAAGTAAATAGGTATTGACAGATAAGAGAAAAACAGTTCAAATTTCAATTATTGAAGTAAATTTTTATATTTATGCTTATTCTGCCATATTATTATCTTATATAGTTATAACACATATAATCATGGTGTTATAGTGACTAATTTCCTATTATCTATAAAACTAGATATTTAAAATAGGTGAATGGCATATGAAACGTACCTACCAACCATCTGTTACTCGACGAAAGCGCACACATGGTTTTCGAATTCGTATGAAAACAGCTGCTGGGCGTAAAATTATTAGCGCTCGACGATTAAAAGGCCGAAAACGTCTCGCAATTTGAAATAGTGGAATATGTGTATAACAGTGGGTTCATTTGGTATTTGTCAAGTAGATTCTGTTACTAGACAAGATAAAAAGTTCATTACTAGAAAAGCTAACTTTCCAAAGTCTGCAAGACTTCTGAAGTCGGATGAATTTTCATCAGTTTTTCGCTTTCGACCATTATATCATTCTACGCATTTTCTAATTTACCGAAAGAAAACTGGATTAGAAGCACGACTTGGGCTAGTTATTAGTAGGAGATACGCTCCTCGTGCAGTAACGCGTAATTTTATTAAGCGCCGTGTACGTGAAGCATTTCGTATACGCCGAGCCGAATTCAACGGATGGGATATTTTATTCCGGTTGCATAGAAAATTCGACGAAAAGATAGCGCAAAGCGCATCGTCAATGCAGCTTTCTTTAATATCTTCGAGTGAAATTTATAAGCTATTGGACTGTGTTTCACAAGAAGTCATAGGTTTAAATAAAGAGAAATTCTAGTACTTGCGCTTTTATACTTCTTTATACCTATTCTTAATGTAAGCTTCCTACTTTGTAATAGGCATAGGCTTACTTTCTATTTATAATTTTATTCTCTATACACTGATCAGTTATGCTGATACGTGACGATGAATTGTCGACAATATCATGCAAACAGTATTAATTGCGTTACTTTATTTTTATAAGACTACTATAAGCGGTCTATTTGGAAGACGTTGTCGTTTTTATCCTTCCTGTTCTGATTACGCGCGTAAAGCAATACGATGCTATGGTGCTACTCGTGGCACATATCTTGCGGCTAGACGTTTATGTCGCTGCCACCCTTTTTCTTCAGGCGGTATTGATTTTGTACCATCTCTATCTCCTACTTCCAATAAACGAGTATCAGGCGATCCTTGTCTATGTATATGGAATCGGATCCGATCTATACTGAGATAATATATGGATATCAAACGCACTGTACTATTAGTAATTTTCTTTATGTCAGCAATTATGCTCTATGAGAACTGGCAAAACACATATAGACTTTCTCTCGATACACAAACGCCAGTTGAAAACAATTCATTAACCAATGACAATTCAAATTTTTCACTGCCTCTGTCTTCTGTAGATTCTGGTAGCAGAGCATCAAAGTCGGACATACAACGCATACCTCCTACTAAAGCTGTACATTTTTCTACTGATGTTTATGACGGAGAAATCGACATACGTGGCGGCACACTTACAAAACTTGTTCTTAAAACTTCTAGAGATAATGATCGAGATAACCAGCCGATTACTTTATTCGAGAAAAATGCGTCCCATATGTATATAGCACGCACTGGACTATTCGGCGGTGATTTTCCGAATCATAATGACGTATTTGTACAGTCTTCTGGGACAACGCTGTTAGCAGATAATCAGGACACACTAAAGATAGTATTCGAATCACCAGTAAAGGGTGGTTTGAAAGTTATAAAAACATATACATTTTCGCGTGGCAGTTATGTAATCGTTGTTGAATTAAAAATTATTAATTTTGGCATGATTCCGATATCACCAACTACATATATGGAACTCGTACGCGATAGCTCTTCTGACGAAGCGTCGATGTTTTCGCATACATTCCTTGGTCCAGCAGTCTATAGTAATCAGAAGCACTTCCAGAAAATAAAATTCAAGGATATTGATAAAAAGAAAGCCGACTATGTTGAATCAGCAAATAACGGCTGGGTTGCTATGGTACAACATTACTTCGCAGCTGCATGGATTCCACAGCAAGGTGTTACGCACAAGAACTACGTCGAACAAGTATCACCAGGTATATATCGAATAGGAGTTCAGAATTTTGTTGATCCTATAAAACCAGGACAGTCGACAAACATCGTTGCGCGTCTTTTTGCAGGACCAGAAGAAGAGCGAATACTCTCAGGCATAGCTTCTGGACTCGAACTTGTGAAAGATTACGGCTGGGTTGCAATCATTGCAAAGCCACTATTTTGGTTACTAGAGAAGATCTATAAACTTGTTGGCAATTGGGGCTGGGCTATCGTTATGTTAACCTTTCTAATAAAGGCAATATTTTTCCCTCTATCGGCCTTAAGCTATAAATCTATGGAGCGGATGAAAAAAATTGCGCCAAGAGTAAAAGAACTACGTGAACGCTTTAAAGACGATTCAAATAAGATGAATACATCTCTAATGGAATTGTACAAAACTGAAAAGGTTAACCCGTTTGGAGGTTGTCTACCCATCGTAGTTCAGATTCCAGTATTTATTTCATTATATTGGGTACTTCTTGCGTCTGTTGAGATGCGAGGTGCGCCATGGATTCTATGGATTACGGATCTATCCAAACGTGATCCATATTTTATTCTTCCAGTACTTATGGCTATATCGATGTTTATACAAACGCGCTTGAGTCCAGAGCCGGATGATCCTGTACAAGCGAAGATAGTTACATTTATGCCACTCGTCTTCTCCTCTATATTCTTCTTTTTTCCATCTGGTCTCGTGCTGTACTACCTTCTGAACAATATACTATCGATCGTGCAGCAATACTATATTTCACATTCACTAAATAAGTAGTATATACGTGTAATATAAAAACTAAATAATCTATTTGATAGATAATTTCACAACGTCTAGAAAATTTTATAGATGAACTAGTTTCAGATTAAAAAAATAGATAACTTTTTTGACAGATTGCAATGATCTCTGCTGACTTTGATCCAATTGTCGCTATTGCCACTGCGTGTGGGCGGGGTGGAATTGGTATTATTCGAATATCATTCGGTCGTATAAATCAAAAAAATGTATTTTGTCTAATGAATATATTATGCGGTCGTAAACTTATACCGCGTTATGCAAGCTTCGTAACATTTATTGATGAGCATACTGTGCCGATTGATAAAGGGATAGCTATCTATTTTCAGGCGCCAAATTCGTATACTGGAGAGCATATACTTGAATTACATGGGCATGGCTCGCCGATCGCAATGCAATTAATATTGCGGAGATGTATTAACGCTGGACAGATATTTGGTTTACGGCTTGCCGAACCAGGTGAATTTACACGCCGGGCATATCTAAATAACAAGCTTGATCTTGCTCAAGCTGAATCTATTTCTGATCTCATTGAAGCAAGCACGGAAGCTGCAGCACGTTCGGCTGCGCGATTACTGGATGGTACGTTCTCTCGGCAGATTTACCGTCTTGTCGACGAAATGATTGAGCTACGAGCATTTATTGAGGCGATGATCGATTTTTCAGAAGAAAGAATAGATTTTCTAGAAATAAAAAGTGTACACAGTAAACTAACCCGTATCCAGGCACAAGTTGATCGAATTATTAGTGATGCACAGAATCGTGTTTTACTACGTAATGGGCTATCTATAGTACTCGTTGGGGAGCCAAATGTCGGTAAATCATCATTACTTAACGCACTTATTGGAATTGAACTAGCTATCGTTACGCCTATTGCTGGAACTACACGTGATAAAGTTACGGAAACAATACAGATCGAAGGAATTCCTCTGCGTATAATAGATACGGCTGGATTATGCGATACAGATAATGAAGCTGAACAGATTGGCATTGAACGTACATGGAAAGAAATTGAGAAAGCTGATGTTATATTACACTTACTAGATGCACGCGTTGGTATGACAAAGAAAGATGATGTATTAGCTATGCGTTTTCCATCTGGGGTACCAGTTATCAGGATATTTAATAAAACAGATTTAATTGGTCTACCAGCAGCAGTATTACTTCATGATACGCATCATAATAATGATGATATGCTTACTGTTATTGATGAAAGTGTTTTTGCTGGAGTTCGACTATCCGCAATGTGCGGCGACGGAATAGATTTATTGCGTGGAGAACTTATAAGGATAGCCAGAAGACGAAATATAGGAGAAGATTTATATCTAGTTAGGGAGAGACATCTAATCGAACTTCAGGCAACACGTGAACATTTAAAGAAAGCTAATGTATATGTATCGCAACAAATGCAAAGTTCATTAGATTTGTTTGCCGAGGAAATCAAACTTGCTCAAGAAAGATTGAGTGCAATTACTGGTGTATTTACATCAGATGATTTGTTAGGAGAAATTTTTAGTCGATTTTGTATTGGCAAATAAAAATTAAATAAATTCATGTGAAAGAAAGTTTATATCAATAATTAATTTTAATTCGCTATAAAATCGAGTCTAATAGATAATCAATTAAACATCACATTTTGTATTGTTTTTAATATTTAATTAGGCTTTTCCGTTTTATTCCAAGATACATCGCTACCGAGCTTGCAACAAAAACTGATGAGTAGATCCCGAATATAATTCCAATTGTTAATGCGAGCGAAAAATAGTGTAGTGGCGGACCGCCAAAAAAGTACATTGACAGTACCATCATTTCTGTTGATGTATGTGTAATAATCGTCCGTGATATTGTACTCGTAATACCATGATTAATTACTTCCTGAACGCTCATATTACGTTTACGAAGAAATGTTTCTCGAATCCTATCGAAAACTATAACAGATTCATTGACAGAATAACCAAGTATAGCCAAAACAGCAGCTAGCACAGAAAGGGAAAATTCCCACTGAAAAAAAGCAAAAAAACCGAGAATTATGATAATATCATGAAGGTTTGCGATAATACCAGCAACTGCGTATCTCCATTCAAAGCGTAATGATAAGTATATTGCAATGCCAACTACGACCCATATTAGCGCTATTAACCCATCTATAGAAAGTTCTCTACCAAACTGCGGTCCAATGAAATCGGTACGTAATAGTTTAACATCTTTGTTATTAACTTTTAAAGCAGTCATAAGTTGATCACTTTGCTGTGCTGATGTTTTTTGCTTTCTTATAGGAATACGAATTAAAACGTTATGTGACGTGCCAAAGCTTTGTATTTTCGCATCTGAATAGCCAAGCATTTCAATTGTTGCACGAACAGATTCAAGATTGGCAATATTAGGATATTGAACTTCAACTATTGTTCCTCCTGTAAATTCAATAGATAAATACAGTCCGCGATACAATAAAAAAAACACTGAAGCAATAAATATAAAAAGAGATATTACATTGAAAATCAATGTGTACCGCATAAACGGGATATCTCTACGGATGAGGAAAAATTCCATATGTCCGTTCCAGTTCTTAATAGAATTATTCAGTATTTTTAGTTTCTGCCGTAGAGCGATGGCGTATAACTAGCTTATCAATACTTTTCTTATTTTGCTTAGAAAACATCTTTGTAGTAGCGAAGTATTTAGTCGTTTCTTCTGACCCTATCAAAGTAGGATAGTGTTTTATACACTTGACCTATTGAGATTGTCTTAAGTATTTTACATCCACCGTACCATATATTCACCAGGCCGCGTGAGAAAAATACTGAAGAGAACATCGATGTTAAAGTTCCAATACAGTGAACAACCGCGAAGCCGCGTACTGTACCAGATCCGAAAGTAAGTAGTGCAAGACCAACAATCATCGTTGTCACATTTGAATCAAGAATCGTTTTCCAGGCATGGGAATAGCCAGCTTGGATCGCAAGAGACGGTGGTTTTCCTGATCGCAATTCTTCACGTATACGCTCATTAATTAATACATTTGCATCGATTGCCATCCCAAGTGCAAATGCTATAGCTGCAATACCAGGTAATGTTAATGTAACTTGAAGAAAAGATAGAATTGCGACTAGAAATAGAAGATTCACGATCAGTCCTATTACTGATACTATACCAAATATTACGTAGTAGACAATCATAAACACAGCAATTGCGCAAAATCCAAAAATAAGTGAGTGAAAGCCCTTTTTGATATTATCCACACCCAGGCTTGGTCCAATCATTCTTTCTTCGATAATATCCATTGTTGCAGCAAGTGAGCCAGATCGAAGTAGGATAGCGAGATCTTTTGCGGCCTGTGTAGTTAGCTGTCCAGTAATCTGAAAGCGATCGTTAAGCTCTGATTGGATTGTCGCAATTGTAAGTACCTCACCCCTTCCCTTCTCAAATAGTACAATTGCCATTGGTTTGCCAATATTATTATGCGATATTTCGCGCATTGTACGTCCGCCTGCTGAGTTAAGTTTAATATTAACTGATGGACGATGATGCTCATCGAAGTTTGCCTCTGCATCAACAATCTGATCTCCAGTAAAAATAGCCTTCTTTTGAAGAATTACCGGAATCTGGTTACCCTGAATGAACATTTCGTCATCAGGTGGAAATAGATAAGTTAGATTCGTTGAATGAGAATTAATTGGAGAAGGATCAACAAGTCTTGCCTCAAGTGTTGCGGTACGGCCAATTATTTCCTTTGCTTTTGTGACATCCTGCACGCCAGGAATTTCGATAACTATATGATTATAACCTTGTTGCTGAATCAGAGATTCCGTAATTCCAATTTGATTCATGCGATTGTATAGCGTCGTAATATTCTGTTTTAGTGCCGATTTTTCAATAGCCCTCTTCGAGGTAGATCTAAATGTGCCGACAATTTGTACTTTTTGACCTACCTGCCGTGTTATCCACTGCAGTTCTATGATTGATGATGCTATTGCCTTTTTCGCGATATCAGCGATACGCTGATTATTAAAATTTATTATTATAGATTGATTAATTCGATTTATATCACTATAGCGTATGCCCATATTGGACAGTATCTTAAGAGTATCAGACACTTCTAGGTCGATCTTCTTTTTTAACAAACTGTCTATATCAACGTTAAGAACAAAGTAGATTCCACCACGTAAATCAAGTCCGAGGTATATTGGAAGTGCATGTAGCATAGTTAACCAGCGTGGTGATGTACTTTGTAAATGTAGAGTTACTACATACTCTAGATTATTCTGATTGCGATTCAGGGATTTTTGTAATATGTCCTTTACCAGAAACTGGGTATCTGTATCTTTCAAGAAAATTTGGATTATTTCTTTATTATTCAGATTTTCAAATGTGATATTGTTAGTCGTAATTCTAGATGTGGCGAGTAACGCCTTAATCTTATTCAATAGAGTTAAATCTAGTTTGACTTCTGGGCTACCACTCGATATTTGCACTGCCGGTTCTTCTCCGAAGAAATTGGGCAATACGTATAAAAGGCCAGCAGCGAGTGCAATAGCCATAACGAAATATTTCCAGAGTGGATAGCGATTCATAGGGAAGATGAGTTTCTAGTAAAGCAAAGTTAAAGCAACTTGATTGTTCCCTTCGGTAAAATAGTATTGACGGCATCCTTTTGCATTGTAATTTCTGTACCTTCAGCAATCTCAACTCGGATGTATGCGTTGTTTGATAACCTTGTTACCTTTCCGAGAATACCTCCATTAGTAATAATCTCGTCACCTTTTTCCATAGAAGAAATTATATTGCGATGATCATTTTGGCGCTTTATATTTGGACGGATTATACTTAAGTAAAATAGAACAAATATCAAAATAATTGGCAGAAATTTCACTACATCTGATTCTGTACTATTTACTAGGTCTTGCGCAAAAGCATTAGAAATTAATAACACGTTTTATTTCTCCATAATTGGAATTAGAATAAACGATGGATTCTTTCACTATGTTATGAATTCATAAAAAATTAGTTTCGTATCGAAAAATATTTAAGCAAACTATAATAAAAAAAATTATAAAGCATATTAATTTACTTCTTTTAGAAATTTATTCCTCTAGAACGGTCTTTAGAAAACTGTTTCTTAAGTGTATTAAGCGTATGAGTTTCGATTGCTTCTCGAATCTCATTCATTAGCTGCATGTAATAATACAAATTATGAATTGTATTTAGTTGTGCACCAAGAATTTCTCCTATCTTATGAAGATGATGTAGATACCCGATAGAGAAATTCTGACACGTATAACACTGGCAATTTTCATCTAGTGGTTTCAGTGAATTTTTATACGTAACATTTCGAATTTTTAGATCACCAAAGCGTGTAAATATCCAGCCGTTACGAGCATTGCGCGTTGGAATAACACAGTCAAACATATCTATACCAACTGAAACGCCCTCTATTAAATCCTCAGGTGTGCCAACTCCCATTAAATAATGGGGTTTATGTTCAGGCATCTTGATAGTAATATGCCTAAGGATTCGTATCATATCCTCTTTCGGTTCGCCGACAGACATCCCACCGATGGCAAATCCATGAAAATCTAGCTTAGAGAGACACTCGAGCGACTCATCACGTAAATCTTTGTACATCCCACCTTGTATTATCCCGAACAGTGAATTCGGATTACATAAACGATTAAATTCATCGAGAGATCGTTTTGCCCAACGCAGAGACATCCTCATTGAATCTTCAGCTTTTTTATGTGTTGTCCGCACACCATTTATTGTATATGGAGTGCACTCATCAAGTTGCATCGCAATATCCGAATTTAGTGCTTTCTGTATTTGCATTGATATTTCTGGTGACAGATTTCGTCTATCGCCGTTTATCGGTGACTTAAATATAATACCTTCCTCATTGATTTTACGCAGATCACCAAGAGAAAATACCTGAAATCCTCCAGAGTCAGTCAGAATTGGTTTTCTCCAGCTCATAAAACTATGTAAACCACCATGCGATTCTATTATTTCTGTCCCTGGCCGTAGCCAAAGATGAAATGTATTTCCTAGAATAATCTGTGTTTTTATTTCGTTAAGTTCTCTCGGCTGTATTGCCTTGACTGTGCCGTATGTACCAACTGGCATAAAGATAGGAGTTTCAACGATACCATGATTTAGTTTTAGTCGACCACGACGTGCATGACCGTCAGTTGTTATCAATTCGAATTGTAGACCATTGTGATTAGTATCAGTCATCCCCAAAATTCCTAATTTTCACGATTATTTTATATCTCGCCCTGCAAGCATTAAAGCTATCTTTTGTCTATCATGTATAAGTTCATAATACATATTCATAGATGAAGATGAATGTAGAAATAGTAAAGATATATAATAATGATCTCATGGAACGAGATACGGAAAATCTAAGCTGTATATTTACAATGCGAAATACAATCTTCTTTCTTTAATCTTTCTTAGAACAAAAAATTGTATTCCAAGCGATACATTTATTCGATTAGTAATAAGAAAAATCTCTTATAGATAAGTAAAATCAATTGGTATAAGGAAGAATCTGCGCTTAGTAAAGCTCATAAGAATATAACAAAGAGTTACTGTTCTTCATGGAGGCTATTTCTTATCTATTCAAAATAGAGGTTTTCAATCTTCTTAATCTTAGATTTAAGTTTTCTTATATACAATATTACGATGCACTGTTAAAAATTCTATTTTGTTAGAAGCATATGAATCACGTTTATATATACTGTCAATCTTGATGTGCTGCTGTCATTATGATAAAGATTATGGAATATTTATCCATGTTTTTTAGCGAAAATCGCATAGCATTCTATGCTGATGAAAAATAAAAACTCTCTAAATAGAAGTAGAAACAAGCTTGCTAAGCTTGGACTAATACGGCCAATTGATTTAATACTTTATCTGCCGATACGATATGAGAATGAAACTAAACTAACAAAGATCAGCAAATTACTACCTGGTTATATTTCGCAAGTCGAAGGCATTGTAATTAAAAGCGAAATCGTGTATCAGCCACGACGACAACTTATCATAAAATTAAAGGGAGATGATAAAGCAGTACTCATATTACGATTTCTAAATTTCTACAGTTCGCAGGTTAAAAAAATGAGTATAGGCCAGCGTCTCCGTGTACGCGGAGCAGTGCGCAACGGTTTCCTAGGGATTGAAATAGTTCATCCTTTAGTACGCGTTATAGACATCTGTACACCGCTACCTAAGACTCTCACACCAGTATATCTAAGTAAATCTGGCATATCTCAGTCATATTTACGCAAAGCAATAGACAGCGCGCTAGATTGCACGCCATTACCTGAGCTGCTACCAGCTGAGATTAACAATACATATTTAAAGCCGCTCGGATTACCTACTCTTGCGGATGCCATTCGTACTCTCCATCATCCAGATATATATTCAGATGAAACTAAACTAATGGACGGCACGCACCCAGCATGGACGCGCATTAAGTTCGATGAGTTACTCGTTCAGCAGTTGTCGTTGAATCTAACACATGATAAACGACGTATGCTAATGTCGCCAGAAATGCCGTATTGTAAAGCTTATTCTGATTCAGATTCATTAACAAAACGCCTATTTGCATCCCTTCCATTTACGCTAACAAATGCACAGATACGTGTTATCGAAGAGATTGGTCATGATTTAACGTGCTCATATCCGATGCAACGTCTTTTGCACGGTGATGTTGGTAGCGGAAAGACAGTCGTCGCTGCACTTGCAGCAACACAGGCTATTGATGCCGGTTATCAGACCGCGATGATGGCGCCAACTGAAATTCTAGTAGGTCAGCTTGTACATAAGCTACGAACGTGGCTTGAGCCATTAGGTATATCTATAGTATACCTAATAGGTAGTATGAAAATAAAGGAAAAAAGGAAGGCAATCGAGCCTATTAGGCTTGGTACTGCTCAACTTGTAATTGGTACACATACACTTATACAAGATACGGTAAATTTTGCACGGCTTGGTCTCGTGATCATCGATGAGCAGCATAGGTTTGGCGTAGAGCAGCGACTTGCATTGCGTAATAAGACTGCGAAAGCTATAAGAAATATTACTAATTGTGCTCCAAACGTTTCAACTACAGATTTCATTGAAAATACTTACCTATATCCTCACCAATTAATGATGTCAGCAACGCCAATTCCACGGACGTTAGCTATGACATATTATGCAGGTTTCGATATATCTACTATAGATGAATTACCTCCCAACCGTGTTCCTATATTAACGAAACTCGTTTCTGACTCACGACGTCATGAGGTAGTCGCTCGCGTGCGTGATGCCGCAATTACTGGAAAGCAAGTGTACTGGGTTTGCCCACTAATTGATGAAAGTGATCAATTGCAACTAGAGACTGCTGTTGAGACGTATAAAATGCTGAAAATTAGCTTGCCTGAGCTGAAAGTTGGACTCCTACACGGAAGACTTTCTTCAATGGAGAAGACTACGGTAATGGATTCATTTTTAAATAATGATGTACAACTTCTGGTCTCAACGACAGTAATTGAAGTCGGTATTGATGTACCAAATGCCTCACTAATGGTGATTGAGCATGCAGAGCGCTTCGGTCTTGCGCAGTTACATCAATTACGCGGTCGAATTGGTCGTGGTACATCATCATCTGTTTGTATACTTCTATATAGCCGACCTCTGTCAATCGAAGCAAGAGAGAGATTGAAAACGATGCGTGAAACAAATGATGGTTTCGAGATTGCTCAACGAGACCTTGAAATCCGTGGTCCTGGAGAGTTTCTAGGATCTCGTCAATCTGGTTCATCAATGCTGCGCTTCGCAAATCTTAACAATGATAATTGGCTGATTGCTCCAGCTCGAGACGCAGCGTCGCAGCTAATAGCTAAATATCCGGATATAGCTATGAAGCAACTTACACGATGGTTTGGAGATTGGGAACAATATATAAAAGCCTAAGATAGGTGCTAATGTATAACCATTAAAATTTTTATCCATATCAAAAAATTTATAATTTTTTTGATTTATTTTTCTTTTCTTTGGATCCCCCCGACAGGAATTGAACCTGTATCTAGCGCTTAGGAGGCGCTTATTCTATCCATTGAACTACGGGGGAAACAGAGAGTTTATATAAAAATTAGATTTATTGTGTGATACAAAAATTATTTTTCTTGTTAAGATTTGATAATGTAGAATACTTTCACAAATTCAAGAAGGCAAAATTTGTAATCAGCTTATATATTATCTTTCTGATTAGTTTTTGTTGTGATATAGAAAACTCATATGAGTATATGTCTTAGGAAGCAGCAGATATCACGCGATAAATATGAAAGCGAAAAAGTCAAACACAGGTTATCAATGAAGATAGATTATATATCTATACGTGTAATATAAAAATTTTATTATTTCTACAAATATCTTATTGGATTATTAAATAGAAGCCTAATCTACATTACATTGTGCTCTTCTAGAGTTCTATTGCATACTAGGGATACTTTCACATATAAGAAGAAACAGCATGAGGAAACAAAATTTATGACTCAGCAAATTATGAGCTTCCAAGCCGAGGTCAAACAGCTTCTACATCTAATGATTCATTCGCTTTATAGCAACAAGGAGATTTTTCTAAGAGAACTGATATCGAACGCTTCAGATGCAGGCGATAGACTACGTTTTGAAGCACTTGCCAATAGCTCTCTATACGAAAACGATCCAAACATCCGTATCCGAATTACACACGATAAGGTTGCGCGTGTGATTGAAATTGATGATAACGGAATAGGAATGAGTCTAGACGAGGTAGTTTCGAATTTAGGTACGATCGCACGATCTGGTACTAAAGAATTCATTTCAAAATTATCTGTAGATCAAAAAAAGGATGCTGGACTAATTGGACAGTTTGGTGTTGGCTTTTATTCAGGCTTCATTGTTGCAGATCGAATCATTGTCGAGACCCGTCGTGCTGGTCTTTTAAAATCTGAAGGCGTCCGTTGGGAAAGTACAGCTGAGAAGGGTGAATTCACAGTCGATAAAATCGATCGCGAAAAGCGCGGTACGTTAATTACATTATATCTGCGTGAAGGAGAAGACGAACTGCTATCAACACATCGACTTAAATCAATTATTCAAAAATATTCTGATCATATCAGCTTGCCAATTCTAATGAAAAAAGAAGAATGGGATCAGAAAAAAGGAGAGATGATAGAAATAGCAGAAGACGAGATTGTTAATCAGGCGAGCGCACTATGGAGCAGGTCGAAGAGTGACATCACAGAAGAACAGTATAAGCAGTTCTATCAGCATATCACGCACGATCATAATGATCCTCTTGCGTGGACACATAACCAAGTTGAAGGTCGTATTGAATATACACAGCTGCTATATGTACCATCAAGTGCACCATTTGATATGTGGAATTCCGACTATAAGGGTGGATTAAAGTTATATGTAAAGCGCATATTTATTATGGATGACGCTGAGAATTTACTTCCAAGATATCTACGCTTTATAAGGGGAGTTATCGATTTATCTGACATGCCACTTAATATATCTCGTGAAATTTTGCAGCAAAGTTCTGATGTGAAGATAATTCGAGAAGGGATAACGAAACGTGTTCTGTCAATGCTAGAAGATCTAGCTTTCTCGGCAGATACCACCGACAGAAATAATAAATTTTTGATGTTCTGGCGTGCCTTTGGGCAAGTTATAAAGGAGGGTATAGGTGAGGACGATTTAAATAGAGATCGGTTAATAAAATTACTACGCTTTTCAACGTCGTATAGCGAAACCGATATACAAGATGTATCACTCACTGATTATGTTGCAAGGATGAAGGCTGGACAGACGAAGATTTATTATATAACTGCCGATGGGTGGAAAGCTGCAGCGAATAGCCCACATCTTGAAGTATTCAGAAAAAAGGGTATCGAGGTGATTTTACTAACTGATCGCGTCGATGAATGGATGTTATCATTTTTAAGTGAATTTGATGGTAAGTCATTTTCGAGCGTTGCACGGGGTTGTCTTGATCTTAGTGAATTAAGTGATGACATCAAAAACATACAGCATGTAGACAATGAAACCCAGGAGGTTATTGATAGAATAAAGAAAGTTCTAGGTGATAAGGTAAAGGATGTACGACCAACATTTCGTCTAACCGATTCGCCATCGTGCCTTGTATCTGATGATCGTGACATGAGCGGATATCTACAGAGAATGCTGAAAGCTTCTGGTCAGAAGCCGCCATTATTAAAGCCAATACTTGAGATTAATCCTGAGCACGCCCTTGTCAAGAAGCTAAAGGTTGATGATACTAATTTTAGTGACTGGTGTTATCTCTTATTCGATCAAGCATTACTCGCAGAAGGTGGAATACTTGATGATCCTGCCTGTTTTGTAAAGCGATCAAACGCTTTATTATTATCAGAATACGCCAAATAAAATATTTTTATTACATAATCTTTATTAAAGAAAAAGATAAAAAGGATAGATTGCGTATTAATTTAAGATGAACAAACGAAAATTTTATGTACAGCGTTATTTATTTAAATCTATCTTAATTTGTCTTTCGGCAATGCAACGATAAAATCCATCTAATTAATTCGTCGTGTACGCTACGAGCTATTTTCGCATGTATGTCATTAATAAAACTTACTATAACATAGTTTGATTTATCAGCAGTCATGACATAACCCGCAATCGCACGAACATCGTGAAGTGTCCCAGTTTTTATATGTACATTTCCGCCGAGAACATCAGCTTTCGTAAATCGATGTTTCATCGTCCCGTCTACTCCAGCTATAGGCAATGATTCTTCAAAAATTTGTCCTATCGGGCTTACTTTTGCTTTTTGTAAAACTTCTGCAAGCGATCTGGCACTTATTCGCTCATTGCGAGATAGACCAGATCCATTTTCTATGCAGAGATCTCGAATTTTTATTCGACCTTTCTTAATAAATTCGTAAATTACATGCTTTGACTGCTTTACTGTTGCAGGTACGTGACCATTAATCGTGCCGATTGTCAGAAATAGATTACGTGCCATTACATTATTGCTAAATTTATTTATGTCGTTAATGATACTATGTAGTGTTGGGCTATAATGCACAGAAATTAGTCGGGCCATAGGTGATAGCTTACTACTACTTTTGACAATAATATCTCCATTAAAAGAACCACCAAGCTGATACCAAATCGCAAGAAAACCACGTGCGAAGAATTCAGAATGATCTAGAGCTGCTATATTCGTTGTATGTGAACCACAGTACAGTGAATAATTTCCATTAAACGACGCGATAAGTTTACCGTTTCGATCTAACGTCAACTTTGGCTTTGCAGAGGAGATGTCTGTATCATCACATGAGCTAACGTCTTCAACGAGATTATTTTTAATTAACAGATTAGAAAGTTTAGGCAAAGCACTGATTATAATCGTACCACTACTACACGGTGTAACTTTAAATGACACAGTTTTGAAAGAGTACATTAATGGGTCTGGGCCGACGTTATATGGTGCACTCACATTATTATCAAATGGCGGTAATTCGTGTGTCGATTTTGAGAAATAGCCCTTTTCAAGAACAATGTTTTTAGTAATATTGATGATTCCTAATTTACGAATACTTTGTATAAGATCAATTAGTTCTTCTTGTACTAGCTTTGGATCACCTGTTCCCTTAATAATTAAATTTCCGTGTAGCGTTCCATATGAATCAACTATTCCATCTGTAAATACACTCGTTTTCCATCGAAAATCAGGTCCAAGGAGAGAAAGCCCAGAATATGTCGTAATGAGCTTTATCGTTGATCCGGGTATCATATTACGATCTGCATTCCATTCGATGATTGGTTTTCTATCGCCAATTTTTTCTATGATGATGCTGATTGAAGATACTGGTACCCGTGCGCGTTTCAGTGCGGTAAGTACAGAATCTGGAAGTATCAAATATTTCTTTAATACAGCACCTCTAGCTTGTAACTGAAATACTATACAAATAGTTAAAAAGATAAAAGTGTTCTTTATCAAAGATTTAATCTTAATTTCCACAAAATTTGTATTATAGAAATAATTTTTCAAAACTTTTTGTTACTTGACATGTTGTAAATTTGCAAGTGCAAGAGAAAGCCATTTCTCCCCGTAGACATTAAATTTTACCTGTACCTTTCTATCAATACTCTTATCTTTAAGAGCGGTTACTATGCCTTCGCCAAATTTTTTATGGAAAACTTTCTGGCCAATTCTAAGATCGAAGATACCGCTCAAAGTGGAATGATTCTTTCTTTTAAAAATAGAATCCGATGCTTCTATATTCTGCTCGAATTCTAGATCTAGCAACATCTTAGAACATACATTAGAAGAGTTATTACTATAACACTTTCTATTTTCTGGTTTTGGATTTATCCACTTTATAACCTGATTAGGTAATTCATCAAAGAAACGCGATCTCATGTTATAACGTATTTGACCATGCAGCATTCGGCTTTTTGAAAAGGAAAGATAAAGCCGCCTCTTTGCTCGAGTAATTGCGACATACATTAAACGTCGCTCTTCCTCTAGACCATCTTCTCTAATTACGTTGTTCTCATGTGGGAATATTCTCTCTTCGAGGCCAGTGATAAAAACTACAGAAAATTCAAGCCCCTTTGCAGAATGCACTGTCATTAACTGTACGTCATTCTGTACAGACTTATTCTGATTATCACCTGGCCCTAATGAAATAAGCGATAAAAAATCTGATAGTGGTGTAATAGCTCCTGAATCTAGATTTTTTTCTAGACATAATGAGAGAGAGCGTGCTGATGTATTAAGTCCATAGCCTTCCTCTATGAGGAATATAGTTGCTGCATTTATAAGCTCCTGTAGAATTTCAAGACGGTCCTTTCCTTCTTTTTCATTTTCATAAAATTTTTCGATACCGCTTGCACGTATTACATATTTAATAGTTTCCGGAAGATTCATATGTGCGGTATCATCACGCATTTTTTTAATTAAATTTAAGAATGCGTTAAGATTTATACCAGCTTTCCCTGTTACATATGGAATTGCCTCTACCATGGTAATGGCATGTCGCTGCGCTATATCTTCTAGTTGTTTTATCGATCGTAATCCTATTCCTCGAACTGGAAAATTTACGACACGTGCGAAAGCAGTGTTATTTTTCGGGTTATCGATCAGCCATAAATATGAGAGTGCATGCTTTACTTCCTGCCTGTCGAAAAATCGCAATCCGCCGTACACACGATATGAAATTCCAGCGCTTCCGAGCGCGTGCTCTATCAAGCGTGATTGTGCGTTGCTACGATAGAGCACTACGATTTCGCAACGTGGTATACCAGCGCTTATAAGCGAAAAAATTTCATCAGCAATCCAGCTTGCTTCCTGTGAAGCTGTTTCAGATTGATATATAAATATAGGATCACCACGGTCGGCATTTGTAGATAAATTCTTGTAGAAACGATTAGAGTTATGTGAAATAAGATGATTTGCTGCGTCAAGAATATTGCCGCATGATCGGTAGTTTTGTTCTAGTTTAATTAGATTTTTGATTTGGAATTCTTTTTCAAAATCACGCATATTTTTAACGTTTGCACCACGAAATGCATAAATAGATTGATCATCATCTCCAACTGCAAATATAGCGTTTTCCTTGCTCGTAAGCATTTTTATCCACGTGTATTGCAGATTATTAGTGTCTTGAAACTCGTCGATAAGGATATGTTTAAAGCGTGACTGATAATGCGTACGTACCATCGAATTTCGATCAAGCATCTCATTGCAACGTAGCAGTAGTTCTGGGAAATCGACTACACCTTCACGCTGGCACTGATTCTCATATGCCTGATATATCTCGACTAACTTTCTATTAAAATCATCAACTGTTTCTAACTTATCCTGTCTAAGTCCACGATCTTTAGCATTATTAATAAAATATTGTATATTCTTAGGTGAATATTTCTCATCATCAATATTCAGAGTATTTATCAGTCGCTTGATCGCTGACAGTTGGTCAGCCATATCCAGAATCTGAAAAAACTGTGGTAAGCCCGCATTACGGTAATGTATTCGTAGCATACGGTTACAGAGACCATGAAACGTGCCAATCCACATCTTATGAGTGTCAATCAGTAGAATGTCAGATAGTCTTTGTAGCATTTCACGAGCAGATTTATTTGTAAATGTGACACCAAGAATAGTCTGTGGAGATGCATAATTATTTTGTATTAACCATGCGATCCGTGTAATTAGCACACGCGTCTTTCCACTTCCTGCTCCAGCTAGAATTAATGCTGGTTCATTCGGTAGAGTAACAGCAGAGTATTGTTGTGTATTTAAGTCTGCAAATAGATTAGGCATAGAAAATGGTAAAAAAATATTTGTATAGATAAAGCTTCTTTTTTATATAGATATTGCGTACTAACATTTTTCCTAATCCATCTAACTAACAATTTATAATCACCTCTTTAGTCTAATATTTATTAGACTTTAATGAAAACTTTACTATATCTACTACATATGAATGAGAGTACAACGATGAAGCGTTTTGAACCTAAAATCATAGAATCCGAATGGAGGTTAGAGTGGGAAAAAAGTGGTTATTCTGCTCTAGACTTCACTAAAGAATGCTCAAATTTTTCTATTCAATTACCTCCGCCTAACGTAACAGGTACACTACACATGGGTCATGCCTTTAACCAAACTATTATAGATAGCCTAACACGCTATCATCGAATGCTTGGTAAAAATGTACTGTCAGTTCCTGGTACTGATCATGCAGGGATTGCTACGCAGATCATTATTGAACGTCAGCTCGATGCTCAGAATATATCTCGCTATAACATCGGGCGAGAAAAATTTATCGAGTATGCATGGAAATGGAAAGAAAAATCAGGCTCTATAATTACTGCTCAGATACGTCGCCTTGGCGTATCATTAAATTGGTCACATGAATATTTCACGATGAACGATAAAATGTCAATTATCGTACGAGACGTATTCATAACTCTCTACGAACAGGGACTGATTTATCGTGGAAAGCGTCTTGTAAATTGGGATCCAGTGCTGATGACAGCTGTATCAGACTTAGAAGTATCAAGTGAGGAAGAAAACGGTTATTTATGGTATATTCGCTATCCACTTATAAATCATGAAGGTGAACTAGTTATAGCAACAACTCGACCAGAGACAATGTTTGGAGATGCTGCAGTAATGATCAATCCTAGTGATGATCGTTATCGGCATCTGATTGGCAAGCATGTAACTCTGCCTTTATGTGACCGGACAATTCCAGTTATTGCAGATAATTATGTTGATCATAAATTTGGAACCGGTGTTGTCAAGGTAACACCAGCACATGATTTCAACGATTATCAAATTGGATTACGTCATAGACTAACACCAATCGAGATACTAACGTTCGACGCAAAAATTAATGATAATGCTCCTATCCGCTATCAAGGCCTCGATCGCTTAGACGCACGTAAAGAACTCGTAGCTGATCTTGAAACGTACGGATTTCTCTACTCAGTAGAACCGCATAAAATAATGGTACCGCGTGGAGATAGAACAGGCGCTATAATTGAACCAATGCTGACTAATCAATGGTTCATTGCAATGAAGAAACCAGCACCATATGGTACGCTTAACCCTGGGAAATCAATTTCCGAAATATCAATTGATGTCGTAAGATCTGGAAAGATCCAGTTTATCCCAAAAAATTGGACGAACACATATTATCAGTGGCTTGAAAATATACAGGACTGGTGCATATCTCGTCAGCTATGGTGGGGTCACCGGATACCGGCTTGGTACGGTGAAAACGGTGAGATATTTGTCACGCGTGATGAAGATTGCGCTCGCGCACAGGCCAAAGAAATGGGTTATACAGGCAGCCTTAAACAAGATGATGACGTACTCGATACATGGTTTTCATCCGCGCTAGTTCCATTCTCGTCACTTGGCTGGCCAGATGATACGCAAGAATTAAAGCAGTTTCTTCCATCATCAGTACTCGTTACCGGCTTTGACATTATTTTCTTTTGGGTTGCTAGAATGATAATGATGACTACGCACTTCACTGGCAAAATACCATTTCATACCGTATATATACATGGTCTTATTCGCGATGGGCAAGGCCAGAAAATGTCAAAAAGCAAAGGAAATATACTCGATCCAATTGATATTATTGACGGAATAGATCTTAACACGCTAATTAAGAAACGCACAACTGGATTAACGAATCGAAATCAGGCTGCAATAATTGAAAAAAATACAAGAGAGGAATTTCCAAATGGGATCCAAGCATCTGGTACAGATGCACTACGCTTTACAATGGCTTCTATCGCAACATTTGGTCGTGACTTAAACTTTGATCTTTCTCGCTGTGAAGGTTATCGCAACTTCTGTAATAAACTTTGGAATGCAACACGATTTGTACTGATGAACTGCGAAGGATACGATTATGAACTTGACTATCCAAAAATCTTCTCAGTAGAAGCTAACAGCTTATACGATTATATTAATTTCTCGCAAGCTGACCGCTGGATAATATCTCTATTACAACGTACAGTGGCTAATATCACAAAAGGCTTCGAAGATTACCGTTTCGATAATATTGCAATAAATATTTATAGATTTATATGGGATGAATATTGCGATTGGTATATTGAACTTGCAAAGGTTCAAATCCAGAATGGAACAGCAGAACAGAGACAAGCAACACGTTTAACACTGATTTTTATTCTCGAAACAGTACTTCGTTTAGCGCATCCAATTATTCCATTTATAACTGAGGAACTATGGCAAAGAGTAGCGCCACTTTCAGGATGTTATATGAAGGATAACAAGGTTAAAAACACCACTAAATTATTGATAACACAGGCATATCCTGTCTTTTCTGCAGAAAAGATAGATGATGTTGCTGAGCGATGGATTACTGATCTTAAAAAGATTGTTGAAGCATGCCGTAACATGCGTAGTAAAATGAACTTATCGCCAGCTAAGAAAATACCACTGCTCGCTTCAGGAGAGGCTAAACTTCTTCAAGAATTTGCTCCATATATTAAAGCATTAGCTCAACTATCAGAAATTCAAATCTTTATGGAAGAAGCAACGCTCGATAGCAATGCACATGGTTCGCCAATTATGATTGTAGGAAAAAATAAACTCGCTCTAAAGATTGAAATCGATATCGAGGTAGAACGTAATCGCCTAACAAAAGAAATCACTCATCTAACTTATGAGATTAAAAGATGCAACTCTAAGCTTAATAATATAGAGTTCATTAAAAATGCTCCACCAACTATTGTTGAAAAGGAACGAAAGCGTATCAATGAATTCCATAATACGCTTGATAAGCTATATGAACAACTTCACCATATAGCGTAAGTCTTATATAGAGTGCTTTATACTTTCTCAATCTATTATAAGAATAAGGAAAATATAGAATATCTATATGTTTAAAATTACTAAGGCCGTATTACCAGTAGCAGGATTCGGAACACGATTTTTGCCTGCTACGAAGGTAATTTTGAAAGAAATGTTACCAATCGTTGATAAACCTTTAATTCAGTATGCAGTCGATGAAGCAATAATATCAGGAATTACAGAAATAATTTTCATCACAGGGCGAAGTAAGCAAACAGTAGAAGATTATTTTGATAAATCCTACGAAATTGAAAGAAAACTGGAGGAACAGGGTAAGAATGAACTTCTTGAAGTTGTTCGAAATATTAAACCAAGTCATATTAATTTTCATTATGTTCATCAGCAAAAAGCGCTTGGCCTTGGTCATGCAATATTATGCGCAGAGAAGATTATCAAAAATAATCCTTTTGCAGTGATCCTTGTAGACGATTTACTTGACGGTACGCCGCCTGTGATGAAACAAATAATCGACGTATTCAACTGCTATCAGAAATCAGTAATCGGAATCGAGAAAATTTCATTATCAGATACGAAGTCTTATGGGATAATAAAAGGTAAAGAATTAGATAATTCTATCATTAATGTAACCGGAGTTTTTGAGAAGCCTGAGCCGAGTTTAGCTCCGTCAAACCTTGGTATTGTTGGACGATATATATTAACTCCCAGAATTTTTAATCATCTTAGCGTACTAAAACCTAGCATAAATGGCGAACTACAGCTTACTGATGCAATCAAAGCACTACTTCTTGAAGAAGATATCATCGCATATAAATATAAAGGAATTCGTTATGATTGTGGCAGTAAGATAGGTTATCTTAAAGCTACTATTGAATTTGCTTTACGTCACACAGAAATCGGGTCAGATTTTAAGGCTTATTTAATAGAGCGAGGTTATTTAAACTTAATAAAGTAAAAATGAAAGAGAGAAAGTAATATTTTAGCGTCGGCGAATTAAAAAGACAAAAATCTTTCCATTCATTTCTGATTTAGTAATCTTATTTCCCGTCTGTTTTGAGAATATTATAAAATCTTGATATGAGTTAAAATCTGTAGTAAGTACTTTCAGAACTTGACCACTTTTCATATCCGACAAAGCCATTTTTACACGTAATATTGGCAGGGGACAATTAAGCCCGCATACATCCACTTCTTTATGGATTTGCATGATTATGATTCCGTTGCTCTAACCGACTGAGCTAATTCGCCGAAGAAATTTAATATATTATTCTTCTTAATAAAAATTAAGCCCTACCTGACTCGGTAGGGCTTAATTTTTATTAAGAAGAAAGAGG